>JAZNWD010000041.1:0-49509 GCA_045593185.1 Elusimicrobiaceae bacterium | reverse complement strand
CGTGCGTGGAAGATCCCGTATCAAGTACGGGATGACACTAATAAAATCCATCGGAGATGACAACGGTTGTTTTGCCTAATTGCAAAGGCCGTTTTTTGACTGGGGGGTTGTTTCGTTTTTTTTTGTTACACTAATTTTATGTTGAACATTAAAACATAAGGAGGATGTATGAAAAATGCAGTACAAAGCCGTTTCATTATAAAGAAAGTCATCCTGAACTTGATTCAGGGTTTTCCACGTTGGTTGTTGCAGTTTGTAAACAGCATACGTGGAAGATTCCAAATCAAGTTTGGAATGACACTTTATGTTATACGACGGTGGTTTTGAAAATGGGTCAAAAATAGGCCTTGTTTTTTTGGCAAATGTCCATTATACTATTAAGTGACATAATTAGGAGGAACTTATGAATAAAGGATTCACATTGATAGAACTATTGGTAGTAGTACTCATCATTGGTATTTTAGCCGCCGTGGCGTTGCCGCAATACCAAAAAGCAGTGGAAAAATCCCGCTTGGCGGAGATGCACTTGATGCGGGCTTCCTTAGAGAAAGGGCTGGAGCTATATATTTTGCAGCACGGTCTTCCTGCGGAGGGAGAGGAGTATGTTACAGATCAGCTGGATATTGATTTCACTGGTCAAACCCCTACGATAACAGTTGGCGAAACGGAGTCTTATTGTACGGCTAGTGGCGTTTGTGTCCATGCAATGATAAATAGTAATGGAGGAATAGCTACCGTAGAAATGAGAAAACGTAGCGGAATGGGAGGTGCCCCGGATTATGGGTTTACTTCTTACTATAGTCCATCAACAGGTTGGAGCCGCAACTATTTCTGGTGCTCTGTAAACATTGATAACTTTGGATTAGAAGAACTGGGATACGAAAAGTACGCTTGTTAACCATTAGTTTATATTCCACGGATAATAAACGATCAAAACTACACCCCCGCTTTAAAAGCGGGGGTGTGTTGCGTAAAACAGCGCATGGGGTTGTGCCAGTTATTTGCTTTGCACACTCCACAAGCTAACCAGGCGCAAAGCCGTGCGTAAGCTGGCTTCCATAACGTCCACATCAGCATATTCGCGCTCGGAATGCAGGTTAAACTGACCGGAAAATAAATCGGGCGTAGGTAACCCCATAAAGCTAAGCGTGCTGCCGTCCGTGCCGCCGCGCGCAGCAGTGATGACGGGGGTGATGTCTTCCTGGCGCATGGCTTGAGTAGCCAGGGTAATCATCTGCGGCGGAATGGTATCTTTGAAGTTGCGGTACTGGTCGGTTACGTTTAAAGTGGCTGTGCCTTTGTAGTGCATATTTTTGACGGTGCGCAAGGCCTGCTCTATTTGGCTGACTAAAGAGCCCATTTCCGCATCCGTGTACGCGCGGATAATACCGGAAACGGTGGTGGTATCGCCGTCCGTAGTCATGGTATCTAAGAAGATATATCCGCGGCGGCCGGAAGTAGTTTCCGGGCGGGATTGGCGGGGGAGCAGGGTGTGAAAGTCCGACGCCATTAAAATGTTATCTTCAAAGGGGGAGTTCATTGCGCTGCCCGGATGTATTTGGCGGTTGCCCGTAAACGTGGCGGTGAAGGCCTTGGCGTTGAAGGTTTCGGTAGTCAGTTCGCCCAGGGCACTGCCGTCTAGCGTGTAGGCATAGTCGGCCTTGAAACCGGGGACATCGAAAAGTTCAATGCCGGTGCCGATTTCTTCGTCCGGTGTGAAGGCAATTTTTATGGGGCCGTGTTCAAATTCGGGATGATCGTAGAGGTATTGCACCAAGGTCATAATGATAGCAACGCCGGTTTTATCGTCCGCCCCCAAGAGCGTGCCGCCCGAGGCAGTAATAATATCGTGCCCGGTGGCTTTGGCCAGCTGGGGCGAGTTTTGCGGGTTAATGGCAATTTTTTTATCGGCATTGATCACAATGCTGCCGCCTTTGTAATTTTTGTGCACTTGCGGTTTGACATTTTTGCCGGAGACCTCCATAGCGGTATCCATATGGGCGATAAAGGCCAACGTGGGGGCCGGTTTTTTAGACGTGGCCGGGATAGAGGCCGTAACAAAGCCGTGCTTGTCCAACTTGACGTTTTGCGCCCCGTATTTTTTGAGCTCTTTGACGAGTGCCTTGGCAAAAACCATTTGGCCCGGCGTGCTGGGGGTTTTGCCGGCTTTATCGTTGGATTGCGTGTCAAACGTTACGTAGTCGGTAAAACGTTTGATGAGTTGTTCTTTAGCGTCGGCCTTTTTGTAATGCGTGTCGGACTTCCAATCCGATTGGGCCTGCGCAGTCAATGCCAATGTGCCTGCTAAGAGGCAGAAAAATAATTTTTTCATTAAGCTAAGTCCTCCAGTGAAGCGGTTACTTGTGCCAAAGACAGCTCGGCCGCGGCCAGCTCGGCTTTGGTTTTTTCAATTTGTTCCTGCGGCGCGTGCTTGAGGAAGTTGTCCTGGCTGAGCCGTGCCAAACGCGAGGCAATATTGGCCTTGGCCAAAGAGAGATCTTTTTCCAAGCGTTTGCGTTCTTTGTCAAAGTCAATCAGCCCCGTTAAAGGCACGTAAATCGTCAGGTTTTCAAACGTGGCCGTGGCGGTTTGCTTGGGCTTGGCTTGATTGACGCCCAAGGTCAAATTTTCCACCTTGGCCATCAGTTTGATGTACCCTTCATACGCGCGGACAATTTCCAAATCTTCTTGCGTTTTGGCGGAAATAACAGCCGAAATTTTCAGTGCGGGCGGCACGTTGAATTGGCTGCGGATGGTGCGGATTTCTTTGGTAACCCCTTGGACCACCTGCATGTTGCGTTGTGCGGTTGGGTTCGTCCAGGCGGGGTTTACTTCGGGGTAAGAGTCGTTGAGTAAAAACTCCTCTTTGGCCCCAACGTACGGGCGTAAGCTGGAGGCGATTTCTTCGGTAACAAACGGGATGAACGGGTGCAGGGCTTTGAGCGTGTTGTAGAGAATGTGCACGCAAAGCGCCATGACGTGTTCTTTTTCGGCCGTTTGGAAACGCTGCTTGGCAAGCTCGATGTACCAATCGCAAAAATCGTCCCACAAGAAGTGGTAGAGCGTATTGGCCGATAGGGCCAAGTTGTATTTTTCGATGCCTTCGCGCGCGGTTTTAATGGCCGCGGTAAAGCGGTCCAAAATCCACACATCGGCCAATTCTTTGACCTCTGTGGGCAGCGCAAGCGGGCCGTTAATCCCCTCCATATTCATTAAGATAAAGCGCGAAGCGTTGTAGAGCTTGTTGCAAAAGTTGCGCGCGCCCGTGATGCTATCTTCCGAATACGGGATATCCTTGCTGGGAACGGCTTGCATTAAGAGCGAAAAACGTACCGCGTCCGTGCCGTATTTGGCGGTCATATCCAAGGGGTCAATGACGTTGCCTTTGGATTTGCTCATTTTCTGGCCGGATTTATCGCGAATAATGCCGTTTAAATAGACATCTTTGAAGGGAAGTTTGCCGGTAAAGTTCAGCCCGGTCATCACCATGCGGGCTACCCACAGATACAAAATTTCATATCCGGTTACCATCACACTGGTGGGATAGAAGTGGGCCATTTCGGGCGTTTTTTCCGGCCAGCCAAAGACGGACATCGGCCACAAGGCGGAAGAGAACCACGTGTCTAACACGTCGGGGTCTTGCACCAAGTCGTGCCCGTGGCAATGGGGGCACTCGTGCGGTTTGTCAAAGCTGACAATGGGTTGCGCGCCGTCTTCAAAAGACACTTTGGTAAGCTGCTCTTTGCCTTGTTGATCGGTGGCAAAGGTGAGCCCTTTTTGGCTGCACTGGCGGCAATACCAAACCGGGATGCGGTGGCCCCACCAAATTTGACGCGAAATGCACCAATCTTGGATGTTTTTAAGCCAGTTTAAAAACGGATTTTTCCAGTTGGCCGGGTGGAAGGCAAGCTCGCCCGTTTCGGCGGCTTTAATGGCCGGGGCGGCAATTTCGTCCATTTTCACAAACCATTGTTCGCTCATAAACGGCTCAATGGCACTGCCGCAACGGTAACACGTAGAAACGGCGTTGTTGTATTTTTCTTCTTTGACCAGCAGGCCGGCGGCGTCTAAATCTTTGACGGTTTCTTTGCGGCAAAGGTCGCGGTCCATGCCCAGGTATTTTTCGGGGCAGTTGATCATTTTGCCTTTGTCGTTAATGACGGTCATAACGGGCAAATTGTGGCGTTTGCCGACTTCGTAGTCCGTCGCGTCGTGCGCGGGAGTGATTTTGAGGGCCCCGGTACCAAATTCCATTTCTACGGCTTCATCGGCAATGATCGGGATCGCGCGGTTGGCCAGCGGAATCATTACTTTTTTGCCGACCATGGCGCTAAAGCGTTTGTCCTTGGGGTTGACGGCAATGGCAGCATCGGCATAGATGGTTTCGGGGCGGGTGGTGGCAATGACAATCCCGTCGGATCCGTCCTCGCCTTTGTAGCGCAGGTGCCAAAGTTTGCCGCTGTGTTGTTCGTGCTCTACTTCAATGTCCGACAGGGCGGTGGAGCAACGCACGCACCAGTTGATGAGGCGTTTGCCGCGGTAAATATATTTTTTATCCCACCATTGTTTGAAACATTCGTACACGGCGCGGGCGCGTTTGTCGTCCATGGTAAAACGGATGTCGGAAAGATCTAATGCCCAACCCATTTTGCGAAATTGGGTAAAAATAGCGTTGCCGCATTCGTGGTACCAATTCCACACTACGTTTAAAAATTCTTCGCGGCCCAGGTCGTGGCGGGATTTGTGCTGCTCTTTAGCAAGTTTTTTCTCAATTACGTTTTGCGTGGCAATACCGCCGTGGTCCGTACCGGGCACCCAGTAGGCATCTTCGCCAAACATACGGTGCGCACGGATGAGCACGTCCTGCAGCGTGTTGGTGCTGGCGTGCCCCATGTGCAAGGCGCCTGTAATATTGGGCGGGGGGATCACAATAACAAAAGGTTTTTTAGCGGGGTCTGCTTTGGCGGCGAACAAGTGGGCGTTTTGCCATTTGTCCGCGAGTTTTTTTTCTACTTCTTGCGGTTCATACGCTTTGGGTAACATAGATTTTCCTCGGTCTTTTAAATTGCGTGATGTGACTTCACGCGTAACCTATTTATATTTTACCAAATAAAAACACCCGGCTGCGGGTGCTTTTCAAATTTTCGGAGAGGGAGAGATTTCGTCACAAGTCGCCTAACTGTTTCCAATAAAAGGGCGGGAATTTTCAAAATAAAAAGCCCTAATTCTAGGCGCGAACTTGCGAAGTATACTGTGCGCAGCGGCGCGGCAGCGCCGAGGTATTCAAGCAAGTGAGCAACAAAGAAGTAGGGTTTTTTAGTAAGAAAATTTTTCGGAGAGGGAGAGATTCGAACTCTCGATACGGTTTCCCGTATGCAGTCTTTCCAGGACTGTGCCTTAAACCACTCGGCCACCTCTCCTAAAACGGTGTGTGGGTTTAGCGGATACCACTATTATAGCAAATTATTTGTTCTTCCGTATGCCTAGCAGGCGTAGCAGCAACGTAAACGGAAGTATAATAAGCACGGAAACCAACAGCACCAGCGCCGTTACCAAGAAGCCCATTGCCAGCACCAAAAAGCCGCCCAGCATGCCGCCCCGGTCCCCGTACGGGCGGGCGTGATCGCCGGGGGTGTGCCAAGCGGGGGGCTCGTTCGCGCGTAAAACGGGGCCGCGAAGCATCTCTTTCTTTGCGTTTTGCGTGTCAAAAGTTTCTACTACTTCGGCTTCAATAATTTCGGGTTCTTGCTGGGACATAATTATATTGTACAATATACATTATGAAACACAGAACTTTACTCTTGGGTTGTTTGGGAGGAATCCTGTGCGTACAGTTAGTTGCCTGTTCCCCCAAACAAACACGCACACCGCGTGAAAATTCGCGCACGGTTTGCGGGCAGCTGTTGCCCCAGGGCCGAGCTTATAAGCAGGCCTGCCATGAATTCCCGGGGAAGGACCAAGTGAATGGCGTGATTTTTGATGTGGATGGTACGCTTTTGGATTCTCTTTGGGCATGGGAACATTCCGGTTCTAATTTTGTGCGTTCACTGGGAATAGAACCTGCGGAAGATTTGGATGAACAGCTAGTTCCCTTATCTTTAATGGATGGTGCGCGTCTGATTAAAGAGCGCTATCAATTAACGCAAACACCCGAGGAAATTTTGGCACAAACCTTGGTTCCTATTGTGCAGCGCTACGCCTACGAGATAGCCCCCATGCCGGGAATCCCGCAACTTTTGGCGCGTCTACAAGCACAGGGAGTTAAAATGAGTGTGGCCACTGCAGGGGATAAGGCAATGGCCGTGTCCGCTTTGAAACGGTTGGGATTGTTGGATTATTTTGAAACGATTGTAACATGCGATGAGGTAGGCATTGGCAAAACCAGCCCAGCCGTGTACGAAGAAGCTCTGCGCCGTATGGGAACAAATAAAACCCGCACCCTGGTGGTGGAAGATGCCCCCCACGCACTACAAACGGCCCACGCTGCAGGATTTCTTACGGCGGCAGTAGAAGAAGAACATTCCGCGGCCCAACGAGCTGACAAAATGGCGGTGGCAGATTTTTACATTTTTTCTTACGAAGGGAACAACGTGTTATATAAGTAGTGGCTTGACGTTGATTATAAAAACCCCCGGCATAACCGGGGGTTTTGTACTAAATGAGGGGGATTATTTGGCTTTGGCTTTTTCGGCTAGTTTTTTCCAGATAATAGCTGCTAAGCCGGCACCACAGAAAGGCCCAATAATAAATACCCACAATTGACTCAACGCTTCGCCGCCCAGCACCAACGCCGGCCCTAAGCTGCGCGCCGGGTTGACGGAAGTGCCTGTGAGCGGAATGCCCAAAATGTGCACAAACGTAAGCGTTAAACCAATGATCAAACCGGCAATCATCGTGTTTTTAGTGTTGCTGGTTACGCCCAACACGGTCAGTACAAAAACGCAGGTTAAAATCATTTCCACCAGCAGCGCGGCCCCTACTTCTAAGCCGATGGAGGAAAATTCGCCATAGCCGTTGGCACCTAAGCCGGTGAACGAGGTGCTGACTAAATCGCTCGAGCCGATAATGGCGGAAAGCGTCAGCGCCGCTAAAATGGCGCCAATGCACTGCGCAATTACGTAACCTACAAAGTCTTTATCGGACATTTTGCCGTTCATCCATACACCCATGGATACGGCCGGGTTGATGTGACAGCCGGAAATATCTCCAATGACATAGGCCATCGCTACGATAGACAACCCAAACGCAAAGGCCACACCTAGCATGCCTAGCTCATTCCCTGCCAGTGCGGCGGCGCCGCAACCAAACAGGGTGAGGACAAACGTCCCTAACAGTTCAGCAGTATATTTTTTCACTTAATTTCTCCTGTTGTACCGCGGGGCGCAATTAGCAGGCCCCAGCGAAAATAATGTTACAAAACTATTATAACAATATGTAACTTGCGCGGCAAGGGTTACGATAAATCAATCAGGTGCCAGTTCTCTTGGTAGAGTTCTTGTAATTTGCGTTTGAAAAGCGCGTGTTCGGGACGAACCAATCCCGGATCCGCGCTTAATAATTGGTCGCGGTCTTCAATGGCCCAATACAAAATAGCGCGGTCTTTAAAAATATCCCCGGCCTTAAATTCCAATTCGCCCGATTGGCGCGTGCCTAAAATCTCGCCGGGGCCGCGCAGTTGCATATCGCGCTCGCCGATTTTAAAGCCGTCGCGCGTGGCACAAATAATGTCCACCCGCTCTTTGGCCACACTGCCCGCGTGTTGGGGTACTAACATGCAGTAGCTTTCGTGCTCGCCGCGGCCCACGCGCCCGCGCAACTGGTGCAAGCTGGCCAGGCCAAAACGCTCGGCATTTTCAATGACCATCACTGTGGCATTTTTGACATCAATGCCCACTTCTATGACGGGTGTGGCCACTAAAATATCGGTCTTGTGTGCGGCAAAATCCGCCATGACTTGCTCTTTTTCTTGCTGACTCATTTGCCCGTGCAAAATGGCTAGGCGAAATTGCGGGAACACTTTTTTAAGTTTTTCAAATTCTTCGGTGACGGCTTTGGCGGAAATTTTTTCGCTTTCCTCAATCAGCGGGAACACAATGTAGGCCTGGCGGCCTTTGCTGACTTCTTCCCGCACGCGGTCGTAGGCCAATTTACTGGTGGCGCACTCGGTCGCAATGGGTTGGCGGCCGGGGGGGAGCTCGCTTAAGGTAGAAACGTCCAAATCCCCATAAAACGCCAGCGCCAGCGTGCGCGGAATGGGGGTGGCGGTCATGGTGAGCAAATCGAGCTTGGCGGTTTTCTCTTTAAGTTTACTGCGCTGTTTGACGCCAAAGCGGTGCTGCTCGTCAATAACGGCCAAGCGCAGGTTGTGAAATTGTACGTTGTCTTGAATCACCGCGTGCGTGCCAACCAGGATGTGAATGGAGCCGTCTGCCAGCCCGTTTAAAATTTTCTTTTTTTGGGCGGTCTTGGTGCTGGAAGTCAACAACGCTACATTGACCGGAAGACCTTTTAAAATGCGCTTGAAGGTAAGAAAGTGCTGCTCGGCCAGGATTTCCGTGGGGGCCATCAGGGCTGCCTGGTAGCCGTTTTCCACCGCCAGCAGCATGGCGCACAACGCAACCACCGTCTTGCCCGAGCCCACGTCCCCTTGTAACAGGCGGTTCATGGGGCGCGGAGATAATAAATCGTTAAAAATTTCGTTGATGACTTTCTTTTGGCTGCTTGTGAACTCAAAGCCCAGCTGTTTTTTAAAGGGAGTAAGTAAGGTCTTTTTGATTTGGTACGTGTAATCTTTGGCCAGTACTTTGGTTTGGGTGCGCTTGATGCCCCAAGCTGTGGATAAGAGCAGAAATTCTTCGTACGCCAGGCGGGTGCGGGCGGCTTCCAGCTCGGCCTGTGAATTGGGGAAATGGATTGCTTTAAGTGCTTGCGGTGCCCCTAAAAGCTGGCGTTTGTTAAGCAGGTTTGGCGGCAGAATTTCGGGGGTGTTGGTCAGCGTGCCCGTCTGCAACGCTTCATACATAAATTGACGAAATTGTTTGTTGGTCAGCCCCTCGGTCAGCCCGTAAATGGGGGTCAAACGCCCTGCGTGCAGAGCGGTCAACACGTCGGCCGCTACGTAATATTCTTCCACCGTGATTTGCCGGGCAAACATAGCCCCGCGGTCGTTCTTGCGGCCAATGACCCACACCTCTGTATTGAGCTGAAAATCTTTTTTAAGCGGGCCGAACGGATCAAACCGGAACCCGCGGTACATCCGCTTTTTGAACCACGTGCATTCAATTTGCTGGCCCTTTTCGTCTTCCAAGATGGCTTTAAAAATAAGTACGCTGCGCGCCGGGATTTGCTGCGTGCGCAGTACGCGGCCTTTGAAAACGATCAATGCCTCGCTGTTATATTCGTTAGGGGGGGTATTGAGGCGCCGGTCCTGATATGTGCGCGGATAGTAGTGCAGCAGGTCTTGCACGGTTTGGATTTCCAACCGTTCAAACAGTTTGGCCTTGGCCGGGCCGATACCTTTTAAATATTGGATTTTAACCGGTGCGGACATATAAGTATTTTACTATAAGAAGTTGCTTTGCGAAAAGAGCTGAATGGCATGGGTCTTTTGAAGGACTTGTTTTTTGGGCGAATTCTTATTATACTATTAAAGACGTAGAGGAGGAACTTATGAACAAAGGATTCACATTGATAGAACTATTGGTAGTAGTACTCATTATTGGTATTTTGGCAGCCGTGGCGTTGCCGCAATATCAGAAAGCAGTGGAAAAGAGCCGTGCGGCTTCAGCTCTTACAGCCTTGGATACAATTTATAAAAATTATCAACTGTGCGTTTTGGACAACGGCGCAGAGAGTGAAAAATGTGATTTGTCTGGGATAGAAAATACCAATTATGATTTTTTTAATCAAATGACCATTCCCGTAGGAAATATGATAGATGATTGTAATTTCCATGATATGAGCCATTGTATAGCGATCCCCGATTTTGAAATTTATATTGACTCCAATACAATTTATGCTGATCGGACGAAAAGTAATCCAACGGGTACGGCTATTTATTCTTTTTACTTAAATCCTGAAACAGGAAGAATCAGGTGTGCGTCTCCGGAAGGAAACAAGACTGTGTGTACGAGTTTGTGCGGATCAGAGTATTGCTACGTGAAGTAGTCGGGACGATATTGGCAAAGATTATTTCTCGGCCCAGTGGAGGATGAAATGACTAATCTTGCTGGGATTTAAAACGCTGCCACTGTTTTTGCAGTGGTAACATTTTAACGCTCCCCCGGGCTTATGCCCGGGGGATACTTGTTAATTTTCTTGATAATCTTTGAGCATCTTGGTGCGGCTAGGGTGGCGCAGTTTGCGGATGGCCTTGGCCTCTATTTGGCGTACACGCTCGCGCGTGACGTTAAACATTTTGCCCACTTCTTCCAGCGTGCGCGGGTAGCCCGAGTCGATCCCAAAGCGCAAGCTGATAATTTTGGCTTCCCGTTCGGAAAGGGTGGCTAGTACGTCGGCCACTTCCTGCTTGCGCAAAAAATCGGCCGCGGCCAACGTGGGGTTGGGCCCGCTTTTATCTTCAATAAAGTCTTCCAGGTTGGAATCCTCATCCTCGCCAATGGGGGTGGAAAGCGAAATAGGATCTTGCATAATTTTAAGCACGCTTTTTACTTTTTCCATAGACAGGTGCAACGTTTTAGCATAATCCTCTAGCGTGGGTTCGCAGCCGTGTTCCTGGCGGAATTTGTTGGTAACTTTGGTTAGTTTGGAAACCAATTCTTTCATGTGTACCGGGATGCGGATGGTATTGGCCTGATCGGCAATGGCGCGGTTGATGCTTTGGCGGATCCACCACGTGGCATAGGTGGAAAATTTAAACCCGCGTTTGTATTCAAACTTTTCTACCGCTTTCATCAGCCCCAAGCCGCCTTCTTGAATCAGGTCGGAAAGTTCCAGGTTGGAGTTGACGTGTTTTTTGGCAATGGATACAACCAAACGCAAGTTGGCTTTGATGAGTTTTAGCTTGTCTTGCAAAATCATATCTTCAAAGAACACAATGCGGTTATTGAAGGCCAAAAATTCTTTTTCACTCATGGGAAGCATTTCTACCATTTGCGCGTGGCGGCGGCGGATATGGTCAATGTTGTTTAGAGCGCGCTCAAGTTCGGCCAAAGAGAATTTGGTGGCTTTTTTGAAAGCTTTGTCGGTAATTTTTTTGGCTTTATAGTCGTGCACCAGTTTTTTTACTTGGTTATACGGGCCAAAATAATCGTCGAAGCGTTGCATGTCGTTGGATGCTTCGCGCAGGCGGTCGGCCAAATTTTTAATTTTGTTGGTCAAACGTTTGATTTTGTTTTGGTTTAAATTAAGTTTGTTGATGCGCGCCACGACTTCTTTTTGTTTGGCTTCCAGCATATCAATGCAGCGGTTGCGGCGTTTTTCGGAAAGTTTTTCCGTGCGCAGCTCTTTCATCAGCTTTGTGATTTCTTGCTCGCGCTTGCCGATAAATTGGGCAGCTTCTTTGAGTTTACGGCGCATGTTGTTGAGCTCGCGCGTGGTGCGTTTACCGCGGGGCATGAGCTCTTTGGTGGTCATTTCTTCTTGATCTACCAGCTCTTCCCAGTTGCAAATTTCACGCATGGTAATGGGGGATTCGAGCACTAATTTGCGCAGTTCTTTTTCGCGTTCGCGAATGTTGCGCGCCAAGGTAATTTCTTCGTCGCGCGACAAGAGCGGCACCCGCCCCATTTCGGATAAGTACATCCGAATTGAGTTGGAAACGTCAATCCCGGCGGCAGAGAGACTGTTCCAGTCTTCGCTTAAGGTTTCCTTTTCGGTCTCTTTAAATTTTTTCTGATCTACGACTTGAATGCCCAGGTCATCTAACGTGCCCATGACGCCGTCTACATCTTCGGCGCTCATGTCGGCCGCGGCCAAAGAGCGGTTCAAATCCTCCAGGGATAAAAACCCGCTTTCTTTGCCCTCTTCTACGAGATCTTTTAACGCTTTGTTTCCAGATGCCATAATTTTTTAACTCCGGTATTTTTTTAATTTTCGCTGCAGTTGCATATAAGTCTGAAAAACTTCCGGCGGCACTTGCCCCGTGCCATATGTTTTCATTTGCCGTGTAACGGCTTGTAACTCTTTTTGGATGCCGGCTTGTTCCAGCTTGGCCGCGCAGGCGGCAATGTCGCGCGCGGGATCAAAATCTTTGGGGGTTGGCAGCAAAGCCAACTTGATAATTTCGTTTTTCTGCCCGGGGAGTGCCTGGGCGGTTAAATCGGTCAAATCAGTTGCTTGTGGATGAGCCAAATGGGTTTTAACCAGGGTTTGAAGAATTTGCCACAGGGCCGCAGAGGAAAAATTTTTTTCGGTCAGTTCGCTGCATAATACGGCGTGCTGCGGACTTTTTAAAACCCACGAGAGCAGTTCTTCTTCCGCCGAAGAAGTATTTTGTACGGGGGCGGCTTGCGGCTGCACCGTTGCGTGTGTGCGGCCGGAAAAATTTTGGGCCCGTTTGATTTGTTCCAAACGCTGCAATATCAGTTGCTCCTCCAGCGCCAGGGATTCGGACACGTATTTGACCCACTCGCGCCTGACGATCGGATCGGGCTGGATGAGAATGATTTGCGCAAGCTCGGTTACGATTTGGGTTTTGGCTTGCGGCGTAAGCGAAGGGTGCAACGCAAGTTGCCGCTGCAGCGCAAAAGCAATAAGATCCTGGGCGTTATCCAGGATTTTCTCAAAACTTTCTTTGCCGTATTTGGCGATGTATTCGTCAGGGTCCAAGCCGTCGGGCAGGCAAGCCACTTTTACAAAAAGCCCTTCTTCCAAAAGCAGCAGTGCCCCGCGTAACGCAGCTTTGAGGCCGGCTTCATCAGGGTCAAAAAGTACAATGATATTTTGCGTGTAGCGCTTTAATAATTTGGCGTGGTGGCCGGTTAAACTGGTGCCCAACGGTGCTACGGTGTAGGTAATGCCCGCCTGGTGGCAACCAATGACGTCCATATATCCTTCCAGCAGTACGGCCCGGTCCGCCTTGCGGATAGCGGGCCCCGCAAAATTAAGGCCGTAGAGCACGTTGGATTTTGAAAATAAAATCGTTTCCGGCGAGTTTAAATACTTGGGCTCCCCTTGCCCTAAAATACGCCCGCCGAAGCCCACCGTGTCGCCGCGTTGGTTGATGATGGGGAACATGAGGCGGTTTCTAAAATATTCGCGCAAGCCGTGCTCGGTCTGCACGCAAAGGCCGGCGTCTTTAAAATCCTGTTCGCTGTAGCCGGCTTGTTTGGCTTCGCGCAGCAGTACGCCGACGGAGGGGGATAAACCCAATTCAAAATGTTCGCAAGTTTCTTTGGTGAGTTGGCGGCTTTTAACGTACGCCCGCGCGTGATCGCCCGCGCGCGAGAAAAAAAGTTTGTGATAGTATTTGCGGGCAAAATCAAGTGCTTTGCGTGCATTGGCCCGGCGTTGTTCCTCGGCTGAGAGTTGTTGCACGGGTTCGTACTCAATGCCGGCCAGGTCAGCCAGTTTTTCAATTGCCTCACGAAAGGATAAATTTTCAATTTTCATCAAGAAGGCAATAATATCGCCCCCTTCCTGGCAGCCAAAGCAGTAGAAGAGGCCTTTCTCGCTGCTGCACGTGAAAGAGGGGGTTTTTTCTTGATGAAACGGACAACACGCCTTGTAAGTTTTCCCCGCACGTTTTAAACCGGGTACGTATTGGCGGATAAACTCGGTAATATCCAGGCGGTCTTTAATTTGTTCTACAATGTCTGTTTTCACGGGAAATTCCTTGAAAACGAAAAGGCAAATCAGGCAATAGCCCTATGTTGCAAGGACTATTGCCTGAGGAACGAAACTATTAAAAGCGTCTGCGTTTGGTGCGGCGTGCGCGGCGCTGGGCTTCCTCGGATTTGAGTTTGCGTTTCACGCTTGGGGGCGTGTAGGTTTCGCGGCGTTTAATTTCGCGCAAGATACCGTTTTTTTCGCATTCCCGTTTGAAGCGTTTGATCGCTTCTTCGAGGTGTTCAGCGTCTCTAACTTTTACAAAAACCATTGTGTTTCTCACCACCTTCTAGGGTCAGTAGTTTAAAATGAGTACCTTATTATTATACGTTATTTTACTTAAAAAAACAACACTTCGCTCATGCTTGTGTGTAGAGTTTCAAACGAATTTGGTGCAAGACGCGACGCGAGGATAGAAGGTATACTGGCGGCACGCGCCCGGAGGGCGGAGGTATCCGACTATCCGAGTAACAAAGTATGGCACCAAATTAGGCAGAAACTACCCGGCTGGCCACAATCTAGTTCAGGATGCAATAGACGTCATTCCAAACTTGATTTGGAATCTCACCTTTGTGCTAAATCTTTCCATTGCGGATTAAGGCTATTAATTAAGTCCTCTTTCCACGCTCTACGCCATGCTTTTAATTGTTTTTCACGACGAATGGCGTCTGTAATGCTTGAACAATTCTCGCAATACACTAATTTGCACAGTTTATAGCGTTTAGAGAAACCAGGTAGCAATCCATTTTTGTGCTCATAGATACGTTTTTGTATACTGCTCGTTACCCCAATATACAAGACAGTATTTGTATGATTGGTCAGGATGTATACGCACGCGTTCATATTTTAACAACCTAAGGGAGAATGCTGATTCCGATCAGCATGACGACTATTCATACGATATAAAACGTCATCCTGAACTTGATTCAGGATCTCACCATGTGTTGTTGGAAGCGGTGAGATTCCAAATCAAGTTTGGAATGACATTATAAACTTACCCGGCTGGCCACAGGAAACGGCGCCCGGCCATCATGTGAAAGTGCAGGTGATCCACGCTTTGCCCCGCGCCTTTGCCGTTGTTGGTTACCAGGCGGAAATCCTTAAGGTCAAATTGCGCGGCCAGTTTTTTGGCTACCAGCAAAATGTGCCCCAAGAGGGCGGCGTCTTTTTCGTCCGCTTCGGACAGACGCGCAATGTGCTTGCGCGGGATGATTAACAGGTGCGTGGGCGCTTGGGGGTTTAAATCCTTAAACGCTACCACGTGCTCGTCTTCGTAGATGAGTTGGCTTTTTACAGAGCCGTCGGCAATGCCGCAAAATATACAAGTCATATTTTTATTATAGCATACTTGGGCCTAGTGCGCGGGCGGTGCGCCATTGCTCTATGTATAGTATAACATAAACATCCTAATTTTGGAGCGTTTGCACCTTGCTATGGCGCAAGAAATTGTTTCCATTGAACCCCGCATTTTAACCATCCGCGGCCAAAAAGTGATGTTGGACCGCGACTTGGCTGCTCTCTACGGCGTACCGACTTATCGCTTAAATGAGGCTGTTAAGCGTAATATAAAGCGCTTTCCGCCGCACTTTATGTTTCAGCTTTCCCGTCAAGAAAAGCAGGAACTGATCGCAAATTGCGATCGGTTCAGTACCCTGAAACATTCTACTCCTTACCTTATGCTTTTACCGAGCACGGCGTAGCCATGCTTTCCAGCGTGTTAAATAGCGAGCGCGCCATCCAAATCATTGACGCGTTTATTGCCATGCGTCGCTACGCGCTGGCCGCCAAGCCGCAAGATGTTACCCGCCGTATTGCGATTTTGGAAAAAGTACTCCTGCAATATATGGGCAAGACGGACCGCCGCATTGATGAAATTGTAGAAACGCTTAATGAAATGCTTTCTGCCGACGAAACGGACTTGCCGGAGCAAATAGGGTTCATTAAAGACTAAACAACTTACTTTAAATGGGGGGCTTTTTCTGGCCCCTCTTTTTATTTTGTATAATATAAGTATTCTATTTTGGAGCGTTTGAACTTATGGCTAAAAACGATTTAACCACCCGCAACCTCATGCTCGATAGCTTGAAGCAGTACGCTAAAAACCGCATCTCGTTCAACTTCATCCGCGAACACGACGCGAAAAACCAAATCCCTTTAGAAATTTTAAAAGAAATGTACGACCATGATGTGCTGGGCGTGCACCTTTTGCTCATCCCCGAAGAATACGGCGGGCTGAGCGGCCAAACGACCGAAATTTACCGCGTGTGCGAACAGCTGGCCCGTATTGACCTGGGCATTGCCACCGGCGTATTTGCCACCTTCCTGGGCAGCGACCCGATTAACGTGGGCGGTACCCCCGAGCAAAAAGCCAAATGGTTCAAAAAAATTGCGCAGGAAAACAAACTGGTTGCCTACGGTGCCACCGAGGCAGATGCCGGGTCCGACCTGGTTTCTTTGCGCACCCGCGCCGAGCACGTGGTTAAAGACGGCAAAGTGGTGGGCTACAAAATTACCGGCAGCAAAATGTGGATTTCCAACGGCGGCGTAGCCGATATTTACACGGTACTGGCACTTGCCCCCGGCGGCCCCAGCTGGTTTATTGTGGAAAAAGGCACCCCCGGGTTTACACAAGATGTGCATGAAGACAAACACGGCATCCGCCTATCCAACACGGCGGGCCTGGCGTTTGACGAGGTTTACGTGCCGGCTGAAAATTTGATCGGGCTTAAGGAAGGACAAGGGTTCTTGCAGGCCCAGGCCGTATTTGGATATACGCGCTTGATGGTAGCGGCTTTTGGTTTAGGCGGCGGCGAAGAAGCCGTGGAAACCGCCCTGGAATATGCGCAACAGCGCGTCCAGGCCGGCAGCCCACTGGCCCAAAAACAGGGCTTTATGCTTAAGCTCATCACGCCGCATTATGTGCGTTTTGAAGCGGTCCGGGCGTATATTGACTGGACGGCCAAACAGCTGGAAGTCAACAACCACGGCCTGGCTACGGAAGGGGCTATTGCCAAGCTTTATGCCACCGAATCGGGCAATAAGGCGGCCGAAGACGCGATCCAAGCGATGGGCGGATTTGGCTACACCAAAGAATTCCCGGTGGAAAAAATCAAACGCGATGTAAAAATTACCTGCATTTACGAAGGAACCAGCGAAGTGCTGGAAATGACAATCTTCCGCGGCCGCTGGCAGGAACATCTTAAATCGCGCGGGCAATACTACATAAACCAAGCGGCTGAATTCGATACTATTCACGCCCAAAACCCGGGCGTAGGGGCCGACAGCGTGGCCCTGGGGCTGCGGGCCCTGGCGCGCGTGCTGGAAGATTGCCGCGTTAATAAACTGACCCGCCACCAATATGTTACCTTTATGTTGGGCGATTTAATCAGCGAAATGGAAGTGGCTGCGGTATTCACCCGCCAATGTGCTAATAAGGTGGTGACCGAGGGCAGCCGGTTTGATATAAATTCGCTTTGCACCATGGCCCGCGTAAATGCGCGCCAAAGTGCCTTTAAAGTGGCTAGCGAAGGCATGCGCCTGATCTTGGGAACCTGCCCCAACATCAACACGGCCGAGCTGGCGCAAGCGGTCAATTTGACAGGCATTGAAGATAAAATGCGCGGACTGATTGAAGATATGGATGCTGTGTCCGCCAAGTTACGGGAAATTTTCAAAAAATAGGACGAGCTTATGAACATTATTGTATGCATTAAACAAGTACCCGATTCTTCCCAGGTAAAGGTGGACCCCAAGACCGGTACCCTCATCCGTGCGGGGGTGCCCAGCATTTTAAACCCTTATGACCATTTTGCCTTAGAAAAAGCCCTGGAAATTAAAGCCCAAACCGGCGCTAAAGTAACTGTGCTTTCTATGGGCCCCAACCAAGCGTTGGCGGTGCTGCGCTTGGCGTTGGCGTTGGGGGCAGACGAAGGGATTTTACTTTCCGACCGCGCCTTTGCCGGTTCGGATACGTGGGCTACTTCCTATGCGTTGGCTACGGCTATCCGCAAAATTGGCAAATATGATTTGATTTTATGCGGACAAATGGCAATTGACGGCGATACCGCTCAAACCGGCCCCGGCATTGCCCACCAGTTAAATATCCCGCAGATTACATTTTGCACCCATGTGGATGCCAGCGGAAACCAAGTAATGGCTAAAAAGTTGATTGAAGGCGGGAAACAAATTTTGCAGGCCGATATGCCCGTGCTGATTACCATGACCACACCGGCCGATTACGCGCCGAAATATCCGTCTTTCCTGGCGGCTCATAAAGCGCAAGACAAAACAGTACACACGTGGACCGCGGCAGACATCGGGGCCGACCCGCACAAGTTGGGGCTGGAAGGTTCGCCCACCCGGGTGGATCGTATTTTCCCGCCGCCCGCGCGCCCCAAAGGTGAAATGTTTGCCGGGTCTGCCGGGGAACTAGCCAACAAATTGGTTGAAATTTTGAAAAAGGAGAGCTTTGTAAAATGATCCAGATTTCTGCTAGCTGCGTAGGTTGCGGCAAATGTGTATCTACCTGCCCGTTTGGGGCACTCTCTTTAGTAAACGGCAAAGCGGTGGCTTCGGCCGCGTGCAGCATGTGCGGTGCGTGCGTGAGCGTGTGCCCGATGAAAGCACTCTCGCTCCCGGCGGCCGGCGCGGCTAAAAAAGATTTGTCTGCCTACAAAGGCGTGTGGGTATTTATTGAGGTAGGCAACGACGGCCGCACCCAAAAAGTGCGCCCGGTAGGGTTTGAGCTGTTATCCAAAGGCCGGGAACTGGCCGACCAATTGGGCGAGGAACTTTGTGCGGTAATTATCGGGAACCACGTGCAAAATTATTTTGCCGAACTTTCCCAATACGGTACCGATAAAATCTATTCCGTCAGTGCGCCGGAATATCACTTTTATAATACCTTAGCGTATGCCAATGCTTTGATTACGCTGATTAAAAAATACAACCCTAGCGTGGTGCTTTTTCCGTCCACGTATATTGGGCGCGATTTGTCCCCGCGGATTTCTTCGGAATTATTTGTGGGATTAACGGCCGATTGTACCGGGTTGTCTATTAAAGAGGGGAACCTTATTCAAACGCGCCCGGCTTTTGGCGGCAATATCTTGGCGGATATCAAATGCCCGGATTACCGTCCTCAAATGGCTACCGTGCGCCCCAACGTATTTAAGAAAAATCCGATTGCTGCGGGCCGTATGGCACAAGTAGTAGAAGAAACCATCCCGGTGCCGTTTGATGCCGGCAAAGTCCGCGTGATTGAAACGCAAATGGACCCGGTTTCTACGGCGCAAAAATTAGATGAAGCCCCGGTGGTAGTATCCGGCGGACGCGGAATGAAAGACAAAGAAGGTTTTTACTTGCTGGAGCGGCTTGCCCAAGCATTGGGCGGAGCCGTGGGTGCCAGCCGCGCGGCCATTGATATGGGTTTTAAACCCAAAGAGGACCAAGTGGGTCAATCCGGCGTAACGGTTACCAGCAAGCTCTATATTGCGTGCGGAATTTCCGGCGCGGTACAACATACCGTGGGGATGGAACATTGCGAAGTGATTATTGGCATTAACAAAGATGCCAACGCCCCCATATTTAACGTATGTAAATACGGCTTGGTGGGAGATGCCAAACAAATCTTGACCAAAACCTTGGAACAACTCAAAAAATAACGCTTGTTTTGGCAAAAAATCAAGGGCTCACTTTTTTAAAGTGAGCCCTTTTTAGGTCTTGAAATTTTGACGTTTCTCCTGTATACTTATAATAGGGTAGTAGATGAAAATGAAAGGAGTGCTTATGAAACGTATAATTGGCAATAATGGAGCGAAAGGGTTTACCTTGATTGAGCTCTTGGTGGTAGTACTAATTATCGGTATTTTGGCGGCGGTAGCGTTGCCCCAATATCAGAAGGCGGTGTGGAAAGCCCGTGCTGCCGAAGCAAAAGTGTTTGCCGCTAATTTGGCGAATGCGCAAAGAATACACTATATGCAGAACGGGGAATTTACGACCAATTTCTCTGAGTTGGATATTGAATTATAGGAGGCATTATGAAGAAATTATTTTTACTTTCTGTGTCAGCCTTGGCAGTAGTGTTGTTGCCCTTGGCTTTGTATGCGGCAGGGCCCCAAATTGGACCTGGAGTAGTTGATCCGATTCATACTCAGGATGAGGAATTTGCAGGGAATCTGGATATACCCCAATTGAGTAACTTTGAGGTGACGGTTGACGTGGCAGTTTCGGATGAAATACAAGTCACGCTGACCCCCAAGGGAGACCCGGGCTTTTACTTGCATGTTCAAATCCAGCCGGAATCAACGTTTACCTGGTGTACGGGAGATGAAGCCCTGTGTAAAGCCGTAGGCAGCGGTCAATCTTGCGATGATGCCTCCGAAACCGGCAACTGGTGCTATGAAGACTTGGAGGAAGCATCTCTACCGGAACATACACATGATCCGGGGCCCGGCGGGACGTTTGTTCCTCTGTTCTGATTTGTCAGAGTGGAAGGAATGATAAAAAATCCCCGGTTAATGCCGGGGATTTGTTTTGCCCGTTTAGCCCTACAAAATAGGCACAACTTCCGCTATATTTACTATAATATAATTACCCTTAATCTATAGATACAGCTGGAGTATGTTTTACTATGGCAAAAAATAAATATTCACATACCGTTTTGTTGCCTAAAACGGAATTCCCGATGCGTGCGGGTCTTGCACAAAAAGAACCTACCCTTTTAGAGTTTTGGAAATCCATCAACCTCTACGAAGCCATGCTTAAAAAGAATGAGGATGGCAAACATTTTGTATTGCACGACGGGCCACCCTATGCCAACGGGAAAATTCACATTGGGCACGCGTTAGATAAAACGATTAAGGATATTATTTTGAAATCCCGTGCAATGACCGGGCACTATACGCCCTATGTGCCGGGGTGGGATTGCCATGGTTTGCCCATTGAACAAGCTCTTTTAAAAGAACTCAAACAAGAGAAAAAACATATCACCGATGTGCCCGCTTTCCGTCAAAAAGCGCGTGCGTTTGCCGCTAAATTTATTGATTTGCAACGCCAAGGTTTTAAACGCTTGGGCGTGCAAGGCGATTGGGATCACCCGTATCTCACCATGGATAAACGCTATGAAGGGATTACCATCGGCGTGTTTTTGGATTTAATTGAAAAAGGGTACGTGTACAAAGGGCAAAAAACCATTACGTGGTGCCCCCATTGCGAAACGGCCCTGGCCGATGCGGAAACCGAATATAAGGACGTTTCGTCGCCGTCTATTTACTTGCGCTTTAAATTGGTGCAAGCCCCTAAAGAGATTTTTGGTAAGCTCGATTACAGCAACCCCGTCAGCTTGGCGGTGTGGACCACCACCCCGTGGACCATTCCGGCTAACCAAGCCGCTGCGGTTTCCAATACGGAAGATTATGTCATCTTGCAAGATGAAAAAACCCGCGAGTATTATATTGTGGCTGAAAAACTGGCACAGGAATTTATTAAAAACACGGGCCGCAATTGTACGCAAGCGGGCGTAGTAGCCGGTAAAGATTTAGTAGGTTTGAAATACTATCATCCCTTGACGCAGCGCGAAAATCCGGTCATTTGGACGGATTTTGTAACCATGGATGCCGGGGTGGGGGTGGTGCACATTGCGCCCGGCCACGGGGAAGAAGACGCCCAAGCCGGTAAACAATGGAACTTGGAAACGTTCTGCCCGGTAGATGAAAAGGGCTGTTATACCAAAGAGGCGGGCGTATTTGAGGGAAAAACCGTATTTGAAGCCAACCCGTTAATGGTTAAAAAATTGGATGAGTTGGGCGCGCTCATTAAGGAGCAAGAAATTTCACACAGCTATCCGCATTGCTGGCGTTGCCATAACCCCATTATTTTCCGTGCGACGGAACAATGGTTTATGTCCATTGACAAAAACGGTTTGCGCGAAAAATTAATGAAGAATTTGGACCAGGTGGAATTCTTCCCGCAAGGGGGGAGAGAACGCATGCGTTCCATGATCGGCTTGCGGCCGGATTGGTGTCTTTCCCGTCAGCGTTTTTGGGGAAGCCCGGTGACGATTTTGTATTGCAAAAAGTGCGGTAAAGCACAAATTAACGACAAGCTATTTAATTTCATTAAAAAACGTGCGTTGGAAGAAGGGTCTGACTTTTGGTTTATTGACCCTGTGGAAAAACTTGTTCCCGAAGAATACGCTTGCGAATGCGGCTGCACGCAGTTTAGAAAAGAGACTGATATTTTAGACGTGTGGTTGGATTCGGGCGTATCCTGGGCGGCCGTATTAAAAGACCGCGGGCTCGACTTCCCGGCGGATGTTTATTCCGAAGGGTCCGACCAACACCGCGGGTGGTTCCAAAGCTCGTATATTCCTTCTTACACGTTGGAAAATAAAGCCCCTTTTAAAACGATTTTGACACACGGTATGGTGCTGGACGGGCAAGGCAAACCCATGCATAAATCTGCCGGCAACGCAGTGGACCCGGAAGATGTAATCAACAAATACGGGGCCGATATTTTGCGGTTGTGGGTGTCTTTGTCGGACTATCAAGGAGATGTGCGCATTTCGGACGAAATTTTGCAAGGGCCCATTGATACGTACCGCAAGTTGCGCAATACGGTGCGCTATGCATTGGGAAATCTGTCCGACTATGACCCGGCTGGGCACAAAGTGCCGGCCAAAGAATTGGCAGAAATGGACCAGTACATGTTGGGCCGGTTAGATGCTTTGATTCAAGAGGTACACGCCGCGTATAATGAGTTTAACTTCCGCCGGGCGATGCGCGCGCTGACAGATTTTTGTATTTTGGATTTGTCGAGCTTTATGTTGGACGCGTCCAAGGACCGCCTCTATACGCTGGGGGCCCATGCCGCCGGACGGCGCAGCGCTCAAACAGTTTTGGCCGAAATTGTGGTTGCCCTGCTTAAACTGATGGCGCCGGTGCTTTCTTTCACGGCGGAAGAAGCGTGGCAAACGCTGCGCAAAACGGCCTTAGGGCGCGACTTTGCCCAAAGCATTTTCTTAACCGATATGCCGCGTAATTCGTCGTTCATTCCGGACGTACGGTTGGAAAATAAATGGAACGAAATCCGCCGTATTCGTGAGGGCGTACAAAAATTTTTAGAAGAAGCCCGTGAGAAAAAAATTATCGGCTCTTCCCTGGAAGCTAAAGTGATTTTTAGCACAAACGATGCTTCCACCAAAGCTTTCTTGGAAGAAACCAAGGACATTTGGCCGGAAATTGCGATTGTTTCCCAAGTGGAAATCAAAGAGGGGAATGATCCGTTATTTGTGGAAATTACCCACGCCACGGGGCATAAATGTGCACGTTGCTGGCAATGGAAAGACGAAGTAGGTACCCTAGCCCCGCATGACGATATTTGTGCACGCTGTGCACGTGTGTTGGAAGAAGAAAATTTATCCGTAGAAAATACGGAGCCCGTACATGCCTAGTTTAAACGTTGCACGTGCTTGGGTGTTAACGCACCGGAAGTGGTTGGGGTTGGCGGCGGTGCTTTTGTTTGCGGACCGCTTGACCAAAGTGTGGGCGTTGCATACGCTAGCTAAAGAAGGCCCCATTGTATGGGGAAAATATTTTTGGCTTAACTATGTGGAAAATACCGGCGCAGCGTTTGGAATGTTTCACAATGCTAATGCACTCTTAGTAGGGGTGATGTTGCTGATTATTGGGTATATTATTTTTAGTTGGAAAGAAATTGCCCAATACGGCCCTTGGGCAGAATGCGGGGGAATTTTGGTCTTGACCGGGGCGCTGGGAAATTTGTACGACCGCTTGACGCTAGGGTTTGTGGTGGATTTTTTGGATTTCCGGGTATGGCCCGTATTTAATGTGGCCGACTCTTGCATCACGGTAGGTGCTGTGCTGATAGGGATTTGCCTGCTAGGTTCTTTTAGACGAAAAAAGGAGGAAAAATGAAGAAAATTTACGGTATAGTGGCTTTGTGCTTATGTATGGTGGCGTGTGGATCCGAAACGCATTTGTTTCAGCAAGCTAAATTGGCCCAATCGCAGGGGAATTATCAAAAAGCCCTTAGCTTGTACAATAAGCTCATTAAGCAAAACCCGAACCACGCGGCGGCACTTACCAACCGCGCTTTAGTGTGGGAATTGATGCCTGCCAAAGACAAGGCCGAAAAAGCTAAAAACCAGGGATTTGCCGAACAGGATTATTTGCGCGCCTTGGATATCAATCCGCAACGCGTGGAAACTTATAACAACTTGGGCGGGCTTTATTTAGATCAAAATCGCAACGGGGATGCTGTGGCCTATCTGTCGGAAGCATTGTACCGGGACCCGACGTATTTTAAAGCGCGGGTAAACCGTGCGGTAGCTTATTCCAAATCGGGTCAGTTTTCCGACGCAATAGCAGATTTTAATATAGCCAGCCAGCAACGTCCGCACGATCCTTTCTTGCTGCTCAACCGCGGTTTGGCCTATATGGACGTGTATAAGTACGAGGCCGCGGTAGGGGATTTTTCCCACGCTATGGTTAAAGACCCCAACAACGCCCGCTTGTATGTGGAACGGGCGCGCGCATTTATGAAGATGGGTTATCCGGCCGATGCGTATGACGATTTAACCCAGGCCATTGCATTGCAACCGTCTTACGCGGTGGCGTATTATTTCTTGGCGGATTTGCTTTTCCGCAACGGAGAAAAAGACGAGGCCTTGGGAACTTTGGTAAGAACCAAAGAGTTGGCCCCGCAGTACGTGGCGGCCTATGATTTAATGGGGGATATGCTGGCTATGGAGGACCCCGTGGCAGCTACCGCCAACTATTTGGTTGCTTTGAAATTAGACCCGGAACACGAAGTAAAATATCGTTGGAAAATTGAAATGATGAAAACCGAAGAAGGCCGTTACCGGGTAATGACTCAGCGCTTTTTCCCGCAAGGGCGTGCGTATGACGTTACCGGGCAAGCTCGTTTTCGGGCTCCGGCTGGCCGCACGGCAGAGGCAGCTTCGTCCAACCAAGGAGTTACCCGTTAGTACGTTGTTATGACCCCGGCTACTGTTCCCAATTATTATGTTCCGGCGGCACTTAAAGTGCCGTCTAAAGCGTTTACATACCGGTTTTTCCTTTCGGTATGCTTGCTGATTTTGGTGTTATGTTCTTTAATATTGCAGCATTCCGCCATAGGGATTTTTATTTTAACCCTGATGGATTTGGTTTTCTGTGCCGATATCCTATTGCGCTGCGGACTAAAAGATGTCTTCCACGGCAAATTGACCTTGTCCGTTTTAATTTCCGTAAGTGCGCTTAGCGGGTTGATATACTCGGCATTAAATAGCTTCCATTTGGTATTGCTGCGCGGACCGGTAACGGATTTATACGTCTACACGATGTTACTGATTACCTTGGCCCTATGGGTGGAACGCCGCCTAAGCCGCGAGAAAGAAAAAACACATATTTTTATTAAAAAATTGGACGATTTTTTGCCCAAGTCGGCCCGGCTTTGTGTGGGGCGGCAATTTCGCAAAGTGTTTGCCACGGAACTACACAAAGGGGATATCGTACTTGTCAAACCCGGCGAGCGGTTGCCGGCGGATGGTATTATCCGCAAAGGGAAAACCTCTATTGATGAACAACTCATCACCGGCAACATGATGCCAACGGCCAAACGCTTGGACAACCGTGTATATGCCGGCACGCTTAATAAATCCGACAACATTTATGTGGAAGTAACCGAAACGTTACCCGGTTCGGCCATTATGAGCATTATGGGCGCTATCAAAACCGGCGAAATTCACCGTGCCGGTGTGCGCAGCTTGTTGGATGTGTATGCGGCGTGGGTGTTGCCGGCTATTTTGGGGGGCGCGCTTATCATATACGTGGCGTTTTTGATCCGTCACGGCCTTTCCATTTGGGCTTCTTATTTAGGGGTGTTGCTATTTGTGCTGGCACTGTTTTGCCCGGCGGCGTTATCGTTTTCCATTATTTTCCCGGCGTTTTTTGCGCGCCGCGGTGCCAAACGGCTTAAATTAAATATTCAAAACTGGCACGCACTGGAAAAAATCACCCAGGCGCAAACGTTCTTTTTTGATAAAACCGGTACGCTTACGTATGGGGAGTTGCGTGTGTCGGGGGTGTACCCGGTGTCGGAAACGGCCCGCAAGCCCCTTTTGGATGCGGTGTGTACGGCAGAACAATTAGTGGACGGCCCGTTTGCCGATGCCGTTAATATGTATGCTAAAGAGCATAAAATTAAGCCCAAAAAAGTGTTGGCGTTTGATGTACTACCGGGTTTGGGGGTGCAAGCAGTTAGCAACAAAAATCAAATTTTGGCCGGCTCTATCCCGTGGTTGGCTGAACAAGGTATTTTTATCAGCCAGCAAATTACCCAACAGTGTGAAGCGGTGATTTGCGTGGCTGTAAACGGCACGTATTTGGGATATTTAACCTTGGCCGATGAATTGCGCCCCGGTGCGCAAGAAATGGTTGAATTTTTAAAAGCGCGCGGAAAAGAAATTATTTTGGTTTCCGGGGATAATGAAAGCTCTGTTTCGGCCATTGCCAAAGAAGCTGGGATTGAAACGTATAACTTTTTTGTACTCCCCAAAACCAAGGCCGAAATTGTAACTAACTTGCGCGGTTTGGGGCAGCAAGTGGTCATGGTGGGGGACGGTTTTAACGATATTATTGCCCTGTTACAGGCCGATGCCGGGATGGTGTTTTCG
Organism: Elusimicrobiaceae bacterium; assembly: GCA_045593185.1. Lineage (GTDB taxonomy): Bacteria > Elusimicrobiota > Elusimicrobia > Elusimicrobiales > Elusimicrobiaceae > Avelusimicrobium. The sequence goes on along the minus strand of JAZNWD010000041.1, from coordinate 23,027 downwards.
TCCGGCAAAAACGTGTATAATAACTGGGTAGATGTTATTATCAAACGGCGTGATTTGCAGGCCGTGCGGTATTTATTTGCTATTCATACCAAGCTGCGCAGTTTAATCCGGCAAAATGTGGTGCTTTCGGTGCTGCTCAACGTGATACTGGCAGGTTGGTTGGTGTGGCAGAGCTCGTCGGGCGTGGCCCAGTGGCATTGGCCGGTGGTGGGCGCCCTGGCAGCTGTTTTAGTAGTGTGGTTAAATTCAACAAGGATGTTACATATCAAATGACAAAAGAACTTGATTTTGGTTATACAGCCGATCATGCCCGCAAAAATGCGGATACGGTTCTGCCGGCTATTGAATGCTGGCCCAACCAGTATAAGCGCGATTATATCGTAAAAATTGAATTGCCGGAGTTTACTTCCGTCTGCCCCAAAACCGGGCTGCCGGACTTTGGCACCATTGTAATTGAATATATCCCCGATGAAAAATGTTTGGAACTTAAATCGCTTAAGTACTATTTGTTGGAATACCGCGATATGGGCATTTTTATGGAGAACATTGCCAATAAAATTTTGGACGATGTGGTGAAGGCCTGCCAGCCCAAAAAAGCAACCGTTACCGGGACATTTACCCCGCGCGGCGGATTAAAATCCGTAATTGTGGCCAGCTATGAAAAATAATATTTTGCTCATCAGTATCTTTTTGTCCGGTGCTGTTTTTGGCGGCGCCGTGATGGGAATGTGGCAAAAAACGCATGCCCCGGCGTGCCCGGCCGCCCAATGCCCGCAAACGGCCGATTTACTACTGGCGCAGTTGGAACAAGCCGGCTTGCCCGAGGATGTGCGCTTGGCCCAGGATGAAGAAGCGCAAATTAAAAAATCATCTGATATCCCTTCGCAGCTTTCGCCTATTGAATTGCCGGAGGGGGTGGATTTGTCTTCCATTGGGGTGATAACGCCCGCGCAAAAATCAACGAATACCGTAACTTTAAATGACAAGCAAAACACCCTGGTGCTTAACGCGCAAAAGCCGGCCGAACAGGCGGCAGACGGTTCGGCCATTACCATGATAGAGGCCCCGGTGCAAGCCAAGCGCATTAAAACACTGGATGAATACAAGGCCTTTAAGCGCAACGCCCAGGGCAGCTACCCGACGGCAGACTTTGCCAAAGAAGAAGTGCTTGTGCTAGAGTCTGTGAGCAATCTACCCGATAAAGTATTTGAAATTGTTTCGGTGGAGCCGGCGGCCGACCATTTACTGGTAGTGTACCGCGTGAACGTGTTGGGGCTTGATAAAAAAACCAACAGCCACAGTGCGCAAAAAATTGCCAAGAGCAAATTGCCCGTCCTACTCAAACAAGTGCTGTAAGAATTGTGTTCGTTTTAAAGAAAGCCGTTCCTGAAAAGGGACGGTTTTCTTTGTTGCTGTTATTAAAAAGCTGTCATTCCCAAGTGCCTCCGTCGGTAATCTACGACGCATTCCGTTAAAAATAACAGGTCATTCTGTCCCCCTCGTCATCCTGAACCGCGGCCTTTACCGCTGGGCCGCGCCCCGTAAGGTCGTAATACGGGGTCTGTGTCATAGGTTTCAGGATCTCTGTTTTTGCCTAATTGCAAAGGCCGTTTTTTGACTGGGGGGTTGTTTCGTTTTTTTTTTTTTGTTACACTAATTTTATGCTGGATATTAAAACACAAGGAGGATGTATGAAAAAAGCAGTACAGAGCCGTTTAGGGTTAAAAGAAAATATAACAAGCTGTCATCCCCGAGGGCTTCTATCGGGGCTCCCCACCTTGTTTACCACGCAAAGTGGTGGAGATTCCCGATTACAAATTTCGGGAATGACGCCTAATTTAAAGGGATTCACATTGATAGAACTATTAGTAGTTGTGTTAATCATTGGTATTTTGGCGGCGGTGGCGCTGCCGCAATACCAAAAGGCCGTAGAAAAAAGCCGTACGGCAGAAGCGATGGTATTACTGCGGCAAATGAGCCACAATATTGAAGTGGCCGAATTAGAGGGTACGTTAAATGGGGAGGATATCTTCGTCACCGCTTCCGACGGCGTTTGCGAATTAAAAGGCGAAGAGGGAGATAGCTATTGCACAGTGGGTCATTATATGTACTATCCGTTATTTGGTGCGTTAGTAGCAGGCAGCCTCAATCAGCCTTACGGTATTGCATATATTGGCCCCGCAGCTGATGGATCCTTGCTTTTTGGTTCAGTACCCAAAGGATTTTATTGTGCTTGTGGTAGTTCTTCTGAGACTGCATGTCTTTCGTTCTGTAAAACATTGGGGAAAGGCGAACCAATAAAGGGAGGAGAATTGATTGCTTATCCTATGTAGGGAAAACGACTAATTCCAACACAAAGCCCCTTTAAAAAGGGGCTTCTTACGTATAAGAGAATTTGGCGGCGTTTGGAGATTTATTTCTTTTTTTGTTTAAAAAGCCATTTGATAACGGCCGGATAGCCCGCGATGATGTAAAACACAATCACAAAGGCATATAGCGCGCGGCCCCAATGCGCACCTAAAAAGTGGATGCACGCCTTTTCCCCAACGGCAATCAACAGGGCGGCCGGTATTAATCCCAGTAAACCGACGAAAACTCCCTTTACGCTTAGCCCGGTTTGGGAAAACGAAATCCATTTCCGTTCCGTGTAACGTGCGGCGCAAAACGCAATTAAATAACTAATGTCTTTATAAGCATCGTTAGTCATCAGTTGCGGATCCACCAGCAATTTACCGTCTACATAATCGAGCGGATACGGTTTGTAAATAACAAATAGCAAGTTTAATATCCCAAACACAATGCCTGCCAGCAAGAAATAATCTTCGTGTTCGGGGTGGCGGTCTATTTCTTTAAAAATGCACTCCACAATCCACAAAGCCAATACCCCTAAAGCGATCCCTACGATAACGTCCTGCGGGGTATGGACCCCCAAATAGTTGCGGGAGAAAGCGGTAAGCAACAAGATCCCTATAAAAAAGATGCTAAGCCAGTGGGTAAATTTGCCCGCCCAACCTATTTTAGCCATTCCACCGTACATGGGGGTAGCGTGGGTTACGTGGCCGCTGGGGAGTGAGTAGCCGGTGGCGCGGGTTAAAGAATCCCCTACCGGGATTACGCGCGGATCGCGCACCCAAGGGCGATATACGCATGCGATTAATTTAACAATGGCGCTCATGGCAATACACAAATAAGCCGAGGCAAAGATATAGAGCCCCTTGCGCTTGCTGATACACCAGTAAATAAATGCCGGTAGTAAGAACAAATAGGTAACCGAAAACGTGGATAATCCCACAAAAAACGACGAGCCTGCATCGTGCAAGCCATTGCGAATATGTTGTAAGAAAAGCAAGTAGCTAATATCCATATTTTTCCGTTAGTTTACATTTTTTCCGGGGCGCTTACGCCAATAAATTCCAATCCTTTTTTGATTCGCTCTGCTACGCGTTGACAGATAAACAATCGGCTGGCAGTCAAATCGGGGTTGGTGTCGTCAATGACGCGGCAATTATCGTAAAATGCGTGGAAAAGCCCGGCCAGTTCCACCAAATACGTGGTTAAGTGGTGGGGGCTTAAATCGGCTACGCACATATTGAGCACCGGTTTAAACCACACCAGCTTAAGCAGCAGGGCGCGTTCTTGCGGGGTAAGCGGTGTTTTGGCGGTTGTTGCTTCGGACAGACCTTTTTGTTTGGCGGCCTCAAAAATCGAGCAGATGCGCGCGTGGACGTATTGCACGTAGAAAACAGGGTTCTCATTGGTGCGTTTTTTGGCTAGGTCCATATCAAAAAGCATATGCGCGTTGGGCGTGCGGCTGGCAAAAAAGAAGCGGCACACATCGGTTCCTACGTCGTTCATCAATTCACGCAGGGTAATAAAGTGCCCTGCCCGTTTGGACATTTTTACTTGTTCGCCATGTTCGGTTAAATGCACCAATTGGTGAATAATCGGCACGAAGGTTTTTTCGTCATGCCCCAGAGCATGTACGGCGGCTTTCATACGCGGTACATAGCCATGGTGATCGGCGCCTAAAATGTCAATTAAAGTGGTGTATCCGCGGTCGTATTTGCTTTTGTGGTAGGCAATATCGGCCATAAAATAAGTGGGGCGCCCGTCTTTGCGCACGAGTACGCGGTCTTTGTCGTCCTGGGCTTCTGCGTCTTGGGTGGAACCGAACCAAACCGCCCCGTCTTTCTCGTACGTATAGCCGCGCTGTGTTAAGAATGCAACGGCTTTTTTGGGGGCGTCCTCTTTGTGCAGGTCCGACTCGCGGAACCAACGTGTAAAATCCACGTGGAAATCTTTCATGTCTTGCTGTTGGGTTTTTAAGAGTTCTTCCATCGCCCAACGTCCGTAGTTTCCTTCGGGCAAATCGGCCGGGATGCGCTTGGCTAATTCCACCAGGTAAGAGCCGTGGTAACCATTCTCGGGGGGTTCTTTGCCCTCTTTACGCGCTTTTAAGCTAACGGCCAACAATTCGGCCTGATTGCCTGCATCGTTGACGTAATATTCGCTATCGCACTGATAACCCAGGGCGCGGTGAATTTTAACTAAACTATCCCCCAAGCTGGCTCCGCGTCCGCTGGCCACGTGGAGGGGCCCGGTCGGGTTGGCGGATACAAATTCAATGAGGATTTTTTGTTTGTTTTGCTCGTTGGTGCGCTCTTTAATGCGGCGGTCAGCGGCAATATCAATAATAAATTTGTCTTCCAGGGTAATATTGATAAACCCGGGTTTGATAGCTTGGGCGGAGGCAACGCCCGTTACTTCGCTAATCACTTGGCAGGCCTTTTGGGCAATGTCTAACGGGTTTTTGTGTAATTTTTTGGCAGCAACCATTGCCCACACGAGCGACAAATCCGCTTGCGTATGCGCCGGTGCGGGGGAAAACTCCACCGCTGGGAGATCCTGGCCTTTAAAGGCCGCGGCATTGGTTAATTTAAGGGTAATGTCGTGTTTTAGTTTTTCAAGCATTTTTATTTCTTCTTTGTAATTTTGGTTGATTTTTTAACGGTTTTCGCGCGGGAGGTCTTTTTCTTAGCTACCGGTTTTTTAGCTGTTTTTTTAGCCGGCGCTTTTTTGGTTGTTTTCTTGGCAACGGTTTTTTTGGCCGGAGCTTTTTTGACGGGTTTGGTAAAATCCAACTGCGTGCCGAAGCTAAAAATTTTGTCTAATGCATAAAAATCGCGCGCATCTTGCGTCATAATATGTACCAAAAAAGAACCATAGTCGCTCACACGCCATTGCAAACTACCTGCTCCGTCGCGGTTGGTTTTGTAGATGCCGATTTCTTTTAATTTTTTGCTGATTTCTTCTTCCACCGCTTCTAAATGCGGTTTTGAGGTGGCCGTCATAATAAGCACATAATCGCACAACGAGGACAGCCCCCCTAAATCAATCACTTTGATGTTTTCGGCTTTTTTATCATCGGCCAAACGTGCGGCCAAGCATACAAGTTCTTTGGTATTCATAGGTTTTCTCTCTTTTTAGTCTAGCATTTTTAAGGGGATAACTAAAGGGGCATTTGGAAGTCTTTGCCCAGCACAATAGTAGTATCGTAAATATCCCCGGTTGGCTTTTCCGAGCGGATTTCCCCGTTGATCCCCACTGCGTGGCTAAGTTGTGTTACAGCCACCAGGTTGCCGCTATAGTCAATTAAAAACGAATTTTCCTCTTCACTAGGGTAATTGCCGGTATCGTACACGTCTACCTGCAAAAGCCCTTTGGCGTATTGCGCGCGCAAGTATTGCTTGAGGGATTCGGCCAGCCCTCTTTTGCCCGAAGCATTGAGCACAATTACTTTAAGCGGTTTTTTGATAGCTTGCGTGGCGGATCTATCCAGCATGGGGGCCATTTCCGGCTCGGCAGCGGCTTTTTTGCCTTTTTTCTTTGGGTTGGCTTTGGAATACTGTACGGCAAAATCATTCGGGGTTAAAGCGGCCAGTTCTTGGGATAATAAAATAAACGACCCGGGGTGTAAATTGGTACGTTTTTGGATCCCTGCATTGATATAAGCATGCACGTAACGGGCTAAAACGGCCGGGTTGTAGCGCCAGGTGGATAAATTGTCTTTAAATTGGGTCCAAAACGTATTTTGCTCGGTTTCTTGCGGCTGATAAAAAAAATCAAATTCCCCGTTAAAGCACTGAGAAAGAGAGGCGCGTTCGCACGTATGTGTTGAAACGGCAACGAGGGCTTTTCGGTCGGTTGGATTGTAGGTAAAGCGCATGGCCGGTTGGGTTAGTACCAGTACGTGCAAGGGGGTATTTTTACGTGCAATTAACTGCTGCAATACGGGCGAAGACAACTGCGCCCAAAAAGCCAGCCCTAAAAGTACGGCACATAACACAGCCAATATCCGGCCGATTATTTTTCTTGTTTGATAAGATGGTTCCATAGGTCAATACCTAAGGGGCAAAGCCACTTTTGGCAATCAATTGTAAAAAGCAATTTGCGGTTGGCCGCATAGCGCATGGCTTTATCTAAATCCTGCAACGCCAGGGTACGGATGACAAAAGCATCTTTGTATTTGCGGTCTTTGGAAGAAATATCTGCCACAAAAAGCATTTTGGAAAGGGTGCTCATATGCAAACTACCTAAGGTATGTTCGGCAATGGCGTCCAAAATTTCTTTATCGTGAATGCCAAACTGATTTTTAGCCAGCCAGCGGGAGGCATAACTATGCAACAGTTGCGGTTCCATTTGGCAAATATCTTCAAAAAACGGCACTTTAATTTTATGTTCTTTGCAAAATTCAATCAGTTCCGGGGCGTCCATCCCTTTGGCGGCGTCGTGCAAAATACCGGCTTTCACGGCCGCTTCCACGTTGATCCCGTAGATATCGCTAAAGGCGGCGGCCATTTCCGCTACATTTTTAGAGTGCAAATAGCGTTTGGGTTTTAGGTGCCCTTTAAGCCAATCATGTACGTCCAGCCCGTATAATTTGTTCTTACGGATGGTGGGGGCAATAGCGGGGGGAACTGTATCCGGGATGTCCCCGCAGGCCAAAATATGCGCCCGCACGCGGCTGGAAGATAATTTAGGAAAGAACCCCGGCAGAAAAATATGCGGGAAAGTGGCAGGATTTTCGTCGTACCCTTTGCGTTTGCCGGCCACCACCACGGCGTTTTCAAAAATGTAAGAAGGATTTTTCCAATTGTGTAAATCGTTAAGGCAATCGGTCCCTACCAGCAAATAAATTTCCGGGTTTTTGTAGCGTTTTTTAAGATACTGCACCAGCTGATAGGTATAGGTTTTGCCGCCTTGTTTAAGTTCGTAATCGTCAAATACAATATTCTTGCCGGCCCCTTTGAAAGCTTGTTTAAGCATGGTCATCCGTAAGCGGAACGGGGTGGGCGATTTGGCTTTGAACGGGGAGTGATAGGCCGGTACGATGTGTGCTACGTCCGGGGCAACAACTTTCATTGCCCGGCGAAACAACGCTACATGCCCCTTATGGACGGGGTCAAAACTGCCCCCAAAAACGAGTACCTTCATACCTGTTATATTATACCAGATTTGCCAATTTTTGGGCTATTTGATCCCCTTGCAAAAGGGAAGTTTCCATAAAACTATATTCCCACCGCCCGTAGCGGCCCACGCAGTAGCAGCCTTGTTTTTCCAGGGCGGCTAACAAGGTGGGAACACGCCGGGAACGCTCCTCGTTAAATAACACATAGGCATGGGGAATATCTTGCCACGCGCGAAAGAGGAATACATCATCTTCGTTTAGTAGGCCTTTTTGATAGAGCCCGTTCCAAATTTTTTGCTCCATATCGGCCGTATGGCGGACTTGCCCGGGCAATTCGATCCATAATAAAGACGTTTCCTTGTCAGGCACTGCCTGGGGATAAAAACTGTTTACCAACCCCACACGGTAAAAAGGTTGGGCTGGATCGGGGCAGTAAATCCAATGAAAGGGTTGCATCTTACGTGCTACAACCAAGTGATAAATAGTTACCGCGCGGGATTGTAATTTTTGGGCCGATTTTTTCAGCGTTGCGTTGCCTTCTAAGCAGGCAACAAGCTCGGGCAGAGCTATGGTGCTGACTACCCGGTCAAATGTTATTTTTTCTTTCCCATTTATCCAGGCGGTGCGGTTTTTTAAATCCAAGCGGGTCAAGCGGCTATTGAGGCGCACGGGGTTTATGTGTTGGATCAGTGCCTCTATAAGGGCCCCGATGCCGCCCTTTTTAGGATAATAAAAAGAGGCATTATATCCTTGGGGAGAGGTTGGCTTTTTTGAGGCACTTTGCAGAATTTGTTTGCGGGCCGGGGCCGGCACAAACGGGCCGCACCAGTCGCATGATAATTCGCATAAGGGTTTGCCCCATAATTTTTCGTTATACGGGCGGAAAAACACTTCGTAAAGCCCCCACCCAAAGGATTGTAAACACCATTGTTCAAAATTTTGCGGGGTTTGGGGCTCAATGCGTTTTAATCCTTCCACACATAGCGCGCGCACTTCGGGGTAGAGCGCCCATAAATTGCTCTGAAACGGATAGGGAACTTGCATGCCGTTGGTATAAATAAAGGCCCGGCGCGCGTGCTTTTGCAAATTTGTGCCCAATAAATCCTGGACTATTTTTTTACCCTGTGCCGTATGTAAGTGCAAGAAATGTCCGCCAAAATCAAATTGATAGCCGTTTTGGGTAGTGGTGGCACACAGCCCCCCGGGAACGGGGTTGGCCTCCACCACCAAGTAATCACTCAGCCCGCGCTTTTGTAGCGCATAGGCCGTGGCCAAGCCGGTAATTCCGCCGCCTAGGATGAGTGTTTGGACGTGTTTAGTTTTTGAAGTAGCCATAAGATAAACATTCCCGCCCCAAATGCGGCCAGCACACACAAAGCTAACGTATGTGAGGGGGTGGTTTCTATTACAGTATATGCAAGCAAATTGCATCCGGTTGCGGCCAACGCAAATAGCAAAATCACGGTATGGTTTTTAAATTGGCAGTTGTTTTTAAGTTGCAAAGCCAAGTGATCAGGGCTGCCTTTTAATGGGTTTTTGCCTTGCAGCGCGCGCGCCAAAACGACAAAGGTCGTATCTAGCAAAGGCACAGCCACAATAAATAAAGCGGCGGCGTACCCGTAAGGGTTTTGCCGGGAATATTGCGTTCCCATCGACAGAGCCGCAATAAAAAATCCTAGGAAAGTAGACCCGCTATCCCCCAAAAAAATTTTTGGGGTTTTGTAATTGTGAGGCCAACAAGCCAAACAGCTGCCCAGTAATGCCAACGCGGCAAAATTGACATACCACAATTCCCCGGGCAGCGCGATGGCAAATAACCCCAGGGTACAAATTACCGTTTGGCTGGTACAAAGTCCGTCGGCAATATCCAGCAGGTTGAACGCATTGGTCAGCCCCACCAGCCACAAAAACGTTAATGCGTAATTTAGCCACGCATGTTGAAAAATTTGCACATATACTTCGTAATTAATGAGCAGCCCGGCGGCTATAGCTTGCACGAGTAAACGCACCCAAATAGGTAGCCCCTTGGGCTTGCGCAAATCGTCTAAGAGGCCCAGCAGAAAAATCAAACAGCCCGCTCCCAATATACCGCGCAAACTATGTAACGTCCCGGTTGGGAAATCGGTAATTAGCCGGATGAGTACCAACGCACTTATTGTGCCCGCCAGTACCGCACAGCCGCCCAGCAGTAATGCCGGCTGCGTGTGGGTTTTCAACCCGCCGGGTTGGTCCGTTAAAAAGCGGCCCAAGGTAAGCTTGAGCAGCGGCAGACTCAGCGTAGTTACGGCGGCGGCACATAGAAAGGTAAGCACGTATAAGTTCATAAACAGTATAATATCCAAAAGGGGGTTTTATATGCTTAAACAAATTTTAACATTTTCTTGCGCACTCTTGCTGTGTGCGTGTGCCACGGCGCGCGTGAAACAAATTCCCACGCAGGTGCGCAACTATAAAAAAGTGAATTTTTTTGCGGAAGGGAAAACCCAAGCCGCCTTTAAAGTAGTCGGTTCCATGAACGGGATGCAAATGGATGGCGTGGTAACCGCTAAAAAAATAGGCGAAGAAGACGTGCAAGTGGTATTGCTAACGGGGGGGATGTTTCGCGTGTTGGACGCAATTGTCAGCCCGGAAGGGATTGCCTACCGCTATTTATTTAAGGACGTGGATAATACGTTAGTGCGCGGGCGCATTACACAATTATTGGACTTGCTGTTTTCCAATCCTGGCACGTATGCGGGCGTGAGCGCAAAGCAAAACGAAACGTGGGTAAGCTATAAGGGACTGCGTGCGAAAGAAATTTTTGTTTATGAAGAAGGAAATGCCTATCCCGTAGCGGCCCGCACGGTAACTACCTTAAATAGTGCCGATATGGTCTATGGCGATTATATGCCCATCTCCGCCGACGGGGAAGAACAAGTGCCGCACGAACTGGTTTATAAGGACGGCAAAATCCTGTTGGAACTGCAACTAATCAGCTTGCGGTAATGAACCCCATATAATCTATTCCATTGAATAAAAAACCACCCCCGGCGTGTACTTGACCGGGGGTGGTTTGTTACTACTATTCGGAGTTTAAATTATCTTGCGATAATTATTTCGCCTCGGCGGTCGGTTCTGCGGCGGCTTCGGCGGTTTGGCCTTGCGCGTCGGTGGCACCGGTCGTCTTTTTAAGTTCTTGCAAGCGGGCGGCTTTGCCGGAGAGCTTGGTCAAGTAGTTGAGTTTAGCGCGGCGCACTTTGCCTACTTTTAATACTTCAATGCTGTCCACGCGGGGGGAGTGAATCGGGAAAATGCGTTCCACACCTACCCCAAACGAGATTTTGCGCACGGTGAAGGTTTCGCCAATGCCAGAACCTTTGCGGGCAATCACAACGCCGTCAAAAGCTTGCAAGCGTTCGTTATCGCCTTCTACTACTTTTACTTTCACGCGGACCGTATCGCCCGCTTTAAAAACCGGGATGTTGGTTTTTAAGTTGTGTTTGATATCACTAATGTTCATAAATTTTACTTCCTCCGAATTTCTTTTTTCTTCGCTCGGCCCGCTGGCTTTGGTTGAGAGGCGTTTTCAAGCAAATCAGGCCGAAACTGCTTTGTAATTTTTAAAGCTTCTGCGTGTTTCCACGCGGCTATTTCCTTATGGTTGCCGTTTAAAAGCACTTGTGGAACCCGTTTGCCGCGCCATACTTCCGGGCGGGTGTACTGGGGGGCTTCCAACAAATTCCCTTCAAACGACTCGGACGACGTTACATCATCCTTTTTAAAAGTTCCCTTTTGAAGACGCGTTAAGGTATCTATCATTACACAGGCGGCAAGTTCCCCACCGGTTAAAATAAAATCCCCTAACGATACTTCCAGGTCCACCTCCGGGTAAATTCGGGCATCGATTCCTTCATAGTGTCCGCAAACAATAATGAGGTGGCGTGTTTTGGCCAGTTTTTTAGCCAGTTCTTGGTTAAACACTTGACCGCGCGGACTGGTTAACACAACGTACGATGACTTTTTGCGCAGTTTGTTAATGGCTTGGTAGAGCGGCTCTGCCATCATTAACATCCCGGGCCCGCCGCCGTAGGGGCGGTCGTCAATCGTTTTATGTTTGTCCGTGGTAAACTGCCGCGGACTTAAAGTGCCCAGTTTAATTATCCCTGCCTTTCGCGCACGCCCTACGATACTTTGCGAGAGCGTTTGATCTACTAATTCGCCAAATGCAGTGATAACGTCAATTTTCATTCGTCTTCTAGCTTCAAAGTTACTTTTTTGTCTTGATTGGCAGCTGCCGCGGTTAATACCGTGCGTACAGCTTTAATAATGCATCCGTCTTTGCCAATCACTTTGCCTTTATCAGCTGCATCCACCTTGGTGGACAGATAAACCCGGTTCTCTTCTACTGTTTCGGTTACAACCACTTTATCGGGTGTAGACGAAAGAGATTTTAAGAGCAGGGTGGCTAAATCTTTCATATAGCCCCCTGGGGTTATTTAGCGCTGGCTTTTTTAATCAAGCTGGCTACGGTTTGAGAAGGTTTAGCACCCACTTTCATCCAATATTCCACACGCGGCATATCCAATTTAACTTGTTCTGCGGCGTTGGGATTGCAGGGATGATATTGGCCGAGTACTTCTTTGGCTTCGCTGCCCACAGCGGATTTCTTTTCAATGGCCACAACTCTGTATTGCGGCTGGGCTTTTTTGCCAACTCTTTGTAATCTAATTACTACTGCCATGTATGTCTCCTTATATTTTGCTTTTACAGTGTAAAAGCGGTTTAAATTGCCGGGGAGGCCTGTTTAATTTGCTTGAGGGCCAATTCAGGATCCGCGGACGAAAAAATTGCATTGCCGGCTACCAGGGCATCCGCTCCGGCAGCGATGGCAATTTTGGCGGTTTGTGCGTTGATACCGCCGTCTACTTCCAGCCATATTTTTTTGCCGGAAGCTTGGATGATTTGGCGTACCTGCTTAATTTGGGCGGGTGAATTTTCCAAGAAAGCTTGCCCGCCAAAACCCGGGTACACACTCATCACCAGTACTAAGTCCAGTAAATCTGTAAGCGGTTTGATGACATCGGGGTTGGTATCGGGTTTAACGGATACCCCGGTTTTTACTCCTAACTTGCGTATAGCGTTTAGAGCTTGCACCGTATCATCATCGCTTTCAATGTGCACGGTCAATAAATCCGCCCCCGCTTTGGCAAATGGCTCCACAAAGCGCAACGGATTGGTTACCATTAAGTGCACATCCAAAGGTAAATCGGTATGTTTTTTCAAAGAGCTCACCAGTGCCGGACCAAAACTTAAATTCGGCACAAAGTGCCCGTCCATAATATCCACATGGATCCAATCGGCCCCGGCCTGTTTTACCGTTTCGACGGCCTGGCCCAGCTGATACAGATCCGCGCACAAAACGGAAGGCGCAACAGCTATTTTACCATTTCCGGGGGGCATTTGGAAAGTCTTTTTCATTTTACTTCACGTTCCCGTACCAATACACCGTCGACAAACACGCGTACAGTGCCAAAGCTGGTAAACGGAATTTCTAAGTCAATTTTGGAGCCGGGTTGCTTGCGTTCGCTAAGTACTTCATTTTCCCCGGTTACGTCTTCAATAGTTACCCGTACGAGGCTTTCTTTTTTGCCTTGGGGTAATTCGTAATGTAAATGGTATGATTTTTCGTTATCGGCCACGGCGCGGCGGCTGACGGTTACTTCCACGTTGGACCCGGGGGCTACCTGGCTGTCCGCGCGGGGGGATTGCGCCGCAATGATGCCGTTGGGGAAGACGGACGTGGGGTCTTCTTTAATAATCAAATTTATGTCTTGGTGGCTGGCCCACAACGTGGCCTCGGCCAATTTTTTACTCTTAAAATTGGGTACCAATATCACGCTGGCGGGCGGCTTGCCGTTTGAAGAAACAAGCACAACGGCGGTTCCTTTTTGAACCATGCTGTCGGGTTTAGGGGTTTGGGCGATAATGACGCCCTTTTCATACGTGAGCGAGTAGGCATTTTCCACCTTGGAAATATTCAGCCCGGCTTGGCGGATAGCCAATTGTCCGTCCCGCAGCGGGGTACCCACGGTGTTGGGTACAAAAACCATTTCATCACCTTGGCTGATCCACACGCGGATGATGCGCCCTTCGCGCACGGTGGAACCGGCCGAAGGTACTTGGCGCAGTACAGAACCCGGGGGGACATCTTGCGCATATTCCACGCCGGCTTGTTTAGCGGCCAAGTTTTGTTGGGCTAGCAAGTCAAGTGCTTGGGAAACGGGTTTTTTGGTTAAATCGGGCACGGTAACTTCTTTGCGGGTATGGATGAGCGCCCCCATCACCCAATCGGCCGATACGGCTATCAAGGCCACAAAAAACAGCACAATCAGGGCGGCTACGATCCACTTGGTGTAGCCGGATTTTTTGGATTTATCTAAAAACTCATCAAAATTTTCTTCGTTATTGGACATTTTCTTTAAAAACCGTTTCGTTTAATTTCAACCCGCGCCCGTTGGCAAAATCGTACGCGGTCATCGGTTTTTTGCCGGCGGGTTGTACGCGCACAAGCCACAACGCGCTCTCTTTACATTTTACTAAAATTCCGCGCGTGCGTTCAATGGTAAGTATGGTTCCTGGGGGGACAGTAGCATCGGATTCGGCTAATTGCGTCTGCAGAATTTGTAGCCATTCCGCTTGCCCCTTGTGCATAAACGGTACTTTGGGTTTGGGGCCGCACGCCAACCCGCGCACACGGTTGTGCAACTGCGTGGCGGTCAAATCAGCCGGGCGCAAGAGTGCATCTTCTTTCTGCAGCATCGGCGCGGCGGTCGGTTCCCCGGTTTGCGGGGTTTGTATTATTTCCCCGTTTTGCAGGCGCGTGAGTACTTCGGTTAATCCTTCCACACCCAGCGGAATTAATTTTTCAAAAAGTGTTTGGGCATTGTCTTGCGGGTCAATATCCATTTCCTTTTGCAAGTAAAGCGGGCCGTCGTCCATACCGGGGCGAATCCAAAATACGGAAATCCCGGTTTTGGTGTATCCCTGGATGAGGGATTGTTGCACGGGGGCCGCACCGCGCAGCTTGGGCAACAGCGAAAAATGCACGTTCAAAATCCCGAGTTTAGGCAATGCCAAAAAATCCGGGCGGAAAATTTTTCCATACGCCACGGCGATGCCCAAATCAAACGGGGTAGCGGCAATTTTATCAAAATCGTCTTTTAGTTTCTCCGGAGACAAAACCGGTACGCCTAGTTCCAACGCGCGCGCCTTGACGGGGCAGGCCGAAACTTCCATCCCGCGTCCGCGCGGTTTGTCGGCCTGGGTCACGGCTAGTTGCAAATCGGTCAATTTGTGTACCAGTTCCAAATAAGGCACGGCCAGTTGCGGCGTACCAAAAAAAATCGTTTTTAGCTTCATACCTATATTTTACTATATTTGTACGCGGCGTACAGTTGCCCAAAGGCAGCGGATTTTCTTATACTATTATATATGACCGGTTTTCAAAAGTGGCTTCGCGCCCATCGTCCGTTTTGTGTGTGTTACGAATGTGCCCGCTTTGCGTTGCACAAGCTTTTATTTTTTGTGCCGCAGCGCACCCCGGTGTGGTACGGCTTTAACAAGCGGCCGTCGTCGGGTAAAAAGGAAACTTTGCCGCTGGATGAGTCCTGGTATCATATTCGGCGGCCGTTATACTTGCACGAGCATGTATATTACAATTTGGACAATGCCTTGGCTGCTAATCCCAATATAAAAGGGTTTGCGTTTGTATTTTTTATGGGAATAGGGGATTATCTCTATACAACACCCGTTCTGTCCGCGTTAAAGCAAAAATATCCGCACATTCCGTTTTACGGGTATGTGGGGGCACAATTTGACCGCAACAATTCCCCTTTAGTTGGCAAGTTATTAGAAGCAAACCCGCACTTTGAAAAAGTATTTTATTTCCAAGGGGCTCGTCATCCGCTTATTTGGAAAAATTACGATTATTCAGCCGTCCTACAAGAAGTGCCCGAAGGTTTTTTGATACTTCCCGTATACTACGATTACAGCCAATATGTTACCCACCGTGTGGTCAGTTTGTTTGAGACGTTTAATTTGCCGGTCCCTTTGGAAGTCCCAACGCCGCAACTTGATTTCCCAGTTGATGTAGCCCAACCGGTGGCGGATTATTTGGCGGTAGCCCGCGCGCAAGCGCAATGCACCAAAGGCGTTGTGTTTTTGCAGTTGGATTCCCGCGGGTCGAGCTATACCTATCCTTACGTTAAAGATCTAGCCGAAAAGCTCATCCGGGCCGGCTATTTTGTGATGAGTGTTACTCCGGGCGGCCCCATACAAAACCCGCAGTATTTACAAGTGGATATTAAAAAATTAGCAATCCACCAAACCTGGCAATTATTGCACTTGATTAAGCAGGAATTCCCCACCTATGTTATTGCGGTGAACAGCGTGTTTTGGGCGGCATCGGCCGGGCTACAACTTCCCAATTTGGGGCTGCAGCATTGGGTGGATAAAAAGGTGCACAATTTGTGGTATCCCAACATTGAAGTGGTTACCAATCACCTCTATTCCTTTTTGCCGCGGGAAAAACAAATTTTGGCCCCGGCGCAAAGTTACACGCCCCACAATCATAAAATTGTTGACTATAAACCGGATTGGATTGTGCGTTGGTTTACGCAAAAATTTGGAGAATAAAAATGAGCGACTCAAAAACAGGTACCTATGTGTACGACAAGAAACTAGGCAAGATGGTTAAAGTGTCCGACCGTATTCCCTCGTGCAAGAAAGAGAACCACACTTGCTGTGGGCATTGTTGCTGCCATGGAAAATAGTGTTCCTCTCTCGCGCACCGAACAAGACAATACCGCCCGGCTCGTTTCGCAGGCATTTGCCTATTTTGCAGCGGATATGCGGCGTTGGTTTTTGCCGCATTTATTGGGCGGGATTGGTATTTTTTTGTTAGTTGCCTACGCCACTTCTTCCACGTTGTTTGCACAATGGGCGTGGCCCTTGAAGGGGTTGGGCATGGGGTGTGTGCTGATTTTTTATGGCGCTGTAGCCTTTGGCTATTCCCTGTTTACCACCGGTGTGTTAGCAGTGCGTTTGGCTTGTGTGCAGTGGAACCACCTTATAGATAAATTACTCGATTTGGTACAGCAAAAAGCGGCCGGGCAAATTTCCAATATGGATGTGGGGCTTTCCAAAGATCAAGCCAAAACGGTCGTAAGCGGCAGCGTGCGGGAGGTGGTATCCTCTTTCCATCGGCAGCAAGATCCGGTTTTTACACGGGCTTTAGCCGTGCTGGTATTGGGGTTGTTGGGCGCGGCACTGCGTGGCGTGCTTACGGCTAAAGTGGTCAAATGGTCCGGCAAGACGATTAAATTAGGCAAACTGTTTGCCGGAAAAGCAACCCTGGCTGGCGCTGTATTTTTGAATTTGCATTTCTTTGCTACGCTGCTACTGCTTTTTTGTTATGCACTTGGAGCGGGGGTGCTTTTACTAAATATTTATTTTGTATTTTTACTTAAATAATAGTTAAATAAACGTATGCGGATATTTTTGTGTATCATTTGTATGTGTGCGGCGCTTAGCGTGTGGGGGGAAACGGCTGAGGAGTTGTTTTTGCAAGCCAAACAAACCAAAGATCCGGCCCAACAGGTGGAGTTGCTTTCCCAAGTGATTGAAAAATCGCCCAAGCATGTGGATGCTTATCACTACCGGGCGGATGCCTATGCTGCGCTGGGGGATTATGTGCATGCCGTGCAGGATTATAACCGGGTGGTATCTTTGCGGCCCCGCGATTCTTTCCGCTATTATGCACGCGGGCTGGCATATCATAATATGGGGGAAAATACACTGGCCGTGGCGGATTTTTCCAAAGCCATTTCCTTAAATGCTTCATATGAAAATTTCTATTTGGCGCGTGCTCGTTCCTACCGGGCACTTGAAAAATATGTGGCGGCCTTGGCCGATTACAAGAAATATGTGGGCAAAACGTGGGAAGGCGCTTCTAAACCCCTCTTGCGTGAAATGATCCCCGTGGCTATCGGCGCTTACCGGTATGATGAGGCGCAAGCTATGTTGTCGGCCTTGAAATCGAAGGGGGATGATTCTGCCCAACTCTATCATTGGCAAGGGCAGCTTCTGCAAAACGAAGGGGAATTGGACCAAGCCGTATCCGCTTTTAGCAAAGCGGTGAACCGTGCGCCCAAAAATCCGGCCTGGTTACGGGCACGTGCCGGTGCGTTTAAAGAGATGGGGGATTATGAGGCCGCGTTGGAGGATTACTCCTTGGCTCTCACATTAGATCCCAAGGCCTATTGGTTTAACCGCCGCGGGCTTGTGTACGAGGAATTGCGCGATTATGAACACGCCCGCAACGATTATCACCAAGCGGTGGTGTTGGAACCCAAATGGGCGATTGCTTATAATAACCGCGGTTTTGCCCGGCTTAATTTAAAAGATTTTACCGGTGCCAAGGCGGATTTTGAAAAGGCTATTTTGTTAGATCCTGCCGCGCCCACGCCGTACGTCAATCTGGCGGGATGGTATTGGACGAATAAAAAAGATCGTAAAAATATGTATAAGTATTTAGAGAAAGCCCTGCAACATAATTTTAAAAATTTTGAAGCCTTGTTTGATGATCAGCAAAAGGGTTGGTTGTTTAAAGAAATTAACCAAACGGCCGAATTTAAAAGCGCGTTGTACAAATAACCTTTCTTCTAAGTACAGAGAAACTTCAAAAAAACCACTTGACAAAACTAACAAAATTTGCTATATTCTCTTTACACAAGCCCCTATGCTTTTTTTACGGCTAGCCACATCACAAGGGGATAAATACTCAACAAAAGCACCTTTACTCCCAGCGCGCAGGGCTGCGCTTGTTTGCTTACAACATACGCAATTAACGAAGCCAACACACAAGCGCCTGCTATTACTGCCAGCTTTTTGTACTCGTAAGGGATTGGGTAATTTTTTTGTGTAAACTTAAACAGCGCCGTTGCCATGGCACCGTAACTTAAGGCCACGGCCCAGCCGGCGCCTAAAATTCCTATATAGGGTACCAACGTTAAGTTGGTTGTAATACTGACGGCCGCCCCCAAGAGTGTAATCCACAGTAGTACGCGGGTCTTTTTAGTAAGTACGGGGCCGATCATAAAATTAACATATAACCCGTAGCAGAAATATCCGGTTAATACGCACGGGATTACATTAAGCCCGCTCCAGTAATTGGGGCTGATGAGGTGAAACTGCCCAAAAATATTACTCTGAATAATGGGGGGCATCAAAAAACTCAGCCCCAGCAGGAACCAGGTTCCCAATGCCGCAAAACAGGTCAGCACGCGCGCAAAGGTTTGTTTGGCATCGGGTTCCTGGGCATGCGCCAGGAAAAACGGCCGCCACGCCTGGTCAAACATAGATACCAGGAGCATCATAAATACGCCGATTTTAAAATTGGCTTGATAGATGCCCACTTGCGTGAGTCCGGCCAAGTGTACCAGGATCGGTTTGTCAATTACGCTAATCAGTAAGCTGGCTAAGCCCGACGGTACAAACGGCCACGCAAAGCGGATCATGGCACGTGTTAGCTGGGCATTAAATTGGGGCTTTTTGGCTAACAATTCCTTCCACAGTACCGGGGAAAGTAACAACAGCGAAGTCACCGACGCTAAAATATTGGCCCATAAAATAGAGGAAATCCCTTTATGCAAAACCGCAATAAAAAAGATATTCCCCAGTACGTTTACCACAATCGAGGCCGTGCGTACGCCCGCAAAATACCACGGTCGTCGTTCCAAACGCAATTTGGTAAACGGGATCATGTTGAGTACATCAAGCAGCAAGATCCACATGGCCAGGTGTACTAAATAGGCGTATTGCGTGCCAATGCCGATCAGTGCCGCAAAGGGTTTGGCAAACAACCACAGCAGTACGGACAAAAGGACTCCGTTAGCCAGTACGCCGTAAAAACAGTGTTGAAAAACGTCCGTTTTTTGGGTTTGTTCGCTGGCAAAACGCAAATAGCTTTGGTCCATGCCAAACAGAAAGATCACGTTGAGTAGCGCAATAACGGCAAAGGTAGTGGCAATAATGCCGTAATCCCCCGGCAGTAAATAATACGTGTAGAACGGGACCAGACAAAAATTCAGCAGGCGCGCCAACACGGTTGACGTGCCGTAAATCAGGGTTTCCTTTCCTAAACGTTTAATACTAGCGGCCATAATCTATGGGGTAAGGCGGCATGATCATCCGCCTTACCATGAGTTTTACTATAGTTTTACAAACAAAATTTCCAGTAGGTCTTTGAATTTTCCTTCGATTTTTTTTGTTTCGCGAATGGTTTCCTCGTGCGAAAGCGGCGTTTTGGAAATACCGCACCCCATGTTGGTTACCCACGTCAGCCCCAACACTTGGATACCGCACTGACGCGCCGTTAATACTTCAGGCACGACCGACATTCCCACCACGGTGGCCCCCCAGCGTTTGAACATTTGAATTTCTGACGGAGTTTCAAAGTTGGGGCCGGTAACAGCCAGGTACACGCCTTCGCCCGCGTTGATATGGGCTTTTTTGGCGGCGGACAGCGCGGTTTTGCGCAGGGTTTTATCGTAGGCCTCGGTTAAGTCGAAAAACATAGGGCCAAAGGCCGGTTCGTGATTGTTGCCGATTAAGGGGTTGTTGCACATAAAATTGATATGATCTTTTAGAACGCACAAAGACCCGGGTTTTAATTTCATATCCATGGATCCCACAGCGGCAGAAACAAGCAACTTTTGCACGCCTAGCATTTTTAGGGTGCGGATGGAAATAGCCAAATCTTTCATGGGGTGCCCCTCGTAATAGTGAAAGCGCCCTTGCATGACTACAATGTTGCGGCCTTTGTATTTACCAAAAATCAAATTACCGGTATGCCCGGGAACGGTACTTTTTAAAAAGCCCGGTATGGACGTGTAAGGCAAGGTGATTTTTTGGGTAAGCGTTGGGATGGATCCCGCCAAACCCGAGCCGGTAATCAAGGCAATTTCCGGCTGAAAATTTTTTGTTTTTTTATTGATAAAAGCTACGGCCTTTTTTACTACAGCTAATTGTGTCATGTGTCCTCCCTTATAATGTGGTCCTGGGTGGGAAGAAAGCACTTTCAATATGCTCCCAATCCTCGGGCAGGATAGCTACTACGTCAAAACGGATTTGCTCATACTTTAAGCGGGGATGAGCTTTTAAAAACTGCGCGGCCGCCTTGGCAATGCGCTTTTGTTTGGCGGGGGTCACCGCAGCCACCGGCCCGCCAAACGCATGGTAAGCACGTTGTTTTACTTCCACAAATACAAGCGTATTTTTTTGACAAACCACCAGGTCAATCTCTCCCCCGGCCGCGCGAAAATTTTGGGCCAGCACTTCATACCCTTTTTGCTCTAAATAACGGGCGGCTTGCTCTTCGGCCAGGGCACCTTGAGAGGTTGTACTCATAACAGCAAATCCTCCGGCGGCAATAATTTGCGTACAGGGCCAAATGTACGGCGGTGTTCACGGCAAGGGCCCAATTCCCGCAGGGCTTGCAAGTGCTTGGAAGTTCCATATCCTTTGTGGCCGCTAAAACCGTAACCGGGGTACAAATTTTCTAAAATGCCCATGTAATGGTCCCGGGTTACTTTGGCAATGATGCTGGCAGCCGCAATCGCCAGGGATTTGGCATCCCCGTCAATAATGGGCTGTTGCTTTAGGCGTAATCCTTGGACCGGGTAAGGGCCGTCTACCAAGGCACAGCTGTCGGGCATGTGTAAAAATTTTTGTGCAGCGCGGCGCATCGCTAAAAAAGTGGCTTGTAAAATATTGAGTTGATCAATTTCCAAAGCCGTTGCAAAGCCCACCCCGTAGATGACACCGTTACCGGGGTTGGTTAAGCGTTTAAAAATTTCTTCGCGTTTGGCTTCGGTTAATTTTTTGCTGTCATTGACGTCGTTAAAGTGTTGAACAACTGCGGGGGGAATAAAACACGCACAAGCCACCACCGGGCCCGCCAACGGGCCGCGCCCGGCCTCGTCAATACCAATTACAAAATTGGTTTCATAACGGATGGCTTGTTGTTTATCAAATTCCAACAAAGGGCTGAACATACTCTTATTATAACAATTCGCGCGCGTGTACGTACGGATTTTTTAGCAAAATAGAAAGCCTAAAAGAGGTAAAATATAAGTATGAGTGCGAATACAAAAGGTGTAATCAATGCAATTACGGCGGCGGCCAGTTATGGGACCAATCCCCTCTTCGCGTTGCCGTTGTATGCGGCCGGGATGGAGGTGAATTCCGTCTTGTTTTACCGTTATGCATTTGCGGTTTTGATCTACGGCTTTTGGCTGAAATTTATCAAAAAAGTCTCCCTTCAAATTACGTTCAAACAAGGGGTTTGCCTGGCGGTGATGGCACTGTTTTTTGCGTCTTCTTCGCTCACGTTATTTTCGGCATTTAAGTATATGGAAGCGGGGCTTGCCTGTACCATCTTGTTTATTTATCCCATTTTAGTGGCCCTCATAATGGCGTTATTTTTTCACGAAAAAATAGATAAAATTTTGTGGGTTTCCATTGCTATGATTACCGTGGGAGTGGTGGCCCTTTATAATGGGGGGGAACAAGTGCGTATCAACGCGGTGGGCTTGGCATGGGTGCTGGCCTCGGCGTGGGTATACGCTATTTACATTGTAATGGTGCGTACAGCCAAACCCGTTGCCAATATGAACGGTGCCAAGCTGAGTTTTTATGTTATGCTCTTTGGACTTGTGTTTTTTGTGCTGCTGCTAAGAGGGGGAATGGATTTGCAACCGTTGGCTAGCCCGTGGCTGTGTTTGTGTGCGGTGGCATTGGCCTTGTTCCCCACTATAATTTCCTTAGAAACATTGACGGTAGCTATTCAGATTATCGGGTCTACGTCTACGGCCATTATCGGCGCCTTGGAGCCGGTAACCGCATTGTTTATTGGCATTTTGCTTTTTGGCGAACATTTAACCCCTAAAATTGCGGCGGGAGTGTGCTTGATTTTGCTAGGCGTCATTCTGGTTATCCGCGCGCAGCACGCACAAAAGAGCGCTGATTTTTCTAAATAGTAATTTTAAGTTTGTGTCCTGAATTAAATACACTCCATTTATATATTTTGTATAATATATATAAGTTAGTATTCTGTAAATACAATTAGATTTTTTGGAATTTGTCGGTTCTGCTTTTGCTCCCTCGTTTTTACATCTTCCGCCAATAGCCGTTACTTCTTCGTTTTTGCTTCCTGCTAGGCTCCCAAACAATCCCCGGAGCATTCGTGAAGCAACCATTTTCCGTATTAATGTCCGTTTATGCCAAGGACCGCCCCGCCTGGGTGCGTCAGGCCTTGGATAGTGTTTTATCTAACACTATAAAACCAAATGAAATTGTGACCGTTATAGACGGCCCTATCCCGGCTGCTCTACAGGCCGTTTTGGATGAATTTTCCGCAAAATATCCTCAAATCAAACTCTTCCCTTTGGCTAAAAACGGTGGCTTAGGCCCCGCTTTAGCCTATGGACTTGGGCAATGCTCGCACGAGTTAGTAGCCCGC
>JAZNWD010000040.1:0-44166 GCA_045593185.1 Elusimicrobiaceae bacterium | reverse complement strand
AATCAAGTTCAGGGTGACGACCCTTATGAAATTTAATTAAAAGGTCATTCCAAACTTGATTTGGAATCTTCCACGCAGGTAGTTACGCAACGACACGGCAAACGGCGTGCGTGGAAGACCCTGAATCAAGTTCAGGGTGACGACTTTTATACAACGACGCTCTTAAAAATACAAATCGCGCTTGCCGGCTTTGATCTTGGCCAAATTCTCGTCAATCATCTTGCGGATCGGCGTCCCTTCGGCAAATGCCTCTTTGGCAGTGGACTCGATGAGTGCATAGCCCTTGGCCTTGAGGGGGGCAGGGGCGAAGTCCTCTAAATATTCGGCAAAAGTAAACATGGCGTTGGGCAAGCAGTGCGTTTTGATAAGCCCCGGCTTGGCCATATCCATAAAATCTTTGCCTACGCGGCCTAAGCGGTAGCACCCCGTGCAGAAAGACGGCATGTGCTTGGCATCCACTACGGCGTCAATTACTTGCGCTAGGGTGCGTTCGTCCGTCAGCGTAAATTGGCTACCGTTGTCTTTATCGTAGGAATATCCGCCCGGGTTTACGCGCGAGGCGGCCGAAATTTGCGATACGCCCAACTCCAAACATGCGTTGCGCATGGCGGGGGTCTCACGGGTGCTCAAAATAATCCCCGTGTACGGCACGGCCAAGCGTAAGACAGCAATGCATTGTTTAAATTCGTCATCGCTTAGCACGTCGTTGGGGTGCTTACTAAACTCGCTCCCTTCGGCAGGTTCAATACGCGGGATGGAAATTGTGTGCGGACCCACGCCATATTTTTCGTCCAAATACCACGAGTGCATGAGGGTGGCTAAAATTTCGTACTTGTGGTCGTACAGACCCAACAGCGGCCCGATGCCCACGTCGTTAATGCCGGCTTGCAAGGCGCGGTCCATGGCGTCCAGGCGGAATTGGTAATCTTTTTTCGCGCCGGCCAGGTGCAGTTTTTCGTACGTTTCCTTGTGGTACGTTTCCTGGAAAAGCTGGTACGTGCCGATACTGCATTTTTTAAGTTCTTCAAATTCGGGGATCGTCAGCGGCGCAATATTCACGTTCACGCGGCGGATGTTTTGGCCGTTCCAACGTGTTTCGTAAATGGCTTTTACGCTGTCATACACATATTGCAAGCCGCCGCCGGGGTAGGCCTCGCCGGCCACCATTAAAATGCGTTTGTGGCCTTGCTGCAACAGCGCGGTGACTTCCTGGTGGATTTCGTCGCGCGTGCTGGCGTGGCGTTTAAGCGCCGTATTGGATTTGCGAAAGGCACAGTACACACACTCGTTGGTGCAAATATTGGATATATATAAGGGGGCAAAGAGCACAATGCGATTGCCGTAAATGGCCTCTTTAACGTACTTGGCTGTTTCAAAAAGCTGGTCTAAAAGTTTGCGGTCGGTCAAATTGAGCAAAACGGCGGCTTCTTCTAACGAGATGCCTTTTAATTCTTTGGCTTTAGCCAAAATGCGGGCAACGTCCGCGTCCGTGTACGATTTACCTTTTTCTAAGGATTTTTGAAGTTCTTGGTCATGGATTATCATATACTTTATTTTACCACTTTTGGGGGTACGCTGGCATTTTGCTATAATATAGCTATGCCGAAAAAGGAATCTGTCCTCGTGGTGTGCACCAACCGTAAGGCCTACCACGACTATTTTGTAGAAGACACGTACCAAGCCGGGCTGGAATTATTAGGCGCCGAGGTTAAATCCCTGCGCCAAAAAGAGCTAAGCTTGGAGGGGAGCTTTGTGCGCGTGGAAAACGGTCAAGCTTACGTGTATCAAATGCACATTAAACCCTACAAATTCAATTCGGCAGCAGAAGTGGACCCCACCCGCCCGCGGCGGTTGCTTTTAACCAAAAAAGAGCTTCGCAAATTAGAGTCTAAGGCCGAAATTAAAGGGTATGCGTTGGTGCCTTTGGAAGTGTATTTCAAAAACGGTTGGGCAAAGTTAAAACTGGCCCTGGCAAAAGGGAAACATACCTACGATAAGCGCGATTCCCTGAAGAAAAAAGACCTCAACCGCGACATGGAACAGCAGTTCAAAAACCGCATTAAATTTTAGTGGATGAGGTAAGCATCGTCTTCGCCGATTTTGATTTTGCCGTTGGCCTTGGCGCGCGATTTGCAAAAGCTGGTTCCCAGTGCATTGGACGGGATGCAGGCCAACGCCCTAAAATTATTTACCGAAACAATCTTGTACTGCGCGACTGCATTAGCGTTGCGGGTAAATTCTACCTCGTAGCATGGAGTTCCTTCGGATGCTCCTGCCCGGCAAACAATTTGCGCCGTAAAATTTTTCAGCCCCGCCTGTTGCAACCGGGCATTGTGCTTGGTTAATTCTTCTTCGGTAAACTGTTTGCCAACGGCATAATTTTTTTGAGAGCCCCAAAATATTTTAAGTTCCACATTGCGGGCATTTTCCACCGTGTTAAAATAATACGGCAGCGCCACCGCCGTTAAAATGCCGATAATCAGCACCACAACTAATAATTCCAGTAACGTATATCCGTGTTTCATGACTCAATTTCCTGCGTATATTGATCGATCAGTGTGCGAATTTGTTTGGGTTCAATTTGCAACCCCAGCGACCAGGCCACTTCGTGCAAAATGTTTTCCAGCAGTTCCGGCGCGCCGGTTTGTAAATCCGTCAAAAACAAGTTGCGGTCCAGGCGTAAATAATCTTCCAGTACGGTAGCTTGTTGTTTGCCGAATAAGGCGCGTTTGCCGCGTGTGCTTGAAATTTTAAAACGGAACATTAATGGCCCGCCGAACGAAATTTTTTCCAAAAATTTGCGGGAAGTTTCCAAAAACAATACCAGATTTTGCCCCAGTGTTTCCACGCGCAGCGTTTGCGACACATGTCCGTTTACCATCTCATCGTGGGAAGCAACTTGCTTGTTCATCACCAGGCCATAGGCATTAAATTCGGTCATCTTGTACACGCCGCGTTCATTGGAGATGACGGCAATGCCGTCTTGCACGGGTTTAAGCGGATAGTTAGGGTTGGCCATCACCCCATAAGGGGCCCGGGCTGCGGCGGCCTTTACCCATAGAGGAACCTGTTTGTAATCGGTCAACGGTTCCTGCGGGTACATAGGCACTAGCGAAAGCGTGCTAATGCTTTCCCCGTTGGCGGAGGCGGCACAGGTTTTGAGGTAATTGGCAAAGTGGCTCTCGGCTTTGTCATACAAAATATGGCGCAACCGTTCGGATTTTTGGCGGTGATCTAAGAGCCAGGGTAATTTGTCGGGATGGACGATAGCCTCCGGGCGGGAAGCTTGCCCGGTGCGGATGTATGCCCGTTTGGACTTGCCAACCAGGTGGGGGGTTAAATTGCTTTGCGGAATATCAATGACAACAAACATCCGGTCCGTGCGTTTGTTTACGCAAATGTTTACGTCTACAAATACAATCGGGTCAATATAAGTTTGGATGATGTCTTCTATGCTGTTGCGTACTTTTTCGTGGTAGGGGATGCCGGCAAAAGGCGGGGCGGGTTTGTCGTTCTTGTCGTCCTGCACACCCACGATAATTGTACCGCCCATGGCGTTGGCAAAAGAGGCAATTGTCTTGGCAAATTTTTCGTGATTTTTGGGCAGCATATATTTGTAGTCGAGCTGCTTGTTTTCAGGCAGGCCCCGTTTGCAAAAGGCCACCACGTCTTCAAAATTCAGTTCATGTACCGGCTTAGAAAAAAGCATAATCATCCCTCCTATTTATTTATTATAATAATTTTTAGAGGAGACACAAGCCCATGCCTAAAAAAACAATTTATAATTTATCGTTCAACCAAACGCTTACATACAAAATAGATGGTCTGCAATATATTTGGTTGCGAGTGCCGGGCGGCTGGAATTTGACGGTGGTAAACGATAAAAGTTTAAGCAATACGTTTATCCCGCAAAGTAATGAATTTAAGGAAACGCTGCGCGAATTGGAAAACAAAGCCACAGATGTAGTGGGTAAACGTATTTTAAGAAACAAAAAACAAAAATAACGTTGGCACCGGATGTTTAAATTTTTATAATGAAATTATGAATCCACAACAGACAAATACACTAGCCCGTTTGATAACCGAAAAATACATCGCTGCTGCACCGGATAAGGCCGCCCAAACGCTGGCTGCTTTGGCCACGCACGAAGGGATACTGCTTTTAACCGGGCTTAAAGCGCAAAGTTTAATTGCGGTGCTCAACCGGATGGATTCTGCCAAAGCGGCGGCTATTTTGCGCCGTCTGCCTTTTAAACAAGCCCAATACGTGCTGACGCATTTAGAGGTACCGCAAGCTGCCAAATTATGGAAAGAATTTGCCACCCCTTATCAAGAACGTTTGAAGTCGGCGTTGCCCCAGGCATTTGTTGAGCTTTTGACAGAGGCGGGCGGGTTTGCCCCAGACAGCGTGGGCTACGCAATGCAGACCGATTTTGTGAGCGTAAGTACGGAAGAAAAAGTGTCGGACTTGGTAGCCCGGCTTAAAAATTTGCCGCGTCCGAAATTGCCGCTGACGTGTTTTGTGCAAGGAAAAAATGGGGAATTAAAAGGGATTATCCGCACGGTAGAGTTGGCATTTTTTAACCCGTCGTCTTTGTGCGGAAGTGTTATGGAAAAGCCCACGCATGTGTTGCGCCCGCAAGATACGTTGCAAACGGCACAAAAAATGTTTGCAGCGGGTCACGTACAACTGCTGCCGGTTGTCAACGAAGAGAAAATTTTAATAGGGGTCCTGGCCCCGCAAGGGGTTGTAACCTCATCAAAAAAAACGCTTTGGCAAAAATTAAAAGGAAAATAATTATGGGAGGAATACAGCAAACGCGCTACGCGTAAATATACAATTTGATCTGTTTTTGGAAGTGCATTAAGCACAATACTTTTGGATGATGCAAAAGGTGAGAACAGTCCGAAAACGGCCAAACTAGGCACATAGTAACCGGCTTAATTACCCGATTATTTAGTGTCGAATGTTCCTTGCAGTTCGCTGTAAGGTGCTACGGCTGTTTTATGTGGAGTCAACTGTTCTCGGCTCTCGTAATTTGGCCGTTTTTATTGGCCTTATTACCATAGCCCGATAAAGATGAGGAAGGAAAAATGAGAACAGAAAAAGATAGTGTAAACCGGGGATGCTTGGGGCCTCTCTTGTTTGCAAAAAATGTGATAGCGGTTTTGGGCCTGTGTCTGCTTTGTTTACCAAGTATTGCTATGGAAAACAAAAAGCATAATTTGGAAATTGCTTACGAGCATTCCAATTATACTTACCGGGAACCGCACATGGCCTACCCGATTAAAGACTATGGTTCCAAAAACGGGATCAGCGTAAGCTATATGATGCGCAGCTTGCTGTCCAGAGATTATGACGAAACGGACCCAACGTTTGGGATATTGGATTTCCGCTATATGGGCGGAGATGTAAAATATAAGGGGTGGTTTGGAGAGATAGATCCGGAGACGTGGGAAGAAACGAATGTAACACCTTATTCCCAAGGGGGACTGGATGATTATTATTTTGAAGCTTCTCTTAAATTGGGACAGACCTTCCAATTTACGGATTGGTTAGGGTTGGGGCCTTATTTAGGAGTTGGTTGGCGGCAATTAACAAATCATTCAGACGAAATGGGAGACGGCGGATATAAGAGAGTGCAAACTTACGTGTATATTCCGATAGGTACCAATTTAAAATTTGATGTAGGGGAGCATTTTGCTATCACTTTAAACGGACAGTTTGACTGGATGGTTTACGGAAATATCCATAATAGCTTTAATAATCGTGTTGAATTTCCTCGTGTGGGTTCGTTCGATTCAATCTCTATGCAGCAACACAAGGGATATGGGCTTCGCGCCAGCGTCCGGGCGGATCTCGATGTTGGGAAGATTGGCTTTTTTGTAGAGCCGTTCTGGCGTTACTGGCATATTCAAAATTCGGAACCGTGGACGTATATATTTGAAGATGGAGGAGAATGGTGGGAGGCCCGAGGTGGCTTTGTGGAGCCCTTCAATACAACCCACGAATATGGTATCCGCGTAGGGATTACTTTCTAACGGGAATTCCTCGTTCAATCTGACACAAAACGACCCCGCTCTTATGAGCGGGGTCGTAATTTATAAGGGATAAACCTTATTTGATTCTGCCGGCGGAACCGAATACGTTTTCGTTCTTTTCGGCGTACATTTTAATGAGCTCTTCGCGCGCCGGGCCGAGGTATTTGCGCGGGTCAAATTCAGCCGGTTTGGTAGCGAAGATTTTGCGGATGGTGGCGGTCATTACCAGGCGGCCGTCGGAGTCCACGTTGATTTTGCACACGGCCGATTTAGCGGCTTTGCGCAGTTGTTCTTCGGGGATGCCGGCAGTGTTGTCTAGTTTGCCGCCGTATTCGTTAATTTGCTTTACAGCCCATTGCGGTACGGAAGAAGACCCGTGGAGCACAATCGGGAAACCGGGCAAGCGTTTGGATACTTCTTCCAAAATATCAAAGCGTAACTCGGGCAGTTTTTCGCCGGGTTTTACTTTAAATTTGTAAGCCCCGTGGGAAGTGCCAATGGAAATAGCCAAGGAATCTACCCCGGTGCGTTTTACAAAGTCTTCCACTTGGGCCGGGTCGGTATAGGTGTGGTGCTCGGCAGAAACTTCGTCTTCAATACCGGCCAAAACGCCCAGTTCGCCTTCCACGGTTACGTCGTGCTGGTGGGCATAGTCAACTACTTTTTTGGTTAAAGCTACGTTTTCTTCATACGGCAGGTGAGAGCCGTCAATCATTACAGAGGAAAACCCATTGTCAA
Source organism: Elusimicrobiaceae bacterium (assembly GCA_045593185.1). Taxonomy (GTDB): domain Bacteria; phylum Elusimicrobiota; class Elusimicrobia; order Elusimicrobiales; family Elusimicrobiaceae; genus Avelusimicrobium. Next base: position 37,386 of record JAZNWD010000040.1, on the reverse strand, counting down.
TGCAGTCTTTGCACAGTTCAAAAGAATCGCCGTGGTCCAAGTGTAAGCATAGCGGAACCGGTTTGCCTAACTCGGGCATCATTTCTACGGCACCGCGGGCCATCCAGCGCAGCAGGGTGGCATTGGCATATTGGCGGGCGCCTTTGGATACTTGCAAAATTACCGGGGAACCGGTTTGCACGCAAGCGGTTACAATGGCTTGCAATTGTTCCATATTGTTGAAGTTATAAGCCGGGATGGCGTATCCGCCGGCCATCGCGTCTTTGAACATTTGGCGGGTATTTACCAAGCCAAGTTCTTTATAAGAAACGGTCATGTGAATCCTCCTGAGATTAAAACTACTTACCCTATTATTCTACAATTTTTTAAAGGAAATGGCGGATGTTTTTGCGTAAAACGATAAGTTAAACATTGCAAAACAATATTGAAAAAAGAGCCCTTTTTTATTATACTATGGGTACAATTTGATCTGTTTTTGGAAGCGTTTTGGAAACGTAAGCCCTCCAGGGCATTGAAGAGTCCAAGAATAGTCGTTTTAGGCGCAATGTAAAGGAACTTATAATCCCTTTATATTGTGCCGAATGTTTACCGATCCGGTAAACTACGGCTGTTATTGTTGGGTTACTCTTCAAGCTCACTGATATCGGCCGTTTTTGTGTGGGTTTTCCCAAGGCAGAGCAATTGAATGTAGACCGGGCGTGAGCCCGACAATCAAGGAGAAATAAGCATGCAAAAAGAAAAACTTAATAAATATCCCCTTATCCCGCTTCGCGGTACTTTCCCCGCAAGGGGGACAGAAAGCCAACGATGTGGATTCACGCTGATTGAGCTTTTAGTTGTCGTCCTTATCATTGGTATTTTGGCGGCGGTAGCGTTGCCACAATACCAGAAAGCCGTTATGAAAAGCCGGTTTGCGTCTTTAAAGCCAATTGCTAAAGCCGTCAAAGATGCCCAAGAACTGTATTTTGAGGAGCATGGGAGCTACGCCACAGAAAGCGAACTGGATGAGTTGGATATAGACATCCCGCAAGAGGTAAACATAGAGTTAAGCGACACGGACGGACATGATTATGTACGGCTGTATCACAGCAATTTAGACACTAATAACTATACGATGTACTTAGCGCACAGCGATAGTTTTGCCAACAACATCTATTGTGAAGCGGATGACAGTGTAGACAAAGCCAAAGAGTTATGTGTAGCGGAACACGGGCAGGATAATGACCTGGTAAACGGGGACGGATTCCGGATGTATTTACTAAGCGGCAACAGCACCGGCGAGTTTGGGAGCGCCAATGCCCCTAAAACTGCGCAAAGTATCTTCAAAACATTTCGTGATAATTTATCTTCGTGTTCAGATGCGTATTGCTCCAATTTTGAGCAAGTTGCACAAATTTCCGGTGGAACGCACGTTTCATGTCCTAACGAGGCTTCATTTCATAGTACCAGTGACTGTATTAAAGTAGGGGACTGGTATTATGGCTTTAATCAAGGATCTACTGGTACACTGCTTGCATTCACTGAAGTAGTAGATGATGGATGGGCTATGAAAATGGAGATGAATTACCGGCAATTTGATGATTTTCAATTCAATGCTTCCGTTAACTGTACAAGTTTATATAGTAACGGTTGTGTGTCTGTTTGCGGTAGTTCTAATTGTACAGTGCAATTATAAAGGGATTGTCTCTCTTTAGAAGAAAAACACTTGCAAAAAATTGAGTTTTGGCGTATAATGTAACTACCTTATATGTAAAAACGGGTAAAAAATGACTCCAAAACTTGATTTTTCTATTCTTAAAACACTCACAGGGCTGCCCGGCATTTCCGGCCGGGAAGCCGCGGTGCGTGGCTATTTGCAAGAAATGTTGGCCCCGCACGCCGATGAAATCCGTACCGATGCCTTAGGCAATTTGATTTGTATTAAGAAGGGCACGTCGGGCAAGAACTTGCTGCTTTGTGCCCACATGGACGAAGTTGGGCTGATGGTTCATTTTGTGGATGAGCAGGGGTTTTTGCGCTTTGTAACCGTGGGGGGGATTGACCCGCGCACTTTGCTTGCGCAACGCGTGTGGGTGCAGACCCAAAACGGCCCGCTTTTGGGTGTTATTGGCACCAAGCCCGCCCACATCACTACCGAGGCCGACCGCAGCAAGGCCGTTTCATTAAAAGAGCTGTTTATTGATTTGGGGCTTCCTGCCGATGTTGTTAAAAAACAAGTACATCCCGGGGATTTTGCCGTGTTGGCCCGCTCCTACGAAGAATTTGGCGACGGGTTGATTTCTGCCAAGTCCATTGATAACCGGGCCGGCGTATTTGTGCAGGCGGAAGTTTTCAAGGCCCTTAAAAATCCGTTTTATAATGTATATGCTGTGTTTACCGTTCAAGAGGAAGTAGGCGTGCGGGGGGCTACTACAGCCGCATACGGGATAGAGGCCGACGTGAGTTTATGCCTCGATACCACCGGCGCGGCGGATATCCCGGGAGTGGTGCCGCAGGATTATATTGTGCGTTTAGGCGGGGGTGTAGGCATTACCGCGTTGGATGCACGCAGCATTACGCCGCAGCCCTTGTTTGAAGAGTTGAAAAGAATGTGTCAGCAGGCCCATATCCCTTTTCAGGTGCGCATCGCGCCGCGCGGCGGTAACGATGCCGGGGCGACGCATTTGTCCAAGACGGGGGTGCCCAGTTGCGCTTTAGCGCTGCCTACGCGTAATATTCACAGCAATGTAGAAGTGTGCTCTAAACAAGATTTGGAAGCTATGTTTCGCTTAACTTTACAAAGTGCTATGCAGGGGATTCATTTTTAGGGAGCGTGTATGAAACCGTTCGTACTAAACCAAAAACGAGCTGTATATATAGACGTGGCAGAATATGTAAACCAACCCGCTTACAAGTTGGATTTGAACGAAGCGGCTGTTTTGGAACGCTTGGATGTAATTTACCGGGCGATGGTAGCTATCTTATACAATTTTGTGCCTACTTCAGGGCACCCGGGGGGAAGTATCTCCAGCGGGCGGTTTGTGTCGCACCTGCTTTATAAAAACTTGGCATATAATTTTTCGGACCCGTTGGATGATCGGGCCGATATCGTTTCCTACGCGGCCGGGCATAAGGCCTTGGGGCTTTATGCACTATGGGCTTTACGCAATGAATGTGTGCGCATTGGCGCGCCGGAATTGTTGCCTGCTACGCAGGCCCACCAGCTACGCTTAGAAGATTTGTTGGGTTTCCGTCATAATGCGGCCCAGCATACACCGCTTTTTACCAAATTCCATTGCAAAACCTTGGGCGGTCATCCCGAACCCAGCACTCCTTTCGTGCGGACCAGTACCGGGGCCAGCGGGGTGGGCGTTGCCAGTGCGGTAGGGTTAGCCCTGGCCGCAGCCGATGCGTACGGGGCAAATTGCCCGCAAGTGCACGTGGTAGAAGGGGAAGGCGGCCTGACGGCGGGCCGGGTCAGTGAAGCTCTGTCCATGGCGGCTACGGCCCAACTTAAAAATATCGTGTTTCACATTGATTGGAACCAGGCCTCTATTGAAACGGAGCGTGTAACCGCTGCCAACAACCAACCGGGTGATTACGTCCAATGGACCCCGGCCGAGCTATTTTATATGCATGATTGCAACGTGATAGAGGTTGCCAACGGGCTGGATTTTGCGCAAATTTATGCCGCTCAAAAATTAGCGGCGCAAATCAACAATCAACAACCCACCGCCATTATTTACCACACGGTAAAAGGGTGGAAATATGGGCTGGAAGGAAAAGCCGCTCACGGAAGCGGACATAAATTTTGCTCAGAGGAGTTTTATAAAGCCCTGGCCGAATTTGAACAAACTTTCCAGGCGCAGTTTCCTCGTTTTGAGGGAGATAAGACCCCCGAAAATATTGAAAAATGCTACTGGGAAAGTTTACTTGTTATCCGCCGTGTGCTTGAGCAAGATCCCCAAATCAGCCAATTTGCGGTATCCGCGTTGCGCAAAGCCGCCCAAAAGTTAGTGCAAGCCAACCGGGCGGTGCGTGAGAGTTTGGGGGATGTCCAACAGCTCTACCGCTTTGATCCGTCCTTGCCGCCCGCCGATTTTGCTTTTGAAGTTGGCAAATCATACACAACGCGTGGAATATTAGGCAAAGTGCTTGCATCTTTAAACCAGCAAACAGGCGGGACCTTGCTGGTAGGATCTGCCGATTTGTACGGTTCAACCGGTGCGGGTGCCGCAAGTGATGGGTTCGCCCCGGGTTATTTTAACACGGTTTCCAACCCGTTAAGCCGCCGTTTAAGTGCAGGGGGAATTTGCGAAGACGGCATGGCGGGCGTATGTAGCGGGATTTCTTCTTTCGGGCGGCATATGGCGGTTTCTTCTTCGTATGGCGCTTTCTTGGCGTTTGAACATGTGGCGGCGCGTTTGCATGCAATCGGTGTGCAAAGTGCCCGCGAGATCGGGCTCAAGCCCAATACACTTGTTTTGTTCAACGGGCACGCCAGCTTGCCCACCGGGGAAGACGGCCCCACGCACGCTGATCCGCAAAGCTTGCAACTGGTGCAGGATAATTTCCCGCAAGGAAGCTGTATTACGGTTACCCCGTTGGAAGTGGATGAAATTTGGCCCCTGGTAACGTATGCTTTATCTAAACAACCGGCAGTGTTTGCCCCGTTTGTTATTCGGCCATCGGCTGCGTTTATAGACCGCAAATCCTTGCAGACCGATCCCGCCGCAGCGGCTGTGAAGGGGGTCTATTATTTGCACCGTGCTAAAGACAGCCAGGCCGGAACCGTTTTCGTGCAAGGGGCGGGGATCGGGCGTATTGTGCTCGAGGAAGTATTGCCGGAAATATTGGCCGGCAAAGCCCCCGATGTAAACATTTTGTATGTAACCAGCCGGGAACTTTTTGAGCTTTTGCCCCAAGAGGAGCAAAACCAATTGGTTCCCCCGCAATGGATGCAAAAAGCGATGGGACTTACGGACTTTACACTCCCAACGCTGGATTGCTGGCTGCACAGCCAAGCCGGGCGTAAACATAGTCTTTATCCCCACAAAAAGGGACGCTTCTTGGGCAGTGCGGCCGGGCCGAAAGTGTATGAAGAAGCCGGAATGGACGCCGCGTCCGTGCTGGCGGCTATCCGCGCATATGCGGACGATTTAAAAAGGGCAGCGGTTTGGTGCTAGCCCGATAGGAGAAGAAAAATGGCAGAAGAAAAACCTTACTTAACCGGAAGAACCTACATCTTTAGACTTGCCAAAGGCAAAGATTTGTTGGAGGAGCTGATTGATTTTTGCCACGACAATCAGGTCAAATGCGGTATTGTATCCGCCGTAGGCGCAGTGTCCAATGCCACGATTGCCTATTATGATCAATCCAAAAAGAAATTTGAAAAAAGTTTATTTGACGAGGAATTGGAATTGGTCAACCTAACGGGCAATGTCAGTATTCAGGACAATCGCCCCATGGTGCACGCGCATGTAACCCTGGCGGATAATGAACACAACGTAGTCGGCGGGCGTTTGTTGCCGGGCACCAAAGTGTTTGTATGTGAGGCCTTTATCCAAGAATTAGTTGGCGAACCCAAAGTCCGCCGCAACGATAAAGTAACCAAGCTTAACATTTGGGCGTAACATTGGTTTAAGCTTGTAAGTTTTAGGGCTTTCCTCTTGGGGAAAGCCCTTTTTGTTAAATCAGGTGACCCCCTGAGGAGTTTTTGCTCAGGGTCTTCGACGCGTGTTGTTGCGCAAGGGACGGCAAAACGGCAGGTGCGTGGAAGACCCTGAAACCAGTTCAGGGATGAAACTTTATTGAATACATAATAAAGAATATTCCCGAATTTATTTCGGGATCTTCGACGTCTGTTGTTTTGCAAAGGCCACCCATAATAAAGTCATCCCCGAAAGCTTCTATCGGGGATCCCCACCGCTTGCCGTTTTGCAAAGGCCGTTTTTTGACTGGGGGGTTGTTTTGTTTTTTTTTTTTGTTACACTAATTTTATGCTGGACATTAAAACACAAGGAGGATGTATGAAAAAAGCAGTACAGAGCCGTTTCATTATAAAGAAAGTCATCCTGAACTTGATTCAGGATCTTCAACGCATATTGTTAACAATAACAAGTCATCCCCGAGGGTTTCTATCGGGGATCCCCACCTTGTTTACCACGCAAAGCGGTGGAGATTCCCGATTACAAATTTCGGGAATGACGCTTAATTTTAAGGAGAAGGCCCTGAATAAAGACTCTTTCAGGGCTCCGCTTCGCTCCGGTTTTACCCTAATTGAATTGTTAGTGGTAGTATTAATCATTGGTATTTTGGCGGCGGTGGCGTTGCCACAATACCAAAAGGCGGTAGAAAAAGCACGCTTAACGGAAGGAATTACCTATTTAAGCACACTTAAAAAGAATGTGGAACTATATTTATTGGACCACGAAATCCCTTCCAGGCACGTATCGGTTGACTTTTCCTCAGGGGATATAGACCTTGCCCTAAATTCCTCTTGGGATTATACGTATGGCCAGTGCGGTAGTAGTTCTAACGACATTGCTGGATGTTCTGTTACTATATCTTCCCCTGCTTTTATGTTAGAGGCCTGTTTGGGAGAGGGGTCTTTTGGCGGGCCATGTGCAGCCCTCACTGAGCATTCCGCCACCAAATGGGGGCATTTGTGCGCGTATAAGACAGATACAGCACGGGCCGTGTGCGAATCCATGGCTCCCCAAGGATGGGAAGTGGTGGACAATAGTGACTTATAATCAAGCTGTATAGAATTGAGAAACATCATAAAACATCCCCCGGCTACAAACCGGGGGATGTTTTTGCGAAGAATTTTGGGTGCCGTTATTTGGCGTTTTCAAATAAACTTTCGTCTTTTTGAATTTTATTGCAGATGCGGTGGCATTTGCATTTTTCGGTGCAGACGTCGGGCAGTTTTAACAAGATGCGCGTGTCGCAATCGTTAAAATCGTCGGCCATTTCGCTAATGAGCTTGGCGTCTTTTTCCGCCATGTGGACAAATTCAATCCCAATGGTGTACACGTTTTCGCGCTGTTTGACCCAGGCCAACTTAGCGCTTACTTCCATTTTACCCGTGCCGGGCAGCTGCAAGCTGATGGAAAATTTATCCGCCAACGGCGCGCCCAAAAAGCTGATCATGCGCATACCCGAGGCAGACAAATCCGCCAAGATAGCTACTAAAGAGGTTTCTTTGCCGTCGTCCGTTTTGTAGTGCAGGTTGACGGGTTCAATCAAATTGCTGATCACCGGCATACGCGGGTGACGGCGTTTTTCAGAATATTTTTTAGCCATAGTTTATTCCTCGCAAAATAATAAAGTTCCTTCGGCCCTTGTCACTTTACAGCTTACCATATTTCCTACCGGGTGGGAAGTTTTTGTTTGTACCCAAAAACTACCCGACGAGCGGCCTTTGTTGGGTTGTTCCATCAGCACCTCTTGCACAGTACCGATTTGGCGTTGATAAGTTGCGTCTGCCAAGTCCCTTACTTTATTTAACAAAATAGAAAGCCGTTTTTCCAGTATATTTTCAGGAAGTAGTTGCATTTGTGCGGCCGGCGTGCCCTGGCGGGGGGAATATTTAAAACAATACGCCGCCAAAAATTGCGCCTCGTCCACCAGGGAAAGCGTTTGCGCAAAATCGTCCTCGGTTTCCGTGGGGAAGCCGACAATAATGTCCGTGCTGATATGGCAGCCCGCCGCTTGAAGTGCGCGGATTTTTTCTAAAAACAGTTCGCGCGTATAACCGCGTTTCATTTCTTGCAACACTTTGGAAGAACCGCTTTGCACCGGCAAGTGAATGTGCCGCGCAATTTTGGGGTTTTGCTCCAAGGTGCGCAAAAGTTCGTCCGTAAAATAAAGCGGGTGCGGGCTGGTAAAGCGCACACGTTCCACGCCCGGGATTTCGCTCACGCGGTTTAGCAAAGAAGCAAAACTGACGGTGCCGTCCTGATACGCGTTGACGGTTTGGCCCAAGAGCATAATTTCTTTGGCGCCGGCTTTGGCTTTGCGCGTAGCATCGGCTAAAATATCTTGCGCCGGCAAACAGGTAACAGGCCCGCGCACGCTGGGCACAATGCAGTAGGTGCAGTTGAAGTTACAGCCGCGCATAATGGTTACGTAGGCCGATAATCCCACCGGGGACGCGACCGGTTGCCCGGGCGTTGCAAACAAACCGCTTTTGTCCAACGTTTCGGAAAAATGTTCAATGCCTTTGGCCCCGGCCACAATGTTCAAATAAGGGTAGCGTTTTTGCAGGGCTTTGCCCAACCGTTGGGCAGCGCACCCGGCAAAGATGATGATACGTTTGGGGTCCTGGCGTTTCCATTTGGCCAGGCGGCCTAAGAACGACAGGGCGCGGTGTTCGGCATGGTCGCGCACGGTGCACGTGTTGATGAGGACGGCGTCTGCCTGGTCTAGTTGATCCGTGCGTACGGCGCCGCGGGCCGAGAGGTGCAGAAACATCTCTTCGGAATCGGCCTCGTTCATTTGGCAACCGTACGTTTGGATAAAAACGCGTAACATATAAAAAAAGGACGGCCTTTGGGGCCGTCCGTGTTTAGTTTAGAATAAGTCCGTCAATTTTTGGATGCTTTCCAAAATGGGCTGTGTTAAGTGAACCTTCACCACGCGGCGGCCTTTTTCCTGCAGGGCTTGAAAGTCCCCCAGTGCTTGGGCGTTGCACAATTGCCCGAAGGTATACTTTTGCCCCGGGATTTTGATGTCTGCCTGCGGATCGGCCGAGAGGATTAAAAATACCCCGTTGTTACCGTCCCCTTTATGCAATTGCCCGGTGGAGTGCAGGTAGCGCGGACCATAGCCAAATAATACGGCACGTTTGGTTTTATTCATTATTTTATCGCGCAGAGCCAGCAGGGCCTTTTCTACAGCGGCGTTCGGATAAACATAGGGGAGTAAGGCAATGTAATCGTTGCTTTCCAGCAAGGAATACACATCTTGCCCCAAAGTATCCAGCTTGATTTGATCGGCTATATCGGCTGAGGCCAAGAGCGGAGCTGTTACTTCAGCCGGTACGTTGCCCGTAGCCAATTTGGTTAAAATGTCTTTGGTCATGGTTTTAGCCGCTTGTACGTTGGGTTGATCAAAAGGATCAATGGCTAAAATGGCGCCTGCGGCGGCGGTGGCAATTTCCCACAGCAAGAACATGGCGCCCAGTTGGTATTTGTCTTCCATGAAGATAGTCATAACCGGGGAGCCGTTTTCGGCCAGCTCTTTGGCACGGGCAGAAACACGTTTATCATCATCGCTGCCGGTGGAAAGATGTACAAAGAAACGGTCGTCACGATACGTAAAGTTAGACAATAAGGTTTCCCCTGCTACCGGGACGATCCCTTTGCCTTCTTTGCCGGTAGATTCGGCTACCAATTGTTCGGCCCACAAGCCAAAGGTAGCAAAATCGGCCGGGGTTAAAAGCGTGAGTTTATCGCGCGATTCGTTCATCGTGCACGCCCCCATAAAGGCCCCTAATTCCACGGCGGCATTTTCTTTTACCGGGGCATCGGGCCCAAAGGTGGCGGCTTGCTCTTTGGCAATGGTTAACAATTTTTTGACATCCACCCCCATGATAGCGGCCGGCACAATACCAAACATGGAAAGAGCTGAAAAGCGTCCGCCGATGTCAGCCGGGTTTAGAAAAGTTTTGCGGAAATGTTTTTCTTTGGCTAATTTTTCCAGGCCGGTTCCGGGATCGGTAATGGCGATGAAATTATCCTCGGGGTTTTTAATGCCGGATTTTTTTACTTCGTCATAAAAATAGGCAAACTGCGAGGAAGGTTCCACGGTTCCGCCCGATTTGCTGGCAAAAATAAACAAAGTTTCGGCCGGGTTGATCCGGGCGCGTGCGGCACCTACCCAATCGGGCTGTGTGGTATCTAATACAATCAGCTCCGGGAAACCCGCCTGTTTGCCAAAAACCGTGCGAAATACTTCCGGCGCTAAGGAGGAACCGCCCATCCCCATAACTACACAATGCTTAAAATTGGCTTTGGCTTCTTGCGCAAAACTTTGAATGCTTTCAATTCGCTCCAACGTCCAGTCATACACTTTTTGCCAGCCCAAGAATTTAACAATAAAGTCCATGTGTTCTTTGTCTTGTTTCCAAAGAGTGGGGTTTTTGGCCCAAAATTTGGTGTTAAATTCCAGCGTTTCTAATTTAATTTCCCCTTCGCGGATAATGCCCTGTGCTAAGGGATTGCTTTGTGTCTTCATAGTTCCATCCTTTCTGTGCGAGTTTATTTCAAATGTGCGTTTTCAAACGCAAGTATTTTGTTTAGGCGCTTTTCGTGGCGGGTTCCCGCTTTAAAACAAGCCCCTAAAAATTGTTTTACCAGTTCTTCGGCTAAAGCCGGGCCGATAATGCGCGCCCCTAGGCAAAGTGCGTTTAGGTTGTCGTGCTCGACCGCTTGATGGGCGGAATAAGCATCGTGGCAGACGCTGGCGCGGATGCCTTTTACTTTGTTGGCGGCAAGGCACATCCCTATGCCCGAGCCGCAAATTAAAATAGCGCGGTCCGCCTGCCCTTGGGCTACCTTTTGGGCGGCAGCCAAACCAAAATCCGGAAAGTCCACCGGTTCGTCAGAATACGTGCCGCAATCAATTACTTCGTGCTTGGCTTCTTGCAACACACGCAAAATGGTATCTTTCAGCGCAAAACCCGCATGATCACAACCGATAGCTATTTTCATATTAGTATGCTTCGTCCACCAATTCGCACATACAATGGCCCATAAAAATATGACACGCTTGAATGTGGGGGGTATTGTTAGATTTTACAACTAGGGGTAAATCGCAAATATCTTTGATGGTTCCGCCGGTTTTCCCTAAAAAAGCCGCTGTAAAGCAACCCTTGCGTTTGGCGAGTGCCAAGGCCAAATAAACGTTTTTGCTGTTGCCGGAAGTGGAAATGCCGATAACTACGTCCCCTTCTTGGGCAAAGCCATCTATTTGACGCGAGAAAACCACGTCGTACGAATAATCATTCCCAATAGCGGTTAGCGTGGAAGTGTTGGTATTTAAGGCCAAAGCCGGCAAGGAAGGGCGTTCCTTTTTAAATCGGCCCACAAATTCGGCCGCAATATGCTGGGCATCCCCCGCGCTTCCGCCGTTTCCCATGAGAATTACTTTATGCCCTTTTTTGAAGGCCTCAATCACTTTGTTGGCCAGTTCCTCGACTGGGGCGGCTAGGTTTTCTTTTACATACGTAATGGCTTCAATTAGCTGATCTGCTTGTTCTTGTACAAACATAGTGTCCTCTCAAATATGTTCTAAGGCCGAGCTTTCAACCCAACCCTTCAGTCCTTCCGAACGCACAACGACCTGTTGCCACTGGTCCTTGGAGTCAAGCACCTGTACCAAATGCCCTTGCGAAATAGAAGCACTGGCCGGGAAGTTGGTCCCGGGGCCGCTTCTAAGTTCTGCGGCGGGAGCAGCAACTACAGCAAGGGGTTGTTTCTCCCACGTGTGTAACATATAATACCAACAAGCGCACGCTACTAAAACTATTCCCGCCGCCAAGGTTAGTTTACCGCCCTTACGGGTAAGTAACCACATTCCTGCCAGTAAACAAACCAGCCACCCTATTAAACACACGATCCCCTTTAGCTGTGCCAAAGACAAAGAAAAGAAGGCACGGTGCACCACGGGCGGAATCCCGGTGGGAACTAACGTCTCCCCGCCAGAGGATAAAGCCAATTCTAAATTATGACGAATATCCGCATGGCGTGGATTTAATTTAAAGGCCCGGTAATAATTGGCAATAGCCAGGCCCTTACTACCCATTTTAAAATAACAATTACCTATATTGTAGTAAAGATAGGGGTTGTTTGGGTAGAGTTTTAAATCTTGTTCATAGGCCGCTAGGGCTTGGGCGTATTGACCCGCGCGGTAGAAAGACTCCGCTTGCGAGGAATTTTCCTGCGCAAATAACGGGGAGAGAAACCCTGCTGTTAAAGTGAGGGATATCAATATTTTTTTCATTTCAAATTCTCCCAATTCTTAAGTAGATTTTGCGTCCGCTGGGAAAACTGAGCCAACGAGTTGGGATCGGATTGCGCGGGGGAAAAGCGCGCCGATTCCAGTTCCTTCCATAAAGTAGAAAATTGTTCGCATTGGGCAGCAGGAACATGGCACCGCTCCAGTGCCTGCACAATTGATTTTAAAGGTAAGCTGGCGGTAGAGATGTTCCATTTTTGCAACAAATACGTAGCCAAAGCGTCGGAAACATCCTCGTAAGAATGCGCTTTTTTAAGTTGGGCTTTGGCCTGTGTGTAGGCATGCCTGCGCTGGGCAGTCCGCCGGCCGATACTGGCAATAAACAAGCACACAGCCAACCACCCCAGTACAATTGCATGGAGCCATTTCCATTGGGGTAACCGGGCAAGCCAAGAAGCATGTTCCGCGGGGACCGGCAGGATGTAGCGAATATCGTGCCCCATGGTTTGAATGCCGCTGCCGGCGGGCCCGGCCGCGCCAAAATCCAGCGCGTTGGCCGTGTGCGAAGAAGGGGAAACCTCCAAGGATAAGGGCCGTGTGTTTAACGTTTTATAGCGGGCGGTTTGCGGGTCAAAATAACTCCAGGGGATGGACGGAATGGTATAGGAACCGGAAACGGTAGGTACCAGCACGGTTTGAAAAACTTTGTAGTTGCGGGAGGTGCTACCGGCCACATTGCCTGTTTGCGGTGCCGACGGATATGCCGTAAAACCGGGAATTTCCGGGAAGACCAAATCCGAAGTGGTTTTTAAGTTCCCCGTTCCTTGCACGGTGACGGAAAGGGTAACTGCTTCGCCGGCTTCGGCGTGATCGCGGTCCAATTTGGCAGATAACGTGTAAGCTCCGCCAACAGCTCCGTAAAACGATTCCGGTTTTCCCTCTTGCGGTAAGGGGGTAATGGATAGTTTGAAGGGAACGGAAGAAACTGATTCTTCTTTAGAAACAGCCGCCCCGCCAAAGAAACGGTCCAATAAGGAGCCGTTTACGGAACCTACCCGGTAGGTAACCGTAGCCGGGCCAATGGTTGCCGGGCCGGGGGCTACGCCTGAAACGCGGTAGCGCTTCTCGGTATATTGGTAAACGCGCCCATGCAAGGTTTGTTGGCCTTGCGTCTCCCCGGTTTCCTCCAAAAGCAAATTGGATACTTCGGGATTTTTATAAAAAGCATCGTAAAAAGCCCCCGCATAATAAAACCGGACCGCTAACGTAAAAGGTTCGTTGACGTAGGGTTTCTTTTGGCTGGTAGCCGCTGTCAAGAAATAAATTTGATTGGGATGTGCATAGGCCCGGGTGGCCAGTTCCTGCTCAAGGGGAGGAAGCCGATTTACATCGGTATCTGTTGCCTGGGCGGGCGTGCTTGCAGGGATTGATGCCGTTTGCTTTTGTGCGGATGGCGGGACGGCCGTTTTGTAAATACGTATGGCAATCGGTTCGGTTTGATAGGATTTGCCTTGATAGTTAAATTTAATCGGCCCGATAGAAGTACTGCCTACAAAACGCGGAACCATTACATAGCGGAAAAGTAAAGTGGTGCGCCCGTTTACGGTGGATTGTTCGGCCTCGCGCGCGTAAATATTAAAAGCCGGCAAACTGGGCAGCTGGGGCATAACCATGGTGCCCGATACGCCGGATACTTGCACTGTTAAAGTAAGGTCATCATCTAGGGCCAAGTCGGTCTTATCGGTACTGGCCTTAAGGAGCACCTGCGCTTGTACGGTTACCGATATACATAAACAACAAAAAAGTAATAAAAATTTTTTCATTACCAATCTTTCTCCACGGTGCTATCTTGCGGCGGGGTGCCCGGTTGGGTGGGATGTTTGTATTCGTTATCCCGGGCCAGTTGCATCAAACGCTGAGCAGCTTGTTTGTCCATTTCCCCTTTATCGGGTTGAGGTTGCGGTTCCTGCTGGGGTTGCTGTTGCGGTTGTTGCTGCGGGGCTTGCCCCTTTGAGTCATTTTTATCCTGCGAATCCTGATTTTGGGAATCTTGATCCTGGTTTTGATTGTTTTGGTTATTTTTGTTTTTACCTTGTTGGTCTTGCAGTACCAATTGTAAATTGTGAATGGCTTCTTTATCCTGAGGATTTGCCAAAATGGCTTGCTTGTACGCTTCAATGGCTTTTTCTTTTTGACCCGCACGGTAATACGTATTTCCTAAATTAAACCAAGCGTCTTGGCTTTGGTTGCCCGACGAAGTGGCTACTTTGTCGAAAGATTGGGCGGCTTGGTCGTACTCTTTAAGGTAATAGGCGGCAGCTCCCGCCCCAAAGGCAGCTTGCTCGTTAGTAGGGTCTTGCGCAAGGGCACTTTCAAATTTGGATAGCGCTTCCCCGTATTTTTCTTGGTTGTACAATTTGCCGGCTTTGCGCAAATCACCGTTTACCCCGGCTTGCAGCGGGACAGCTAACAACAAAAGCAACCATAGCGCCGTTATTTTCATATTCATATTTTACCTTTTTTAAGTGGTTTTTTACCACGGGGCCAACCCCAATAAATCAGCAAACACAGCAACCCCAGCACCAGCGCAATAGCGTAACGGTTTTTATACGAAACATGTTTGCCGGTGGACGAGGTGGATTTGTCGAGCCCTTGCAAAGAATTTTCAATTTGTTTGGCTACTTGGGCCGAATTGGTATAAGGAATATATACGCCGCCCGTAGCTTGGGCCAGTTGGGCCAAAGAAGCTTCGTCCAACTTTGAAACAACGGTTTTGCCGGTTTTATCCTTTTTATATTGCGATACCTGGCCGTTGGCATCTATTTGGGCCGGGATAAGAGCCCCTTGGGCCGTCCCGATCCCTACCGCAATGATACGGATTGCGTTTTCCAGGGCACTTTTTTGGGCTGCTGCAATTTCCTGCGGGGAATGGTCCTCGCCATCCGTTAGTAAGATGAGCGCTTTTTGCCCGGGGTATTTAGCCAACATGTGAGCGGCAAGCTGTACGGGGGCCGCTAACGAAGTACCCGGCACGGGTAACATATCCGGCTGCAGCGAACGGATAAAATAATTCAGGGCCTCGGTATCGGTGGTAATAGGGCACTGGATAAATGCCTGTGAAGTAAAAGCAATAATGCCGATACGCTCTTGTTTAAGGTGGCTGACCAACATTTGCAGCATTTGCTTGGCACTTTGTAAACGGTTCGGAGTAACATCCTGCGCACGCATACTGGCCGATACGTCCACAGCTAAAACAGTTTGGGCAAAATTGCCTTGCGCTTGGACGATTTCCAACCCCCATTGCGGGCCGGCTAAAGCCGCAAACAAAAAGAAGAAACTACCCAGTAGAAATACGTTCCTCCACTTGGAAACGGGGCGTAGTTCTTGGGTTAATTGGGGGTAAACAGTGCCAAAAAGCCGGCCGAGCAACCGGTTCGCACGCCGTTTGCCCCACCACAACACAATACACACCGCTAAGGCCGCGGGGAAGAAGTAGAGTAAAAATACAGGGTGTGCAAATAATTTCATATTAAGGCACCTTAATAAAGAGTAATTTTTCGGCTATTACAGCCAACGCCAGTGCTGCCAAGGCCGCCCACAAGAATACAGCAAAGTGGTCTTGCATGTGAACCGAAGGGGGCGGGGTAAAAGCGGTTTTTTCTAGCTCGTTAATCTTTTCGTAAATTTCGCCTAATTGGGCGGTATTTTGCGCCCGGAAGAATTTACCGCCCGTGGCCTGGGCAATTTCTAAGAGCAATTCCTCGTTAATTTCATCTTTGGGGCTGGAATACATGGTTTGCCCGGGTGCGCTGGCGGCCCCAATGGTGTAGACGCGGATGCCGTACGTAGCGGCTGCTTTGGCGGCCATAGCGGGGTCAATGGTGCCGGCGTTGGAATCCCCGTCCGTCAGCAGGATGATGACTTTGCTTTTGGCTTTGCTATCTTTTAAATGGTTGGCGGCTACTGCAAGCGCGTCCCCAATGGCCGTAAAGTTGGCATCAATCATCCCTAAATACATGGCGGAAATATATTCTTGTAAAGCGTCGTGGTCTAACGTTAAAGGGGCTTGCAACATCGCTTGTTTGGCAAAAACAACCAGGCCGATACGATCGTTGGGGCGTTTATCCACAAAGCGTTTGGCGGTTAGTTGAGAGGCAATAAAACGGTTAGGTTCAAAATCTTTATTTTGCATGGAAGCGGAAGCATCCATCAGCAAAATAATGTCCACCCCTTCGGTTGGCGGAAGGGTTGTTTTGTCCAGTTTAACCGGGCGCGCCAATGCTATAATCATACAGCTTAGGGCTAATGCATATAGCAAAGGTGCCAGCCAACGGGTTAAAACAAGCCGTAGCGAAAATTGGTCTAACTTTAAATGAGTCAAGGGATATGCTACACGACGGTTTTGCTTGCCGGGGCGCAGCGCATGCCCAATAAGCAGCCCCAAGGGGATAATCAGCAAAATCAATACCCACGGATAACGAAGCGCCAAAGAAGGCCCGAAAAATTGTTGCCATAGCTGGGTCATAATTTTACCTCCTTAGCGGGTTTTTCCTGGGGTGGTTTGGGGGCCGTTTGGGTAATTAACTCACGCAGCAGGTTAACATCCCGGTTACGGGTTTGTTCGGACGGGACCATTTTGGCAAATTTTACCAAATCCCCGGAAGTTAAAAAGGCACGCACCGTTTGCGTAAGGGGGGCCAGCGGCGCAACCGTTTTTAAATGGCGCAACAATTCGGCCGAAGTGTCAGCCGATACATCCAACCCAAAGGCCCGTTGCAGATAGGTGCGCAAAATATCGGTCAACGTGATGTAAAAGAGCTTATACTGTTTGTTTTCCCACAATCCGCTGTCTACCAGCGCATCAATTTGACTTAAAGCAATTATGTGCGGGGGGCGGTTGTCCACCACCGTTCTTAACGAGGATACCGCATCGCGTTTGGCGCGGCGCACCCAAAAAATAATCAGGCAAATAATGGCAAATATCGCCAGTAAAATGCATAGCAACAAGGCCCAGTCAAACAGGCGTTGCGGGGGGCGGATTTCGCGCAATTCTTTGTCATTAAAAAGTTTTACCGGGGTTACGGTGATGGGGGCAGATACCTGGGTAGCAACTTGCGGATGGGTTGCCAACGCAAAGCTGGCGGTAAAAGTGGATTTTTGCAACACAAACGGGAAAAGGGTCAAATCGGCTTGGGTAGTGTCGGCGGAAATGGGATGCAATTGGACGCCGGTAAGAGAAAAATCAGGCGAGACAGACCCCTCCTCCAAGCGTACGCTTTCCCCTTGTGGATGCGATAAAATAATTTGCGCCGTAAACGGTTTTGCAAAAGGAACCTCCTGCGGGACGTTTTGCTGCATAACGTGAAGCTCCTGGGCTTGTACGCCCACGCTTAGCAAACACATACTTAAAATAAGTACCCCTCTTTTCATAATTACTTCCTTATTTTTTTAGCCCGCCGTTTAAAATACCGCACCACCGGGTCTGCCGTGTTGGCAGCCGTATCTATTAAAATGGGTTCTGTTTTGCAGGGGGTAAAAAGCCCGTCCAGGTCTTTTTGCTGATGGGCCCAAAAGTGGGAAAGTTGCCGGTTTAAAGCCCCGTCCGATAGGCAAAGCTCGTCGGTTTCGCCGGTTTCCGGGTCTGTGATACTTAAACATAAGGGCAGGCCCGGCAGGGTTTTTTCCAGCGGGTCTTGGATGCGTACAGGGATTAAATCAAATTTTTTAGCAGCCAGCTTAAACGCTTTTTCAAAGGAAGGAACGGCCTGCAAAAAATCGGAAATAAGCACCACAATGGCCGAGTGCTTTTGTACTTTAATTAGCGTTTCCAAACACAAGTTGAGGTTGGTTTTTGTGTGGCGCGGTTCAAAGGCAATCAGCTCACGTATGAGGCGCAAGATGTGTTTTTTGCCTTTGCGGGGGGGAACGTACAGTTCCACTTCGTCGGAAAAGAGCAACAGGCCTACTTTGTCATTATTTTGCAGCGCAGAAAACGCAAACAAGGCCGATAGCTCCGCCGCGGCTTGCTGTTTAAACTTGCTGCGCGAACCAAATTGCTGGGAACCTGATACGTCACACGCAATCATTAAGGTTAGTTCGCGCGTTTCGTTGAATTTTTTGATGTAAGGCACACCGGTACGGGCGGTAACGTTCCAGTCGATGGAGCGCACATCATCGCCCGGGATGTATTCGCGCACTTCGGCAAATTCAATTCCTTGGCCTTTAAAAGTGCTCAAATATTCCCCGGCAAACGTCTCGCTGACCAGCCGGTCCGTTTGGATTTCAATTTGGCGGACTTTTTTTAAAATTTCCGCAGTATCCATCCTTACCCCCTGTGTGCTACGGCACGTCTACGGCGTCAAAAATTTGTTTGACAATACTGTCCGAGGTTACATTTTCGGCCTCGGCTTCGTAAGAGAGCAGTACCCGGTGGCGCAAAACATCCAACCCGATGGCTTTGATGTCTTCGGGCGTTACGTAACCGCGCCCGTTTAAGAAAGCATACGCTTTGGCGGCTTGCGTTAAGAAAATGGTCGCGCGCGGGCTGGCCCCGTAAGCAATGAACGAGGATAATTTCTCCAGGCCGGCGGCCTTCGGGTCGCGCGTGGCAAACACTAAGCTGACGATATAATTTTTGATTTTTTCGTCCACGTAAATTTGATCCACCGCACTGCGGGCTTTTAAAATCATTTCCGGCGTGACCGAGGAGTTGAGCTTGATCTCTTGGTGGCTGGCCATGCGCTCTAAAATCTGTTTTTCTTCTTCCGGGGTGGGATATGTGACCACAATTTTAAGCATAAAGCGGTCCACTTGGGCTTCGGGCAAGGGGTAAGTGCCCTCTTGCTCTACCGGGTTTTGGGTGGCTAGTACCATAAACGGCGCAGGAAGGGGGTAAGTTTCATCGCCGATGGTTACTTGGCGCTCTTGCATGGCTTCTAAAAGGGCGCTTTGCACTTTGGCCGGCGAGCGGTTGATTTCATCGGCCAGTACAAAATTGGCAAATACGGGCCCGCGCTTGGGGAAGAAGGAACCTTCTTTGGGGTTAAAAATCAGCGTGCCGGTGATATCGGCAGGCAGCAAATCCGGCGTGAACTGGATGCGGTTGAACTGCGCGTGAATGGCTTGCGCCAAGGTTTTAACAGCCAAGGTTTTAGCCAACCCGGGGACGCCTTCAATCAGCACGTGCCCGTCGGCCAAAAGGGCTACAAGCATTTTTTCCAGCAGGGCCTCTTGCCCCACAATTACTTTAGAAATTTCGCGCTTTAAATCTTGCAGAAAGATACTTTCTTGTTGGACTTGTTGGTTAATTGCAGCTATTTCCATAACTCCCCCTTATATTGGTACGTGTTACCTATATTATAAATAAATTAGCAGGTTAATGGAACAGCCACAAGCCCAAAAATTAGTTAGTTTTTGATAAAAAGGGCAAGTATGGCTTAGAACTGAAGGATTGCCCTTGACAAATCTTTAAAAACACCTATAATTAATATGTGAGATCCTCTAAAGGAGAACCCCCTTATGCGTCGATTTAGCTTTTTTGTGATACTTGTTTTAGGAATGGCAACTTCTTTACAAGCGGAGCAGGCCCGATCTTTTGGGCTTGTGGCCTTGCCGGATGTTACCCCCACCCAGCCGACGCAAAATGAGGGCCGAAATTCCCTGCCGGCTCATATTTTTCAGGTAACTTACGCCGAATGCCCCCTCACTAGTACACTGCAGGAAGCCCAAGCAAACAAACTGTTAAAGGAAATGTGGACAACGGGGGTTAGCCAAAACTGGGACAATTTAAATTGTGCAAGGTTGGCTGTTAACTTTATGTTTTCGCTGACCGAAGCAGAGCGTACAACTTTTGTGCAACAGAACAATCCAGAGATCAAAGGCATTTATAAGAAGTTGGCTGCGAAAGCAGGGGATTATAGAGATGTGGCTCTTATTATTCCCTTTATGTATGTCCCGGGTTTTGATGCGCTTAACCGTGGCTGTGTGGATAATCAAAGTATTTTAATGAATAACTTTGAAGAGAAAAACTGTTTCCAAGTTTGTGGATATGGGACTATCCCCAAAATCACACAAGCAGTAGGACAGGAGACAGAAGTTCCGTATATATGCCAAGGGTTGGTGCTTAAACATTTGGCGGACTATAGCGGCCCGGATGCAATAAAGAGTTGGGAAAGCTCCCTTAAGAAAATGAGTGAGTTGTTTGAGGAAATTCGAACACGATGTAAACAAGAGAAGAAAGATTGCGGATCGGCATTTGCTATTGACAGATATTGGAGTGAATTTGCGGCGAAACAACCGGATGTGTGGGCACAGCTGAGGAAAGGGGAGCCCCTTGGGTCTGTAGAAATTGCTGATTGGTAATGGGAAAATAAAATTATGAAGAAACTATTTACAGTTAATTTGATTTTTTGTTTTCTGTTTGCACAAGTGCCGGTGCAGGCGCTCGTGTCGCCCATTACCCCTGCCCGGACGCAGACCGCGGTTACGGCCCCACTGCAAAAAGCGGTAAATGACACCAATAATGAGGATTTGTTTAATATATTGAAGCAAATTGTGGACGCAATGTATAAGGGCCAAACGGAAATTGCGGGCGCGGATGATGCTGCTTATGAACCCAATGAGCGGCTCACGGAACAAGAACAAGACGCCATGGCAGAATTTAACAGATATTACGTGGCCTCTTTGCTTGCTGAGGTAATGACGGATGTAAATGGAAATGCCTCCCACTCGGGCCGCACGGCACAACTCCAAACGATTGCCGCCAAACTGCTTCCGGTTATATTTGACTTCCTTTCGGATGAACTTCCAACAATCGAGGTTCGTTTTCAAGGTACAAGTTCTCGTCTTCCTAATGGGGACAGCGCTCAGGAAAAAACGATTGAGTTTGCCGGAGAACAATTTAAAGAACTTATTGAACAGGGAAAAGGGGAAGATGCCACTCACGTTGCAATAGCTGTTGCACAAACGTATTTAGACCATCCCCAAAGCAACGACCTAAAGGATTTACTGGTGGATTGGGTATATGATGAAGACGGGAAATATACTCCGGTTATATTACCGATTTTGGGGAGAATGTTCTTAAAATCGAACCCGAATCTGTTGGTCGATATAATCTTGGCGGGCGATGCCGGCGACGGAGTAGGGACTCAATTGTTAGGTATGATTCCTGGCGTTTCAAGCGGTGTGGAAGCGGCAAACGGATCGGACATCTTTCACAAAAATATAAGCGGTAGTTACTATCAAGGGCCTAGTGAGAGGAAAAACCTTCGCAATGCCTGGTTGGATTTTGGGAAAGAGTGGGGGCAAGCCGCCCAATGCAATCAGGTCGCTGAAAAGGCGTTGAACTGGGTTGTCAAGAAATTGCTGCGTAACCACGACTCTTATCGCAGGAATCCCGGCGGAGTCCCGAGCATTGTTGGCAACGTACCTAGCGGGGCGGGTTCCCACAACCCTATATATCCGTTTTTGTTTGGCGCATTTTCTACGGGGTATCATGAAAATTTATCAACACAGGCGGCGAAAGAATTATTACATACATGGTATAAGATGTTGTCTTCTGGGGCGCACGGTGCATATTTGTTGGACCAGTATACGGCAAGGTACTTTAAAAATGTAGTGGCACTGGGGTATAACCGTTTGGATGGTACGCGCTCCCCTGACAATTTAACATTAAATGCTGGCGATCACTATCAGTGTAGCGCTGACCAAGTGCAACAAAACGAAGGCAAAGTCGGCGATATGGTGTGCCAATACAGCTCCCCCGACCCGGGGAATGATACCCCCCGTGATGTGGTGGCGGTTGCACAAACTGTGGCCTTGACGGCAGATATAATATTGGCTGTGGTAGGTATAGTTGAGGGAATTGCTTCGATAGCTAGGCTCGCTCAAGCAGGGGTAAAAATGCTAAAAGCGGCACGTGTGTCGTCCCGCATTGCTAAATCGGTAAAATTGATAAATCCCGAAGCGGCCGAAGGGTATATACGGGTAGCTTCCCAAAGAATTGCTAGAGTAAAGGGATGGAATGAGGCCACGATGGAGAAACTGATTAAGAATGCTATTAAAAAATATAACGGCGAGTTTAAGCCGGTTGAAGGAAGAGCTTCCGAACTTCTGAGTGATGGAAATGGAGCTAGACCGAGCGAAAATATCAGCCCTCGACATGAACAAGTAAATGGCGCATCCGCAACGGAGAATAGAGCCAGACCTCAAAATGAACAAGTAAATGGAAATAATAGAGCATCCGCTCAAGATAGACCTAGCGCGCAGAATAGGCCGCAGAATACAGACAGACCTCAAAATGAACAGGTGAATGAAAATAATGGAGCGTCCGCTCCAGATAGACCTAGCGCGCAGAACGGGCGGCAGAGCAGACCTCAAAATAGACGGAATAGATTTAACAATCGGCGCCCAAGACAAAATCAAACGATTGCGGATCGAAGGCAGCAGAATAGACCAAGATCCGGGAGAGTATCAGAAGAAACAGTGGCGGAAGTGATCTCTGAACACACTCCTGTAGCTGCTGCCACGAGGTTTCGTTTATCAGTAGCCTGTAGTATGTCAAGTATGAGGGGAAGAGTGCATCCGGTAGATGCCGTGAAGATGATTAGTGGTTCGGTGGAAGCGGTAGACCTTTCTGTTATGCAGGCCCTTCACCAAGATGCTGATATTCTAAAAGCATTTAAAGAATTAGTGCGACAAGGTAAAATTAATGGACAGGCCGCTAAGAAAGTGGAGAGATTTTTGAATCAATCGCATATACGGTTTTACCTCAACGGTAATGTTAATTGCCAAAGTTGCAATGTTGTGCAAATAGGAAATTTGCTAAACTTGGCACGCAATAATCCTAGAGTAATTGAAGCATTGCATCAATTTGAAAAGGCGGCCATGGCGGATGATGCAATACTGGAAAAGTTGTTGAAATTCAAGGTAAAGCCGATTGGTACTCAAAATGGTGCTCATAGGGTAAGCGTATTGCTTAACAATGCGGGGATCCGTACGTTCGACCCAGCAGTTTCTACGATGGTTGATCAAAAAAATATTCTAAAAGAGGTATTGAGAAATCATTTGCAACTTTTGGAAAATCCGACGGACCTAGATGTACGGGCTTTTGTGCTCCCGAGGATGGGTTATACAAAGCAAATTCATGTGGTAAGAGGCGGAAAAGCTGTGGGCGGATGGGAAATAGAAATTATTCCGGACCGATATCCTTCTTTGTCTAATTCTACAAACGTAAATTATGGCAATTTTTGGGCGGATATGGTGGGCAATCAAATCACGTCAAGTGGAACCGGGTTTGATGTTAAACCTGTGAGCGCAGATATTACTGAATCTCGCATAGCTCAAAACTTAGCGCAGGATATTGCGAGCGCGCTCAAAGAGAATAATATCCACCCGGACGAGATTAAGTCAATTTATCACCGTCACAAAGCAACGGAGTTGCCTACTACTGGCAGAGGGGTGCCGCACGATCATATTACGTTGGAACTTAAAGGGAATGACTTGCGGGAAATTAACTACCAGGTTCATTTTGATCCCGGTACAGTCCCTGCGGGAGATATAGCTAAATTTGCAGAGGCGAACCCGTCCGTCTTTGAATTTAATCCACATCAAGAAAAGGCCTTCTTACAGATGATAGGGGAACAATACAATAGACTTCCGTGAAAAGGGGAAAGGAAGATGCTGTACCACACAGAGGGAAATAGGGTTTATGTTTAAAGAGTTAATGCAGGATATTCGTTCCGGCGCAATAACGTTGCCCGCAATATCCACACTGTTAGTGGGATGGCTGGGGTTGGCATTGATGTTTTGCTTTGTGTTTTGGTATTATCCGGGCATATTCGCAACGGCCAGTAGCAAGGTGTTGGGGGGTGCGTCCTCCTTGCTGTACCTGGCAGATCATCCGGCCATATACGCCAAAGTGCAAATCGTGTTAAATGGGCTTTATTTACTCACATCTGTAGCTATGTTGGACTTTGTGGCCCTTCTCTTTGTGTATCGCTTGCTGGATGAAGTGCAAAATATGGGGGCCGGTTGGAAAGGCGTTTTAGGGGTTAGCTTGCGCGCCTTGTGGCGGCTGTTGATCATGCAATTAATCCTGGGGATTATTATCAGCTTATGTGCCTGGGGGATTAAGGCGTATAATTTCCTCTACCTTTTGCCGCTGCCGTTTACTTCCCTGCCGGAAGGGGCCCTGCTAATGGCCCTGTGGCTGGTTAGCTTGGTATTATATGCGTTTGCATATGCTATCAGTAAGCCCAAATCAAAAATTTTTCGCACAGGGCGGTTACTGCTTAAAAATTATTTGCAGTTTTGGTTCGTTTTAGTGGTACTCGTTTTCTTGATAGCTTGGGCCCCTGCGGCTTTAATGGATAAACTGGGGCTAAATATAGACGGCGCGGGCGCAGCGGTGTGCGTGTTTGTATTCTCCCTGGTGCATGTGGGAGTGCTGGCGGTGCTGGTTTCGTATTTTCTTAATGTGCCGGACGTATGGGAACTGGAAGAGCCTGCCCTAACGGCAAAATCCTTATAACGCGAGGCTATTAAAAACTCCCTGGGGGAATATCCCTAGGGAGTTTTAAAATGGTCGACGGGATTTGAACTATGAAGGATGGATTTTTTCAAAATAAAAAATCCGCTAAAAAGCGGATTTCCTATTTTAAATGGTCGGGGCGGCGGGATTTCCCTGCTGTCTTTTTACTGACGTAAAAAGCATCCGGGCCGGGCCTCACGGTTTTTGCCTTTCGGGCCCGCCTATGCGGCTTGCCCCTCAAACAAAAACATCGCTGCGGCCTTCAAATCCCGACGCAGGCAAAGCAGTTTGCCTGCTCCGCCCACACAACTCCGTTCAAAATAAAAAATCCGCTAAAAAGCGGATTTCCTATTTTAAATGGTCGGGGCGGCGGGATTTGAACCCACGACCTCACGGTCCCGAACCGTGCGCGCTACCATCTGCGCTACGCCCCGTAAATAATTTTAAAACTTCGGGAAGGCGGGAATCGAACCCGCGATCTCTCGCACCCCAAGCGAGCGCTCTACCTCTGAGCCACTCCCCGTATATGTGCCGCTTTTCAGCCGCAACACCTATATTATATCATTCTTTGATTAAATCTGCCAGTGCCTCTTTGATTTCGGTAAGCAGTTTGACATCCGTATGCGGGGCGGATTTGGCTTCCAGGGAGGTGGCATACTGATACTTGTTGAGTTGCTTTTTGGCGCCTTCTAACGTGAGCTTATGCTTATAAATTAAGTCCTTAATTTTTAAAATGGTGTACACGTCCGCCTTGGAATAACGCCGATGCCCACTGGGCAAACGCACGGGGCGGATGAGCCCAAATTCAGCTTCCCAGTAGCGCACGGAATACTCCGGCACGCCGGTAATGCGCCGTACGTCCCCGATAGAAAAATAGTCTTGCTGTTCTAATTCTTCCAAGCCCATGGGTTTATTATAGCATTTTTACAAAAAATAACCCCGGGCTTAGCCGGGGGGATTTTAATTGATTATTTCTTTTTATGTTTAACCGGTTTGCCGTAATAGGCTTTCAAGTACAGCTCCTTAATTTCACTAATCAGCGGGTAGCGCGCATTGCCGCCGGTGCATTGGTCGTCAAAGGCAAGCTCGGAGAGCTTATCCAAATTTGCCAAAAACTCACTCTCGGGGATGCCGTACGCTTTAATGGATTTGGGAATATTTAACTTGTGCTTTAAATCCTCCACCATATTGATGAGCTTTTGCACTTTGGCATCCGGGTTTTTGCCCAGTTTGTGTTCGGGCAGCAAATAGTCAATAATTTTGGCGTAGCGGCCTTTTACAAACGGATATTTGTACTGCGGGAACAACCCCTGTTTGGTAGGTTTATCCGTGGCGTTAAAATCAATCACGTACGGCAGCAAAAACGCATTGGCCAGCCCGTGCGGCACGTGATACATGGCCCCCAACTTGTGCGCCATCGAGTGCGAAAGCCCCAAAAACGCGTTGGCAAATGCCATGCCGGCAATGGTGGCGGCGTAGTGCATTTTTTCACGCGCGTTGATGTTTTTGGCGCCTTCTCTGTATGAAGTTTCCAAGTATTTAAATACCAGGCGCAGGGCCTCCAGGGCTTGGCCTTCGGTAAAGTTGGTGGAGAAGACAGATGTATAGGCCTCGATTGCGTGGGTCAGCACGTCCAG
Organism: Elusimicrobiaceae bacterium; assembly: GCA_045593185.1. Taxonomy (GTDB): domain Bacteria; phylum Elusimicrobiota; class Elusimicrobia; order Elusimicrobiales; family Elusimicrobiaceae; genus Avelusimicrobium. Next base: position 11,277 of record JAZNWD010000040.1, on the reverse strand, counting down.
ACCCGAAAATGCCGTCAACGATTTGGGCATATTGAGCACAAACTCCGGGTCGATAATAGCCATGTCGGGCGTGAGGGCATAGTCGGTAATGGCGTATTTGGTGCCGGTTTTCTCGTCGGTAATAATGGTAAATGGCGTCACTTCCGAACCGGTGCCCGAGGTAGTGGGAATGGCCACCATAATGGCTTTTTTGCCTAGCGGCGGGGCGGAGTAAATGCGCTTGCGGATATCCATAAAGCGCATGGCAATATCTTCAAAGCTGGTATCCGGGTTCTCGTACATCAGCCACACCATTTTCCCTTCGTCAATGGCACTGCCGCCGCCCAGGGCAATAATCATATCCGGCTGCCACGAGTTGGCAATTTCAAGCGCCTCGTTTACATTGGAGATATCCGGGTCCGGAATGACGTCGGAAAATACGCGTACTTTGATGTTTAACTGCTCGAGCACATCAATTACCGTGCGCACATGGCCCAGTTGTTCCATGGTTTTATCGGTAATGATGTAAGCGCGTTTTTTGTCTTGCAATTCGGCGAGGGCTTGCTGCAAGGCCCCGCGCTTGAAGTAGATTTTTTGCGGTACTTTGTACCAGTACATATTTTCACGGCGTTCGGCTACAGATTTTACGTTCATAAGGTGTTTGACTCCAATATTTTCGCTCACAGAATTGCCGCCCCAAGACCCACATCCCAGCGTGAGTGAGGGGGCAAGTTTAAAGTTGTACACATCCCCAATCGCCCCTTGTGAAGAGGGCATATTGATCAGTGTGCGTGCGGTGGGCATATCCTGGAAATAGTCAATATGGTCCTCGTTGGCTTCGTCGGTATAGAGCACGGAGGTGTGCCCCGCCCCGCCGTACAAAATCAGTTTGCGGGCCAAATCGGTTGCAATTTTGAAATTCTTGGCTTTGTAAAAGCCCAGCACGGGGGAAAGTTTTTCGCGTGCAAAGGGCTCAGCGTCGCTTACTTCTTCGGCCTGAGCGATCAAAATTTTAGTGTGCGCAGGCACTTTGATGCCGGCCATTTTAGCAATAGTCTCGGCCGATTGCCCTACGATAGCCGGGTTTAATTTGTTGTCTATTACAATGGTATGGGCCAGCTTTTGGCGGTCTTTACCCGTTACAAAGTGGCAGCCGCGGGCAACAAATTCTTTTTTAACTTGTGTGTAAACAGCTTCTTCCACAATGACCGATTGTTCACTGGCGCAAATCATACCGTTGTCGAAGGTTTTGCTCATGATGATAGAACTAACGGCCATTTTAATATTGGCGGTAGCATCAATGACCACGGGTGTATTCCCGGCGCCCACGCCCAATGCGGGTTTGCCGGAAGAATAAGCCGCCGTGACCATGCCGGGGCCGCCGGTAGCTAAAATGAGGTTGATGTCTTTGTGATGCATGAGCGCATTGGAAAGCGTAGTGGTGGGATTATCAACCCAGCCGATAATACCTTCGGGAGCACCGGCTTCTACCGCGGCTTTTAAAACAATTCTGGCGGCTTCAATGGTGCATTTTTTTGCCCGCGGATGGGGGGAGAATATAATCCCGTTGCGCGTTTTAAGAGCCAGCAAACTTTTAAAAATAGCCGTAGAAGTGGGGTTGGTGGTGGGGATCACCCCGGCAATTAGGCCAATGGGTTCGGCCACTTGGCGGTAGCCAAAGGCATCATCGTCCGATAGAACCCCGCACGTTTTGGTATCTTTGTATTGGTTGTAAATATATTCGGAAGCAAATTGGTTTTTAATTACTTTATCTTCCATTACGCCCATGCCGGTTTCTTCTACGGCCAATTTTGCCAGCGGAATGCGGTTTTGCGCGGCGGCAATAGCGGCTGCGCGGAAAATTTTATCCACTTGTTCTTGGTTGTAGGTAGCAAAAATTTGCTGGGCTTTTTTTACTTTGCCGACTATTTTGTCTAGCAAAATCAGTTCCTCGTTAGAGGCCAGGTTAGTGGGTGCGGCTGATTTCTTTTTTGCCATGGTCAATCCTCTTTTTGACAAGGTATCAAATATCGGGCAACGATATTCATACCTACATTCTATACTTTTTTTGGCCGCATTGCTAGGGCGGGCTGCTTTTACGTATGTAAGGCAAAAAAATAAAAAAGTAAATAGTACTTGTATTTCCGCATTTTTTTCTATACAATGATAATATAAGTTTTTAGCTTATTGCAAAGGAGTTTATATGCGTTATTGGGCCGCAATGATATGTATTTTGTTTGCAGGGGTCGCATTTGGATATAACGAAACGGTTTCTGCCATTTCGTATAACCCTTCCCGCACGGGTGTATATACAAAGTTTAAAGTGCTTAAGAAAGCTACGTTTAAAGGTGGGTTGGAGACAAATCAGATTAATGTGTGGCCTGTGAAAGATAAGAACAACGTCGACGGGAAAGTTACGATAAATGCGGCCAGAAAGAATACGGAAGATGCTATTCCGGTCGCTTATATTGATAGCATCGACCCTGCGCAAGATGCAAATATTGGCATTGAACTTGAGGTAGAAAGCGGTAAAAAAGGCCCCATTGTACAAGGGAAACCTTCAGATCCCAACTCTCTTCTCAATGTTATTCCATCCGACAGCAGCTATGGTGTCGGAATCCCTGTAACATTATATGACGGAACATTAACGGCAACGGAAGATTCGTATGTGACAAACGGTTTTGCGGTGGAAGGTGTTGCAGCAGAGTTGTCCACTTTATTAGAAAAGGTAGAAGTTCAGGCCGCAACACTCGCCGCCAAGGAGGCGAATTCCGGGGAAGTAAACGTGTCGGGATCTTTAAAATTGGGAAATGTAACTGTATCGGAAAAACCTACTGGAACGTTAAGATGGGAAGTGAAAGATAGTGCCCAATATCTGTGCTATCAATAGTATTGTGTCGCTCTAAAATTTAAAGCCGCCCGAAGGGGCGGCTTTTGCATGGGTTAAAGAGAGGCAATTTGTTGCCCTTGCCGGAAGATATGTTGCAGCTGCAGGTGAGGGGTCAGCACTATAAAATCAGCCGGGTTCCCTTCGCACAATCCGCTTTCCAGCGAAAGCAAGTTAGCTGCATTGGTGCTGGTGCAACTAACGGCTTCTTCCGGCGAATATCCGGCGGCCAGTAGTTGCAAAAAAGCGTCAAACATCGTCGCGGCCGAACCGGCCCATACCCGGTCGGTTTTGCGTTTCCACACACCATCCTCCAGGATAATTTCTTCCCCGTTTGCTACAAAAGGTTCATTTTTTTGTTGGGTGGGAAGTAAGGCATCGGTAACGGCTGTAATTTGGGAAATGGGTTTTACTGCTTTTAGAATTTTAAGCAAAGCCGGGTGCACGTGTTTGCCGTCGGCAATGACTTCGCACGAAATATCCGGGTTTTCCAGCACGGCACCCAATACGCCGGGCGCACGGTGGTGCACGCCGCTCATGGCGTTGCCCAGGTGGGTTACGCGCCGCACGCCTTGGTTGAAGGCACGTTGCATTTGCTCATACGTGGCATTGGTATGCCCGGCTTGTACTAAAATGTGATGTTGTAAACTAAATTTTATAATGGGTTCTATGCCGGGGATTTCCGGCGCTAATGTTAAAATAGCTATGTGCCCTTGGGCGGCTTGATAAATTTCTTGCCAATCTTCCAAGCGGGCCGGCACGATATCTTGCGGTTTCATCACGCCGGGTTTTTGGGGGGAAAGGAAAGGCCCTTCCAAATGAAATCCCAAAATTTTGGCTCCTTTTTCTTGCCCGATAGCCGGCACTAAAGCGCGCAGTTGCTGTGCCATTTTGTGCGGGTGGGCCCCATAAAGCGTAGGGCAAAACGCCCGTACCCCTTGCCGGGCTAACACGTCCGAGAGATGCAATAAGGATTGTACGGTGCCTTGTTCGGGCCCGTATCCGCCCATGCCATGGATGTGTAAATCTATAAAAGAAGGAATTACCAGCGGCAGTTGCGCGGGATCTTTTGGTTCGTCGGATGTGGTAATACGTGCGATTTTACCTTCGGCGATTTCCAAGCACGCGTTGCGCAAAATACCGTGAGGGGTTACCACATTTACGTGAGGAAGGGATTTCATTTTACCTCCACGGTCCACTGGTCGGCCAGCGGGTTTTGTTCGCGCGCTTGGTCCAGTTGGGTTTTTACGTCGCCGGATAGAAGCACGCAGGCATCCAGGTCCACCAATAAGGACGCGTGCGGATGTAATTTAAGTGCGGTTAGTGGCCAATCCACGGTGGGTTCTTGCGAAATTAAATGTGATACGGCCGCCGCTTTTTGTACGCCGTTTGCAATAAACAAAAGTTCTTTTGCGTCTAAAATGGTTCCAATGCCCACGGTGATAGCTTGCTGCGGCACACGGGAAATATCATTTAAAAAGAAACGTGCATTGGCTTCGCGCGTACTGGGCGATAAAGTTTGTACATGCGTGCGCGAATGGAAGGGTGTGCCCGGTTCGTTAAAAGCAATGTGCCCGTTGCGCCCAATACCGCCAATAAATAAATCAATCCCGCCCATACGCGCGATGGTGTTTTCGTACTGTTGACATTGGGCGTGCAAATCGGTGGCTTGCCCGTCGGGAATAAAGGCGTGTTCCGGGGGCATGTGCACCGCATCAAACAAATGCTGGCGCATGTAGCTGTGATAACTTTGCGGATGATCGGCCGGGATGCCGATATATTCATCCATGTTAAATGTAACAATATGTTGGAAACTTAAGAGCCGCTCTTGCACAAAAGCACGCAGCACGGCATACATATCAATGACGGTGGCCCCGGTGGGTAACCCTAACACAAAGGGGTGGTTTTTCGTCGGGCCGAAGGCCTGAACGGTTCCTTTGATGTACGAGGCCGCCCATAACCCAACGCTTAATTTTGTAACAATCAGTTGCATCTTGTTACCCCTGGGGATTGACTTATTTTCATTATAGTATATTTTGGCAAGAGAGCAAAAATCGGCAAAAAAATCCCCCTGCTTTTAAGCAGGGGGGAGTACATATTTTATTTGCTTACTTTCACTTTTTCAGCCGCGCTGTGAGCCCCATATTCGGGCGCGTACAAGCTTTGCACCTGCGCGGGCTTGGCGTGAAAGTCGCCCGGTACGGTGGGGCGCAATACGTAGTGCAATACCACTTTGCCGGCGGGCAAACGGTTGATGAAGAAGTTGGTTTCCGCGTCGCGTATCTCTTGGTACATAGGTACGGGGTTCCACGTCCAGCCGCTGGTAAGCGTTTCACTTTCAAAGCCGGCGGGTTTCGGGTCCGACACCAAGACATACTCAAATGCGCTGTCTGCGGTAAGCGTGAGTTGCACTTCTACTTCATCGCCTACTTTTACTTCTTCCAAATTGGCAAGAGGGCGCAATTTTTGTGTATTGCCTTGTGCTGCGCGTACAAAATATTCGCGCGTTACATTTAACACTCCTTTGGGGGACGCTTGCGCCTGGGCCGAAGTATACACTACGCTTAACGAAGCAAAATCTGTCATTTTGCTTTGCTTGGTAATTTGTGCGTTGTACGCCGCAGGAGTCACCTGTGCCCCTTGTTTGACCCATTGCAAATCTTCCGTCCAATCCAGGGGCTTAAAGGTGCGCGTTTGCCGCGTGCCGGCCCAACTGATTTGATACGTGCTTTGGGTAGTGAGTGCCCCTTTGGCTTTCATTACATCTAACAAGGCAAACACGGCTTGGGCAGCGGCGGACGGATTTTGCCAACTGGTTACTTGTTTGTTGAAAAGTAACCATTGTACCATGGGATCGATTTTATCGCTATCCGGGCGAATTTCCAAGAGTGTTTTAAGAGTGGTAGTTTGGGTGGTAAGGGTATCTTGATACCACAGCCAGCTTTGGGCTTCCGGCGCGAAATAGGCCCCCGTAAGCGGGTTGTATTTCATACGGGCAAGCACTTTGTCCAAATAAGCATTGGCCTTTACATCATCCCCTAAACGGTGATAGACAGCGGCCGCGTATATTTGCCCCAGCGGGGTCATAAAGCGCGATTGCTGGTCCGCATAGTCCACCCATTTTTTAAGATACGGCCGAGCCTTGGCGGCTTGCGTCCAATGGGCCGGGAAAGCCGATAGCGTATACGCCGCATACAACGCATAGGATACGGTAGCGACGGAGCCGGTCTTGTCGTCCAAAAGCTGTTTTTCAATTTGAGGAACCACGTAAGCAATGGCATTTTCCGCCTCGTTCTTGGGTACGGGTGCCCCAAACGAAACAGCTTGCGCAAAGGCCTCCAACGCCCGTAACGTCAAGTAAGGATCCGCCGGTCCCCCGGCAAACCAACTAAACGAACCGTTGGGATTTTGAAATTTTAAAATACGTGTTTTCTCTTTAGCCAACCTTTCGGAAACAATTTTATCATCAAACAAGTTGATTAAATTGGCTTGATGTTGCGCGGAACCTTGTGCAATATTGAGCCAAGGGGTTTGTTCCAAAACCGTCAAGCGCAACGGATCCGTTTCGTTCCAGGCTGCCGTAACCCCCGTGCGTTTGGGCAGTTTTGCCACGGCTTGTTTAAGCTCAGGATAAGTAGTGTAAAACTGATGGACTATGGCTAACGGAACATAGCGGTTTAACGAGGAAACCAAATCATTATACGGCCATACCAACAAATTAGGCATTTTGTTGATAACCGATAATGCCAAACTGGGGTGCAAGGTGAGGGCGGCCAGTTCCGCGCGGGCGTCGCTTACATTATTTAATTCGGTAAGCGTTAGGGTATTGGCCCCGTTTTTAAGTGCACTGTTTGTAGTAGCTAACAAGCGCGATAAGCTGGGCAATACAGGGAAGTCTTTCTGTTCGCCGTCACTGCTTGTTACGCTGCGCGCCACGGCTGAAATTTGATACAACCCCGGCGCGGCGGGCGCGGTTATTTCCCACGAGGCATAAGCGGTAGAATTGGGCTCTACGGTTACGTTTTGGGTGGCATTTTTGAGCCCAAAGGCGGAAGTTTTGCTTTGCTTGTCCTGTGTAATGGAAAGTGTAACGGGTACGGTTATTTTGCGGTTGGTTAAGTTTATAACCGAGGCCTGCAAAATCCCTTCATCGTTTTCGCGGTAGAAACGCGGCAAGTGCAAACGCACCATAAAATCTTTGCGGGCAATGGTAGTGGCGGTAAAGGTGCCAAGTTGCACATCTTTTGTCAGCGCAAATCCCAAAACATTCCACGTAGTAATGCTTTGCGGCAGCGTGAATGAAACCAGCGCTTTGCCGTTTTTAATCGGTAAGAGAGAGTTGAAATACGCAGTTTCAGCAAAGTCTGTGCGCAAGACGTCTTGGGGGGCATCTGTGACGGATTCTTCTTCGGCATCATAATCAGCATCCATGTTGTCGGCGGAACGCATATCGTCCATGCTAAAGGACACGTTACCCCCATCTATTTCCATTACGCCGAAGGATTCTTGTATGGCAGCACTTTTGGCCGCCCTCATCGGGGCAACTGCTTTTTGATATAGAAACCCGTTTTTGTCTCGAACGTATATAAGCATTGGCCTTTCCAAAGCAAACGTAGGCAAATTAGGCAGCGGCACCCATTTGTGGGCTACGTGTGAAACGTCCCACAACGTATTGGGATAGCCAATAAAGCGGTTTGTGGCTGCTTCACGGCTTTGCGATGAAATAGGGAACAGCGTAGACAACGTAAACGGATTTGTTTTCTGGGCGTAATAATCAAGCGATTTATCATACACGGCCAAACTGGCTTGCCCGTTTATCGGGGTGCCTTTGTAGTCGCGCGCGGTAAGTTGCCAAGCAACCGTTTGCCCGGGTTTTACCGTTTCGGGGGTGTTTATTTCCACAGCCAATTTTTGATTGTCAAACGGTACGGTGAGTGCGGTGGCCCCTTGATAGATTTGATAGTCGCTGGCCCCAAACCAATTAATAGCAATGCCGCCGCGGTCTTCTTCGGTTACCAAGTATTCATAAATGCTCACGCCGCCGGGTAAACGTTGGCGGGTGCGTAAGAAGTCTCGATTATACAATACTTCCACCCACTTGGTATTAGCCAGCGAACGGGTTCCCAATAACACGCGGGCAGTTTCGCCGGGGTGGTAGGTGGTATGTTGTGGCAAAGTAATCGCCGGCAAAGGCAAGGACGATTTTTCGCTTACCACTATAAAAATAACTTCTTGTTTTTGGGCTTTTTCATTTTGCAAGATAAGGCGATAAACCCCTTCTTCCAAAGCGGGCAGTTGTACCTCTTGCGGCTCTTGCGTAAAGGTGAGCGTTTGTTTGTAAACGGTTTTTAATTCTTTGGCATCTTTGTACCATGCATTGATATCATTGCTTTGCGTACGCGGAAGGATGATATCTTCTGTTGGGTTGGGGTGGTGTGTTTGCGGCGTGTTTTCTACCTGGGCAATGCGCAGGGATACTTGACCGGTGGTAGCGTGCCCGTCAGCATCTGCCAACGTAATTTTCCCCAAAGTGGTGGATTTTTGTGCATCATAAAAACCTTGGGCAAAATCTACATTTAGGAAGTTTGCATAGGCACTTACACGGTAATTGCGTGTGGTTTCGATCGGGCGGCCTGTTTCGTCGTATACTTCGGCTTGCAGCGTGTACTGGGTGGCTTGTTCTTCTTTTTGGGTAGGTTTTGGCGTCCAAGAAATACTAAAGGCCCCCGTGCTATCCGTTTTTGTTTGCCCTTGCGTGATGACTTCGGTGCTGCTTGGGCGGTAGCGCCAGCTGTAAAACCAGGGGGCATATTCTTGGGCTTTTACAGTATATTTGACGGTGGCACCCTGTAATGCAGTACCTGCGTATGTTTTGGCAAGCCCCGTTACGGTACCCTTTTGGTTGTAAACAAGAGGAATTTTCGGATCGTTTAAAGAAATTTCATATTCAGGGCGCTTATATTCTTCTACTTGCAAGTTGTGATAAGCATGGTAGGTTTGCCCCCCGGCATCCAAACTGGCGCGCAAGCTAAAATATCCCATAAGTTCATTTCCTTGCGGCAAATTAAATTGAACTTGTGCGGTGCCCAGTTCGTTGAGGTGGGTGTTAGCTTGATAAATCTGTTTTCCGTTCGTGTCGTGCGCTGTAATTTTTACGGATAAGTTGGGCAATACTTTCCAGCCGCGCGGCATGGCTTGAAATGCTTGCACGGATCCCGTCACTTTTTGCCCAGGGCGGTAAATAGCACGGTCCGTTTGTAAGAATATTTTTACAGGGTCCTCGGTGGAAAAATCAAAACTTGCAAAGGAACCGACGGCGCTATCCCCATTTTTTTGAGCCAGCGTGGAAACGCGTTCCCACGTATGTTTCCATTTTTCTACGCGAATGGAAATAGGCAACCCGGCCGTACCTTCCCGGTTGGTAGTAAGGTGATGGCGGGTTTTGCGGGTTTGGTTTTGGATAACATCCAGTTCCGTATCGGCTTGCGGTTCCCCGGTTTTTAAGTCGAGTGCATACCAGCGGAAAACTTGTGGTTTGTACGTGCGGGCTTGCGTGTTTAACGTGCGCACATAGTTGGCTGGATTGTCTTCAATGGCAGCTGTTGTAAAAAGGGCCAAATCCGTAATGTTGATAATCTGCCCGGCGGCCGGACCTTGCGTGTAGTTGAAATTTGCGTTTGAACTGGCGATGACTATATAAAATCCTTTATCCAAAGCGGGCAAGGTAAAAGAGGATATTTGCGAATTGTACGGTGTTTTGTAAGAAACGGCAACCTCTACCGTTTGATATTTTTTAGTAGAACTGAGCATGGCTTTGAGCGTTTCGTCGGAAGCGTCCAGCAAATCGGTCCAATCGTCTATAGCCCGGTGGTGGCTGCGGTGGTAGAGTGTCTCGAGCTCTGTACGGGTTACCGGGTAGGCGCGTACATACGCGTTGGGAATATTACGCGTAGTAATGGACAAGGTAGGCTGTTGAGGGTTCAAAATTGCGTTTTCTTTACCGCGCACAAAGTAAATTTCCTGCTTGGTAATTTCCTCTACCATATTCTGGCATTGCTGGGTGTAATAGGACTCCGGGAATTGCTTGACGGCATACTGACACACGGCTAAAGCTTGCTCGCGTTCTTGGCGGTTTAAAAGCAAGTTTCCCGCTTGGTAGGCAGCGTAAGATTGCCCGTAAGCGCTGCTGCGCCCTTTGAATTTTTTCCACCAACCCTGATCATGCTGAAAGCCGCTTACGGCGTAGAGTTGTTCTGTGGCGGTGCGGAAGGCTTTTTCTTCATTTGTTATTTCAAACAGATCTTTGCGTTGCAAGGGCAGTAAAATATAATCGGTTTGCCAAAATAAGCGGGCGTTTTGCCGGTTTGCGCCTTCGAGTTCGTAAGCGGTTTTAAGGACGCCGGCCAATTTGTCTGCACGGTTTTTGTGTTTGGCAATGGGCGCGGCGTAGCCACTTAAATAATTGCGCACTGCGTCGGCCGGCAGGTTTTGTTCGGTCCCTCCCAGAAAAGAAACCCATTGTTGGACCACAAAATCAAATAACGTGGGGATCCGTTGCGTATCGGTATCTTTTACGTTTAAGATGAGGGTTTCTTGCACGATAGGGGCTTTGACCAATTCGCTGCGCAAGGCCCAAAGTTGTTCAAAGTCTTTTTGCATTTGGCTGTGCCATTGCCCGCGGGTCCATTGTTCTATGTCGGTATTGCCTTCTATTTCACGCGCTTGCAGGATGGGGGAATATTGGTTAGCTACCTGTTGGGCCATTTGCGTGCGGTAGAGCAGAAAACGGGCTTTCCATAACGCATCTTGCGGCAGGGGATAAGCAAACAACGTTTTGGCGGCGTTTAGATATTCGCCTTGGCTGTATTGGCAAGCTGCCAGGCGTAATTGGGCTTGATACAAATCGTTGCCGGTAGCGGTTTTTACAATTTCTTCGTATTGTTTTTGGGCGGAGGCAAAATCCCCGTCTTGATACAATTTTTCGGCCTCGGTTAAGTTTTGGGCGTGGGCACAAAATGCCACACAAAGTAATAAGGCAGCAAGTATTTTTTTCATATGCAGACCCCTCCTGTCGCGTATATTTTCTATTATAAAATTTTATGAGGGTTTATGTCTTGTACAAGTGTTTTTTCGGGAACTGTTGTTGCCGTTTCTAAAACGGCGAGATCCCCCAACCTTGCGGGCCACAAATTCTCGGGGATGACAACCTTTAATGAACGACGAACGACAACGACCTGCGTGGAAGACCCTGGGACCCCGCATTACAGCCTTGCGGGACAAGCTTTGGGAATGACGGATGTTTTGTCTAATTGCAAAGGCCGTTTTTTGACTGGGGGGGTTGTTTCGTTTTTTTTTTTTTGTTACACTAATTTTATGCTGGATATTAAAACACAAGGAGGATGTATGAAAAA
>JAZNWD010000039.1:0-1792 GCA_045593185.1 Elusimicrobiaceae bacterium | reverse complement strand
TGACCGGAATGCCTGGCAACTATTTAGATATGTTGGCGGCGTGGGCAGTTCATCCCAAGGTAGTTGCCATTGGCGAAATTGGCTTGGACTACTACTGGAAGGAAAACGAGCCCAAGGAAGTACAAAAGAGAGTTTTCATGGAGCAGATTGAGCTGGCGAAACAATTCGATTGGCCCATCATCATCCATGACCGCGATGCTCACGGCCATATGCTGGAAATGTTCCAAAAAGAAGTAACTGGCGTGCAGACTGTGTTCCATTGCTACTCCGGCTCTGTAGAAATGGCGAAGGAACTGGCAAAACGTGGCTACTACTTTGGCTTTGGCGGAACCTCTACCTACAAAAACGCACAAAAGGTGCGCGAGGTAATGCAATTTGTACCTAAAGACCTTATCCTCTTTGAAACAGATTGCCCCTATCTTACTCCCGTGCCTTATCGTGGCAAACGCAATAACCCCGGCTACGTGGAGCTTACTGCTCGCAATGCGGCAGAAGTTTTGAAGGTAGACTTTGACGAGCTGGCAGCAATTACTACTGCCAACGTAAAACGTCTCTTCAAAAAAATTAAATAAGTTTTTTACAGCTCACTTCAATTTCGAGGTGAGCTGTTTATTTTAAAAGATGCTTTCAATTTTGAAAAATTATGTTACAATGACGGTAAGATGTTGAAAACATCGTGCAAGATATTTGGCAAGTCCAAAATTTTAGCAATGGAGGTAACTCAGATGAAATTTAAAAAAATTGCTATGGCATTGGCAATGATGGGAATGCTTTCCGGCATCGGTACCGCTTTGGCGGCTGAACGCCCCTATAAAGAAATTCCTGTAAACACTATTGAAGACGCTTACATTGGCACCGTTGAAGACCACAAGGCAAAAACAGGCGTAACCGTTATGATTTTCCCCAAAGGCGTAATGGCTGGCGTGGAAATTAGTGGCGGTGGACCTGCTTCCCGCGAAACTCCGGTTATCGCACCCACTACGAATCCCACTCCGCTGAACGCAGTAGTTTTGGGCGGTGGCAGTGCTTACGGTTTGGGCGCAAGTGATGGCGTAATGCAGTACCTTGAAGAACACGGCATTGGCTACGATACAGGTGTTGCCCTTGTTCCGATTGTAGTGCAAAGCGATATTTTCGACTTGGCGTATGGCAGGGCAGATGTGCGCCCCGGTCCTAAGATGGGCTACAAAGCTTGCGAAAACGCAATGAAGCGCCCAGAAATTAAAAGTGGCTTGTACGGCGCAGGCGTTGGTGCAACTGTAGGCACTTACTACAGTATGGACCGTGCCACTAAAGCTGGTATGGGCGTTTACGCTGTTCAACTTGGCGACGTGAAGCTGGCGGCGATTGTTATCCTTAACGCTTGTGGCGATATTTACGATCCTAAAACCGGACAAAAGATTGCTGGTCTTTGGAACGAAGACCGCACCGCTTTTGTAGATATCCGTGACGAAGTTTATAAATTTGGCGTGCCTTCCTTGGCTCACAAGAACACAACCATTGGCGCCATCCTCACTAACGTAGAACTGGACAGAGCTCAGCTTACTAAGGTAGCTTCCATGACCCAAAACGCTTATGCTCGTTGTATCTACCCTGTTGGCACTTTGTATGATGGCGATTCCATTTACGCAGTTTCCTTGGGCAAGGTGAAGGCTGATGTTAACGCTGTTGGCACTCTTGCGGCAGAGGTTATGCAAGAAGCAATCCTCCGTGCAGTACGCGACTCCAAAATTTCTGACGAAGAATATCTAGCAAACTGCCCTAAATAAAATATACGAATTAAGCTCCCGTA
>JAZNWD010000038.1:0-16383 GCA_045593185.1 Elusimicrobiaceae bacterium | reverse complement strand
CAGGCCACCCAAATGAATGGCCGCAATAATTAAAGGGATGCCGATTAAGGCCGTTAATATTCTAGGTAATAGCATACTTTATTTTACCTTTTTTATAGTGAGTTTTGTTACCGTTGATTTAAAATGCTTGAATTATTTTTTTTTTTGTTACACTAATTTTATGCTGGATATTAAAACACAAGGAGGATGTATGAAAAATGCAGTACAAGGCCGATTCATTATAAAGAAAGTCATCCTGAACTTGATTCAGGATCTTCAACGCATATTGTTAACAATAACAAGTCATCCCCGAAAGCTCCTATCGGGGATCCCCACCTCGTTTACCACGCAAAGCGGTGGAGATTCCCAATTACGGTCTTTGGGAATGACGCCTAATTTAAAGGGATTCACATTGATTGAACTATTAGTAGTTGTGCTCATCATCGGTATTTTGGCGGCGGTTGCGTTGCCGCAATACCAAAAGACTATTGAAACTATTGAGGCTAAGACGATCCTGGTAAATATGCAGGCGGTTAAAAATGCCGAGCAATTGTATTTCTTAAACCATGGAAGTTATACGCTTAATTGGGAAGACTTGGATGTAATCCCTGCTGTAACACGGATTTCCCAAAATGGGAGCATTTTATATGCCCAAGATGGGAGACGTTACGAATTGTCGGATAGTGGTACTTATGATCATGTGCGGGGGCATCCACAGGATGTCACATATTATCTGTATTCAGCATTCCCTAGAGTTCTCTATATATGTTATCCAAAGGGCACGGACAAAGGCAAGCGTGTGTGTAGGTATTTGGGATGTGCGTCGGATAAGGTGAATGACCAGTATTGTTATTTTACGTGGCAGCCGTAGAAAAAATTTAAAAGGTTGGGTAATTGCTGGATGCTATGGCTGGTTTTCTCCTCTTTTCACGCCATAAATGCTACAATATACTTATGGCAAAACTAGTACGCGGGTTCCGCGATATTTTTGAACCCCAATCAAATACCTTTACAGAGCTGGAAAATTGCGCCCGCGGCGTGTTTTCCACCTACGGCTTTGGCGAATTGCGCCTGCCTACCGTGGAGCTCAAAGAACTCTTTGTGAAGTCCACCGGCGAAACAACCGATATCGTCCAAAAAGAAATGTACGCTTTTGAAGATGCCGGACACCGGCAACTGGCCATCCGGCCCGAGGGAACCCCCGGCGTGGTGCGTGCGTACTTAGAGAACAATTTTGTGCAAAACGCCCCGGTGCAAAAGTTTTATTACATCGGCAATATGTTCCGCGCCGAGCGCCCGCAAGCGGGCCGCTACCGCGAGTTTGAACAAATCGGTGCTGAGTATATTGGCAACTCGGCTCCGTCGGCCGATGCCGAAGTCATTTTAATGCTCAAAGACATTGTAGCCCGGTTTGGGGCCAAAAATTACGTCGTCAAAATTAACAGCTTAGGGTGCGACAAATGCCGCCCACTCTACCGCCAAGCGCTTATTGATTTTTTATCCAAGGAAAAAGATACGTTGTGCGAAAACTGCCAAACCCGCTTGGAGAAAAACCCGCTGCGCGTGTTGGATTGCAAAATTGACGGCGCCCGTTTTGCGGGCCGCGTGCCGACCATGCAGCTCTGCCCTGAGTGCCGGGAACATTTTGACACGGTGCAGGCGCTCTTAAAAGGCAAAATAGACTATGTGGTGGACCCTATGCTCGTGCGCGGGCTGGATTATTATTCGCGCACCGTGTTTGAATTTCAAGCGGGCGACGTCTCCCAAAATGCCATTGCGGCCGGCGGCCGTTACGACGGGCTTATCAAAAATATGGGTGGCCCGGCTACCCCGGCCATCGGCTGGGCGATGGGGGCCGAGCGCGTTATTTTGGCCCGGGGCGAACAGCCCGTGCAAAAACGCAAAAGCGTGTGTGTGGTCTCGCTGGAAAAACCGTGCAACGAAACCGCTTTTAATATCATGCAACAGCTGCGCGCGGCCGGCATCCGCACCGAAGGCGGACTTTTTGATAAAAACGTCAAAGGGCAAATGAAACAGGCCGACCGCTGCGGCGCCAGCTATGCTTTAATTCTAGGCGGCGACGAACTAGCCAAGCAAGTGGCCACCTTAAAAGATTTAACCACCGGCGAACAAAAACAAATTCCGTTTGCCGAAGTTGTAAACGAGGTCAAAAAAATCGTATGAAACGAACCAATTACTGCGGGGATATTACCGCCGAACTTTTAGGAACCCAGCAAACATTGTGCGGGTGGGTTAATTCCTACCGCAACCACGGGGGTGTGCTGTTTATCAACTTGCGCGACCGTGCCGGCGAGTGTCAAGTGGTTGTAGAACCTAACAAACCATTTTTTGACGTGGCTGCTGCCGTGCGTAACGAATATGTAGTGCAAGTAACCGGCACCGTGCAGCGCCGCATTGAAGGGGCCGTCAACAAGAACATGAAAACCGGCGAGATTGAAGTAGTGGCCGAAGATTTTAAGGTGCTTAACACGTGCGTGCCGCTTCCGTTTGATGTGGACCAATCGCGCGGCGCGTCCGAAGAAATCCGCCTCAAATACCGCTACTTGGATTTGCGCAACCCCAAAATGTTTTCCAATTTGTATTTGCGCCACCGCATTGCCCAGGCCGCCCGGCGGTATCTGGACGGGCAAGGTTTTATTGAAGTGGAAACCCCCGTTTTAACGCGTTCCACGCCTGAAGGTGCGCGCGATTATTTGGTGCCGTCGCGTGTGCACCACGGCCAGTTTTACGCCTTACCGCAAAGCCCGCAAATGTTCAAACAAACGCTCATGGCCAGCGGTATAGACCGCTATTTCCAGTTGGCACGGTGCTTCCGCGACGAGGACTTGCGTGCCGACCGCCAACCCGAGCATACGCAAATTGATATGGAAATGTCCTTTGTGACCATTGACGATATTCATACGGTGGTAGAAGGGCTGATGAAAGAAATTTTCAAAACCGCCGGCAAAGAATTAAAAACCCCGTTTATAAAACTTCCCTTCAGTCAGGCCATGGAAAAATACGGCTCCGATAAGCCCGACTTGCGCTACAGCTTAGAACTTAAAAATGCGTCTGCCGTTTTTGCGCATACGGGTTTTAAAGTATTTGCCGATGTGCTGGCCCACAAGGGGGCCATCTACGCCGTGCGCGGCGAGAAATGCGGCGCCTATTCCCGCGGACAAATGGATAAACTGACCGAGCTAGTCAAAAAGAACGGTGCCAAAGGGTTGGTGTGGCTCAAAGTAAAAGGCGACGCGGTGGAAGGACCCTCCGCCAAATTCTTCACCCCAGAGGAATTAGCCGCCGTCAAAAATTTAGTGGGTGCGCAAGATGGGGATGCCGTTTTCATCGGCAGTGATGCCAACATCCGCATGTGCCAAAATTTCATGGGCGCGCTGCGCAAAGAGCTTGTGAAGAATTTACCCAAACAGTGTGATTGGGCTTTTGCATGGATTACCAACTTCCCGCTTTTGGAGTATATCCCCGAAGAGAACCGCTGGGATGCCGCGCACAATCCTTTCACCGCACCGGTGGAAGAAGATTTGCCGAATTTGGAGAGTGACCCGGGTTCCGTGCGTTCCTACCAATTTGACTTGGTATTAAACGGGAATGAATTGGCTTCCGGTTCTGTGCGCAACTGCCGCCGAGACGTGCAAGAACGCATTTTGGCACTCATGAAACATTCCAAGGAAGAAGCCGCCCGGCGCTTTGGCATGCTCTTAAACGCGCTGGAAGCCGGGGCTCCGCCACACGGCGGGATTGGCCTGGGGCTGGACCGCATAACCGCGCTCCTAGCCGGTGAAGATTCTATCCGCGAGGTTATTGCCTTCCCTAAAACGGCTCAAGCTGTCTGCCCGCTGACGGAGTCCCCCAACGTGGTAGACGAGCAACAACTTGCCGATTTGGGGATTACCCTGATCAAAGAAAACTAATTACAACCCCGCTTCGGCGGGGTTTTTACGGGCCCAGAGGGGGATAGGTCTTTTGGCCCTGGTAATTTCCGTTAAACCTTTCTATACTATTGTTAATGCAAGAGAATAACAGCACGTTAAAAGTTTTACTAGGTGTGGCCGCCGCCGCGATTATCATCTTGGCGTTGTGGCGCGTATTGATTTATGAACCGTCCCAACCTGCGGCCCGCGCATCGAGGGGGGTAGCAAGTTTGCCTGCTGCTAGCGGTGGTTCTGTTGCGCCGGAAGGGGAAAATACGGTTGCTGTGAAATGGGATGAATTGCTCCCGCAGCAGGACACATCTGCGCCCGTAGCACCGCGCACGGCGCCAACGGACGTGCGTCCCCAATACCCTGATGCGGACCGTATAAATACGGCCACCGGCGGGGGAAAAGCTATTAATTTATCTACCCAAAGGGGGGAAAATCGCCCCTTTGCCAAGGGGAACGGGAAACGTTTCGTAGATACCAATTTTTATTCGCAAGATAAATCTACTCCGTCGGGCACGCAGGGGGCTGTTTCGTCTCGTTCGTCCGGTCAAAAAATAGGGCCTTCCGTCGCGTGGAACGGCAATGCCCAAAGCAGGATGCAGGATGAGCGCACCTCCCGGATGTTACCCGCTTTTTTAAAACCTAACCGCAAACAGCAGGCGCAAATGAATGAAAAATTGGCCAATTTGTCCACGGCTATCGAGCGGGCTGTCATGCGTGCGTTAACGCCCAAGAGCAAGAAAGAACAAATGATTGAAAAATACGCCGCCAAAAATTCGGAAACGTCCGCTCTTACCCCGCAACAAGCCTCCGCGGCCGGGGAATTTGCCCCGGTGGTTAATGCCATTGCCTCGCAAAAGCAGTCTATTGTAAATGGCTTTGGTAATGCGTTTGGGGCGGGGGCTGCCAAGCAGGCAAGCCAATTGATGGACTCGTTTGCCGGGGAAGTTTCCTCAGCGGTGAGTGATGCTTCCGCCTCTGCCGAAGAAAAAGCCCAACGCGTCAAAAACATTGCCCAAAAATACCAAGACAAAATGAACAAGCTGGAAGAAAAAAACCAGTATGATAAATTCATGCAGGACCGCATTGCAAAAGCCAATCAGCAAAAAGAAGAGTTAGGCAATCTCTATCCGCAAAGCCGGGAACAAATTGCACAACTGGTTGATGAAAAATTTAGAAAAGATAATGAACTGCTCAACCAAAATTTATCTCAGGAAGAATATTTTGCGCAACTGGCCAAAAATGAGCAAGCGTTTGACACTGCCGTTAAAGATTTGGCAACACAAAGCGGTGTGTCTGTGGTGGATTATTTGAAGTGGCAGCGGGAGCAAGACGATAAAAAAAGGCAAGAATTATGCGCCTTGGAAGAAGCAGGCAAAGTTTTAAGTGCCCCTCGTAAAGCTACCCAAAAAGAAATTGACGAGGGAACAGCGGATTTAGATGTTAAAGGCAACGAAATCTTGGAAAATGTACGCAAATTTTATGGGGAAGAAGTTTATCAAGAATATAAAAATCAACTGGATAACTACAGAGCAAAAATGGCCCAATTGTATCAAACACCTCTTTCCCCCAAAGAGCGGGCCGACAAACAAAAAACATACGAAAACGAACTTAACCGTTGGATGAACGGTAGACAAATAGAACTGGAAGAAGAAAAGAGAAAAGACCTTCCCGAAGATCAAAGAAGAAAAGAAATGGAAGAATATTACAGGGTAGGGGATCTTATTGCCAATAACTAGTTTTACTTTGGCGGCAAGATGTTTAGCAACGGCTTTTTCTTCCATCCTTTCTTATCAAAATGCCACCACTCCGTGCGGGTGTAGGTAAACCCGGCCTGTTGCATAATTTTTTTAAGTGTTTCCCGCCGGGCTAAAATGTCGGCGGGTAATTTTGGGTAATCCATGTGCGCACGGGGGGTAAAACTGTCAAAATCCGTAGGCATCGGCAAAGGGTTGCCATTAAAATCACACGGCGTTAAATCGACCGACATTCCCCGGCTGTGGCGCGAACCTTTTTGCGGCGGGGCCACATAATTGGGGCGCGGGGCCGCGGCCCACAACTTTTCTTGCGCTTGCTGCGGGCGGTAGCAATCCCACAAACAAAATGTGAACGGTTCCGGCTGGGCGGCCGCTAATTTGGTGGCCATTTTAAGCCCTTCAACGGTTTCTTTGTGCAAATAACACGTGGGGAAATCGTAGATTTTTTTGCCGGTAAAGTTATCTTTCGTGGCGTAGCGCAAGCTCACAAATACGGGTAAATCTGCCACCGTTTGCACGTCCACCAGGTTGGCTTCTTCCAGGGTGGCGGCCGATAGGGGAACAGCGCAAAATAAAATCCAAAAAAGACGTTTCATATAAGTAGTATAACACTTTTGATTTGCAAATAAGTATAATAATTTTATGAGCGACAAACAATTTAAAAGCGGTTTTGCGGTACTGGCCGGCTTGCCCAATGCGGGTAAGTCCACGCTTCTTAATCGGCTGGCGGGGGGGCTTCTCTCCGCGGTTACGCCCAAACCCCAAACCACGCGCCAAAACATTTTGGCTATTGCCCAGGGCGAAAATTACCAAATTGTTTTTGTAGATACGCCCGGCTTTTTAATTCCTAAATACAAATTGCAACAAACCATGGCCGACTGTGTGGACCGTGCCGTGCGCGAAGATGCCGACGTGGTGCTTTTTATGCTCGATGCTACGGCCGATTATGAACACAATGCCCAATTGGTAGAGAAGCTAAAAACGTTGTTTTGTCCCATTTTTCTGGTCCTAAACAAAGTAGATTTGGTGAAAGATTATACGGTGCTGCAGGCCCTGGAAACTTGCGTCAAAGCCCATTTGCCGGTCCACAAAACGTTTTCTATTTCTGCCTCGCAAGGGACGGGCATAGAACCCCTAAAACAAGCGGTGGCGGACGCGCTGCCCGTGAGCCCGGCGTATTTCCCGCCCGACCAATGGACCGACCGCTGGGAACGCTTTTACGCGGCCGAGTTCATCCGGGAGCAAATTTTCTTGCTGTATCAGCAGGAAATCCCCTACAGCACGTACGTGGAAATTGAAAAATTTGCCGAGAACTTAGGCCCAAAAAATTACATCCGCGCCAACATCCACGTCGAGCGCGAAAGCCAAAAGCCCATTATTATTGGTAAAGGCGGCAATATGATTGCCAAACTGCGCGAGCGCAGCCAAAAGCGCATTGAAGAATTTTTGGGTAAAAAATTTCGTGTGGAATTAAATGTAGTGGTATCGCCGGATTGGCGCAACAATAAAAATTTCCTAGAGCAATTTGGCTATATCGATAAAGACCCGCGCGAAGTGTAAATCCCTCTTATTGAGCTGTTAACTGCCTTGCTATTTCGTCCAGCAAGGCGGTTAGTTTTTTATACTGCTCCACGCCCTGTGTATCCACAAACGGGAAGCATCCCACGCGGATGCTTTCTTGCACTACGGTGCGGTATTTTTTGAGTCCGTCGGCCAGGTTTGGGCGGCCCGTTTCCAATAAAGCCCGGGCAATTTGCTCGCCCGTTAAGGCCGGGTGCGTAAGGGCCAGCGTGAGCGTGGTGAAAGAGCGGTATTTTTCGTCGCAGATAAGCGGCTTGAAATGCGGGGATTGCTCGCTCCACTTTACCAAGTAATCGGCGTGCTCTTTGCACAAATTTTCCATTGCTTCCAGTCCCCCGTGCGTCAACATCCATTTGCAGGCCTCGTTGGCCATCCAAATGTTGATGGTGGAGGGGGTATTGAGCGTTTGAAATTTATCTGTGAATGAAAGCGCGTTTTTTAAATCCAAGAAAAAAGGCACGTTGCGCGCAGGGTGTTGGGCACGTTGCACGGCGCGCGGGCTCAACGCGATCGCGCACGTACCGCCGCCGGCCCCCAAACATTTTTGAAGCCCAAAAAGCATCACATCATACGCACCCGCCGGAAGGACGCGTCCGCCCGCGCAGGAAGTAGTATCCCACACGACTAGCGTATCCGGGCCGCGCTGATTCCACACGTGTTGCAAATATTCGTCGGGCAATTGAACCCCGGTAGAGGTTTCGTTCGGCGTGAGCAGGATCAAACTGGCGGTGGTATCGGGCAAGGCGGTGGGCAGAAAATTTTTATCGGCAGGCACCCAGGTTTTACGTACGGAAGGTTCTAATCGGTGCGAAAGTACGTCGCAAAACAGGTGGCTAAACGCGCCGATATCCACGCCGCTTACGGAGTCCTGGCACAAGCTCCACAGTACAGCGTCCATGGCGGCCGTCGCCCCGCCGGGGAAAAACAGCAGCGTGTAATCCTGCGGGATATGTAGCAGCGTGTGTAAATGTTGGGTCGCTTCTTTATAAAGTCCGTCAAAGGAAATATCGGCTGCGCGGTGGCTGCGTTCAAACAGCGTTTGATACAACGGGGCTGTGCGCACGTGAGCAAGCCCCTGCCCGGGCCCGCAGGAAAATGAAGAAGTAGGCAGATCTAAATGTTGAAGGTTCATATTACTTCCGCCCGGCAATCATCTTTTTGACGTGCGGGGAATTAAGCTCCCATAAAGCATTTTTAGCCACCCAAGTGGCTGGGCGATTGCCTTCGTATAAGTCTAAAATTTCCTGGGCACATTTTACGGCGTGCGGGGTTAACCGCGGGTTCTTTTTGCCGATGTTGCGCAGCGCCCAATTGACCGCTTTATGCACCATGGGGCGCGGGTCGCACGCGTGATTTTTAATCAGCGGCAACATTTTCAGCAAATCTTTATCGGCGGTTTTGGCGCGTGGCATAGCCAGCACGGCCAGTGTGGCAAAGCCGGCCCGACGGACAAATTCGGGGTCTTTTTTAATCCAGTGTTCGGCTAATTTGAGCGCCGAGTTTTCACGTGAAAACAAATTCAGTGCACACGCATCGCAAATATCCCACGAGTTTAAATCTTTCACCCACGTATCTAGTTGGGGGCGGGTCATTTTAAGCGGGTCAGCCAACATGGAGGCCAGGATGCGGGCCTCGTGAATTTGGGTGGCCCACAACGCCTCAGCCAAATCTTGGTCCGGCCGGGGAACTGCCTTGATAAGTTTGCGCAGTGTGGTAACGGGGGTTCCGACGGCGAACTCCGTATTAATGCCAAAGCGTTTGTGCATTTGGGCCTTAAACGTGGGCGAGGAAAACTGCTTGATGCGCTGCACCAATTCCTGTGCGCGCGACGTAACAAGTTGAGAGGTCATACGCCGCCAAACCTCCGCGTGCGCCGGGCGTACGCGTTGAGGGCTTTTTGCAATTCTTGGGCGTTAAAATCGGGCCACAAAACGGGGGTAAAGTAAAACTCACTGTACGCAGCTTGCCAAAGTAAAAAGTTAGACAAACGTTCCTCTCCCGACGTGCGGATGATGAGCTCCGGGTCCGGCAGTTGCGGTTGATAGAGGTGGGCGGAAATATCGTCCATCGAAATTTCTTTTTTTCCTTCGCACAAAAGTGTATTTACGGCGTGTGCAATTTCTTGCCGGGCCCCGTAGTTTAGCGCCAAATTGACGGTAAGCCCCGTGTGATTGGCGGTTGCTTGCAGGGCCTTGTCTATTTTTTCTAAGACGGCGGGGGGAAGTTTTTCGCGCGAACCGCTAACCAAAAGCCGGTAGTTTTTCTTACGGGCTTCGTCCGTGTAGGTATCCAACGTCTTACACAAAAGGTCCATTAAGCCGTCAATTTCGTCTTGCGGGCGGGACCAATTTTCCGTCGAAAAAGCATATAGAGTGATAAACTTAATTCCGCATTGGCTGGCGGCTTCAATGGTACGTTTGACGGCGTTGGCGCCCTCTCGGTGCCCGGCCAGGCGCGGCAGGTGGCGGCTTTTGGCCCAGCGGCCGTTGCCGTCCATAATAATCGCAACATGTTGAGGAACCGGATTTGACATACTCATATTTTAGCATTTTAATATCTTGTTATTTGGGGAGATTTTTATTATACTATAGGTACAATTTTACCTGTTTTTGGAACCGCGTATGCGGACCGCTGCCAGGCAGTGTGTTCAGTACCAAAAACGGCTGTTTGAGGCGCAAGAAGATGGGAAGTCATGAGCCCGTTTTCTTGTGCCGAGTGTTTACCATTTGATGGTAAGCCACGGCTGTTTTGCTTGAGGGTACTGAACGCCTCGGGTGGAAGAGCCGTTTTTATGCGCTCCTGGATGGGAAATTGCAACTATGAAATAGGAGAAAAGTATGAAAAACAGAAACAAACAAGGGTTTACCCTTATAGAGCTGTTGGTAGTAGTTCTGATCATTGGTATTTTGGCGGCGGTGGCGCTGCCGCAATACCAAAAAGCGGTAATGAAAAGCCGCGCTATGCAAGGCTTAGCCATATTGGATTCATTTGTAAAGGCGCAAGAAGTATATAAGTTGGAAAACGGCCGGTATGCTGAAACAGATGAAGAATTGGCCACGTTGGTGTTGGATGTGCCCAGTACGCCGGAGTGGACGGCATTTGTTAAAAATCCTAACAGTCCATCGAAGGGTTATTTAGGGGTTACGGACGAAGTGGAAGAAGGAGGTGATGTGGAGCTGTATTATTTTACAGATACTAAACGAAAGGCCTGTATGTTTTATGTTAACGCTGATGAAAAAAATAATATATGCTTATTATTCCCTAACGAAAAAGGTGAAAGGTATAAAAAGTGGTATCAGATTTACTACCTAAACTAACCTTAAAAACGAGTGCCGTTTGGGCGTGCAATGTGCTTTGCGGCGGGGATGGGTGTGAACCATAAATAACGGCTGCAAGTTTTGACAAGTAAAACCCCCGGAATAACCGGGGGTAAATTTTGCTTTTTGTGCTAAAGCGAAGCATGCGTTCCGTGATTTTCCACGGTCTAATTTTATCCATCATACGTCTTAGCACCGGAAAAAGTGTTCAGTATGCTGATTTTTCAGATTTGAGGAAGGTTTGCACCGTAAGTTGCCCGAAGCTGTACTGCCAGGTACTGCAAGTGGCAAGTCGGTGCAAAGATGCCCAAATGTGGAAAATTGTTGCCCGGAAACGAGTAAGGTTTCAAACACTTTTGTATTTGAAACCTTACCGTTAAAAGCGAAACATACTTCCCGTGGTTTTTTACGGCCGAATTTTATCCATCATACGCGGGAAGGGGATCGTCTCGCGCACGTGTTGCAGCCCGCAGACCCAACGTACCATGCGTTCAATGCCCATGCCAAACCCGGCGTGCGGCACACTGCCGTAGCGGCGCAAGTCCAAATACCAATCGTAATTTTGCGGATCTAACCCTTGTTCTTTGATGCGCGCCACAAGGGTATCATAATCGGCTTCTCTTTCGCTACCGCCGATAATTTCGCCCGCGCCTTCGGGGCCGATCACATCCACAGCCAGTACCACTTTGGGGTTTTTCGGGTCGCGCTTCATGTAAAACGCTTTGATTTCGGCCGGATAGCGGTGGATCATAATGGGCGTGTCGTAATCTTCACCTAAGAGGGTTTCCTCGTCGCCGCCAATGTCTCCGCCCCAGGGGGTGTTGTTGCCTTTTTTGTGCAAAATTTCAATGGCGTCCGTGTAGTCTATGCGCGGAAATTTTTTCTCCACCGTGGCCTCAAGTTTAGAGGTATCACGCTCTAAAATTTTCAAATCCGCGGCGCGGTTTTTTAACACTTGGCCGACAATGTATTTAATAAAGTCTTCGGCCAGATCCATGTTATCGTCCAAATCGTTATACGCTACTTCGGGTTCTACCATCCAAAATTCCGTAAGGTGCCGGCGGGTTTTGGATTTCTCCGCGCGGAACGTCGGCCCGAAGCAAAACGTGCGCCCCAACGCCATGGCAGAGGCCTCGCCATAGAGTTGGCCGCTTTGGGATAGAAATGCTTTTTCGCCGAAGTAATCGGTTTCAAAAAGTGTGCTGGTGCCTTCGCACGCGGCGGGGGTTAAAATGGGTGAGTCGGACAAAATAAACCCGTGCTTATGGAAATAATCGCGAATGGCAAAAATAATTTCGTCGCGCACGCGCAAAATGGCCATTTGCCGGGCCGAGCGCAACCACAAGTGGCGGTTGTGCATCAAAAATTCCGGGCCGTGTTCTTTGGGGGTAATGGGGTAATCTTTGGCCATTTGCACGACTTCCAAATTTTTCACGCCCAGCTCAAACCCCAAGGGGGAGCGTTTGTCCTCGCGCACGGTTCCCGTGACGATGATAGAAGATTCCTGGGTTACTTTGTCGCCCAGGTCAAATTGTTCGGGGGAAACTTCGCCTTTGAACATTACGCATTGGATGATGCCGCTGCCGTCGCGCAATTGCAGAAAGTGCAACTTGCCGCTGGAGCGTTTGTTGTAAAGCCACCCTTTTAAGGTAATTTCCTGGCCTAAGTATTGGCCCACTTCACTGACGCGAATTTTGCTAGCCATATAAAACCTCTTTATAAACTATTAAAAAAGCCCCGATGAGGGGCCTAAAATTTTTGGACGTGATCGGGATCGAACCGACGACCTCCTCGTTGCGAACGAGGCGCTCTCCCAGCTGAGCTACACGCCCGTAAAACGGTACCTTAACTATAACTTATTATAGCATATCCGAGGCCGAAAAGAAAATTTTTTCACTTCTCCATATATGCTACAATAAGATGTACACCGTTTGGGAGGAAGTCTCAGTTTTCCATGGACACAATCGCACAATTAGGTAGCGCGCTGAGCGCGTTCTTTTCGCACCCTTCGTTGCAAACAACTTACGATGCAATGAATCAATTTAACGCCCTGGTGTGGGGCCCGCCGATGATATTTCTCTTACTTTTCTTGGGGATTTATTTTACGGTTAAACTTCGTTTTATCCAAAAATATACTTGGCCGGCTGTGAAACTTTCCGTTGCTAAAGCCGATAGCGAAGGGATGGTAAGCAGTTTCGGTTCGTTGGCGGTAATGATCGGTGCCACGGTAGGTACGGGAAGTATTATCGGCGTAACCACCGCCGTGGCTGAGGGCGGCCCCGGAGCACTTTTTTGGATGGTAGTGGCCGGGTTTTTCAACTTTGCCATTAAATATAGTGAATGTATGGTGGCTTTTAAGTACCGGGTCAAATTAGCCGACGGAGAATATGTGGGCGGCCCGATGTATTACCTATCCAACATCCTTAAATTTAAATGGCTGGGTATTACATTTGCAGTGGGCACGTTGCTGATGGGTTTAACGGCGGGCAGCGCATTGCAGGCCAACTCCATTGCCGATGCGTTGCGCGAAGGATACAACTTAAACCCGTGGTACGCAGCAGCGTTTGTAGCTGTGTTTGCGGCTGTGGTCATTTTGGGCGGAGTCAAGCGTATCGCGTCGTATTCCGAATGGCTTGTGCCCATTATGGGTAGCTTGTATTTGCTCATTGCCGTGATTGTTATCTTGATGAATTTTGCTCACATCCCGCAAGCGGTTGCTATTGTCATTAAAAGTGCTTTTACCGGCAAGGCCGCGGCAGGCGGCGCGCTGGGCGTTAGTATTTTAGCTATGGTGCAAGCGATGATCCCGGGCGTTACCGCCGGGGTAACCCGCGCTGTGCTGGCTACCGAGGCCGGGCTGGGCAGTGCCTCTATGGCGGCGGCCGCGGCCCGTACGCGCAGTGCCACGCAAATGGCTATTGTGTCGGCCACGTCGGTATTTTGGGCAATCTTTATTTGCAGCTTAACCGGGATTGTAATTGTGCTCGCCGGGGATTATACCAACCCCAACGTGTACGCGGCCAACTTGTGCAACAGCGCGTTTAAGACGGTGCCTTATATTGGTACGCCGATTTTGGTTTTCTCGCTGGTGATTTTTTCGTTTACAACTATTATCGGTTGGGGATATTATACCGAAAAAGCCCTCCAGTTTTTGTGCAAGGGGTCCAATATATTGGTTAAACCCTCGCGTGTGTTGTTTATCTTGCTGGTGTTTGTGGGGGGGATTATCGGGACGAGTTTCTCCACCGATTTGTTTGTAGGGCAGTCACTTATGCGCACGGCCGAGGCCAATATGTCCACGCGCTTTATGTGGGCGCTAGTCATTTTAACCATGACCATGATGACCATTCCTAATATATGGGCGTTGTGGTGCTTCCGCAAAGTGATTAAAAAGACTACTAGCAAAAACTTGCGCGCGTTGGTGGGCAAACAGGCATGTTTGGAACGTGCGGAAAAAGCCCGCGCCGAAAAACGTGCGCGCAAAGCTGCCAAAGAGCAAGCCATTGCCGAGGCCCGCGCGGCCGAGCGCACGATGTTGGCCGCCAAGCGGGTGCACCGCAAAAAATAAAAATCAAGGAAGCGTTTTTAGATCCCCCGGTTTTAACACTGGGGGATATTTATTTTGTGTCTGGCCCCTCGTCATCCCGTAATGTCTTAATACGGGATATAGGGGCGGGCGCACACTTATACCCCGCATTATAGGCCTGCGGGGTGACGGAAGTGTGCGGCCTAAAAACGCCGGGGCGTGGAAGATGCTGATTTTCATCAGCATGACGGCTTTATTGGATCGTATATGAAGGGGCATCCTGAACTCGATTCAGGATCTTCAACGCTTGTTGTTACGTAACGACACAACCAACGACGCGCGTGGAAGACCCTGAATCAAGTTCAGGGTGACGACCCTTATGAAATTTAATTAAAAGGTCATTGCAAACTTGATTTGGAATCTTCAACGCTTGTTGTTGCTGTTTTCCCCGTCTTGCTTTACGATAGACCGTCATAAAAGTGCAATAGAATACTAATTAAATAGATGTGTGTCAAGCCCTATTTTAAAAAAAACTTGCACGGGGGGCTTGAAATGAGGTTTAATAAGTGTGTAGGGAGTATATATTAAACAGGAGGAGTATTCATGAAGAAACTATTAGGCGTGCTGCTCGCCATGACTTTAGCTTGGCCTGTCAGCGCAACTGTGCTTAGTAACGTTGAAGTGAAAGGCGAAATCCAAACCATCGCCAGTGATGTACATCACAATCAGTTTAGAGACTACAACAGCGGCGCTAACGGCCGTGTATTAGCCGGTCTTTCTGCTGATTTAGTGGAAGACGTAAGCGTTAACTTGTTGTTCCAATATGCTCATGCTTGGGGCGACAATGCTGATAATGAAGGTAAAACCGTCCAAAATTATTGGGACGACGTTAAATTAGTAAACGCGAACGTTGTGTTACACAACCTGTTCTGCGCTTTTGACTTAACCGTCGGCCGCCAATTCTACGGCGATGAAGACAGCGCCGTAATGTACATTGGTCCGAACCACTACAACGCCGAAATCAGTGGCTATGTCAACTCTATTGATGCTGCCAAATTGGTTTACAGCGATGACGTGAAAACGTTAACCTTAATTGCCGGTACCGTCAATGACTTTGGTGCTTGGAGCAATCCGTTGGGCGCTGATGCCAAAATTGACATGTACGGTGGTGACTTCAAACTGCACTTGAATGATGGCTTGTTTGCCCAAGTGTACGGCTATGATTTTGCCGCTCGTGGCGATGATGCTGCTGCCATCGTCGGTGATGATAAACACTTCGGTTTCTATGGTGCCAAAGTTGGCATGAACGTAGAAGCTGTTCGCGCCAGCGCTGAATATGCCCGCAACTTTGGCGGTCATCGCTTGGTAAAAGAACACAAAGATACCGGCTACATGGTAAAAGCAGATGTGGCTGCTGATATCGAAGCGGTAACCGCTCGCGGTACCTTCTTGTATGCCAAACAAGGTTTCTGGGCCATGGGTAACTATACTCCCGGCTTGTTGATGGGTCATCCTTTAGGTGGTGACGGCATTTGGGATTACAGCGGCGAAGGTGTACGTATGTACAACGCCGGTTTGGATTTCAAACCGTTTGACAAATGGACCTTCTCCTTGGATGGCTTCGCTTTCCAAGCTCGCACTGGCCATGCCACCTCTTATGAAGGTGACTTAACCGCCAAATATGCCCACAACGAATATGTGGAATTATTTGCCGGCGTTGGGTATATTAAATACACCAACAACGAAAAATATGATGCCGCCAGCCATGACAACATGGGCACCAGCGATAACTTCAAAGGTCAAATCGGCATGTTAATCAAATTCTAATTCAACGTTATTAGAATGAATACGCCCCCGCTCTTACGAGCGGGGGTTTTCGTTTTTGTCCTCCGCCCCTCGTCATCCCGTAATGTCTTAATAGGGGATATAGGGGCGGGCGCACACTTATACCCCGCATTACAGGCCTGCGGGGTGACGGAAGTGTGCGGTCTAAAAACGGCGTGCGTGGAAGACCCTGAATCAAGTTCAGGGTGACGACCCTTATGAAATTTAATTAAAAGTGTCATTCCGTATTTGATACGGAATCTTCCACGTATGTAGTTACGTAACGACACAACCAACGACGTGCGTGGAAGACCCTGAATCAAGTTCAGGGTGACGACCCTTATGAAATTTAATTAAAAGGTCATTCCAAACTTGAT
Source organism: Elusimicrobiaceae bacterium (assembly GCA_045593185.1). Taxonomy (GTDB): domain Bacteria; phylum Elusimicrobiota; class Elusimicrobia; order Elusimicrobiales; family Elusimicrobiaceae; genus Avelusimicrobium. Next base: position 81 of record JAZNWD010000038.1, on the reverse strand, counting down.
TTGGAATCTTCCACGCAGGTAGTTACGCAACGACACGGCAAACGGCGTGCGTGGAAGACCCTGAATCAAGTTCAGGGTGAC
>JAZNWD010000037.1:0-18023 GCA_045593185.1 Elusimicrobiaceae bacterium | reverse complement strand
GAGTTGGGATTAGCGGGAGCAGGTAATTGTGAAGGGGTAGTCATAGAGGCGGGTATGATCCGGCCCAAACCGCGCAAGCTCAAGAAGCCGCGCAACAGTGGGCAAATAGAAGTAAGCCGGGGGGCACGGGAAGGATCGCGTCCGCGTTCTCGGGTAAACCGGGTAGCGCGTGTAGGACGGCCCGTAGAGCATGTAGATTTAACGCAGCGCAGCCATACCTATACGACAGCGGGTGGCAGCGGTGTACACACGGGGCCCGTACAAGGGGTACACGGGTATACGGTTGGGCAGCAAGCGGTAAAAGCTCCGGTGCAGGCGGTAAGCCCGGTCAATCCGGGGGTAAAGCTGGAAGTAGATTTAACGCAGAAGCCTGCAAAGCAAAACTGGTTACGGCGCGGCTGGGACTGGGTGAACTGGAAAGTAAGCCGGATAGGGGAGATAGGACGGAGCATAAAGAGCTTTGCTGGTGCGATGGCGTTTACGATGGGTTTAAACCCGTTTAATGCGGAGCTTGGGAAAGAATTTGTAGGGTTTGAGCGGGTAGAACAAGCGAAGGTAGAGATGCTAAGCCGGGAGGAGATGATAGGCGGGATGGGAGGCCGTCGGTTATTTGGGAGAGGATTATTTGATAGCCAGCGGACGTTGAATTTATCCCTAGTAAACAAGTATTTAGGGGAAGAGACGGCAGCAAGCAGTGCAGCGGGGACGTTAAGCCATGAAGGGGTCGTATTTAGTGAGACGAGCAGCAGTGCAAGCGGAGTAGAATTTGGGGAGCGGAGCACGACGAGTGAAGTGGCAGGGCCAGCGCATAGCGCGCGTGTGATCCCGTTGACGATAAACGGGAACACGCAAGAACGGCGAGCGACGGGCACCAGCGGCATCTTATACAGCGGCCTGCCGTTCTTTAACATTATCAATGGGATTAAAAAATTATTTGCCAAGAAGACCGCTTCCAACCCGGTTGTGTCTGCAGATCCGGTTGCAACAGATGCCTCCGTTAGGGTAGGAACTGTAACGCAAGATGTGCTTGCACAACCCGTAACCCAAGAGGAACCGGCACAAAACACAGCGTCGCAAATCTCGAAATTAAAATTGTTCGGGCTGTATTTGCCTGCTTTTGCGATTGGGTTGGAAATTGGGCCGCCGATTATGGCCAGTTTAAAAGAAGCTTTGACGTTGCCCTTGTCAGCAGCTATTTTGGTAACTACTGCCACTTATGTGCCTTATTTGTTTGGATCGTTCTTGGCAAACTGGCTCAAAACCAAAATCGGGCGCAAAGCAACCATCAACACAGGGCTTAGTTTGATGGCCGGTAGCTTTATTATCGGGGCGACCTTGCTGGGATTGGACGGTTCCTTCACGGCGTGGGAGAATTCTTCCGTACACTTTTTCAGCATTTTGGGAGCCATTACCTTGGCGAGTATGGGGTCGGTGTTTATTCACAACTCTGTAGGCCCGGTAATGACGGAAATTAGTAAAAATGATTCTGAATTGGTCCGTCAAAGAAGAGGTACATTTACGGAACTTAGCCGGGCACTGGGAATGATGACATCGTTTGCCTTCCCGTGGGCGGCTACCAGTGTATTAGGATTGGACTGGAGTGCCCCGTTCTTATTGGCATTGCCGTTTATAGCGGTGTCTGCGTTAGGGTTGAACACGGCTAAAATCCCCAATACCAAGCCGGAAGTATTACCCGCCCCCAAAGCCGCACAATCCCCGGTTATGGACGGCGTGCGCAAGGCCCGCAAAGGCCTTAAATGGAGAAACACGTTGCTTAATAACAGTTATGTGCGCTTACTCAAGGAAGAACCCGGGGTAGGCAGTTTCCTCTCTGCGTTATTTTTGATGAACGCCGTGGAAGTGGGTATAAACAGCGGGTTCTTATTTATGCTGCCGCAATTGACGACGAATGAATCGGACCAATATTTGTTTGGGATGGTTCAATTCTCCATTGCATTTTTGGTGGGGCGTTACTTGGCGGGATACTTCTTAAAATGGTTCCCCAAACATAACATGAGCGTAGCCAACGGCTTGGCGGGTGTTTTTGGGCTCTTATCCTTGGCTTTTACAGGGAATGTATATGGGCTGACCGCGGCTTTATTTGCAGCCGAGATAGGGATTTCCACTGCGTTTACGTTGGCATATGCCCGCACGGCCAAAAACCACCGCACGCAGGACCGGATTACTTCGTTGATTTCGGCCAGTGCTGTGGCATGTGCGCTAGGGCCGCTGCTTTTCACGCAAATTGCACAGGGGCTGATGGAAAGTGCGGATATGAGCGAGAATAATGCAACAATTGTTTCCCTCTTAGCCATTCCGGCGGTGTTGTCTTTCTGGGCGACCAAGTTGTTCCGAAACATGGAAAACAAATCGGCTGCGGCGCAGCAGGATTCCAATCCGCCCGCGCAGGAACCCCAACCGTAAACTAATCATTTGCGCTGATGAAACCCCCCGGGCTAATCCCGGGGGGTTTTGCGCAGAGGAAATTACTCGTAACGCAGAGCGTCAATGGGGGTTAATTTAGAGGCCTTATACGCCGGGTAATAGCCAAAGAAAATCCCCGTCGCGGCTGAAAAACCTGCCGATAGCAAAATGGACCACACGCTTAAGTTGGTAGGCAATGCCATGTATTTTGACACCAGCATGGAAAACACTACCCCCAGCAAAATCCCGACGATTCCGCCCATGCACGAAAGCGTAACCGCTTCCACCAAAAACTGCAGGCGGATGTTCCAACCTGTTGCCCCAATGGCCATACGGATGCCAATTTCGCGCGTACGCTCGGTAACCGACACGAGCATAATGTTCATCACCCCAATACCCCCTACTACCAGGGATACGATGCCGATGACTCCCAAAAATAAACTGATCGTAGTGCCGGTGCTTTTGGCTTGCTCCACGAAAGAAGCCATGTCGTCCAATTGAAAATCATCTTTGCCCAAGGGATGAATGCGGTGCACGTTGCGCACGGTATTGGCAACGTCTACTTTGGTGTTTTCAATTTTATTAAAATCGGCGGCGCGAATAACTACTCGGTCCAATGCCCGGCGGTTGGAGTTTCTCCCGCCGCTTGTGTTTAATTTTACTTTGGCAGTGGTATAAGGGATGAGAAGCCCTTCGTCAATATTAAACCCAAATCCACTAGAACCCGTCTTTTTGGTTACGCCCACCACGGTAAACGGGATGTTATTCAAAACGACGGTTTTGCCAAGCGGGTCCACATCTCCAAAAATAGTTTGGGCGGAAGTGGCACCGATTACCATTACCTGGGCATAGTCCGCAATTTCTTTTTCTGTAAAAGCGCGTCCTTTGTCGATGGTCCAATCGTACGCTTTAAAAATGTCTGTATCCGTTGCCAAAGCGCTCAGCGCGACGCTGGTATTTTTGTATTTTACATCAAAGCTGGTTTGAATATAAGGCGCCGCGGCAGATACGCCTTCAATTTGGCGAATTGCCAAAACATCGTCCATGGTAACATCTTTAGGGGAAGAAATGGAATCATCCAAATCCCACGGTTGGCGCAAGAAAATAATGTTGGTGCCCATATTGGAAAAGCGGTCCGAAATACTTTTTTTGGTAGCGGCTCCTACAGCAAGCACCGTAATGACGGCGGCCACCCCAATGATGATCCCCAAGCTAGTCAATGCCGCACGCATTTTGTTGGCAAAAATTGCTTTTAGGGAAATTTTGAAAACGGACAAAAATGAATCGATCATAACTCCTCCTTTGTGCCAACGTGTGTGGTGCAGGGGGTCTGTTTTTCATCGCTGATTTTCTGCCCGTCTTTAAATTTGATAAGCCGCGTGGCGTATTGGGCAATGTCCGGCTCGTGCGTGATTAAAATGATTGTTTTGCCCAAGTCTTTGTTTAAGCGGGTAAATAAATCCATGACTTCAATGCTCATTTTAGTGTCTAAGTTGCCGGTGGGTTCATCGGCAAAAATGATGGGAGCATCACACACTAAACTGCGTGCGATAGCAACGCGTTGTTGCTGCCCGCCCGAGAGCTGATTGGGGAAGTGGCCCGCCCGTTGGGCAAGTCCCACTGCTTCCAGTGCTTGCATAGCTTTTTTGTGGCGCTGGGCGGCGGGTGTGTGATTGTAGATCATGGGCAGTTCCACATTTTCCAGCGCGGAAGTGCGTTTTATGAGGTTAAAGCCCTGGAAGACAAAGCCGATTTTTTGATTACGCACATGTGCCAGTTTCCCCAGCTGGGTGGAAGTGACATCTATACCGTCTAAAATATAAGTTCCGCGGGTAGGTTTGTCCAAACACCCCAAGATGTTCATAAAGGTAGATTTCCCCGAACCGGAAGGCCCCATGACGGCCACAAATTCCCCTTTTTCAATGGCAACGCTAACCCCGTTAAGCGCACGGACCTCCACGTCGCCTACTTGGTAAATTTTAAACAAATCACGCGTGTCAATTAACGCCATAGATCCTCCTATCGGCGGCGCATGCCTCCGCCTCCCATTCCACCTCCGCCTCGCGGCGGCGTCATAGCGGTAGTGCCCGTGGATTTTAAGTTATTTTCACCTACAATTACCAAGTCTCCTTCCTGAATATCCCCATCGGTGATTTCGGTATTTTTGGTGGCAATAATGCCAATGGTTACGTCCACACGTTGGGGATCTTGTCCTTTCTGCATTTTCCATACGCCAGTGCTGTCATAGGTTTTTTTATTGGTGGAGGGAGAGAAACGCAAAGCCTCGTTGGGTACCATGAGTACATCGTGCTTATCTTGCGTGTAAATAGTCATGGTGGCTGTCATGCCGGGTTTAAGGCGTAGGTCTTTGTTGTCTACATCCACAATCACTGTATAAGACGTGCTGGAAGTGCCTGAAGAGGAAGAAGTATCCACATAGTTAGTGCGTACTTGGCGCACGGTCCCTTCAAATTTTTCTCCCATATAACCGTCTAAAGTAAACGTGGCTCTTTGCCCGGGTTTAATTTTGACGATGTCGGCCTCGGACACTTTGGCCTCAATTTGCATTTTAGTTAAATCCTGCGCAACTACAAATAATTCCGGTGTGGAAAACCCGGCGGTAATGGTTTGGCCTTCGCTCACTTTACGTGTTAAAACAACGCCGTCGATAGGAGAAACAATTTTGGTATTGGAAAGGTTTTTCTCCGCCGTATCTACATTGGCTTGGGCGCGTACTACGCTGGCTTGAGCGGCATTTAAAGAACTCTTGGCATTGACGTAGGAAAGCTCATAACTTTCCAGGTCCACTTTGGATACATAGTTTTTATCGAAGAGCACTTTGTAGCGGTCGTAATTGCGTTTAGCAAGTTCATACGCTTTTTTGGAAGAAGCTAAACTCTCTTTGGCCGAAGACAAACTGGCCCGGGCTTCCTCTAAACTGGCCAAAATTTGCGTTTGGTCAATGACAGCCATCAAATCGCCTTTTTTGACTTCGCTATTATAATCTACGTAAATTTTTAAGATCTCACCGGATACCAACGCGCCTACTTGGGTGGTGTTAACAGGGTTAATCGGGCCGGAGGCCTCCACCAAGTCGGCAATATCACCTTTGGTTACTTTGGCTATGCGGTAAGGCGGCATAGGCGGCGCGGAAAAGAAGCGCGTTTTTACCCACCACGCTATGCCTATAATAAGCGCCAGTGCAATTAACTTTACCCACCAGGGCGAATGTAAAATACGACCGAATATTTTTTTAATCATAATTAACTCCTAATAAGTTCCCATGGCTTGTTTCAAATCGGCCACGGCAGCACCATAGTCATAACGGGCGGAAAGCAGACTGATTTCCGCGTCGGTATAAGCGGCTTCAGCATCTTTTAAAGAAATCATATCGCCAATTCCTTCATTATAGCGGCCACGGGCCAATTCCATATTTTCTTTGGCTTTTTCCGCATTAAGCTCGGCAAGAGGAATACTTTCTGCCGCTTCTTGCATTTGAATATACGCATTTTGAACTTCCAAAAACACGTTGTTGAGTAAACTGCGGGATTGGTTTTGCGTGTTGGCTACTGCCAGCTTGGCTTGTTTAATCCCGTTGTATGTTTTAAAAGCGTTAAAGATCGGGATTTCCAAACTTACCCCGATATGGGCGGATTCGGTGTCTAAGTACCAGCTATCTCCGCTGGTGGTATATCCGCCGGAAAAAGAGATTGTCGGAAATAGGCCGGAGCGAGCCTGGTTCAATTTGAGTTGGCTTAAGCGCAAGTCTAACCCGCTAGAGGCCACATCCGGGCGGTTTTCGTAGGCGTTTTTAATGGCTTGTTCAAAAGATAAATCTAGGGTGTCAAATGTGATATCATCATCTACATTCAAAATAGCGGCAGTGGTAACCCCGAGGGTGTTGGCCAGAGCGGCCGAGGCTGTTTTTACGGCATTGGTTGCGCGAATAAGGCGCAAGGATTCATTATTTAAATTGACCTCGGCGGTGGTCACGTCTACTTTCGGGCGTAATCCCAAACGGTAATATTCCGAGGTGCGTTCATATTGGTCCTTGTATACGTCGCGCGATTGGGTGCGGATGTCTACCGTGCGCTGCGCGGCCAGCAAGACATAATATTTTTTGCGCACGTTGCGGATAATATCATTTTGAACGCTTTGTAAATTGAGTTGAGCTTGTTCCAGTTCAACCTGTTTCATTTTGATGTTGCGCGCAATATCGGTCACTCCGCTTAAGCTTAAATTAGCGCTGGCATATATATTGGAAGACCCATAATCGCGCATGGGGGTTCCCATGTTGTAATTGCTGCTAAAACCGGCGGAAGCGGTGGGTAAAAATTGGGCCTTGGCTAAATTTACATTTATTTGTGCATTTTGCGCGGCAATTTGGGCCGATACCATGGAGGGACTGTTTTCAAGCGCCAGATCAATGCACTGTTGCAAAGTCAATTTGCCGTAAATCATTTCCAGGGGCTTGCCGTCGGCCCCCAAGGGAATGGGCTCTTTGATACCGGAAGATAAATTAGCTTGGGCCGGCGTATCCGGTACAGAAACTACCTCGGCTTGCAGTAAGCCGGGGGTTGCAAATAACAAAATACTTAGTAAAAAATAGTTAAATCTCTCCATAATAATATTCTACCAATAATAGAGTATATTTTAAAACAAAAAATGGGATATTTTTATTGCACCTGCGTAAAATGCTACAATATAACTATGTGGAAACCTATCGTACTGCTGTGTGCTTCGAACTTATTTATGACGATTGCCTGGTACGGACACTTAAAATTTAAATCGCGTGCATTATGGGCGGTTATTTTGGTTAGCTGGGGGATTGCTTTTTTTGAGTATTGTTTACAGGTGCCGGCCAACCGTATCGGTAGTGATTATTTTACGGTGACGCAGTTAAAAGTCATGCAAGAGGTTATCACGTTGGCAGTTTTCGCCGGGTTTTCTGCTTGGTACTTTAAAGAGACGTTCAAGTGGAATCACGTCGTGGGGTTTTTGTGTTTGGTGGCGGCCGTTTTCTTTGTATTTAAGAAGTTTTAAACAGGGTTGAAAATTTGTTGTTTTTCTAACGAGAATAGGAGAATTATGAAAAAAATAATCATTCTCGGTTTCATGCTAGCCGTATGCAACCCTGTGTATAGTCAAAGTGCCTTCCGTGTCCTTCAAAGAGGGAACCGTGTAAAAATTAGACGTACAATTACCGTTCCGCCTAAACAAGCCAGATTGGCTCAAAAAGTGGCGTTAAATCAATCTGCCATACAGCGGGTAGAAACAAAGGTTAACCGGGCCGTAATTACCACACACATAGAGCAGAAATTGGTTAGACCTATGGATGTTGTAGGCCCCAATAAGTATTTAAGAATAGCAAGTAAGGTCTTCAAAAAGAAACCCGGCTGGAAGCGGCTTAATTCCAGTGTGGGATACAACGGTGCCCATCATATTATTACTAAGTCCGTGATCAGAGAAATTAGTAACAGATACAATATGGACATGTTGGCCAATGCGCCCTCCGTATTTCATCCGTTGCATAACTCGGCAGAATATACAGAAGTGTTCCACGGTCATGACAAACAATTGGAGCTCTATTATACCCGCGGCGTAAAGGGAATTGTAGATAATTTCTTTAAAGAGATAAATAAAATCAATTTGGAACATGGGCTTCCTCTGTATAATAAAAAGTTTATAGAAGCAGAAATGTTGGAAGCCGAACTTTGGACAAGATATTGGAATCTTAGATGGGAATAAGTGCTACTTGAAATATTGACGTTAATAAGAGGGCTCTGCCTGGATTTGGGCGGGGCCTTCTTTTTTGTGCGGTATGTTGAAAGTGCAAGCATGCTTTTGTGAGATCAAAATGGTTCTAATTAATTTTTGCACTAGCCAAAGGTTTTTGTTTTGTGTAGGATAGGAATACTAATTTTAAACGCAGTGGGGTATTATGAAAGAAAAACATTTATCTTTGTGGTGGGAACAAACGGTGGAAGCACCCTATGTGGCGGTGCGTTCGTTAGTTTCGTCCGCTCAAATAGAGCGTTTTAAACCGATTAGTCACTTGGCTGTGGGATACTGTAGCGCAAATTTTAATCCGCTTTTGCCGCAAAGCCAGGGCACAGCATTTCGGTATTTGGTATTAGGGGAAAAAGACCCCGTGCAGGAGGTGGATCCGTCAGATCCGGCTGCTTCACAGTGGGTGGGGGGGCTGGTACGTAATCAACCGGTAGAAGTGATTGCGTTATTGGATATATCTTTTTCTTTTACGTCTATTCCCGCAAGGTTTCAAAAACTTTTCGATAGTGACCATGTGCCCTTTCGTAAGGACTCTAACAAAGCCGTGCGGGTAATATGTGGTAGTTTTGAAGATTTAAAAAATGATATAGTAAAGACGCCGCAAGTGACCTTGTTAGATGTAGTACTCAAACAGGGGGGTACTTTTAATTATCAGGTAGCACCGCAGCAGCATTGCTTTCTCTATGGGTTGGGGGGAAAACTCCATTTGGGTACCCCGTCAGAAAAAGGGCTCGTGTGTGGAGTGGATGAGCTGATTTGGACTGGGAAACGTACGGTTACGGTGCGGGCCCGGTGTGAAGGAGGGCGGTTTTTAATGGGCTGTTTACCCTCGATGGGGGACCGCCCAAAACAAAAGGGGGCGTATCAATTAGAAAAATTACCCCCGCTTGATTTTGTAGCACAAACAAGCAAACAGGAGGAACCATGAAAAAATGGATATTGTTAGCAATCTTGGTGGGAATAATGCTTCCCGCCCAGGCGCAATTACAGCGCAAATATGAGTACGGGGTAGAGCCCACGGACAATATTACCAGTTTGGAAATCACCCCTACGTTTACTGCCATTGACGATAGTGCCGGTATCTCCACCACGGGTGTAACCGCCAAAATGTACCGGGTAATTAACCCGAACTGGAACTGGGGGCTGGAAATGCCGCTTACGCGTTTTGAATCGCCCGAAAAATCTGTCAGTGGGCTAGGGGATTTGACCGTAGCCGTCAACTGGATGCGGCCGGAGAGCATCCAAGGCGGGTTTGGTTACGGCGCGCACATGGAAGCCATTTTGCCTACGGCTACCGATAAGCGCTTAGGTGCCGGAAAGGTGCAAATTGGGCCGTCGGCCTTTGCGCTCTATTCGTGGGATAACGGTATTTTTACGGCGATCGGTTATAAACAACTGTGGTCTTTATTTGGCGATCACGCCCGCGACGATATTAACATGGGGCGTTTTCGGTATAATTTGTCGTACTTGTCCGAAAATAAATGGTGGGTGCAGGCCAATTTGTACTATTACCACAATTTTGACCAGTCCGGCAAAATGGAAGTAGTGCCGGAGTTGGAAATCGGCACGCTGATTAACGAAGGCACGGCCATTTATGCCAATGCGGGCACGCACGCGGCCGGGAATATGCATTCCAAGGATTGGAGCGTGAGTATTGGTTTTAGAGTTCTGTATTTGTAAGAGGTATTTGTCCCGTTTAAAAAGCCCCCCAACTGCGGGGGCTTTTTGCTTGAAAAATACAAAGATGTTTGTTATACTATGAGTACAATTTAATCTGTTTTTGGAGTCCTATTTTTAGAATAGGAGTGGCCGGGGAGCCGGCTCTCTGATAGTTCAAAAACAGCCTTTTAGGCATTGCATAACTAAGCTGATCCCTTAGCGATGCAATGTCTAATGCTTGTATTGGAAACAATGCAGGCTACGGCTGTTTGTTACTAAGGCACTATCAGAGACTTAGCGCAAATAGCCGTTTTTGCGTACTCCAAACCGGGTTAATTGAATTGAAACTTAATGAGAAAACATGCATGTAAAAAACACCCGGCGGGGTTTTACGCTAATAGAATTGTTGGTTGTTGTTCTTATCATCGGTATTTTGGCGGCAGTGGCGTTGCCACAATACCAAAAAGCAGTGCGCAAAGCACGTCTAATGCAGGTGCACATGGTGGCCAAATCCATTTTTCAAGCACATGAAGAGTATTGGGTGACTTATCGGAAACATCCTGAAAAATTGAATGATTTAACGATTCAATTCGGAGGACAATACAGGGGTAAAGATAAAACCAAACAAGATGTAGATAACCACTGGATTTTGGGGCTATATGGATACCCTCAATATCATATTTGGATTCACCCAACAGATAATGATTGGTTCCCGGCAAGTTTTAATGTGTGGTTTGTTGATATAAGTAAGTACAAAAAGGGACAAGTGACTTGCCATAATCCAAATGGACAAGGAGTGAGTGATTTTTGCAAAGAACTGATAGGGTGTACGAGTGACCCTTGTGTTTGGTACACCCTCTAGGGTTTTGCGGGCTTTTAAATTTGCGCTCGGCTAGGTCGTCGCCTTCCGGTAAAACTCCTGACGGAGTTTTCCTGCAGGCCGGGCTCGCCATCCTCGCCTTTCGTGTTCGCATTTACGGCTTACACTCAAACTCGGATATGGCTGCGCCTTTCGACTCCCGCCCGCACACCCAGCAGTGGGTGTGCTCGAGCATATAATTTAGGCCCCCTATGAATATAGGGGGCTTAAATCATGCGCTCGGCGGGAGTCGAACCCACATTTCCAGCTTCGGAGGCTGACGCTCTATCCATTGAACTACGAGCGCGTAAATCTTCTTCTATTTTAGCAAACTTCCGGGGCAGACGTCTTATTTCTCTAAAACTATTTCGGCATGTTTACGCGGATAGCGCAACATAATCGCCAGCAGTGCCCCTATCCCCAGCAAATACGGGTAGTACAAATATTTCATAATCTCTACCGGGGAAATGCCGGCCAAATTGGCCGCCATCAACAGTTGCGCACCGTAAGGGATAATTCCTTGCACCACGCACGAAAAAATATCCAGCAAGCTGGCCGCACGGTTGGGGGCAATGTTAAATTTTTGGGCAATTTCTTTGGCAATCGGCCCGGCCATAATCAGTGCAATGGTGTTATTGGCCGTGCATAAATTGGCAAAGCTGACAATGCCCGCAATGGCCATTTCGGCCCCGCGCTTGGTGGTAATATGGGCCGTCATACGTTGAATGATAAAGGCAAGCCCGCCGTTGTAGCGGATCATTTCCAGCACGCCGCCCGCCAGTAATGTGACGATAATCAGCTCGGCCATGCCTGTAATCCCGGCGCCCATGGCGGTGGTCCAACCCCACACGCTAAAACTGCCTGTAAAAAGGCCGATAAGCCCGCACAAAATCGTTCCGCCTAGTAGCACCAGCATTACATTGACGCCCATAATAGCAGCTGCCAAGACCGCTGCGTAAGGAAGCACCTTGATCCACGCTACTTTTTCCAGCACAAACGCGTGGTGGGAGCCGCTACCCGCCAATACGTAAAGCAGCAGGGTAATCACCGCAAAGGGGAAAACGATGGCAAAATTGGTTTTGAACTTATCATCCATTTTGCACCCCTGCGTGCGGGTGGCTACAATGGTGGTGTCGGAAATGAAAGAGAGGTTATCGCCAAACATGGCTCCGCTGACTACCACGGCGGCCATTAGGGCTAAACTTAACCCCGTTTGCTCAGAAAGCCCCGCTGCCACCGGCGTAAGGGCCACAATGGTTCCTACCGAAGTGCCCACGGAAACGGAAATCAAACACGCGGCAATAAAAATCCCGGCTGCTAAAATATTCCCCGGCAAAATAGACAACGTTAAATTAACGGTAGCATCCACGGCCCCCATGGCTTTGGCAGTTTGCGCAAAAGCCCCTGCTAAAATGAAAATTAAAATCATCAACATGATGTTGGGGTTGGCGGGACCTTTGCAAAACAACTCAATGCGGCGGTGTAGGCTGCCGCCGCGGCTCATGGCTACGGCCACGACCGAGGCAATCACAAACGCCACTGTAATGGGCATTTTGTAAAAATCTCCTGCGGCAAGCGATACCGCTACATAGGCAATCAAAAATACACCTAGCGGTACCAATGCCAACGGATTGGGAGGAAAGTTCTCCGGTTTCATAATTATATTTTAGCATTTCCAGCCGGGTTCACGTATTATGGAATTGAAAGAAAGCTTTTAATAAACGAGACTTAATGTTGAAAAAAAGCTAAAATGTATTTGGAAAGTTTCTGTTAAATTAATCAACAAAGGATATATTTATGAGGACAGGATTTACCTTAATTGAATTGCTGGTAGTAGTGCTTATTATTGCTATTTTGGCCGCGGTAGCGTTGCCACAATATCAATTTGCCGTAGCTAAAAGCAAAATTATGCCTTATATTCTTGATATGCAAGAAATTATCCGAGCAGAAGAAATATACTATCTTGAAAATGATGAGTATATTCCTTCTTTGGACAAATTAGTGACAGACTTTAGTCATATTTGCGGGACTTTGGGAGGTGCATGCCACAATGAAATTTATGACTGCACTTCGCCGGTGGCTTTTAATTTGAATGCCGGTAATACGACGGCTGGCTGCGCCTTTAATGGTACTCATCCCAGCATGACATTGCGCATGTGTGAATCTTCAATTTGTAGAACAAGCAACTGGTCCACAGATGGTCGTTTACAGGTATCCTATCAGTTTGATATGAAACAATGGGGTTGCAACGTAAGGAATCAAACTGATACACAAGCAAAAAAATTGTGTAATTACATTATGGAAATCGTTGCACCTTAAAACGTCTGGACGTGTAGGAGGGCCTATGAAAGCTGTCATTATTACTATTGGGGATGAAATTTTACTAGGGCAGATTTTGGATACCAATTCTCGCTTTTTGGCGCGGGAACTGACTAAATTGGGGGCCGAAACGGTGGAAATGCGTTCGGTAGCCGATGAACGCAACGCCGTCGTGCGTGCTTTAAATGATGCCTTTCTGCGGGCCGACGTGGTACTGATGACTGGCGGCCTGGGCCCCACCAAGGACGATTTGACCAAAAAAGTACTGGCGGAATATTTTGATTGCAAACTGGTGCAAAATGAGGAAGTATATCACTGGCTGGAAGAAATGTTTGCCGATATCCCTGGTCGGATGAATAAATACAATGTATCCCAAGCTCTCTTACCCGAAAAGTGCACCCCGTTGCGTAACCTAAAAGGTACGGCCAGCGGTATGTGGTTTGAGCGTAAAAAAAAGGTGCTTGTAGCACTGCCGGGCGTTCCCTTTGAAACTGAATATTTGATGCATGCCGAAGTGCTACCGCGTTTAAAAGCCAAATTTACCGATTTGTTCTTGCGTTTCAAAATGATTACGGTGTTTGATGTGCCGGAATCCGAAATTGCCCTTAAATTGGCCTCTTTTGAGGAACAATTGCCCGAAGGGGTGGGCTTGGCCTATTTGCCCAGCGAAGGGTATGTGCGCTTGCGTTTAACGGCTAAAGGGAAGGCGGTGGACCAATTGGACGAGCAATATGAAAAATTATTGGCGGCTTTGAAGGATCTTCCTTATCAACCCTCCAGCGAAGGCGATAGCCGTGAAGACCTCTTGCGCCGCCTGAAAAATACGGGCGTGACTGTGGCCAGTGCCGAAAGTTGCACCGGGGGTAACATTGCCCATATGATTACGTTAATGCCGGGTGCTTCGGCCTATTTTTTAGGGGGGGTAGTGGCTTACTCCAATGATGTCAAAAAGAACGTTTTAGGGGTCAATCCGCAAGATTTAGAAACATACGGTGCCGTGAGCGAACAAGTAGTTTGTCAAATGGCGCAAGGGGTTCGCAAACTAACCGGTGCCCAGTATGCGGTAGCCACCAGCGGCGTAGCCGGCCCCGATGGCGGAACAAAAGAAAAACCCGTGGGAACAATTTGGATGGCGGTAGCCGGCCCCAAGGGAACGATTGCCGAGAAAATGCTGATTTCCCACACGCGCGAGCGCAACATCGGCCGCGGCTCAGTACATGCTATTCAACTTTTACTTGCTCAAATTGAAAAGGATCAATAGTATGGAAACGATCGAAGAAAAAATACAAAATATTGGTTTGTTGGCAGGAATTCCCGTAGCGCACGAAGAGCGCATTGTGAATGCCGTGCGCGCTTTGGTAAAGGGGGGGATTTTTGGCATTTTACTGCCTTGGAGTAAGCAGATTTTCCCGGTGTTGGAAAAAGTGCGGGCTGCTTTCCCAAATTTGTTAATCGGGGTGCAAGGCCCTTGGGCGCAAGTTAGCGAGACATTAGATCAAGGGGCGGATTTTGTGGCTTCTTCGGATGTACCCCCGCAGGAGCAGGACGAACTTTGCTTTAAACGGGTGGGCAACGAACTGGTCAACCCCCAAACAGGCAAGGTACTGGCCGATTGTTCCAACAAATTGGTTTTTGCCGCCGATATGCATAAAGGTGCATGGGATGTTATTACTGCCCGTGCGCAAGCCGCAGTGGAAAAAATGTTAGGGTTTGAGCTGCTACACGTGGGGATTAACAATCCGGATGCTAAAACTTCAAATGTTGTGGCTGGCAAATTTGAGCAATTATTTGGGTTTGCCAAAGAGGATAAAGGCGGCGCATATTTTGCGGGTTCTTTTATCGAATCGATGAAAAAGCCCTTCTTTGGCACACATGGACATATCGCCATTGGTACTAATTACCCTGTCCGGGCCGTGTGGTATTTGCAGCAGCGCGGGACGGCGTTTAACTGGAAAAGTGCCGGTTATAACCCAGACGGTAGCCTGCGCGTTATTTATTTGCAAGACGAAATCGGCGGCTTTGCCGTGCATATTGTGCAGAAATAAACACTCCCCCGGACCTGTTTTGTTTCCGGTGCTTTTTGTAAAATATAGATATGAAACTTCGCGCTCTGCTCACTTGGTTTGTTCTTTGTGTTTCTTTGCCGGTTTGTGCGGCCCCGATTTACCGGGCCGGGCAAACTTCCTCCTCGTGGACGTCTTTGCTGCATGGGGAAGTGTCTGTGGATTACACGTTTTCTTCCCTTAAACTAGAGGATTATTTAGGCGAATATTCGTCGGACCGTTTACAGGGAATAGGCGGCCGCGCACTTTGGACGCCGCTGCCGTGGCTAGGGGTAGGCGCGGAAGGAACCCTCTTTGGCGAAACAGATTTAAAAGAAGCCATGGTTAATTCGTACAAGGCCTCGCGCTTGGGGGCGGTGGCTAAATTCACCTTGACCCCGGATACAAACCCGCGCTTTTACCTTTTGGCCGGCCTGGGCCGTACCACGCACGAACTTAACTTCAGACGTTGGATAGGAAATACCTGGCCGAGCGTTAAAAAATCCATTTCCTATTGGATGTTGGGCCTAGGGGTGGAGGTTTCTGTATGGCAAACCTGCTTTGTGGCCGCAGAAGGGAGCATATTGTTTAACGACTCAACGCAACTATGGCGCTATCACCAAATTGCGGACCGCAGAGAAATGGACGTGCGCTTGCGTGCCGGCGTGCGGTTTTAAAAAAGATTGAAAAGCTGTCCTCAAAAATGATATACTACTAAATGGTGAGGGGGATAAAGATCCCCAGCCCGGCTGAAATTGATTTACGCGCCCATAGCTCAATGGATAGAGTGTCAGCCTGCGGAGCTGAAGATACAAGTTCGATTCCTGTTGGGCGCACGTCTTAAAATATACCCGTTCTCCGTCGAGAGCGGGTTTTTTTCTTATACTTCTCCGACGACGTTCTCAAAAGCAAAAAACGCAAAAAAAGCAAAAAGTGTATATTCTTAGTGGACCCTTTATGGTGTACAGTAAACGCTAAAATTCTTCTTTTTCTCGTCGAGAAAACAAAATTCTTCCGATAGAGAATTGGCAAAAAATCAAAATCTCAAAAATTCCCGAAATTTTCACTTATTGTATATTTATACTCGCTCGACGAGAAAAGTATAAGAAGTATAAAAAAATTCTCAAAAACTATGAATATAGTGGTCACAGTTTGGACACTATATCCGCGTGATTTTTCCGATTACTAGGAAACGATTTCTTGCGCTTTTATTATGCCAACCTACATACTTCTGGACACTATAATTTAAGCAACATAAGCAACATTATGTATCATAAGCTATACAAACGCTCGGCAGAAAAATGTCAGAAAGTTTTCTACCACTTCTTATATGCCTACCTTAATTGTTTTTGTACCAATTTATATGCCTTTTCTAATAACGCAATTTTTGTAAAGGATACGCTTGAAGTAATAGGCCAATTTAACAAGTATAATTAACACAGGCACTTCAATAAGCGGCCCGATTATCGTAGCAAAAGATACGGGCGAGGCAATACCAAATACAGCAATAGCCACCGCAATAGCCAACTCAAAATTGTTTCCGGTAGCGGTAAAAGCAATACTCACTGCCGTCGGATAGGATGCTTTTAGTTTCCAACTCATCCAGAAGCCTGTTACAAACATCATGATAAAATACACACACAACGGTAACGCAATTTTAAGTATATCCAAAGGGATGCTGAGAATTTGTTGCCCTTTGAGCGAAAACATGACCAAAATAGTAAATAACAGAGCCACTAGCGTGATCGGGTTTATTTTCGGCAAAAACTGAGTATTGTACCACTGGTCCCCTTTGAGGTGACGTCCTATAAACCGTGTCACCACACCCATTACAAATGGAATACCCAAATAAATCAGCACACTTTTGGCAATCATTAGCGTACTTACACTAATTTCTTTCCCTTCCAAGCCGATAAGCGGCAGTAAAAATGTGATAAAAAACCACGCGTATCCGCTAAAAAACAGGACTTGAAAAATACTATTAAAAGCCACCAATCCGGCCACATATTCACTATCTCCGCCAGCTAGTGCATTCCACACAATCACCATAGCAATACAACGTGCCAGACCGATTAAAATAAGCCCTAGCATATATTCGTAATGGCTCGATAAAAATAAAACAGCGAGGAGGAACATCAGTATCGGCCCTATAATCCAGTTAAGTAGCAGTGACAATCCCAATAGTTTTTTTTGTTTAAAAATGTGGGGCAATTGTTCATATTTAACGCGGGCCAACGGCGGGTACATCATTAAAATAAGTCCCACAGCAATCGGTAAGTTGGTTGTTCCAACAGTTACACGAACCATAGCGTTTTGTATAGACGGCACAAAATAACCAAGCATTACTCCACATACCATGGCAGAGAAAATCCATACAGTTAAATATTTATCTAAAAATTTTAGTTTCATAATCCCCCTATAAAATCCAGTTAAGTAAATACCCCACCACAATAAATGCCGCTATCAAATACCCTAAAAATAACCCGATTAACTTCCACGATAGCACTTTCTTTAACATCATTATTTCAGGTAAGGATATCGCCGTAATGCTCATTAAAATAACAAGCGCAGTTCCCACAGGTACACCCTTTAAGAGCAACGCTTGTACTATCGGTACTACTCCCACATGGTTAGCATAAATGGGTGCACCTATTACAGCGGCAAGCGGCACAGCAAATGGATTAGACGGTCCTAAATACTTCCCAAAGAACTCCACAGGCACATAGCCGTGTATAGCGGCCCCTACAATTAAACCCAGTAATACATAGAGTGCTATGCTCTTTAATGTATCCCACGCAAAGTAATGCGCGTATTTTACAAGGTCTATTGCTTTTTGCTTTCTAGTTCTTTTACATCCACATCCACAACCGCACGAACAACCTTTTCTAGTAGGTTCGGCAGGAACAAAATCCAAATACTTCTCCAAATGC
>JAZNWD010000036.1:0-20763 GCA_045593185.1 Elusimicrobiaceae bacterium | reverse complement strand
GTCATGCTGAACTCGTTTCAGCATCTCTTCCGCTTTTTCATAAGGATGAGATCCTGAATCAAGTTCAGGATGACGTCCTATTTTAATGTCATCCTGAGTCGTCGTTGCTCAGGATCTCTACCGCTTTTGGCCGTCCCTTGCCAAACAACATGCGTCGTAGATTCCCGACAGAAACACTCGGGGATGACCTAGTGGGCGCACTTCCACACGCACGCCGTGGGCCGTCCTTTGCCAAAAACAGCCCCCCAATAAATGGTATAATAAGGTATATGATAGATAGAGTGAAACGCTTAGAAACCCTTTTTTTAGAGGAAATCAACACCCTCATTACCAAGCTGACCGCTAACGGCAACTTGGGCGGCATTGTTACCATTACCGCCGTGCACGTAGCCAAAGACTTGGCCACTGCCAAGGTATATTATTCCGTATTTGGTTCCCCGCAGGACCGCCAAAAAACGCAGGATGCCTTTGCCCTGTTGCGCAAAGAGATCGGCTCGCAACTGCGCGGGCGCTTGCACTTAAAGCGCATTCCGTCTTTCACTTTTGAATACGACGATACCCCCGAAAAAGCCGCGCGGGTGGAATCGATTTTCCAAATTATTGATAAGGAAAAACACGATGGAAAATAGAGCCGAAAGTTTGCAACAAATTTGGAACGCTATCCACCAAGGGAAACGTTTTTTTATAGCCGGGCACTTAAACCCGGACGGGGATTCCTTGGGTTGCACGCTGGCGGTAACTTCCCTCTTGGAACGTATGGGCAAAACCGTGTATGCCTATGCCGCGCCTGCTATCGGGCAGGATTTGCAATTTTTGCCCGGCCTTTCTAAAGTGCACGTGGGCAAATTGCCCGCCAAAGCCAATTTTGACACGGTTATTTTGTTGGAATGTTCGGACCGCAACCGCGGCGGCGATTTGGAATTTATTTTGCAAAACGCCCGCACCTTGGTAAATATAGACCACCACTTGGTCAGCGATGCTTACGGCAACGTCAATCACATCGATTCGCGCGCATCGAGTACGGCGGAAATTATTTTTCAATTTTTTGAACAGTCCGGCGGCGAATTTTTACCCACCCCCGAAGAGGCCACCTGCCTCTACACCGGCGTGGTAACCGATACGGGGCGCTTCGTCCACTCCAACACCACCGCCGAGGCCCTGCGCGTGGCCTCCGCCTTGGTAGCCCTGGGGGCCGATATTGCCACCATCAACCAAGTGATCTATTTCACCAAACCTTATATTGAGCTCAAACTACAAGGCCGCGCGTTGGAAAAAATGCAACTTCGCTTTGATAATAAATATAGTGAAATTATTCTCACCCACCGGGATTTTGAATCCTTCGGGGCAACGCCTGCACAAACGCAGGGCATTGTCAGCCAACCCACCATGATCCCGGGGGTGGAAGTTTCGGCGCTGATTAAAGAAGAATCCGATAAAGTTTCCGTCAATTTACGTTCCCGCGGCGCGGTGGACGTTAGCCGCATTGCCCAAACCTTCGGCGGCGGCGGTCATGCGCGGGCGGCCGGCTTTAAAGTAACCGGCAAAACCGTTACGCAAGTAGCCGAAGAATTGGCGGATGTGGTATTACATGTCGTTAAAGAACTTGCCTAAACCGCAAAAAAGCGGGCTCCTACTGATTGATAAACCGGCTGATTTTTCTTCGCACGATATCATTGCCATTGCACGGCGTATTTTGCATACCAAAACCATTGGGCACAGCGGCACGCTAGACCCTATGGCCACGGGGCTGCTTATCTTGCTCGTCGGGCGCGAGGCCACCAAACGTCAACCCGAATTTTTAAAATTATCCAAAACTTACCAAGCCGTTTTAAAACTGGGCACGCAAACCGACACGTGGGATAAATACGGCCAAGTAGTAAGCCAACAACCCGTGCCGCCCATAAGTACGCAGGCACTTTCACGGGCGGTGGCCCGTCTGTCCGGCAACGTTTTGCAAATCATTCCCCCCTTTAGCGCCAAAAAAATCAAGGGCGAAAAAATGTACGACCTGGCCCGCAAAGGGGTAGAAATGCCCGCGCGTTTTACACCGGTAAACGTTTCGTGGGCGGACGTAGCACAAACCGCGCCCGACGAAATTTCTTTTACGTTAACCGGTTCTTGCGGCACGTACGTGCGCGCGCTGGGGCATATGCTGGCGCAAGAACTAAACACCGTGGGGCACTTAATTAAATTGCGCCGCACGGCCATCGGCCCCTATAACGTGGCGCACGCCTTCGACGGAAATTTGCTTAAATCCTGTACCAGCGATACCCTCTACCAGCAGGTACAAGCTGTATGAAAAACTTTATCACCATCGGTACATTTGACGGTTTACACCTAGGGCATCTGCACCTATTTAACCTGCTGGAAAGCCGTGCGGCGCAACACCGGCAAAAACCGCTGGCGTTGTATTTCCCGCTGCCGCCCAAAACGTTGCAATCCCCCCATCCCGAGATGACCGTGCTTACTTTACCCGACGAAAAAAAATCCCTTTTGAAACAACTGGGCGTACCGGCACAAACGCTCGATTTTACCCATCTGCGCTCGTTATCGCCCCAGCAATTTTTCAACCGTCTGTTGCACCATTACGATTGCGGCGGCATACTGGTCGGGGCGGATTTTGCTTTTGGCAAAAACCGCGCGGGTTCGGCCGTGTTTTTGCGCGAAGCCTGTGCCGAAAAAAACATTCCCTTTGAAGTTGCCCCGTTTTACACACAAGGGCACGAAAAAATTTCCTCTTCTCTTATCCGCAAAATTTTAGCGCAAGGGGATATCCCCCGCGCCAATGCGCTTTTGGGGCGCCCATACGAACTAACGGGCCGCGTGATTGTGGGGCACAAACTTGGGCGCCGCTTGGGCTATCCTACGGCCAATTTAGATACCGGGCTCTACAAAATACTTCCCCTGGGTGTATTTGCGGTAAAAGTGCGCGTAGGCACGCACTATTACGACGGATTTTGCAACATTGGCTTCCGCCCTACGGTCAACACGCTCAACACCGTATTGCCGCTGGTAGAGGTTCACATTTTCAATTTCAAGCAAAGCATTTACGGGCGCAAAATCACCGTGTGGTTCTATCAAAAATTGCGTAATGAAACGAAGTTTGACGGTCTGGAAGCCCTCAAAACACAACTAGCGGCCGATAAGCAAACCGCGCGAGATATTTTAAAAGGATGTTCTTTGTAAATCAAAAGGGCGGTGCTTTTGGCACCGCCCCTATTTTCAAAATGCGTGTTTATTCTTCTTCAGCTTGGTAGTAGTCGCGCACGAACAAAACAATGTACGTTAACCACGAGGCACCCAAACAAATAATAAAACAGTACGAGCACCACCACACTTTTTGTGCGGGGTCGTAATTGCGCACCAAGGCATCAAACAACAACAGCCCCAACACATACATTAAATATACCCATACACCCAGCGTAATCACGCGCAAGGCCAAATCCAACGTGGCTTTGATCGTCCCTTTTTCTGCGTACGGTTCTTTCAAATAGGTCATTAGTTTTTGCATAATTTCTCCTAGTTTGTAGCCGGGACGTATTCTTGCGCCCGTTGTACATCCGTAGACGGGGCCAACTCATAATCTTCCGAGTGTTCCACCGGTGTATCATACGTATAAGTTTGGGCCATGCTTTCCACTTCCACCGCGGCGGGTTCATCCACCAGCACGGTCTCTTGCTGGGTGACCACCACCGCTTTGGGTTTGGTTACCCAACGACGGGCCGGTTTGTTGAGCCGGGCCTTCGTGCCCGACGTCGTTTCCGCGGAATAAGAGCGCAGCTGCGCTTTTAGTTGCAATGCTTCCTCTAACGCCGCTTGACGGTTTACCGGGGCATATTCATCTATCATTTGATGTTCGTGCGGCACAAGCCCATTGCCTTGCGGAGCGCGCCCGCTGGCTAACTGCGGGTAGCGGCTGGTTCCCACAAAGCTGCGCGTAACGGCTACTTTTTCTTCGTTATAATATCCGTCACGGGCGCTGGCGGTTACCGGGGCCGCTTCGCCCTCGGGGCTACGCGGCGTAACGCCCGAGAACACCAACCCATGGGTGGTATCCTGCGTGCGGACAGATTCCGGGGTTAAGCAATACGCGATGCGTTGCAACGTGGTGGCCTTTTGGTGGGCATCCACGCGGGTTTCGCAGGTGGACGCAAACGCCCCCCCTGCCAACAAAAAACAAGCTAATAAAAGGAGTGTATGTTTCATAACTCTACCTTTATGATAGTACATTTTAAGCATTTTTGCACAATATTTTAAAATTTTTTCTCTCTTTGGCAAGGTCCGCTGGCCCCACGGTGCGAGTGGCTGCCAATGCCCGAAGTTTAGTATAATAAAGGTAGATGCCTGCGCCTGTCACTGGGCAACGGTATAATTGGAGAGGTGTGTGAGTGGTTGAAACAGCAGGTCTCGAAAACCTGTAAACCGCAAGGTTTCGAGGGTTCAAATCCCTCCCTCTCCGTTGAATTTTAAGGGCTCCCACAAGGGGGCCCTTAAAATTTAATGGATGGAACCACGCAAACTGCTTTGCGTGGCGTAGGGATTTGAAAGCCGCAGCCATATCCGAGTTTGAGCGCAGCGAAAGGCGAGGATGGCGAGGCGGGGTCGCGAGCGGCGAGGGTCAACGAGCCGACTTGTGACCAAATCCCTGGAGGATGGAGCGATACCAACTGCTTGGTATCACGTCGGAATTTGAAAGCCGCAGCTACGCACACCGCCGTTGACCGTCCCTAACAAAACAACAAGCGTTGAAGATCCCAAATCAAGTTTGGGATGACATCTTTGTTTTAATAAAAAGGCGTCATGCGGAACTTGACTGCGCATCTTCCACACCCGCCGCTATCCAATTAAGTCGTCATTCCCGAAGGTCGTAATCGGGAATCCCCACCGCTGCGCCGTTATCAAACGAGGTAGAGATCCCCGATAGAAACACTCGGGGATGACTCAACGGGTGGGCCTTCCACGCACGCCGTTGTCAAACAGGGCATCATGCGGAACTTGACTGCGCATCTTCCACACCCGCCGCCATCCAATTAAGTCGTCATTCCCGAAGGTCGTAATCGGGAATCCCCACCGCTGTGCCGTTGTCAAACAAGGTGGAGATCCCCGATAGAAACACTCGGGGATGACCCAACGGGTGGGCCTTCCACGCACGCCGTTTGTGCGCAAAAAAATCCCGCCCTTGCAAACGCTTGGGCGGGATTTTTTTACAACGGTACTAAATTATTTCTTTTTTGCTACTTTTTTAGCCGGTTTTTTAGCTACTTTTTTGGTGGCTTTTTTAGCGGCTACTTTTTTGCAGGCTTTTTTAGCGCAGGCTTTTTTAGCACAGGCTTTTTTAGCCGGTTTTTTTACAGCGGCTTTTTTTACAGCTACTTTTTTGGTGGCTTTTTTAGCGGCCACTTTTTTCACGGTTTTTTTCACAGCCATTTTTAATCTCCTAAGACAATTAGTTTTAACCTCATAAAAATAATAGCACAAATATTTTAAAAATGCAATACTTTTTCCGTCTCAATATTTTTTTTGCGCAAAAAATCAAGCATTGATTTGTTCTCATTTTATAAACATTTTTGTTATTTTCTCGTCGGGAAAAATTTTTTTGTTAATTATTTTTAATGCTTGACACA
Organism: Elusimicrobiaceae bacterium; assembly: GCA_045593185.1. Classification (GTDB taxonomy): domain Bacteria; phylum Elusimicrobiota; class Elusimicrobia; order Elusimicrobiales; family Elusimicrobiaceae; genus Avelusimicrobium. The sequence goes on along the minus strand of JAZNWD010000036.1, from coordinate 15,139 downwards.
CGCCCCTAAAAATTTTTAAAAAATTTTTAATTTTGCTTGACAAAAATTATTTTTTCCACATTGCCAACAATTTTTCTGCTGTTTTTACTTTGGAGATTTGCATGCGTTTTAGTTGGGTTGCGCATACAAACTGTTTTATAAAATGCTCCAATGCTGCCTCATTTTTTCCTTTTAATTCCACTTCAATTTCTTTCATTTTAAGCTGTCGCCCGCGCACACACAACGTTACATTATCCAGTGCCATTTCCAGTTGCTCCCCGTCGTAATCAAACACATAAACCGTACGTTTATTTGAAATAGAAAACTGCACCTGCAAACCGCGCACATCCAGCGGGCCCCATCTCTTTTTCTGTTCCAAAAAATGCAGGGCTTGTTTCAAATTAGTAACGCGCAGCAGCGGCAACGTTTCCTCTTGCCGCACCGCTTTGCCTTGTTTTATTTGCGTGCATGTTTTAAAAGTGGTTTCCCATTTTCCGTCGGTATTTCGCACACGCAACGCAATTTTTTGGGCAGCCAAATCTCGGGTTGCGTGGTCCAAGTAGGTGTCTTTAATTTGCAACAACTGCGGTTTTACTTTGCTATTTACTGTCTGCAAAAAGCGCCGCGCACGTGCAAACGCACCGGGCGTGTTGGCATCCAACTTATATTCCGTTTCAAAGTTCTTCATAAACTTAGTGTAGCAAAAAAGTATAATAAAGGTAGGAGATTTCTATGACAAAATTAAGACAACCTACCTCTTTAAATTGCTTTGCGTGCGGTAAAAAAAATCCGTTTGGGCTCAAACTGGAATGGTTCAACAACTACGAACAAAAACAAGTAGAGGCCGAATTTGAACTGAACGACAATTATTGTTCCTACCCGGGCACCGTGCACGGCGGCATTGTGGCTACTATTTTGGATGAAACTTCCGGCCGTGCCATTTTGCTCAATAATGATTTTGCACGCCTGATGGTAACACTTAAAATGGAAGTAGTGTACAAGCACAACACGCCTACCAACACTAAATTAAAAGCCATCGGCCGCGTACTGCGCGACGGAGGATCCCGCGCGCAAGTGGAAGGGGAAATTGTCCTGCCCGACGGAACCGTGTGTGCTTCTTGCAAAAGTATTTTGTTCAAAATTCCGCAAGCGGTGCAAGCGCGTTTTGGCTCGGAAGCGGACGAATGGAACCGCACCACGCCCCAAGTACCGCAAGGATGCAACTGCGGGCCGGAAGGCCACGTGTGCGGTGAAAAGGCAAAATAAATTGAATCCGCCCATTTATTTTGATATAATAAGGTATAGAATAAGTGATTTTGGATCGGTAGCTTAGTTGGTAGAGCGCCTGCTTTACACGCAGGAGGTCAGGGGTTCGAGTCCCTTCCGGTCCACCATTTATTAAGGCATCTTGTAGAAGGTGCCTTTTTGGTTGGGTAATTTACCCCACTTCCGACGGGGAAATTGCATGCTTTTTATCCGTCCGGATCATAGAGTGCTTTTAGATGGGCATAAAAAAGGCCCATTTCGGGCCTTTTTCTCTAACTGCGAATTGTGCAGGATCCAAAAGAGATTATTCTATTTCTATATCACTTTTTCCCAAATTGCATTTTTCACACAATGTCTGTAAATTATCTAAAACTGTTTCTCCGCCCTTGGACCAAGGTTTTTTATGGTCCACATGCAACTTAACACTGGGATTTTTTGCTGGAGATGCTCCACAAGCGCAACACGTAAAGTGATCCCTCAATAGAACTTTGAACCTTAAACGCAAATTTATATCCCTATTTGTTTTATGACCCAAACATTTGGGATTTTCACTCGTTTTTTCTCTTTTTAAAATTTCAGTTTCATTATTACGTTTTTTAGGTTGTTCTTCATTGATATAATTTACAAATGCTTGTAAAGTTTGTCGCCATCCGCCGAACCGTCTGCAATAACTATTAAGCGAGTATTTTGATATTCTTTTGTTAATATCGGTAGTAGTGGGTTGCCTGCCTAACATCATCCAAATCCGTTCTATTTCTTCAAACATTTCTTCTTTTGTGAACTCTCGATTCAAAGTTATCTTTATTCCTGCCATGTTTAATATTTGATTCCAAGAACAGCCTAAATTCCTCATCAATGTTGTACTGTGATACTTACCATGAATATCATACTCTTTATGGGTTAGTGTATCTTTTTTTAATTTAACACACACGTCCTTAATATCTTGTATTGCATCCATCTTAGAAAAAATATATTTAAAATTATGTCCTTTGGTGCTTAAATTTGCCAATTCAAGTGTTTTCTCCCAGTTTCCAAAACGTCTCCGCATTGTAGAGCCACTAAATCTTCCGTATTTCTGATATTCTTCTTGAGTTATAGTATCCTTTTTTAAAGTTTTTGCAACTTTTATAACATCATTTATTAACTCTGTATCAGATACATTTCTGTGATAATTATTAAGTTCAAATTTCATGATAGATCTCCCTCGCGTCCTATCTCATATAGTACAAAATTATTTCCCCACTCCTTTTCCTGCTTCTCAAAATCCACATTACCTTCGGCAAGATTCATAAGCTCCCGCAACGTTAAATTAGCCGGATTCTTGTATTCCAAGATATCCCCCACTATACGTGGGGATAAATAGCATAGGTTAATATACCGCGTAATCGTGCGTTTCGTCATATGCACTTCTTTTTCCAAAATTCTCATTCCCCCGCCGCGTAATGCCTTATTGGTCAGTTGTCTTGCAAGGCCCTGCTCTTTGGCAATAATACGATTTTAACCATGCTGCTTGTGCTACTGGTGGCCGTACCTATGTACGTTTGCGCAACAGGGTCTATCCCCATAGCTATTGCGCTCATGATGAAAGGCATGAGCCCCGGAACAGCGCTTGTACTCCTCATGGCGGGGCCGGCGGCCAACATCGCCTCTATGCTTGTTATCAGCAAGGTATTGGGCAAAAAAACATTTGCGCTTTATCTTACTTCCCTTATTATTGGCGCTATGGGTTGCGGACTTATTATAGATAACTTTTTGCCGTCCGGTTGGTTTGATATCTCACATTTTGCGACGGCGGTACATCATCATGGGGGCGTTCACTATTTTAGAGTAATTTGTTCTTGGGTGCTTATGGCTCTTTTTATAAATGCCATGTGGCTTAAGAAAAACAAGGAAAAGGGAAAAAATATGGAACATACAAAAAACAATGAAGTAATTTCTTTTAAAATAGGCGGGATGCGATGCAATCATTGTAAAAGCACCGTAACCAATGCAATCAGCAAATTGCCATCCGTCCGGGAAGTTACCGTGAATTTAAGCGACGGTGTCGCTCATGTCAAAGGGACTCCCACTAACGAAGAAATACAAAAAGCCGTAGAGTCCTTGGGTTTTGAATTTAAAGGGAAAATTTAACCATGTGTGCATGTAAAATGCGATAAACCCACTATGACCTACTTTGAAGAGCCGCTGTAAAAGCGGCTCTTATTTTTGCCGGGGAGATTGGTTTGCACAATCCACCCGATACTGCGGAAGTAGTCCGCCGTTTGTTTCACATGGGTGCCGGTTTGGGAGCTTGTACCCATTTTTTTTACAAGAGAAACTTCCCTATTGTCTTTGTAGCCGTAGTACCAAAGCACCGTTAAAGCGGCCGCCGGACCGCAAGAATATTCTGTGGTTTGCTGGTAGGTGGGATAATGGGTTAAAAAATGGTTAAGTGTTTGTTGAAAACGGCTTTAAAAACATCCGGCATTTTAAAGTAAGCAGAACGCTTGTGATTTATTTCCTGTGGGGCAAGGACAGTTTCGTCTATCTTTGTACTCTCGGGATACGAGATGACCCGTACATCCCGTGAATAGACTAAGTTTGCGCTGGCCAATAAGCAGATTAAGAGCAATAAATGCAGGCACGATTTTTGCATATCTTGCAAAATCTCCGTTAGTGTTTGGGTTGGTCCGTATTAACTTCTACTACGTTTAAGGCATAATCGCCCATTTTCTCAAAACTGGTCAAAATGTCTGCGTAAAGCGTCAGCCCCGCAGGCGAGATTTGATTTTTTGTAAAGTCGTTGGAAGTTTTCTCTTCGCGCAGTTCATGCCGCATATCATTTAGCACGTCTTCTTGCTCACGGGCGTATGCTAAAACTTTTGCTTTATCCAACTGTGAAGTAGGCAAGATAGTGGAACGCATGTGTTTGATAATTTTACGCACCTGTTGCCCAATGGTTTCCAATCGCTTGTAATCTTGCGTATTAAACGCTTTCATGTCATGGGCTTTGGTTAGCAATTTGGCAATACGTTCTCCGTGGTCGGCTATTTTTTCCAAATAAGTTGTTTGGTCCAAAAGGCGCATAATTTCGTTTACCATGTCGCGGGAAAGTTGCTCGTGGGTCAAATTCTTTAAAAACTCTGTGATCTTATATTCTAATGTGTCGCTAGCTTTTTCTTGCGCGTATATGTCTTGTACAAGTTCTTCAAACAAAGCGTTGGAATCGGCTTTTAGCGCATGTAGTAACTTAGACGTAATAGAACCGACCATACCTGCCATAAGGTCAATTTCCTTACGAGCCGCACCGATGAATAATTCCGGCGTCGTGGTAACCCCTACTTTTAAGTAGCGTAGTTCGGTTTGGTTTTGTTCGTTACGTTGGACAGGCACGAGAAATAAAATCAGTTTTTCAAACGGTTTGATAAACATAAGCATAATACTTGTATTTATAATGTTAAACGTGGTGTGAAATGCGGCTAAATGGTAGGGAATGCTAGTCAAAAGGACTTCGGGACTATTTCCTGTAGTTGCGCCGGGTACAAAGCAATCAATCAGCCCCAAAAAAGGATGGAAAAATGCCACAGCCCACACTACACCCAAGACGTTAAAGAGCATATGCCCCAAAGCTGCCCGCTTGGCAATCCGCGGGGCCCCGATAGCGGCGATATTGGCGGTAATAGTGGTACCGATGTTTTCGCCTAGTACAAGGGCACAGGCGGTAGGATAGTCAATAAGCCCCTTGGCGGCACAAGTAAGCGTAACTGCCATAACCGCACTGGAAGATTGAAGTAATACTGTAAGCACGGTTCCTACGCCGATTACACCTAACAAAGAAAGGAGTGTATCGGGGCGGAATTTAACAATCCACTCCACCACAGCGGATGAGTTTTGCATATCGGGCAACGCCCCTTGGATAAGCGATAACCCCAAAAACAGCAACCCAAACCCCACCATGGCCTCTCCGATACGGCGTGCTAACGGCCATTTTTTAATAAATTGCGAAAAGAACCCAATGCCAATCATAGGCATGGCAAAGGCAGAAATTTTTACTTTAAAGCCAAGGATACTAATCAACCATGCCGTCGTAGTAGTACCAATGTTGGCCCCAAAAATAACACCTAACGATTGGGATAAACTGAGCAGTCCCGCGCTGGCAAACCCTACTACCATAACGGTAGTGGCGGAAGACGATTGAATAATAGAAGTGGCTAAAATACCGGACAGAGTGGCCGTAAAACGGTTGGTAGTAGCACGGGCAATAATCCGTCGCAAACGGTCTCCGGCGGCTTTCTGCAACCCGTCGCTCATCATTTTGATGCCGAGCAGAAATACTCCTAGGCCGCCCAGCAAATTAAATGTTAATACTAATGTTTTCATTCATTTTCTCCAAAAAAAGAAGCACCAAATTGGTGCCCTCTGTTTTAAATACTACATAAATTGTTATCAATCAATACATCATACTGACGCGAACTACTACATATCCCTATGGAACAATCCCATAAGATTTTTAAGTTGGGAATCAAAACAAGGAATGCGTTATTTTTCAGCATATGTTTTATATATGTATTATATCATTTTTATGGCTATATCCTAGTTTATGGGATTCAATCGCTTTCTTCACTATCAAAAGTTGAACCCGGGTGGTTGTAGAAAATATGCGCCATTTTTCGTAAAGTTAGCGATAGAGAGCTATAAAGAAATAGGGCACTATTTTGGACACTCCCTCGTCGGTGGAATCCCTCTTGTTGGGCGTAAGTCCGGCAATGTTTAACAGTTGCACAAGCACCATACGCCACAAGGACATAGGCACATAATCTACGCCGTGAGCAAAACGGAGAGTCGGCGTGGGACCCTCGGTCGAGCCGAAAACACATTCTACATATTTTGCGTACGTAAAATAGGATAAAACAAGAAACCCTAAACAAGTAAAAAAACTAATCATCAAACCCTCTTATTTATTTTACAACTTTTTGGAAGAACTCTTTATTTTGGGAATTTAATGGGGAAATAGCGACAACAATTTAGCTTACCATTAGCACACTACATGCGTTTGCTAGAGCATAAAAAACCCCTAGCAAGTTTTACTAGGGGTCATTACCACAAGGGGAGAATCGTTAAAGATAAGTAACTGTCTGCTCAATCGGTTTGCGGTTAAAATGATTGGGCAAGGGTTCCGCTTTTTCTGCCGCGTAACCTAACGCAATGAAAGTCAGCACTTCTTCGTTCTTGGGCAGTTGGAACGCTTCGCTTGCTTTTTCGGGGTCAAAAATAGCATTGTAGCAGTTTTACAAAAAGATCCCTAAAATTTATTTCCAATTGCTACAATATCCTTATATAAGTTTTAAGGAGAATGACCATGGCAACCGTAACTAGCGTATTAAACACGATTAACACACCCCAAGACGTAAAAAAATTAAACCCGCAAGAACTCAATTCATTGGCGAAAGAAATAAGAGAAACTCTCATTAAACGGGTGGACGCAACAGGCGGACACTTTGGCTCCAACTTGGGGATTATCGAGACGACGATTGCCTTACACTATGTGTTTAATTCTCCTACCGATAAGATCGTGTTTGATGTATCGCACCAATGCTACGCGCATAAAATGTTAACAGGCCGCAAAGCGGGTTTTACGGACCCGGACTCCTACTCCAAATATACGGGTTACACCGCGCCCGAAGAAAGCGAGCACGATTTATTTAAGGTCGGCCACACCTCTACGTCAATTAGTTTGGCTATGGGTCTTGCCAAGGGCCGCGATTTGCTGGGTCAAAAAGGCAACGTGATTGCGCTCATTGGCGACGGCTCCCTCACCGGGGGAGAGGCCTTGGAAGGGCTTAACAACGCCGCCGTGTTGGGCAGTAACCTTATCATTGTGCTAAACGACAACGATATGTCTATCGCCGAAAATCAGGGCGGTATTTGCAATATGCTCACGCAAATGCGCCAAAATAAGGGGAACGTCAAAAACAATTTCTTTGAAGCGCTAGGGTTTGAATATTTTTATTTGGATGAAGGCAACGATATTCAAAAACTGATTGCCTTATTCAAACAAGTGAAAGATACGGATCACCCGGTTGTGCTCCACATTCATACGCAAAAAGGCAAAGGGTTTACACTTGCCGAAGTGAACAAAGAGCCGTTTCACTGGATTATGCCGGGTACCATTGCGCATCTAAATGATGCCCCCAAACCCATGGGGGAAGATTATAACTCTATTACCAAAAATTATTTACTGCAAAAAGTGAGTGAGGGTATGCCGATTGTGGCTATTAACGCGGCTACGCCCGGCGTGTTCGGTTTCAACAAAGAATTCCGCAACAAAATGGGCACGCACTACGTGGACGTAGGTATTGCCGAAGAACACGCGGTGGCGATGACTTCCGGCCTTGCCAAAAGTGGCGCAAAGCCTGTGTTCTGCGTGTCCAGTTCGTTTGTGCAACGCACCTATGACCAACTCTCACAGGATTTGGCCCTCAATAGCAATCCGGCCACGATACTTGTGTATTGGGGCGGTATTTCCGGCGCGGATGCCACGCACTTGACTACGTTTGATATCCCCCTCATTTCCAATATTCCCAATATGGTGTATTTGGCCCCAACTTGTAAGGAAGAATATGTACGTATGTTAGACTGGTCCGTGCAGCAAAACAAATATCCGGTGGCGATTCGCGTGCCGATGAATTTTGTATCTTGCGGCGAACAAGACAATACTGATTATTCCGTTTTGAACAAGTTTAAAATGGTAGAAAAGGGAAGTAAAGTGACGCTTATCGGTGTGGGAACGTTCTTTGAGAAAGCACGCGAAGTAAAAGCGTTTTTGAAAACTAAACTCAACCTGAATGCCACGCTTATTAACCCGCGCTTTATAACGGGGATAGATACCGACATGCTCGAAAGTTTGAAAGCTGACCACCAGATAGTGGTAACGCTGGAAGACGGCGAGCTGGACGGCGGTTTTGGCGAGAAAATCGCCCGTTTCTACGGTAACAGTCCTGTGAAGGTGCTTAACTACGGCTCGTTTAAGGAATTTACGGACAAGGTTTCTAAAGAGGCTCTTTACACCAAGTACCGCTTAACACCGCAGTTAATAGCAGAGGATATAAAATCGGCTCTATAATCAACAAGCCCCGCGTGTGCGGGGCTTTCTATTGCCCAAATAACACAATTCTACCATATCAAAAAATCCTTAAAATTTAGGCGTTTGCACTACTTTTTGCACAAGAATAAAATTCTAAGAACACATCCTACTTTTACGACGAGAAAATTACAACAAAATAAACAACATTATGTATCAAAGAATATTGTGCAATTTCTTGTTTAACTATCAAATACGCTTATAGATGGCCTGTTCTTTCCCTGTTCGCTGCGTAGGGAATTGGGAGTGTTTGGGCGGATATTTCTCTGAAGAGGACGAGAATCCCAACAATGCTTTAAATCCAACGGATAAACTTTTCAAATGCCTGTTTTTTGCCTGTTAATTGCCTGTTAAACAGGGAATTGCGCGTCACCACCCAGCGTTCTAAGAACCCGCACCCCATCAAAAATGGTTGCCCCACCATTTTTTTGCCTAAAAAAACCCTGCTTCGTTGTTGTTCGTTGACTTGAATACCTCGGCGCTACCGCGCCGCTACGCACAGTATACTTCGTCAACTCACGCCTAGAATCAGGGCTTTTTATTCTAAAAATCCCCACCGCTGCGGGTTTACCCGGTTCACCATTTAAAAACCCACCCTTGCGGTGGGTTTTTAAATAGTTTGGCGAAAGCAGGCAACTATTGTTTAATCAACGCAGTTGCAATGTCGCGGCTCAAATCTGCTAACAACCGGTTATAAGCACTCGCTAAATCATCATAGGTTTTGCCGATGAGGACGGAACCGTTAAATTTTTGATGAGCCTGTACTTTTCCGTTGCCACTTTGAATCGTGTACCACGCTGTAAGTTTTGCTTCTTGGCCCAGCACGGCATTCATTTCAACAATTTCCACTGCAATCACACGCTCGGTCGATCTTCTTGCAAACCGGTTCTCTTTGATTTGTGCCGACGGAAGAAGAATGTTTAAATCCTCTGTTAATACGCGCGTTACCAAAGTGGCGGGGGTTTCCACCCAGCGGTTATATTCTGATATTTTAATTTGCGCAGAATCTTTATATTGCGTTATTATCTGTGTTCGATCCACGTATTTGGGCAATCGCACACGGTTTACCCCCACAACAGCGTTATAATCGGCAGAAATGGTGGAATCAGAAGTAGCGGTCAAGGTATAGAACTTGGCATTTTTGCTTGTTCCAAACATACACGCATTAAGCAATAAACAAGGGACTATAATTTTTATAATTTTCATATTATTCTCCTTTTTTGCCCTTAATAAGGGATTCCGGATGTTGTTCCAAATAATCGGTCAAATTCTGAGCCGACTTCGCAGCCTCCGAAACATCATGTAATGTTTCATTCAAATTGGAAAGGGTTTCCTCTGTATTCTCAGACACCCGCGCCAATGTTTTATCTAAATTTTGCGAACTACTTGTCAAAGCGGGCAGTAAAACAGGCAATTCTTTACCTAATGTTTCTGCTACCGTGTTAATTTTTTCAAGTGTTTCTTGAATTTTAATTCTATTGAGCCCGCGGACAAGTTCCTCTTTCTGGGATAGAACCGTCGGGATTTGCGGGATATCCTCTTTTTTAGGGCTATCAAACATGGTGGCTTCGGTATCCGGCAACATGACCAAATCGATCCTGAGTTGTCCCGTTAAATAACTTTGGGAAGCCAGCCGTGCCCGAAGCCCTTCTTGAATCATGAGATCCAAAAAATCAAAATCCTCCTTCTCTTTTTTCCACAATTTTTCCCAAAGAGATCCCTCGCTGATAATATCTGTTTCTTTGAAACGGACATAGACCGCCACATGAAAGTTCAAATCATTTTTATTTGTCACTAGTACGATGCGCGTAACTTTACCGACTTCCACCCCCTGAAATATAACGGGAGAACCCTCCACCAACCCCTGTAATGATTCTGTAAAATACATTACGGCCAGATCTTTTGTATCGGTATGTATTTTGTGAAAAATCGTTTGCCCGATTAATCCCACAAATAAGAAAAAACCGATCACTAAAAAAAGGCCGACTGCTTTTTTATTTGGTTCTCTTGTCATAACTTTCTCCTCTTGTTAAAAATTCGTACACTTGCTGATTGGGCGGATTTTTTAAAAGCTCTTTTGGATTTCCTTTTGCCGAGATCGTCCGCTTTGTTTTATCTAAAAAAATACTATTTTTACCAATCGTAAAAATAGAAGGAAGTTCATGCGTAACAACAATAATAGTGGTACCCAATGTTTTATTAATTTCCAAGATCAAATCATCTAAATTTTTGGAGCTAATAGGGTCCAACCCGGCAGACGGTTCATCGAAATAAACAATTTCGGGATTTAACGCTAATGCCCGGGCCAATCCCGCGCGTTTACGCATCCCCCCGCTGATTTCGGAAGGGTAATAGTCCTCGTACCCGCTCAGTCCTACCAGGGCCAATTTAAATGCTACAATTTGGCTAATTTTATCCGGTGTATAATCGGTATATTGCTGCAAGGGAAGCGCCACATTTTCAGCCAACGTCATGGAACTAAACAAGGCACCTCCTTGATAGAGGATACCACTATGTTTACTAATTTCCAATTTTTCTTTCGGTGTTGCATTGATAAAATCAATGTCATGTATCCAAATTTGGCCGGTTTGGGCAGGGATGAGTCCCGTCAGGGTGCGCAACAGTGTACTTTTTCCGCATCCGGAACCGCCCATAATAATAAAAATATCTCCCTTAGGGATAACAAATGATAAATCTTCCATGATTACTTTATTTTCGTAACCGATGCTCAAATGTTCCGCACGGATTATCGGATCTTGTTTCGTCATATACCTAACCCTTGAAAAAGTACTGTAAGCAGGCCCGTCATCACAATCATCCACACAATGGAATATACGACTGCGTGTGTAGTGGCCGCCCCTACGCTATCGGCATTGCGTCCGCAGGTTACCCCGAAATAACACCCGCATAACGCAATGATATAGCCAAAAACAATCCCGTGAAAAACACCTACCAAAAAATGTTTCACATAAAAGGAATTAAGCGTAAATTTAATATATTCACTCAACGGGATATCCCAAAATGCTACGCACACAAAGCATCCGCCTAATATACCCATAAAATCAGCCAACAAAACCAAAATAGGCATTGAAAGGATCAGTGCATTAATACGAGGCAACACTAAAAAATCCGTACGCGAAATCCCCATCGTTTGCAAAGCATCCAGCTCTTCGTTGACCTGCATCGTTCCGATGGTAGCGGCATATGCGGCCCCGGTCCGGCCCGCCATAATAATCCCTGTCATCACCGCCCCCATAATGCGCGTCATCCCGATCGTGACCAAACTGGCCACATAAATTTGCGCACCAAACGTTTTGAGCTGTATGGCCCCTACAAAAGCTAAAATAAGCCCCACCATAAAGCTAATAAGCGACACTATTAAGATAGATTTGGGGCCGCAATCGGATAGAATCAACCAAAAGTCTTTGCTGCGGTAAACGGCCTTTCCGGTCAGTTGTCTTCCCCAAGAGGTTATACATTCCCGAATAAAATAAATCCCTTTTTGAATACAACCAAAAAAGTTAATTCCCCATTGGCCTATGCGTTCTAAAAAGGAATTTGCGGGGGAAGGCGCCTCCTTCTGCTTCAAAGGGGCTTGGAATGCCAACCGAAGGAGTTGTTCCATCCCTTCCGGCAAGTGCGAATAAGTAATATTTTCTTTAGGAACCGATCGTAATACGTTAAAAAGTGTAACTACAAAATCTGTGCTCCAAGAAGTGATATCCTCACCAATGAGTTGTATTTTTTTATTACTTAATTCAGTATTCGAAAGGTCAACGGATTGCGTGTCGTCCAAAACGCCTTTTAAAATACAAACGATGGCATTGGCTTCTGTTTTAATCTCGGTCATATCTATAAGATTATCAATTTTTTAGCTCAAAAGTAAACAATTCCCTGTTTAACACAGTGTTCCAAGGCTCCGCCGGGCTTCACACCTTACAAAACAGATTAGGACGCAGTAGAAGAATTAGCAGCTTGTTGTTGAATTTCTATTTTTTTATCTAAAAACGACTGGACCTCTCGGGATTTAAAAAGGTTACTATACGAAAATTGAACACCCAGTTCCCGGTTCCGCTCTTCAATAAGTTCTTGAATTAAAGCGAACGCCTTATCAAAAGCATCCGGGAATAATGTCCCCAAATCGGACTTGGGGATTAGAAGCGTAGGTCGCAGCTTCCCCATTACATAGAGCAAAGCATACCAAGCATGCGATATTATCTTTTGTTTCTCCTTATCTTTCCTGTCTTTTTCTTCATATAATCTGTGATTTAATTCGTATGCCCTATATAGTTGTTCATCAATTTTATTGGCTACGCTTTGAGCGCTAAATACCAAAGAAAAATATTTTTTAAATATTGCTTTTTTGCTAACCTTGGCTAACGCAGGGTCCTCTTTATACACAGCAGCATAGATTTGTAACAATGTTTCGTTATTAATTGTGTCATCGTAATAGAGCGTTTCTTCGCCTGCTTTTACAAGTAAACCGACCCCGCGTTGCGCGAAAAATCTTTTAACTTGCTCTTGATACATATCATTCGATTTTAAATCCACAATATCAATAGGATTTTGAGAATTTGTTGCGGTAGCTATTTCTAAAAATTCTTGCTCATTGTCCGTTTTATATATTCTGATTAGGATCTTAGCTTTTTCCAAACAATCGTCTTGCACTTCCTCTTTCTCCACGGCATCAAATAAGGTTGTTATCGTTTGTCCGCCATTAATAATACTGGGTCTTTGAAATCTAACAATTGTTTTCCCGTTGCCGTTATATCCCTGTTGCCAATCCGTACAAACAATATAAATACCGTTATTGAGAAAACAAAATTTACTGGGGGATTCGATGAATGTTTTTTTAATTTGCTTATTAACAGGGCTCTTTAATAATTGAAATCGAACATTGGAATTTAACAAAGCCTGTTTGCCACCTTCCCGATAGAACTCCAACAGATCTTTAATCGTTGTCGAGCCAACGAACCCTTTTTGCAGAAAAATTTCATCTGTTTTGTCATCATTCTGCGAAGTAGATTTCAAATTAACTACCAATTTCCCCTCCAGGGTCGGGGCTTCATATCCAAACTCCGTTGCGTCCACAAATTTACACAAAATATGCTCTTCCGCCGCTTGTTGAATAGGGCCAATTTTTTTATGTTCCTCACAAATAATTCCGTTGGTAGCAAAAAATAAAACCACATTAATTTCCGAGTTCTCCTGAGACTTAAGCATATCACGGAAACTATCAATTTTATCTTTCAATTCTTCCGACGGGTTATCCAGATCTCGTCCTTGAATAAGTTTTTTGGCACTTTCTATTGTCAATTTAATTTCATCCTCGGTAAATGTGGAAGCATCCCCGGGGCGGCGTTTATACTTTGCTTGAATTAAAATCAGGGTCGTAGGTTTTTTAGCTTCATCGCAAAAGAAAGCATCTATTTTACAATCGTTACTCCCATCCGTAATGGCATCAAAAGCGGTTCGTATATCAATATTGCAATATTCCCGCAATACCGTCATGGCGACCGCGTATGAACCACATAGGTCATCATCCAAAGCCGGTTTGCGCTCTTTTACATATTCTTGATTTTGTTTCAAATAACTTTCAAATTTATTTAGGCTGGTTTTATTAATTTCCCCCATATCCAATCTCCCTCGGTAAAAAATACTGTGCTATAATTATATAATTCTACTTATAATAAATTTTTATATTAGTTTTATGGTGCTGCTTGGGCGTCGGATTGCTGCCTGTCAAGCAGTTTGTTTAATTTGCGTTTTGTTTCGGGGTCGAACTCAATTTCAACCAATTTTAATTTCATCTTGGTTTGGGCAATAGTAATATCTTTTAACACCTCATGGGCTGCCAAAATGCACTGTTCGGTATATTGGATAGCTTCCTCAAGGGAACCCGTTACCGACGGGTCAATGCCATGCGTTTTTCCTGCGTTTATGTTCTCCACATCTTGGTTATAATATCCCAAACAAGAAAACAGAGAGGATAAAAAAGCTTGCACATCCAGTAAATGCATTACCAAAGCAGGTGAACTTTTCAGGAACCCCACATATTGCTTAGGGTCGAACTGAGAGTATGTATCTTGAATTTTCAACTTGCTAAGCACCGGCTTATCCAGCGGGGACAGGAAAGAATCCTGCTGTTTTATTGCCCAATGGTCATGGGCATATAATAATTTGCGCAAGGCAAATAAGTTATAGGTTGTATAGTACATTAAAGAACGCAAGAAAGAGAGCTTTTCTATATTTTCCTTCTTCTGCTTTTTCTTCTGTTCACGGACCGAGCCAAACAACCAGGTAAACCCTAAAACCAGAAGGGGAATGACGACGGCGCCCAAAGCAGGGATAACCAAATCGCTCCACCCTTGCCAAGTTTTTGAAATATTGTTCCAAGTAAGTTCGGGGGATGTAGTCGGTTGTAATGCCATCGCCCATACAAATTTTTCAGGATGATCTGTAAATAAACTTTGCCATTTACTTTTGATTTTTCCGGCAGAGGTATACAGTTTTAAAACTTGTTTTAATGTCATTTTCCCCATTGGGATGGATGCTGAGAACCAAGCAGCTACATCAAACGAATATTTGGGATAATATTTATTAAATAATTGGGCATAGCGTCCGCAAGGAACCGGGTGCTTTAATTGGTCATTGCCCTCAACAGCTTCTTGATATGCACGCCCAAAAAGCTCTAATTTGTCTTGGCAGGCATTTAAAAGGGATGCCCCTTTATCCGTATTAACAATAATAGCAGAACAACCTTTTTTAATATCC
>JAZNWD010000035.1:0-44560 GCA_045593185.1 Elusimicrobiaceae bacterium | reverse complement strand
TGCTGATTACTTGAAGTAGTTCCCGCATGTATCTCACCCAAAGAATATGTTATTCGCGGGTCTTCAACTGCCACAACTGCACCTGTACCTGCCCAAGTAACATTGAGACTTTCTGTTATGTGTTCAGTAGTTGATGTGCCTTCGATGGCTTCCCATATCTCTTTATTATAATCTTTCCAATTATCATCATCAACCCACGCAGAATCAGTTGCCCAGCCTGTAGGCGCAATGAATTGCTCTGTCACCCAACCATTTTGAAGAAGATAAGTAATTGTTAAGCCCGATTTACGTTTCCTGACAGGTACGGCCAATCGCGCATCCTCTTTTGTATCATAAGGTGTTACCTCCCCATGCCACACATTTACATTAAGGAAATCATCCATATTGGCCCGCTTCTCGCCTGCAATCTGCAATTGTCGTGCGCTTGCTCCACCCTCGGTGATTTCTGTTCTGATAGGCCCTTCAACCACCCAATTGTCGGGTTCTGTCCACCAATCGTTGCCGCCGAAATCATCAATACACAACATCTCTATCCACAATTGCGTATCATCGTCATAATAGACAACCTTAACGCCCTTGCGTCTATACAATGCTGGGACGTCATTTAACGCATCTGTCGCGCTCGCGTATGGTAAAGGGTGTTCTGCAAGTTCGTTAATATTGATATATGCGGGCAATGCGTCACTTATAACTATTGTGTCATAAGTCCAACTGCCGTTATAAGAGAATATACCTATGCTTCCCGCCTTTATGATCGTCCCGCCAAAGTTGGGATATGTACCCGCACCTGCAATGTAAACTACATTGTTATCGGGCGTTCCGGGTGTTGTTGCGGGTGTTGCTACGCCTGCAAACTGATAATCTGCACCTAACGCATTAGTCATTGCAATAAGCACATCTTGCAATACTTGTCCTGTTATCTCATTGTCGCCATTGGTCTTAATAACATTCTCAATAGCCGCTTTTAAAGCTGCATAGTTTGCCATATTATTCTTGGTTATTAAAATCGTTGTTGTAATCGTTGTTGAAATCTCCACCTGTCGGAACAATGTAACCGCGTCCGATTTTCTTTGCAACGGTTGCCGTGTTAAATTCGGCTTCAACGCTTGCAACATCGCCGTTATCTTCCCATTCGGGCGTGATTAAAAATGTATCCAATTCGTATTTCTGTCCGTGATAAATAATGCGGGCGTAATCGGCCATCCGGATAAATCGCATTACATCCAACAGGTATTCGGATGCAAAGAATTTGAAACGGTAATGTTTTTCCGAAATCTGTTTAATTGGAAAAAAATAACCATCCCGGGTTTCGCCCTCTTCCTCGAACGTGTATTCGGGTTTTGCCAAATCAGAATCCAAATAAAGGACATTCTTGAAGTTCGGTTCGCGGTAAACAATCATTCCTGCATCCATCACGAAATCTTCTGTGTCCCACCATTCGATTTTCAAATAGGGTTCTATATCATTGACAACAGTAAACACCTCCGAATACCATATATCATTGCCATCTGACATTACTGCGTAATATTGGCCGTTGTTAAATGCGGGTGTAAACGGAATTTGGCCTGTATATACGATTACATCATAATCGGCCAATTCCTTTATTGTGATATGTCGGCCAATCTGTCCTGTGTAATCGCCCAACAATTCACCGTTAGATTTGTAAATTTCAAATGACGTTATTGGCGTATCGGGTCTATGTGTGCGCATTACTTGGAACGGCAACAAAAACATTGCGGGCGTGAATAACGGGTAAATACGGCCGTAAACCCACCATTTGCGGGCGTTCTGTTGCTCAATGGACGTGTACCACGGCAACACGGATAAATTGTTATTCGGAACCATATTTCAACGTTGCTTTTGCGTTTCTTGACGACAAATTTATTGATATTTTATTTATTACCCCATTACCGATGAATGTTTTTACCAATTTATATATATCAACATCGGTAATGGCCGGGAATTGCACGTTATGATTTTTGTTCGGCTTAACTGATTCGGCCGTTTCGTAACTATTGCCGCTATCCCCAATGCGATAATGCCGGGTGGGCATATAATATGCGTAATAATTCTGCAAATAAACAAATGCACATAACGCATTTTGTAGCACAACGCCCATATTCTCAAACTTCATAATTGGCAATTCTAAACTATTATCTATAACTTGCGCCGCCATCAACACAAATCCATCCTGTGATATTTCGCCCGGATTCATTAATATGTAATCAACATCAGACGTAAATTGCGACACTTCAATTTTTTCAATTTTATCTTTATTGACATACCCACCAATCACGTTAATGGGTTCGCCATTGAATGGTAACGTAACATCATCCATCCAACCAAATTCATAACGGGCGGTCATTTCCGGCTTATCAAAAGTTACATATTCTTGACCGAACGCCAATTCTTTGCTATTACGGGTATTTATCTGTTCGGTCAAGTCAACGCCGATTTGGGGCGTTCCTGTGTACGAACCGCCGTTTTCGAAGAAATGTATATGTTCGATTCTCAATTTACCATCTTCAATGAACCAATAGCATCTGAAACAATCGCGCAACATATTCAGTATTGTTTTCAATGTTACAGGTGCTTTAGTTGAAGGTTCGTCATAATCAATAGTTATAACGTTAGATTTGGGCGTGATAAAGAAATAACGCGAATCGCCTGTTATGGGGTCGGTATAACCATTGATAAATTGCGAATATGTAACATCGTTTGTAAATGTTATTGCCGGTGCAATCTTGTTAAGAATAACCGAAATAACACTATATAACGGGTACGCATCGCGTAACTTTATCGCGGTTCTCATTTTGCTTTCCAACAAATCATCCATTGCCGATGACAGGAACCAAAATGATAGTACACCCCATTGTGACATTGCAATAGGATATGCAGCAGTAATACCCATTGGACCCGGAATACCTGGCGCGTAATATTCGCCATTCGGGGCCAATCCCCATTTTGTGGGTTCATAATCGGTGTAATCCGTGTACCAAATCAATTGCGACAAATTCAATGTCGCAACACGATGGTAATTCCGATGGTCCGGTACAATATCGTTGTCACTAATAGGATATGTTTGCACACCGTCAATATCTAATACATCGGTCAATGCTCGCATATATACGGCAATCGAATGTACTTCGATAATGACATTGCCGGTTGCTTCTGTGTATGG
Source organism: Elusimicrobiaceae bacterium (assembly GCA_045593185.1). Classification (GTDB taxonomy): domain Bacteria; phylum Elusimicrobiota; class Elusimicrobia; order Elusimicrobiales; family Elusimicrobiaceae; genus Avelusimicrobium. The sequence goes on along the minus strand of JAZNWD010000035.1, from coordinate 41,379 downwards.
ATTGGGGATTAGTGTTATTGTTGCGTTGTCATCTAAATACGCATTTTCCGCATACCACATCATTTTATTGTCAGATATTCGGGTTATGTAAACATATCCCAAACCCTCTGAATGTATTTTATAATCTCCTTTCCTTAACTCCGTTTCTCCGACCGATGCAAATTCGCCAACAAAACGGGATGGTATTAATGGTGTTCCCTGTTGCAATACGTCTATATATCCCGCTGCAAAAAGATAATTGAATTTACACGTTTGGGTTAATGTTAGATGATTGATTGTTGCTTCGCAATCCTGTTCCCAATACATACCTCCCAAGAAACTTGTTATCTTGGGTTGCCCGGCTAAATATACTTGTATGATTGGGCGTTTAACGAAATCAATGGGTTGGATTACGGGTTGCAAATCAACCAAATTAAATTCCTTATCCAATCCGGCAATAATATCTGTGTATTGGTCATATACGGATGGCGTTACGGTTATTTTCTTATCGGCATAATTGATTTCGCAATCCGTATGATAAAATATTCCATGCCAATATTCAGACCAACTTACACCACGGTTGTATGATATTTCAATATCCAAATAAAAGGTTGCACCGTATTCCGTTGGTGTGGGCATTATATATGAGTAATCCGGCCCAACGAATGTTAATTTGCCGGATAATTTGCGGCGGTAAAACATTTCGTTTGTTTCCAACGCCCAATCGATTGCAATATCATCTTTGTATATTGGGAAAACCTGTATGGGTTGTTCCGAATTTCTTTTGAGAAAAAAACGATATATCGGATTCATATCAATTCAATATTTTTCGGGTTAAGTTCTTGTAACGTATCACGGTGTTGCCTTGACCGTCCACATATTGCATCTTATCGCCTTGTTTGCGAATTGCGGCAACGTCTTTTTCCAACATGGAAACATCAGTTCCGCCGACCATCGTTATAGCATATCCGGCCATTGCCGCGTTTGCGCGTTGATAACGTTCCGCAAATGTGCCGTTGTTGAACGAATTGATTACATCCGGGATGACGTTGCGATATTTGCGCGAATTGCGTTTATTGATAACTGCAAAGAATTCGCCGCCCTCTGCCCGGCGATGTTTCTTTGTCTTGGGGTTATAACCCATATCAATATCATGGCCGGATGCGTGCGAATCACCATCCAACAATTCAACAGTACCCTCGCCGTATTGTTCCGTTTGTCCGGCCACCTGTGCGGCGCGTATCTTTGCCATTGCAAACGAACCCCACATTGCGGCAATTGATGCGATAGCCAATGCCGGGCCGACAATAGGAATACCACCCATTGCGGACCATATATTGGCCGATGCGGTTATCAATGATGATGTTTGCGTTAATGTATCAATTCGGGCCTGTGCCTGTTGCGCCTTTTGTTTGTCCTGTTGTGCTTTCTGTTGGTTTTTCTTGGCTAATTCCAATTCCTTTTGTGCCGTTTCAACCTCATTGGCATAACCGGCGTTGCGTGCTTCAATCTGTGCATCCAACGCCTTTTGCGCCGCATCAACTTGTGCGTTGGCCGCGTCTAATGCCGCATCCGCCGCCGCGTTCCATGATTCAATCAGCGAATTAACGGAACTTTTGATGGAATCAATGGCCGTATTTAACGCACTTTGTTGCTCATTATCCAAACCGATACCCAACAGTTCATATAAATTGTTATACGGCAAACGCTTTGATTCCTTTTCAATAGCCTTTATGGTGTTTTCAATCGTTTGCCGTTCCTGTTCTGTCATTTTCAGTCCGGCGGCCGCGTCAAGTTCCAAAATCTTCTGCAAACGTTCCTTTTCCATCTGCAATTGGAATTGTGTTTTTTGGCGTTCGTTGCGGTCCAACAAATCGAATTCAGATGCGGACAATTCCTGTGACGCATCCAACAACATCAACGCACGTTTGTTTGTCAATTCTGTTGTCTGTTTTAATATGACCGCATCCCATTTGGCGTTTATGTCGGCTTCGCTTTGGCGCACATCTTCTGCAACCTGTGCGTTTTGGGCCAATTCAATTTCCCGTTGCTTTTCAAGTAATTGGATTTGCAAATCAATTTCTTCCTGTGAACCCTCTTTGGCCGCATCCAATCGTAATTGCAACCGGGATGCGTCCGCGTTCAATTGGTCAACGGTTATGTCGGCTTCCAATTCCGCCATATCCTTGCGGTATTTGTCGGCCAACAACTCCAATTGTTTGTACATTTCTTCGCGTTGGGTTTCGGTCAAATCCCGTTCGGTTGCCAATGCGTTGTTTATATCCTCAAATTCACGTTCATACGAAACGCGCAATTCTTCCCGTTGCTTTGCGGCCCCGTCCGCCATCAGCGCAATTTGCAAATCTTCTGTTTCCCGGATGGCGGCAATACCCAACATCGTGAATTCGTTTTGTAAGTCTTGCAAATCGCGGTAATACTTGGTTTGTATGGCCTTTATCTGTTCGTTCAAACGCTTGCGCATTGATACGGTCAAGTTGGATTCGGTTTCCAACCGGGTCTTTATGTCGGCAATCTGACGGTTTGCGGCGGCTTTCAATGTGATTTGTTCACGCTTGTATGAATCTTGAATCAGCGCAATTCGTGCATCCTGTGATTGGCGCAAAATGTCGGTTTCGGTCTTTGCCTGTTGTCTTGCTTCATTTCTGCGTTGTGCCAATTGTACGGCCCGTTCCTTTGCGATGTCCGCACCCTCTGTTTTCAACCCAACGGCAATATCAACAGAACGGCCCAAATTGTCGATTTGTCCCTGTACGGCTTCAATGGCTTTATCAATCTTTGTCTTTTCAACCCTACCATCCAAATCAACATCAACAGATAACCGATTCTTCCCGGCGGCTTGGGCCTGTTGCAGTTGCAACAACGTTTTTTGCAAAGTTTCCAATTTGCGTTGGTTAATATCCTGTTGCGCAATTTGTTCTTTGTAATTCTGCATCTGTTGGTCGTGGGCCTTTACACGCTCGTTGTAAATCCTATCTTCCAACGCCTGTATTTCTTCATTTGATGCGTTGCGTGCCTTTGCAATATCCAATTCATCTTGAATGGAACGTATGCGTTCATCCGATATGCGTTTTTGCGTTTCCGAAATGGATTCCAAATAATCCAATTGGGCGGCCAAAGATTTGTTCAATTTGGTTTGTTCCTTTGCGGCCTTGTTAGCACCGGCGGCAAACGCGACTAATGCACCCACCACGGTAATCAACGCCATTGCCAACAGGACATAAGGATTGACGGCGGCAACCGCGTTGAATATCCTTTGCGCTATTGTCGCACCTTTTGTTGCGGCCGTGGATTTGGCTTTGGTTGCCGCATCCAATTGTTCGGCTTTCGTGGCGGCTTTGGTTTGCAGAATCCGAATACCTGTCATAAGGTTGGATTCTTTTTGCAACGCATTCTGTACGGCGGTCAACCCGGACACGATACCAATGGTTGCGCCTAACCCCTTTTGCGCTTCCGATGCGGTTTCGGAATTGGAACCGGTCAACGCCAATGCGCTATTGAACGCACCCATGCCACCCGATACCGCCGATGTTGCGCCCATTGTCGCATCCAATTGTTCGGTATCGCTTGCCATTGCCTTAACTTCCGTTTGCGCGTCCATCATGGCATCTTTGAGTTCCCCGGCACGTTGGGCCATGTTGCGGTATTCTTCCGAATTCTGTTCGCCGTTTAACTTCATTAATGCCATTTGTTGCGTCAATGACATTAGTTCAGTTTTCAAACCCTTTGCCGCATCCGCATAATTACCGACATTTAATTGGTGTTTGCCGGTTGCTTCCTGTAACGATTTCATTTCCTCATACAACGCGGCGGTTTCGGCTTCTAATTGTCGGCCCGCGTCCGTGGCCTTGCGTTCCTCTGCACTCATTTCGTTTAAACGTATTTTGTTCAAACGATATTGGGCGGATAACCTATTATATGAACCAATGGCGGAATCATTGATTTGCGCAATAAGTTTGTCTATTTGCGTCTGTTCCTTTTTGGCGGCCGTGGCCAATGCGAAAGCCTGTGCCGCTTCGCGTTGTTTGGTGTTTATACTCTGATATTCGGCCACCAACTTATCCGATTGTTCGGATGCAAGTTGAATTTGTTTGCGTTGTTCCTCTGTTGCGCCGGACACACTTTGAACAGATTTGGCAACTTCTGCGGCCGCGCCTTGTATCTTGGATTTGGCCGCATCATATTCAGATACCAATTGTTGCAACTGACCGATTAGATTCTTTATTGAATCATCCGGGGTTATCAAATCTTTGTAGTATATGGGATTTGGGTTATCCATTGTTATTTTATTAAAATTTGCCCTGTATTCAATTATTTTCTCTCTGACGTTAGTTTATACACCCGCGTACCTTATCTTCGATTGTGGGCCGCCTTTTGCGCCTGTTCTGCCTGTTTGTTCCGTTCCTTGACAAAATCGAATGCGTTGTAAAACTCCAATACGGTGTAATCTTTGGGTTTGACGTGCAATTGTTCGGACAGGACCAAACAAAGGTTTTCAAACTGACGGTCGAATTGTATTTCGGTTGATTCCGGACCCGTGAACAACTTTGGATGCGAATATGTTATCAACAATGTTGTCAACTTTTCAACCGCTTTCGTGGCCAACGGTTCCGGCAACCCCTTTATTACCCCGTTCAATATCTCCATCGTGCGTTTCTTCAACAGGTCGAAATATTCCTTAACCCGCGAATCATTGAACAGGGATGGGAAATACAACATCAGTTCATCATCTATTTTTTTTTTGGCCGCATCCAATTGGGCGGGCAACTCTTTAACGGGTGCATCTTGCAACAATTCCGTAACCTTTGCCAACGCATCGTCCGACATATCGTTGCATTCCGTCCCGTCAACCTTTGTAACTAACGCGGCGAACGCCCGGTGTTGCGGGTTTACCCCGGTTTGAATCAGATAAACGCATTGGCGCACGTTTTCCAATTCCTTTTGCGCGTTTTCCGTTTCGCCCAACATCAAATGGCGGCGTACCTTTTCCATCCTTTGGTCAAACGCGGCAATATCTGAACCAACGCCCGCGTCAATCAATAGCAACTTTTGATACTTGTGGAACCGCACAATCGGCAATTCATCAATCGCATCAAAGAATTCAACCGTATGTTTACCAATCTTTGTTTTTGTCATATTACCAAAGTTCACGTGTTATTAAAGTTGAACAAAACGGGACCAACAGGAATACCCATTGCCCGTTTGCCATGCACAAAAATAAAGAAATAACAACGCACATCCACCATGAACAACAGAATTTGCACGAAAATAGTTTGTAAAAAAAATCATTCGGGGCGTGAACCTGTAACCATTCCAACCATTTCCATTTTACGGCTAATGACAACAGGAATGCGGCCACCAATGATATAACCGCAACCCAACATATAAATTCAAATATTGACATCGCACAATTCGTTATACTCCAACAATCCGTCAATTTTTATACCCCAAAACGGGTGCATCAAAAATTGGTTGTCTATCTCTGACAGGGTGTAACCCTTATAAATGTTTTCCACACGTTCCCAAATGCGGTTAACCACTATCCGGCCATCTGTTAAATGCCAATTGGCACGGCCGTTCAGAACCCGCAATATTTCGGCTTTCAAACGTTCCGTATTCCTGTTCACATCTGTGTTATATATACGGGTCAAATCTACCCACACAATCAGACCGAACGGCGTTTTGATTTCACGCGCCCACGGGCCGCCCACTATCGTTTGCGGGTCCTCAATTTCAAAGAATGAAAAATTACCAATCTTTGAATCCGGGGAAACCTCAATGTAATCATTGGGGCCGTGGCCGTTCCATCCACCGCAATACACGTTAGGCGTGACGATGCGTTTTCCGTTTACCATCTTTGTTAACCTTTGGGCACGGCCGAAAGCCGCATCCAACCAACTTATATTGTCGGTCAATCCCTGTTGTATTTCCCCGATTACCGCATCCAACATGACGGGATTGGGGATTATGGGTGCATTAGTTGACATATAGTATTTGTTTAATCTGTTCCATCAACCGGTCATAACCGCCCCGGTTGAAAAATATTTCGTTCCAATTATCCCACATCAAACCGAACGTGTCCAATCCGTATTTGGCAACGATTTGTTGGGAATATCCTGTTGTTCCGACCACGGCAACGGTATCAACCGCGAATTGCACGCCTAATTCGTCATGGAACCGGCCGTTGATATACAGGTTGGGCGCATCCGGGTTGCGATTGGCTTTAAACGGGTAATCCAATGTTTGTTTCCATGCGGCGTACATCTTTGCCGTGTCAACGGAATAGAAATATCCCGATGGCTTCAAATCTTCCGTGTAATACGGCCGTATATCTTCGCCATCCGAACGTTTGCCCGCAAACAATTGTTCCTTTTGCAAATCCAAAATATCATCCGGGTATTGTATTACTACATCCCGAATGATACCGCCTTTTTCCAATCCATCATTGACAGATTGAACACGTTGCAACAAATCGTTCAATATTCCCATCGTTTCGGCTTGATTCCTTACGTTTGGCGGCATTTTCTTTACCCGGACGATAAAACGTACATCAGAACAAAGAAATGCCGTTATACGCCAAATTTGACAAAATTAAATGGTGCGATACTTAACACCGTGGTTGTTGCATTGTAAGCAAATGCGGTCAAGTCCGCGCGTATCGAATTCCAACGCCTTGTATGCCTGTTTCAGTTCGTAACCCAAACCGCTTACACGGCCCTGGGGCGCACCGTCAAGTTCGTACAATATTTGGTCGCGGGTTACATTCACTTGATTACGGTTAACCCTCACATCGGGATTCATTGCGATTGTACGCAATACGTTTGCGGCCACCTGTTTTTGGATAACAGACGCAAAAATAGCACGTTGCGAAATGATGAAATCCGTCAAATCGCAACCAACGGATATTTCAACGTTCATGCCGTAATTCATCGTATTGGTGTAACCTATTTCGCCAATATCGAACATTTCCGGGTATTCCGTAAAATCCAACGGTGCATGGATTCCGAACGGGGAAACCTGTAAATACTTTGTCATTTCGCGCCATGATTCGATAGAACCACCCAAACAGGTTTGGCACGGTTCAACGGACCAATCTTTGGAAACGTTCAATGCTTGCATCCCGGCGGGCAATTCGTTTTGGTTATAGCAAAGGAACCACGCGCCGCCCGCATCGTTTCCGTCCCCGTCTGTTCCGGGTATGTATGGTAAATAAATGGTTTCGGACGGGGTAAACCATTGAAAACCGCCGTTTGTGTTTGTGAAATCCAATTCAATCACTTTCATGGGTGCGACCTGTGACGAATGGAACAGGTATAATTTGACCTTTCCGGTTGCGCCGACCATCTGTAAACCTATCCGTTCAATCTTTGTAGTCACGCCCATTGCACGGACGGGGACGATTTCAAAACCAACAATCTTTCCCGATGGGTCAATTGTGGCCTGTAATCTTGCGGCCCCATCAAAGAAAGTGCGGCGTTCAAGCAAATTCCTGGTTTCTTTTTGCAATTGCTTATCCTGTATGAATTGTTGAATGGCCGTGTTGATTCCGTTTATTGTCAGATTTTCCACGAAATCCGATTGCATATTGAATTTGACCCATGCGCCCGCCAATTCCGAACCGAAATCGTTGTTAAAATCTTGGTTGAAATCATTAGCCGCCGGAACAACACCCACGTTGTCATAATTGGCAATCCACACAATATTATCGTGGCGTACTTTCATACCCTTGCGATATGTGCGAATTTCGTTCCATTCCGGGTAACTATACAAAAAATCATCCGGCATAATGGCCCGGATATTGGGCAAAGTAACAAGCGGGTGCGCCCCTTGAAAGGTCAATCCGCTTTCGCTTTCACATAATCGTGCGTCAATCTTGTATTGCGGGTTGTAATCCTGTTGCCAACCAACCAATGGCATAAGCGCGGTTTGTATTTCTTGCAATCGTATCATTTTCGGTTTGATTTGTGGTTAAAGAAAAACGGGGACGGGGTTTTAACGCCCGCCCCCGCTTACAATATGGAGAAATCCCCGTTTAGGAAATCACGGTTGTATTAACCGGGTTATCCTCTGTGTTCACTACCTCAACGGGTTGTGCGAACGGATTGGTAACGGGCGATGCAACTTCCACCTTGATGATGGGGTTGGCAACGGTTTCGGGGTTACTGTTGTAAGCAACCAAGAAAGCAATATCAACGGAAAAACCGAAATATTCCTTTACGTTGCAAACCATGTCGGCGGATGCGGCCCCGGCAATACCGGATTGGTCACCAACGGCGGTATAATAGTGTGAACCAACGGGCAAATCAATGTACGGCAAACGTACAACATCCCATTCGTGGAAATTGGCGCGGGTACGGCTCAATGCTTCGCGGTCAACGCGGGTCAGAACGCCCACATTGCCATCGGCTACAACGTAACCGGTTGCGTATATGCCGGATTCATTCACGATGTTGTTGGTGTAGTGGAATACTTTGTTGTCATATTCCATGCGCTTATTGACATCGTTATAAATGTCATGTTCGGCCAACTTGCGTACCAATGAATCAAAACCGGCTCCACCGATAACGTGCAACATTTCGGGATATGCGTTCGCACGCATCATTGCGTTCATGTCCGAAAGGAATTCCATGCGGGCAATCCACGGAACTTGCACACTATTAGATGTTACGGTGTAAATCAAAGAATCTTTGAACACCTGTGTTTTGTTGGCTTCCAACGCGGCGATTGCCTGTACATCCATTGCGGTTGCAAGTGCGCGGCAAACCTTTTCCATCTTACGTGCGAAATCATGCTCATAAGAAATCTCATTGTTCCTGTACAGTTGGGGAACCATTGTGAAACCAACGGCCAAAGTTACCCAATTGACGGTGTATAATGCAGATGTGTTTTCATCGTCAGCGATAACGCATGAACGGACGTTTGACACGGTTACATCGCCATCGTAATTGATAACGGGGACCTGTACGGTGTTTCCGATGCTCTCAAATGCGCGGTTGCGCAAATTGGGATTGATGATTGAATTACCGGCGTTGGTTTGCTCGATGAAGAAATCCAATGCGCCATACTCCAATGGGCGGGCCATATTACGGTCAAATTCCGGGTTTTCAACTCGCCAATTCTGTAGTCTTGTTGCAATAAGTGACATAATTGTTTTGTTTTAAGTTGTTGTTTTTTTGTTAGCCGGATTGACCCTTTACCCGGTCATTGTTTGTTACTCTCTTATCGAATCGGCAATGCCTTGATGGTATCGCGGTTGTCCGCCCATGCCTTGTTCATTGCTTCTTCAAATTCTTTGGAACCGTTCAACAATCCTTGACCCATCAATTGTTTTGCAATGATTTCGTGCGCTTCATCCTGTGTTCGTGCGCCGGACAAATCAACGGTTCCGCCGCCTGTACCGCCGGTTCCACCTGTGCCACCTGTTCCGCCTGTGCCTGTCTGATTGCGGCCCTCATCCAAAACACCCATCGTTTTGAGTTCACGGGTTACAAGTTCGGTTGCGGTAAACGGACGCAAATTGTTTGCGGCATCTTTCATAATGGAACCATCGGCGTTTTTAAATACCAACATTTTGCCGCCATTGCTATCATCTTCAAAACTTGGGTTCATACCCTTTAATTTTTCCAATGCTTGTGACAACAGAACAGAATGGACGGATGCGGGTAAATCTGCCTTGAACTTGATTCCGGCGGTTGCTTTTGCAAATTCGGAATCCAACTTTGCGTTGAACAAAACTTTGGCGTGTTCGGCTTCTGCATTGTCATACTTTGTTTTCAAGTCCGTAAATTCTTTGGTTACATTAGCCAAATCCGCTTTGGCTTGCGTCAAAGCCTTTTTGGTTTCTGCATCCGCGCCACCCTCTGCAATCACTTTTTCCAATCTTGCTTTCTCTTTGGTCAAATCGGAAATTTGGGTTTGCAGTTGTGCGGCGTTACCCGCCTGTCCCTTGATTTCGCCGATTACCCTTTTGGCGTAATCAAATGTCTTTTCGGTTCCATTCTTTGCGATACCGGATGCGGCCAAAATGTCTGCATCCAAACCGCCGTAAATTTCCCCGGTTTTCTTTGCGATTACTGTGTTTTCGTCATTGGCTGACATTTCCACAATCGCGTTTTTCTGTTCGTCTGTCAAGCCGGACAATGCGGCGTTGGCATTCAATAATTCGGTTGTTAGTGCCATAATTCTTTCCCTTTGAATGTTTGGTTAATGTCTTTTAATCAGTATCGCCCAACGGGTATTTATGCGGATATTGTTTCCGTTGCGGTCACGGTCTGCAATGATGCACCACCGAATACGAATGTGTATGTGCGGGTTGTGCTAACATCGGCGTATGATGCGGAAATACACTTTGAAACACCGGCGGCGGAACTTTGTACAACGTCAAGAATAGTTCCGGCCTTAAAGCATTCCACCAACTTTTTCTTTTGGTCCTCTGTGAACGTTCCCAATGTGGTCACGTCAATAAACAAATTGTCCTGTTGTGCGATTTGTGCCATAATTGTAATTGTTTAATTGTTAGTTACTCTTTTGCGGGGCGGCCCCTCTTTGTTCCCTTTTCGCCCTGTTCGGCGTTGTCAGAATCGGCGGGTGCGCCATCGGTCCCGGCGGGTGCGCCTTGACCGGCATTCATTGCGGCCATCTGCTTTGCAACGGCGGCGGCCACGGCCGCATCAAAACGTTCCTGTTCGGCTTTGGCTTTTTCTTCCGCCTGTTGCTTTGCGCGTTCGGCGGCCTTTTCTTGTTGTTCTTTCAACCATGCGTTGGGGTCATGCAAAACAGTTATGGTGTAACCTTGCTTTTTCAGACTTGCCAATACGGATGATTCAAACATTTTCTTTCCGAACTTCTGTACGCGGGGTTTGGAAATGCGTTTGCCGGTCTTTTGGTCGAATTGTACAACCTCAATGACGCAATGGTAACTTTTATCTTCGCCCTTTGGTACGATGTAATTTTCCGGGGTCAATTTCTCAATTGGTGTGTCCCTACCATCTTTTGTAATCATTGTCGATATTTATTTTGGTTAAACATTGGCCGTTGCCGGGGTTATTTCGTCAGCATAACGCCGGAATTCGGCCATTATCTTATCAATCTTTGATTGGTACGGGATTTGATTACCGAATTCAACGATATTCATGTTTTCCCGTTCAAATCTGCGGACAAAATTAGGAAAGTTTAATTTAATCCGCAAATCCTGTTCGTTTACCAATCGTTTTTCAAACAATTCCCCCACTTCTGTACGCGACAAATGGCGGTACGGTTCGAGTTCTGCCAATAACATCATACGGCGCAATTGTACCGGGTCATTCCTGTATTCGGTTTCCAATATACGGTTTTGCATCATATCCAATTCGCTTTCGGGTGCGCCCGCATCCTTTGCGGCCTTGTATTGGTTGCGCAACTCCTGTGTCGAATAAAGATAAAATTCGGTTCCGTAATTGATTTTCGCCGATACGAATAAACGGCCGTAACGTCCGATGCAACACGTTGTATCAACCCATTGTTGCGCTTCTTCAAAACCTTTTTTCAGTCTGCGCAATACGGTTGTGACGTTTTCAAAATTAGCCTGTACCTGTTGTTCGTTGAACGCATCCCGGTTGGTTATTATTTCTTCCTGTCCGACAACCGCCGTTATGATTTCTTCGCGCAAACGTTTCTGTTCGTCAACGTTGTAATCCAACGAATCGCGGTCAACCGTCAGCATATCAACAGGATGTCGCAAATCGGGTTGGTTTTCTGCGGCATTCGGAACGGGGACATCAACAAATGAACCGGGGCCGATAATGCGTTTATCGCCACATTTCGGGCATCGCATCAGCAATCCGGCCATGTCCAATTTATAATGGCCTTGTTTGTTCCTCAAAAAACCACCATCGCAATAATCGCCGTTTTCTGCGTTCGAGAAGTCGCATCTTTGTTCGTACCCGGACAAAATGGGATAAGCACCCATCAAATCCAACGTGCGTTTGCTGATATGGAAAAATTCAAACCAATCAAGTGATTCAAGTTCGCCGGATAACGGGGATGCCTTAACATCGGGTTCGTCAATGCTCAACGGCTGATTCCAAAAGAAACGCGCCGGGCAATAACCGATGTCATGCGGCGTGTCAATTCTTGGTGCGCCCTCAATGCGTCCCGTGTGCTTCTTATCATCCCAAACCCTGTATGTTTCATCATCCAATACCACGATTTCGTCACGGCGGCGGAATACGATATAATCCATTTGGCCCGTGGTCGGGTCTGCGTCATACGCAATCACATCGTCAATCGGCAACCAATAGAAATATGGTTCGGGTAAATCGCCACTTTGTTTTTCCGGGAAATCCACAATCAGAACCGAATTGATTTCGGATTTAAAGAATTCCCAACCCTTTGTGGCCCACACATCGGGTTCGTTCAACTTGTTAAGTCTGTATTGTTCCCAATCATCGCGCATACTTGGATTTGCAAACTGATAATTGAACGCCGGGTTGCGTCCGTCAAAAATGCGGCTCAACTTATTAAAGCATATATCCGTTATCTCATTGGTTTTGATGGGATAACGGAACATTGCTTTGAACAGTACGAATTTGTCGTGGGGTAATATGTTTTCAACCATTGCCAAAAATTGGGTCAATGGTATAGAAATATAGGGTGCATTAAAAGACGTTACACGTTTGACCGTGTGAAACTTGATACGCATTTGATGCAGTTTCGCACGGCTCAACGTGGCGGCCTTTTTATTTTCCGCTATTTTCTTTTTTATTTCCGCGACATCGTAACCCATTGTTTACAAACTCAAATTTTGAATCCTTTGGTAATTTCCAACCGCCATTACGCGGCATTTGCAAAATCCTTTCCGCGTGGGAAAACTCAAATTCCTGTGTAACGCCGTTTGCAACCAACGTTACATTGGTTGTTTTTGCGTTCATGGCTACGCGGGTATTAAGTCAGTAAGCGGGTTAAAGTCTTTAGGTTTGATGATTTCCAAATCATCCGAATAGTTGTCGGGGTACATCCACGAAATGGCGTTTGAATCCTTTGCATCAAAATTTCCGTGAATCTTTGAACCGATGAACAATGAACGGATGGGAATAGGATAATATGTGTTGGGTTCGGTTTGGTCCTGTATGGCTTCAATGTTGCCGTTTTCGTCAAACAGGTAAACGCCCAAATTACCGGCATTGGCTTCGCATTCCAATTCTTTCATTGTCTTGATGACAGATTGGGGAATGGCACGCAATACACCGTCAAACTGTACGGGGTTGCCGCCCAATACCTCTGCAATACCACCCAAATCATCGTTGCCACCACTTGAACGGCGTGCATCGCCGCCGCTATCGGCCGGGGCATTGATGTAAGGAGAAATAACGATTTTGGTTCCATTGCTTGCGGCCATCTTTGCGGTCCAACTTGCCAACAAATCAATTGTCGGGGTTGTGGGTGTTCCGCTTGCGGCGGCAAAACTGTTTCGGGTTCCGTCTGCTTGACGCAAACGTTGGAATGCTACTTTTTGAATTTGGCCGAAATTTTCCGGGCATTGCACGTTGGGAATGGTGCTGATTGCGGATGCGGCCGGGCATTGACATAATAAACTCATAATTCGAATTTTTTAGTTAAACAATATGGTTTCGCGGTTGACCCTTTACCGCATTACGCCACAAATGTAGTTATTTTTTAGAAATTTCGCATACAATCAATTATTTTTCAATCCGCGTGTAATTTATCATCCGGGGAAAGATATGCGATTGTGGGCTAAATCTCGCGGCCTATCAATGCACTCTTATTCCGCGTGACATTGCGCCATACGGTTTGATGTTGCCATCTGCGATTTCCTTTTCGTATATCCCGGTTAATCCATCCGCATCATCATCATGGGCGTTTGCGTCAAACTTGCGTAAAAACCCGGTTACATGGTCATGGAAAGTTTTGAACCGCGTTTCCCATCCCATCGGCATTATGATATATTGGTTGACAAACGGCGCGTTTGTCACGATTCGCGATTCCTTGTTTTCGTTCTGATAGAACGGAATGGTTATGGCCTTAACTTTCCTTTTTACCACCTTTTCAAACTGCGAACCACCGTTGTTGCTTTCAATCCATGCTTTCTGTACTCCATTGGCGTTTATCAACCGGGGAACGGTTACGGTTGTGACATCTGTGTTTTCATCCGTAAATTCAATATCGGTAATCAGCGCGAATAATAGCGGTTCAAACCGTTTCTTGTTCTCGTTCCAAATCTGATTGTCCGATTTGTAAATGTCATACGATGCGGCAAACAAATAATCATCGCCCGCATCCGCAACGTCAACGTAACAACCCGAACGGATGTATGTTCCCCAATCGGACTTTTCAACCCATGTTTTGAACGGTTGGTACAATTTACCCTCTGCATTACCGGGGTCACCTTGATACAGGCATTGGAAACCAACGGGGTCAAGTTGCTTTTGTTTTATTAGTCGGTCCAACGAATGGCGTTCGGGCCATAATGCCGCGCCCGGCTCCCTGTTATCAATTTCCGTGGCGTTGCCTGTCTTTATGGCTTCAAAGTTGACCAACACCCATGCACCCGCCGGGATGTTGTCAAAATCGGACCACTTTTCGGCAAATATTACCTTTTCTTTTTCAATAATCTTTCCAATAATATCTTCCGGGTGCCAACGGGTAAAAACAATCAGTTGTTGTGAATCGTTATGCAATCGGCTTTGAGCAACCTTTGTGTACCAATCCCATGCCGTTTGCCGTATCTGTGGCGAATTGGCTTCCGATGAATCTTTGTACAAATCATCGTATATCATTACATCCACGGTTTTTGATGTCAATGCACCGCCACGGCCCACAACACGCAACGAACCGGTATGGTTCACAATTTCAAACACATCGGAATTTCGCAAAAAATTGTCGGCAACTGTAACCACATTGGAACCGTTCAATTGTGTTTCGGGATAAATGGCCCTGTATTTGTCCGTGTCAATTAACCTTTGAACATCACGGTTGAAATCCTTTGCAATCGTGGCGGCATACGAACAAATGGCAATCTTTAAATCCGGGTACATTCCTAACATTTGAGCCGGTAAAAATCGGCTCGAACCTTGACTTTTGCCGTGTTGGGGCGGGGCCTGTATGATTAGGTTTTTAATTTGGCGTTTGGCGAACATATCCAATACCCGGTAATACGCCCGATGAAACGCGGTTGGTTGAAATGATGGTTGCATATATTGCGCAAACCATATCAATCGCCGTTTCGCACCCTCTTGCAAAAAATATTCCGGGTGTTCGGTCAATATTTGCGTCCAAAGTACCGTTTTATTGTCCATTTTTCGACCAATCGTTATATATGCTTTGGTGTTTTGTCGGGATTTTGCGATACCCACCCGCCAAAAATTCTACCAATAGTTACATTTTTAACATCAACAACATCCGGGCCATTCCGTATTCGCCGATTTCGGTTTCAATAAAACCCATGCGTTCGTACCATTCATGTAACCAAACAATCGGTTCGCACCACAAAATAACCTTATTGCATCCGTTCTGTTCTGCAACTTCAATTATCTTCTTCAATAATTTCGTTCCGATTCCCTTTTTACGTTTGGATTCATCCACAACCAAATCATGGATATAACCAACATGGGGTTGGTCATTCTCAATATCCAACGCAATAACGCCGTTACCATCGGTTATTATCGCTTTGCGCCCCCATTTGACGGGCATCTGTAATATTTTCATTCCCTATGATTTAAAGTTTTCGCACGCCTGTTCAGACTTCAACCGGGAACGGCTTGAATACTTACAACGTACACAAATAATGACCATCCAACGCCCGGTTCCAATGTTCTTGTACTTCATTGCCGTGGGCGCAATCGCCGCAATAATGGACGTTTACCGGTTTATCTGATTTCACGCGAGCCATACGCACAAACATATTCCCATTGCCAACATGACAATAAAGTACAATCCGGACATAAACGCGCAACCGCTTCGCAATTTATCTTCATCCATATTACTTTGAATTTATTGCGTCAATAACTTGTGACAACAGTTCATCCGGAACGTTTTTCAATGACACTTCATTTTTGGTTTCGGCTTCAATCTTTCCATTAATATCCTGTTGTATTCTGTTTTGCCAATGCTCCGGGTCACGGTTGCACAATGCAAAGATTACCGCCGTTGTATTGGGCGCGGCCTTTTTGTGAACAACCTTTTTTTTGATTACGATTTTGCCATTCTTTCCCGGTATGGTTTCCGTTGTGGTTTCGTCATACTCATACCCGGATATGAGTTCGGCCAATGAACGTTTGGATATGGAAACTATATTTGCATCAAAATATTCGTTGAATTCCTTTTCGGCCTTTTTAATCCGTTCCATAAACTCCATATCCGTTTTCAAATGGTTATAGAACGTTGATTGTGCAATACGGGCCTTTTTGAACGCCTGTTCGTATGTTTTTCCCTGTGCAACCTCTTTGCACATTATTTCAACTTTATCGTCCGTCCATGCTTCGCGTTTCTTTCTTGGGGCCGCGATTTTCCCTTTATCGCTTGTTGCCATAATAGTAATGTTTTGTGCAAATGTAGTTTATTTTTGTTTAATGGCAAATCCCGAATGGTTTTTTAAGGCCATCCGGGGTTTGTCTAATCTTCAATCATCATCGTACAGGCCGGGGAATCGGCGTTGATGGGTTTTCCGGTAAACGCGCACATTGTGTTACCTTGTGGATTCAGACAATGCCAACATTCGCGGCATTTCTTTCCCTCTATCTTTGGCGGGTCATTTCGGTTCGTACTCATTTTCAAACGTTTCTTTGTCTATCACGTTAAAGAATTCTGATTTTGTTAACACGATATATGATGATTCCGGGGCGTGTTGCCACACGGAACCCGATGCGTTAAGGAAATGGAACACGGCGGGTTCATCCTGTGGTATTTCCAATTCGCCGTTACCCACAAATTCAATCAGCGCATCGGCGTTGTCGCGCTTGACCTGTAACGCCGTTACCTGTTCCAACCTGTAGCAAAATTGCATACCTTTTTTGGGGTTGGGGTTCGATTTTGCCACACTCTGAATCAATCCGGGGTATTTTTCATCCGAAAACCTTGCACGGACAAACACGGCCTTTCGGTCCGGGTCATCTTTCATTTCCAACAAACGTTTACCCAATCGCCCGGCAACCGCATCCATCACGGCCGAAATGAATTCGGGTTCATGATGTTTGGAATAATCTATTTCAAAGAAATAATTATCGCCGCCATTCTTTAACTCACATGGGCGTTCCGTCAGCGATTCAACCATTAGTTGCAATTCTGCATCAAATGGGTTTAAATTTTCGCGCCAATATTCCATGTTACTTTTTCTTTATATCGTCCAACATTGATTCAATAACGCGTTGATGTGCGATAATTTCCGAAAGTTTATCGGATATACTGACTAAACACGCAACAATCATAACGATTGCAATAAACATAAAAACTTTCATACATCTAAATATTTGCGGATATACTTTATTATTCCATCCCAATTGCCATTCTTGTAATATTCATCAATTTGGGCGCATTCCATATTTGATATACACATTTTACCATCTTTTCTGTTTGCGTCCAAATAGTGCATCAAATTTATTGCATTACATCCATTCTGCAATTGGTTTATAATATCGTCAAAATCGGTTTTGATTACATAACACAACAAACCGGGTTGACTATCTTGATTTATCCCAATTTGTAAATGGGTTCTTTTACGGGCCATGAATTCGTTTAATTCATCTTTCCAAACAAATATTCTTTTCGGCAAAACTTTTCCATCCATATTACTTGATTTTTTGTTTGACAATATCCCAACCATCTTTACCCATTGCCATTGCACGCGGGTATTCTGTAATATCCCCTTTGGGTACAACCACGTCATAAAAACCTAATTGGCCCGATACAGGCATTTCCACAACCGGGCGCGGGTTACGCATCAGCCATCCCCAACCCTTTTTGGGTCTGTCCTGTACGGGGATGCAAGTGTGTTCCCAATCATCGGCCGTAAAATCTTCAACCCTCTTTAAATTGTAAAGTTCGACCAATCCTAACGTCACGCCGGACATCATGCCCGGAATAACCGGTTTTGCGCTCGAACAAATCAATACATCGCCACGGTATGACGTATTGCGCGAACGTACTTCGATGGTCTTACGGGCATGGCCCATATTATCCCCATCAACGTATTCAATTCGCGTCAGCCATGACGCATACGGATTCTTTACAGACAGGCCCCGGAATTTATCATGTATTTCCGGGTTGTACAATTTCTTTTCTATTTGCATTGACTAACTTTTTGAATTGAACATAAATTTGAATCTCTGCACGCCATCCGTTGCGTTCCGTAATCGCGTCAATCTGTTTGCGCCCGTGTAATAACGTTGCATGGTCAATGTTTAATTCCCTTGCGGCCATCATGGATGAAAAACCCATATCCATCAATTCGGCCCCGATAAACCAACGGCACGCGGGTAATGGAACTTTTCGGCAACCGCCCAATATTTCATCCGGCGTGAATCCCGATGCCTGTTGCATCAGTCCCAACAATTCTTTTGTTTGCGGTAACATGATTAAAACGGCATATCCGGGTCACGGCCGGGCGCGGGTTCGGGTTCCGGCGCGGGTGCGCTTTCGTGCTTCTGTCCGCCGCCCAACAATTCCAATTCTTCAACAATGATTTCGGTAATGTACCGGGTTTGGCCCGCGTTGTCTTGATATTCCCGGGTTCTTACTTTACCGATAATCAATAACGGGGATCCCTTTTTTACATACTGTTCGCAAATACCGGCCAATCCGGAACGCTTGACAACAATGTTGTGCCAATCTGTTACGTCCGGTATTTCCCGGCCATCTTGTGTTTTGTACCCTCTTTCAGTTGTGGCCAATGAAAATTGCGCAACTTTTCCGCCATTCTCAAAGTTTGTAATTTGTGGTCCCTGTCCCACGTTACCACGCAAAATAACTTTATTCATAATCAATCATCAAATTTAGCACCTTGCAATAAATATTCCCGTTTCATGTCAGACCATCCGGCCGCATCGTTCAATTGCTTTCGGTCTGCATCAACCACGAATTCAACCCATGTTCCGCCAACGGTTGATTGCCTTAACAGACGCACCAAACGTTTTTCAAAGAATCGGCGGAACTTGTAATACTGACAATCCGGGTTCAGTTCCAAAACCCTTTTCGTATCTTTCGGATGGGGCGTTTTCGGGACCTTTGCCAACTTCTTGAATGTCGCGTTGGCGAAATCCTTTCGCATCGAACGGCGCACGGTTTCGGTATAATCTTTCATCTGTATTCCCGTTCTAATTGTTCAATCGTGAATTCATTTACGCCGTATATCCGCATACTTTTGCGGTCCCCGTTTTCCCATTGTTTATGATGTTCAAAACATAATATATTAACGTTTCTGCAATCAAACGCCATCTCCGGGAACGCGCCCCTTGTGCGGATATGCGAAATGTAGGTTGCCGAATATTCTTTCAACGGCTTCATACATTCTTCGCAAATGTGGGGTTTGTGTTTCCAACAAAAGCGGTAAAACCGTTCGTTTTCTTCCGGGGTGTGTCCGGTCCCGAACAATTCCCGTTGCAATGATACCCGCAACGGATGGGCCACAACAAAATGGCTATCTGTTAACGGCTCAAAACCTTGCGAAACGCAATAATCATAATCCGGGCGGGTATCAATTACAATCGGTTCCATTTATTAATCAAATGGGTAATCATCCGTTTCGCCTGTCAGCCATTCAATACCGGCGCGTATTCCCTGTTCATAAGTCATTCCGGGATAAACGCTTCCAACGGTTACCTCATTCTCAACACATCGGTTAATCAATTCGTCAACCTCTGCTTCTGTTCTAACAATCTGCTTAATATTAAAGTTTTATTCGTTTGCGGGTTGGTCCCCGAAAAGTGACAATTGCGCCCCCTTGCCGTTGAACAGGAATTCAAATACTTCTTTCTTGATTGATTCCAAAATCGTTTCCAATTCTTCTTCGAATCCGAAAGATATTTGCGCCAACTTGATGCGCGGCGTATTGATACAGGTTTTAAGGCCATTCGGGGTTTCGTACACGGCGGTTATAATAACGCCGATGTTATCATCCGAACCGGACCATGACACGCCGCGAACGGTTATGTTCTGTATCAGTTTGTCAGCGAATGCGCGTGCCTGTTCCATTCCGGCGGCGTTCACTTTAATTTCGCCGGATTCCAACATTGTCAAAAACGAATTGATGTTGAACACGCGGGCAACGATGGGGCGCAAATCTTTGAACAGGCCCAACAAATCCGGGTGCAAATCGCGGTTATGTGTTGCCGTGAAATCAGTAATGGAAACTTCATCGTTGATAACTTCCGTTACTTGATATTCGACCATCAAACCGCCGTTTGGTAACACTTTCACTTTTGATAGATTGAAATTCTTTTTGTCAATCTTCTTTTCTTGATTCTCCATATTAGTTTGCTTTATCGGTTCCCGGTTCCGCCGGTACGGGGTTCATTACATCAACGGCAATACCCACCATCTTGGTTATATCCTCAACAATGGCGATTTCTGCCGGGTTTGCGTTCTCTTTCTTTTTGTGCGCCAACCAATTTTTCATGTACTCCAAATAGAATGTCGGGGTATTGTGCAAATGGATGGTTTCTTTTTTATTTTCCTTTGCCATAATCAAAAGTTATCTTGGTTTAACAATTCGTTTTCAATCCCTGTTATTTTTGCCGAATTTTCGATTTGCGGGCCTTTCTCCGCTTCAACGTTAGTTTGTACGGGTGCGGGTGTTTCGTGCGATTGTGGGGCAACTCTCGCGGTTTCCGGCTTTACAAATTCAATTTTACCCTGTTCGGGTTCGTACTCCTTTACTTTTAGTTCGATTAAACCTTTTTCGATGATTACAGGCAGACAACGCGCAACGGCCTTGACATCTTCCATTGCATCATGTGCCGGGAACGTCTGACCGGGGAAACATCTTGAATAAAGTTCTTCCAATTTCGGGAACTTCAACCGCCCGTTCTGTGCGCGTGCGTCAACCCATTTCATCGAGGGGCGCATGGTATCAATCCGCTTTCCTTTGTACAACGCATCTTCAACCATGTTCGCATCGTAATATTCGCGGCCCAATTCGCGCATGATGTTGGCTTTAATTATGCTAACATCAAAATATAAGTTATGGCCGCAAATCAATTCCGCATTCAAACAATCTTCAATCAGTTTGTCAATCACAACGGCAAACGGTTCGCCATGTTCTTTTGCATATTCAGTTGTTATTCCATGTATTGCAACAACTTCTTCCGGGATTTCGTAACCATCCGGGTAAATAATATGGCTTTCCTGTTTGATTCCATGTTGCCATGCAATTTGAACAACGTGCGGGAATTCCATATAATCCAAATCCCAACGGGCGTTTTTCTCTGTCTTTCCCGTGGTTTCAGTATCTAATATCAATACATCGTCAATTGTCATGTCGGTAAATTTTAAAGTGTTTTTGAATCTTCAACGTACACGTTCAGATTCTCCACCGCGTACATCTTCAACCAATCAATAAAATCTGACATTTGGTTTTTGTCGAATTCGCGTGCTTCTGTGATTTCTTCGCCAACCCCCAACACGGATTCGGTCTTATCGCCGGGGTATTGTTCAACCAACCATTTGTCAACGTTCTTTTCGCTCATTCGCGTACCCTGTTCGTACAATGCCGCCGCAACCGTGGGGATAATGTAATTGTAATAATACGCCG
Organism: Elusimicrobiaceae bacterium; assembly: GCA_045593185.1. GTDB lineage: Bacteria > Elusimicrobiota > Elusimicrobia > Elusimicrobiales > Elusimicrobiaceae > Avelusimicrobium. Next base: position 19,643 of record JAZNWD010000035.1, on the reverse strand, counting down.
TTTGCGCCGCCGTTGAATGGGCCACGGCCGCCGTAAACTGAACGGTTATGCGTTCGCCCGGATGTTTTGCAAAAAATGCATTTAACCTATCCATCGGCAAACGTAATTTGCCATCCTTTCCGATTATGCCGGATTCGCTTATTTTGTCCGCATTCATAATAAGATATCTCTTTTAATATTACACAAACGTAATGCGTGTTGCAATTCGTGTACATATCTTATACCCTCAATCAATGTGAATGGATGACAACCAAATGAATATGTTGGTTCAAAATTGTTATGCCTAAAATTATATTGTTTAATATAATAATCTCCATTTTTACACCACCATTTCGCCGTTGCTTTATCTGTTAATTTGTCAATTTCAAATGGTTTCAATCCATTCTTTTCCAATATTTCTTTGGTAATTGGTATTGGTTCAACTTCCGGTGTAAAACCATAACCAAATTTGTCCTCAAATTTTATTTCCTCAACACCTCTTAATCCAGCGATACGGGAATAACATTGATTTGTTTTTACCCAATCCCCAATCATTAATTCGTTTGCATTCATATCAATTCGCTTTTGCTTTGGGTAACAATTCGGATTCAAGTTCCGGGAATTCCTTGCACACGATTTGCGCCACGGTCAAATTGTACGCCTGTTGGCACAATTGTTTGATGTATAACCGTTCGGATGATGTGCGCGTACTTGTGCCATTGATAACGGCCAAATACTCCATCATCAGTTGCGACACGGAAAGATTAATCAATTTGGCAATGGGATGTGCCGGAACAGGCTTTGCGATTAACTTGTAATTCTTTTCAACCTGTTTGCGGCTTTCCGTTTGTTGGGTCCAATACGCGGCTAAATTATCTTGGAATTCGCGCATATCCATCACGTCAACAATGTTTTTGCCTTGTAACCTTTTGCATTGTCTGACCTTTTCGGCAATCTTTTTATCCATTGGATTCTAATTTTTTCATCAATATTTCCAATCTTTCAACCCTTTGTTTTCTCCCGGCTAAAATATTGTCTTTATATTCAGATTTACCCCCCCGTTTTTTCATGCCAACGGATTTTATGTTTTAATCGGCAAATGGTCATACCAACACATTTGCGCAATTCTGTAATTTCGTGTTCTGAAAGTTCCATATTATTGTTCTGTGTATTCTTCAACCATCATTTCAGTTTGTCCGCGTTGTACCTGTTCAATGAAACCTTGAAAACCGTTTTTCTTTGCAATCTCCAAAATGGTCTGCAAACGCTTTGCGCCCAATGATTCGCCACGGGCAATGCGGAACACCTTTACTTTGGGATTGGATGCAATTATAAGTTTAGCCGCAATTTCCATTGTCTGTGAATCCGATACTTTACCGGGAACAAACGGAACACCGTTCAATGTCAATCCATCATCAGTAAATGACAATCCGGCAATCGGCAATTCGGCATTGTTTATCAGTTCGGCGCGTTCGGCCTGTAATCCATCAATCTTGGAATCCATGCCATCGGCCTTTGCCTTTGCATCATCGTATTGTTGTTTGCGTTCGGCAAACTGAACAACCATCGCGGCACGTTTGTTGTGGATTTCGGCTTTTGCCAACAGGTCGGCAACATCGGATTTTTCCGGGTTGTTGGCTTCATACTTCTTTAACCAATCTTCCGCGTTGGCCTTGCGGTTCTGCAAATCCTTTTCTTCTTCATCCAATGCCTTGATTTCCGAATCGTATTTGGTGTTGGCCGTTTCTATTGCATCGCGGTATTTCCTTTTCGCTTCTTCCAACTCCCTTTCGGCTTCTGCAATTGCCGAATTTTTTGCATCTTCAATTTCTTCTTTGCGGGATGGAATGGCGGCTAATTGTTCGGTTCTGTTTTGCAACTTTACGCGTACCGTCTTTGCCTTTTCAATCAACGCGGCGTTGGTCTGTTGCTTTTGCAACAGGTTGGTAACATCAATGGTATCTTTGTATTCTTCCAGGTTAAAGTCCATCCGGGCGCGGCTTTCGTTCATCAACGTTTCGAATGTCTTAACGTCACGGTTAACGCCTGTACGTTCGGTTTTCAGTCCGGCAACCTCTGTATCAATGGATTCAATGCGTTCGCGCACGTCAGCCGGTAACAGGGATTTGACCACGGCGATTTGTTTGCGGCGGCCCTCTGCCGTTTCGGACCAACGGGAAAATTCAACCGCATCAAAATCCGTGTAACCGAATATCTTTTGTAACATGGTTACGTTGTTGGTTGACATCCCGGTTGATTTCTGTTTGATTGTAAGTGTACCGCGTGGGTTGTTCTCTGTAAATGATAACGAAACGTCAAATTCTTCGCCATCATCGCCCACAACCATTTTGGCGAATCCTTTGGATGTGCCGTTGCGTAACACTTCATCGCGGTTGCCCGTCAGCAATGCGCCAATGACTTTTAACAGGGTTGATTTACCCAATTCGTTATCCCCTGTGACGAAATACACGTTGCCCGTGAATTCGGCTTCGAACTTTTCGATTACTTGAAAGTTCAGTAATTCCAATTTCTTGATGTACATATTCGTATTGCTTTAATGTTGATAAATATTTGATGCCCAACCGGGATTCGAATCCGGACAAACGGAACCAAAATCCGTTGCGCTACCGTTACGCCATTGGGCAATATCCGTTACAATATATATGCGGCCGAACGATAATCCAAACTAAATTCGTCAATCATCATACGATATGGTTTCATATCTTCAAATGTAACGCGGGTGTTGTGTTCACGTTCAAATTTCGTAATGAAATCCCAACCGGCTTTGTTTGTCAGAATAACCAAACGGCCCTTTGCGCCCTCTGTACTCATTCCGGCCAATGCGCCAAACAAATCATAACCACCATACGCCATTTCGCGTTTCTTTGTTTCTGAATCAAAAGAAATTACACTAAAATTGCAATTACCCTTTGTTGCCTTAAACAATGAAATCAGATTTGAAATTGAATGTCTTTTCATATCGCTTTGTCTTTTACCGGGAACCGCCCCGGTGCGTTGGATTCACAACTGAATCCGATGCAAAAATAAGCATAATTTTTATTATGCAATAGTTTTTGATTATTTTTTTCAAAAAAATGAATTTTTTTTTGCGGTTCAATAATTTCGGGCCGCCAAACAACGGTCCCATCAGCCAACGCACGGGTAAACGCCGCGTCCGTTTCCGGGTGTTTTCCCAATTCAAACCACCATTTATATTTGGCCCGCTTGACCATTACCCGGTATGTGCCGGATGGGGTGCGTTCAATATATGCGTCAACCATTGTCAACAGGTAGTTTTTTAAGGTCATCAATCAATATGTATTTTGAATCCCACACGGCGCAACGGACCAAACGCGGGTCGCGGTCTGTGGTCCTTTCATCATCCGGGATAACAATTGCATCAGATGGGAATTTGTAACCGGCTTTGCATTTGCGCCAAACTACACCATTGGTTGTTTTGATTGATTCATCAATAAAGAACAAATCATTTGCGCTTATATCATGAATATTATACACCCCGTTTGAGGTAACTTGTAATATTATATGTTCAACTTCTACCTTAACAGGATAAAGCGATAAACATTGATTATAATTTATAATTTTTGCAACCCTACCATCACGGGTTACAACCTTGCGTTTTGGATTCTTTTTCCATTCGTCATAATTAAAATGTTCCATATCGCCCCGGTGTTTAATCAAACAATGACGGAACGGGATTCAATAACCGCCCGTTCAATTCGTCTAACTCTTTTTCCATCTGTTTTGACAGATTCAACGCGGATGGGTCTTTGAAGCGGAACCATCGGTTTTGATTATGGCGCAATGTGGCCACGTAACGCACATATTCGGCCGCCTGTTCGGGCGTTATATTCTGTAAATTGGTTATTTTTGGTAATTCCATAATTATATACTTTGATTATCGTTTTTTTCTTTCAACAAATAATAAGTTAATATTCTTTTGCCCTTGATATACAACCCAACATTCCGCCCTCTTTTTCCCAACACTTTGCACATTCTTCACATAATGACAGAACACCTCTTGCATATCTCATTTGACCTTTATTTATATGGTCGCCACAAATGAAACATTGTGTGTCCTTTTGGGTCTTTGCATACCTGTATGATTCCAACCCCGGTTTCCTTGCATAATACGCCATACCATGTAAATTAAATAATTTATGTTGTTCACTTTGGGTTTGTTATATCCTTGAAATAGTCCTTTGCCAACTCTCTTATTTTATCAGCAAAGAAACACGGGGTGTCCGGGGAAAATTCACATTCCAAATAATAGTAATCAACCCGGATTTCAATTGAAAATTTAACCATCTTGCGCGATTTTTTCAACAGTAATAACAATCTTGATTTCTTTACCACTCATTATAACCCGTTCCCATATTGGACTAATCAAACCCATAAATTCGGTTTTGGTGTAATCCATCTTTACGGCGTTAACCGGTTTGTCATTAACGTTTGCGGTTTTGATGTAAAAACGGGATTTTTGGGAACCTGTCTTATACCGTCCAATGATTTCTATTTTGTGCGCCATATCAAAACAATTTATCGTGTTCACGAACAGGCAAATTGGCCTTTACCCATGACGGTTCATTAACCAATATATAACGGCCAAAATGCATTATCATAATCGCATCGGCGTTCCAATTTGTTGTCTTTACGCCGGGGTACAATTCGGCGGCCTTAACCTTGTAACGGTGTTTGCGTTCGTGCTTTTCCTCTTTCACGCCTTTTATGCGTAATTTCAGTTTGGTTTGCCACGATGCGGGATGCACCATTACATACGGAATACCGGCCGTTTCAATCAATGCTTTCAAATGTTCATAATTACCCATTAACTTCTGTATTCTGAACATCTTTCCCATATTGGGTTTGCCGTTCGGCATCATTTCGACATCATCCGGCCTGACGGAAAGTTTCTCCAAAAAGACAATGGGTTTGTAAGTTTCCGCATAATATTTGAAAAAATCCGCCAAATCCCGAATGTCTTTCGGCATTTTTATTGTCTTTATCTGTTGGCCCGGAATGAATACGCAAATACCGCCATTGGATATACCGGGGTCCACGGATATTATCACATCGGTTTTCAAACTCTTTTCCATATATATTTTCTTGATTTACATAAACCCAAAATACAACGCGAAACCATTGCCGCCGATACATTCATTGTTTTAGCCGCTTGACTTTGTGATTCAAAATATAATGTTTCGTTGGTTGCTTTTACAATACATATTATGGGTTTTCTGTTTAGTTTTAACAATATATCTATGATATGTTGCGGACGTTTACGCCCTCTTAATTTATCGGCTCTTTTCTTTTTTGTTTCTTCCGATTGTTTTTTACCCAAATTGCATAAACGCAACTTTTCGCGTTGTTCCTGTGAAATAATTTTGCCTTTATGGACTTTTGAAATCCTTTGCCGGGTAATTGGGTTCATTTCGTTTTCTTGACGTGTAACCCATCGCAAATTATCAACGTTATTGTTTAACGGGTTTCCGTCAATATGGTCAATTTCGGGTTTGTTTTCCGGGTTGGGAATATAGGTTAATGCAACCATACGATGAACAGAAAATTTTTGTTTGCCAATGGTTATATAATAATAACCTTTGCGCAAATGTTGTTTCAGTTCTTTTCCATTTTTTCCGATTACGCGGCCATCTGTTGAAATCAAATAACCTGTGTTTGCAAATTCTTCCATTTCTAAAAAAACACCCCTACTTTCGCGGAACGTTTGCACCCGTTCCGGTACTCATAAGGGTATTTATATTCTGTATTGGTTGGTGCAACAACCATTATACCGCAAAGATAATGAATTATTTTGATTCCTGTTCGTATCGCTCACAAATGTTACTTGTTTTTTCTTTAATACAATCACCCGGAATGATTATGTACGCATCCGGGCATACGCCCCAATTATCGTATCGGTGCGTACAGGTTGCGCAAATCAACATAATTCCAATTCCTCTTTCCAAAACATTACGCTATCACTTGCACCATCCAATTTGACAAAATTAATATTATGTCCATATTTACCCGTCACGGTTCCAAATTGGCCTAAAGGATTATATTCGGGAAACAAACTTGATATTCTTTCACACTTTACAACTTTCACTCTATCGCCTATTTTCATATCATTCGAACTTTAAATATTCCGACAATACCACCCCATCGGCGGCCATCCTTGCATAACTCGCAATCAACGCATTGCGCCGGGCCAATTCAAACGCGCCCACCTGTACACATTCCGCGTCCGTCCCTTTATCTTTCAAATGTCGGAGTTCTACCAACTGCAACACCTGTGTTAACTTGCGTATCTGACTTTGCAACACGGCTTGTTTGTCATCATCTGTTACGTTGATAGGTACGGCCAATCCCACAGATACCAACATTTCATATTGCAACATATCCGCAATGGGCGATTGGGCGGGCAACGCGCCATGAACCTTGTAATATGCGAACGCATCAATACACCTTTGGCGAATATCGTTCGTGTATTGGCGTTTACGATTATTATCTGTGTCCGGGTGTACGTCATACGCCTTTTTAAGTATGTTCGACCGCTTGGATTTGTACGCATTCAATATCTTGCAAACGTATTTGGCGTTGAAATTCTGATAATGGTTGCGGTCTGCGAATCCGTCCCGGTTCTTTGGCAAATATTCGTCAAGTTCCCCGGTAATGCTCATTTCGAAAGCCATCCGAAAATCACGCAATGTCAAACCGCCATAATGCCGTTTCAGAATCTCGCACACCCTAACGGTCAAATAACCCATATCGGATTCGCTTGTGGCCCTGTAACCTACATCTTTGGCGATGAACTTTAATGCCTTTGCCACTTCTGCGGCTAACTCATTATCCGCGTATTCGTCAACTACCTTTGCCGTGGTTGCAAGAAACACGGATTTTTCAACCGGACTTAACGCCGCCATGACCTGGGGTTGCCGGGCCATGTTGCGCCGAACGTCAACGGCCTTTTCCGGCTTGTAAACTGCAATTCCTGTTTCCATCATTCAGACATCATTTGTAAGTATTCCATTGCGTCCGCGTCTAACGTTGCGCTCTGTTTGTTCAACGTATGCAATTTACCCTTTTCCATGTCTGAACGGATAAAGTTGCGGGCCGTTGCAATCCAATCGCGCATCTTCTTTCCCTTTTGGGCCGACCAATCGGCCACGGCATGGTAATAATAAACCATATCCACGGCCGCGAATTCATCCCCTTTGAATTCAGACAGAAACAAATCAATGTCATTGTAACGCGAACATTCAAAGGTACATAAATTTTCTGATGTACGGCGCGGTTTGGTTACTGTTGTTGGCTTGAAATCTGATTGTTCCGGAAATAAACCGCCAATGGCGGGTATATTATTATCATTAGAATTATCACTTATATTATCTTTTGGTGTTGCTGATTCAGCAACGCCCCCGTTATTGTTTTGATAATGCCCCGTTGCTGATTCAGCAACGCCGTGTCTATTGGCAACATAATGGCAAAATTTCACCCCGGAAAAAAAGACTTCATGTTTGACAATCAAATTGCGTTCAATCAATCGGTCAATAATCTTTTTGGCATTCTGTTTGGTTACATTCAACGCGGATGCAATGTAATTTAATGAACCCTTAAATTCCGTTTCGGAATCCTGTGTAAATCCATAAACAAGCGAATAACATAATAATTCGTTTCCGGACAAACCCAAATCCACAATCGCAAATCCGGGAACGTGTATATAATTGTCCGCTTTGAATCTGTTTGTTTCCATATCTTTTATTTTTTTACATATTGCCATTTAAAACCACCGGCCGATTTATAAACACCAATACAACATTTATGGATGTTTTGAACACTTACTCCCGTTTTGCGTTCTGCTTCATGCATTCCGTAAAATTCTTTAATCTTTTGGCCATTTAATGTAAATTGAATGACCGCAGTTGATTGTTTAATTGATGTTCGCAAACGCGCGGTTCCATAACTGTTATTGTATTTTTGGGTACACCATTCCAAATTTTCGGCCCGATTATCGGTTTTGATTTCGTTTTTATGGTTGATTTGCGGCAAATTATCCGGATTCGGAATAAATACCATCGCAACTAAACGATGTATTAAAAATCTCTTTTTATTACATTTATATGATAAATCAATACACAAATAACCATTTGTCTTTTTAATTGGGTGTAATACACCGGGAATGGCTTTGTATTTTTCTTTACGCCTAACGTTTCCGTTGTTGCTAACTTGATAAATCCCAACATATCCGGGAATGTCTTTCCAAATTTCCATCTTAAAAAGAAATTCCCGATACTTGGGTCACGACACACCAAATATCGGGAATCTTTTGGCCCAGGTGGGCCGTTATATCCTATCCGTTGGCCGTGAACAACGTTTATGTCGGTGCAAATATATGTATTATTGTGGTAATAACAAACTTTTAGTGTTTTTTTCCACATTCAACATTTCGCGCACCGTGGAAATACTGTTATCATTTGCAATCAAAGATACAACAGGATAACGGGAATTGTCCCCGGGTTTGTTACTCTTTGCGTACTGTACGGACAAATCAAACACGGTTTGCATGACAGTTCCGCGCATCATCTGTACACCGTCAAAGGAATTGCGGATGTTCTTAATGGAACTTGCTTTGCCTTTCGTGCTAAACCACCATACACCAACAACGCCGCGAACGGCCGGAACGATGAAACGCAACGTCAACGCAATATCCCAATTGTCCGCGTCGCGTTTCGTGGGGTTATTTGCCGCTATCTGTTGCATGATGTCGGGGGATTTGTCAATGGAGTATGGCGCATACATTTTGCCGTTCCATAACTCAAAGTTCTTTCCATCCCCACGGGCAACCAATGCACCTTTATCATCCCTGTATTCGTAACGTTCGTTGCATACTAATTCCGCGTTGTCAGACGGGAATATTATTTGGATGGTTGACGGTTTTTCACCATACGCATTTTTAAACAACCCGGCATATTTCCCGGTTGGTCTGAAATAGTCCAACGAAACGGGATATTCTTTCCCGTTTTGGCTTTTCTGTTTCATGCCGATGTGCAACCGCCCGATTTCGGGCAATTCCAACAGTTCGCCGCCCTGTTCGGGTCTGTATATACGTCCGTTCATGTTTACAATTCGTTATCAACAAAATTCTTCATGTTTTCGCGGAATATCTCACGTTCCGATGATTCGGTTTCCATCAATTCGTTATATGCCGATTCGTCAAATATTTCTGCAACTGCATCGTCCAAAAGAGACGGGCTTGACCCGTGGCGGCAACAACTCTTTTATAATGCTGAATATCGTTTGTCATTCCACGGCTTACCAACTGATAATGTAAACCACGAATGGTTAATACACCCGGTTCATATCGGCTTAATATATCAACCGAATTTTCAATTATCCAATCACGGGTAAATTCATCTTTTGTTCTTTGTGCCATATTATATTTCTTTTGGTGTTGATGGTTCGGAAAACGCATAACGTATGATTGCATCCGCAAACCTGTTTTGTGCATCTTCCATTTCTTTTTTCAGTTTATCCACAATTTCGGAACGTTTGGTTAATTGTGCAATCTTCGCATCTTCAATATTAACGTACCAAACATTTAATGATGAATTAGTTTCTTTCAATTCCACATCATCAGTTTTGGCAATACAAGTCGCATTCCATGATGTCCGTAATTCAAAATCACGATCACCATTTGTGAATGCTTTAATGGAACATACGCGGGCAATATCAATTTTATCTAATTGCACACGATACACCGGGGAATCAATGATTAAATCTTTTGCGGTCATATCACAATTCAATTTCGGTGTTCAACAATTCAACTTTGGCCGTTTGTTCGGCTATCTGTTCCGGGGTTGGTTCCGATTCCGGTAAATTTTCCCGATTTTGCCCCACAATCGATTTTCTTTCGCTTGACGTGGGTTTGGTTACCCCGGACTTTTTAGCGCGTCCTGTGGCCTTATTTGGGGCCGAATCCGTTGTGTTTTCAGATTCTTTGGTTTCCGGGGCGTTGGCCGCCTGTTCCGGGGTGTCTTTTTTATCCTGTTTGGTCTTTATCAGTTCGGCCAATGACAAATTCAACACGTTATCCATAATTTTGCCCGAATCCAAATCCAATTGGCCACGGACAACGGTAATTGTGTTGTCGCGCTTTTCATCCTCAATGGCGGCCAAATTCAACAGGTGGGGCAACTTCTTTGCATTAACGGAATCCGTTTGTTCTTCCAATTTGTATGTCGGTTTCACGCGCCAATCTTTCGGGGCAAAATTGAATACGCGGGTAACGGGACATTCGGGAAACCATATATTCCACATCGGCATATACAAATGCAACTGCAATTCGTGTTCCTCAAAGAATCCCTTTCGTCCGCTTTTGAAATCCACGATGGCGGCGAAGCGGTCCCCGGTTTTAGGGTCTGTCATTCTGCTTGGCAAATCCAAACATCCGGCATATTTGAAATGGGGATGGTACAAACCGATTTCCACGGCCAACGGTTCCACATTCCAATCACGGATAAATTGCGCTAACGCCAATACATCTTTGCGAATCTTTACGGCCCATTCCGAAAAAACCTTTTCCGGTATGTTGTTTTGTTCCATGTAATCGTATAGAACCGCCGGGACTGCATCAAAATCATAACGGCGGTTGATTATCAACGTTTCAAATTGGGCGTGCATAAACGTTCCGTATAAGGCCGCCAAATCCCTTTTTTCCGTTGAACCATCTTTGCCGTTTGCAATCATCCAATCCATCAGCGCGGGTGGTGTCGGCATTACCTGTTTCAATAATGTAGTAACGGACGGGTAAAATTCGGGTTCGCCCTGTTCGTTGAATCTGTAATAATACCTGTGTCCGTCCGAATTCAATTGATATAGACGGAATGGCGGTTCTTTCAGTGCGTCAGCATTGAAATACAATGCTTTCATTTCTTCCACGGTCATGCCGGGGAATATTTCGTTGCTCATGTCGGTATTCATAATCGTATCGCCTTACTTGTTCTTAACAATCGAAATGTATTCACGGACAAACACGCCCACCATGATAGCGGATATTATGATTGCCACATACAATGCGGGTATCCAAAACAACCCGGTTATGCCGCATATCAGCATAACGGCCCATACGATGGCCCAAAACAAATTTTGTGTACTTAAATACTTCATAACCTTTAATCGTTAGTTCTACCAATCAGATAATCGGCCGTGCAACCGGTCATGTCGCATATAATGGCAATCCATTCCGGGTTAACCTTTTGGGTTGCGCCTGTACATAATGCGGTCATGTTGGTTACTTGGGCGTTAGGTGTGGAATCGGGCCAAAGTTTGGCGGCGATTTCCTTTTTCATTACCTTTTTGCCCTGTTCTTTTGCGCGGGCAATCGCACTGTCAATTCTTAACATCTTGTTTTTCTTTTTAGTTGATAAATTCGGGGTTGTATTTCTTGAATATTTTGAAACTTGCAATAAGGTTGATTCCCACGATTGCATACCATAACAGGTATTCGGATTCGCAACAAAACGCCAATAAGGTAATACCGAAATAGATTGATGAAAACTTTTTCATATCGCTTTTGTTTTAGTCCCGGAACCCGCCGGGTCGGTGTTGCAAAGATACTTATTATTTCTTTTATTGCAATAGTTTTTTAATAATATTGTTTATAGTGTGCCTTATTGCATCCGTTTATGCAATAATGTCTTAATGGCCGTGAATGCCTGTTCGTGGGCCTTGTATTCATCAACGGTGCAATCGGCAATAAAATTCTGTAACTGATTGTACAGGGATTCGACCTTACCACGCGGCATTGCGTGCCGGGTTACGCCCTGTTCATCCTTGAAACCCTTGCGGGTATATCCTGTCGCGGCCAAAATCTTTTCGGCTTCATTTATTGATTTCGCAACGGTCATTCCGTGGCCCTGTCCGATGGTAACGAATCGCCCGAATTCGGTTACCATGATTTCTATACCATCTTGTCTAATATATGCGTATTCTTTTGCCATATTGTTTTGGTTTTAATGGGACCGGTTGCCCGGTCCCGTGAATAATTATCCTATAATGGTTAAAACAAATGTTACGTTCTTTGCTTTCATCCGGGGTTTGCGCTCTCTGTGACAACGCACGGTAAAAACATCATCTTCACGGATTACATCGCATTTATCAAACTTGTAAATATTGAACAAAAAATCAATCTTCTTAACAATCCACGTTTCGGGATTTACGATTCCACGATGGTTGACAACCTTGTTATCGCTTATCGTCTGTAATTTTGCTCTCATAATTGTTTGGATTTAATGGCCCCGTTTCCGGGGCCGTGGGTTGTTAGGCTTCAACAATGTTTATTACCTCTAATCTGCAATATTCGCGGTAACGAAACTCCATTGATTTTCTTGTACTCTCAACATTGTTACCCAATGATGCAACCATTTCAAAGCCGTATTCACTGCAACTTGTTCCGTGGGCCTTTGCAATTGCTTCATCTGTTATGGCGATGCAAGCGAATTTGTAATCGTTTTTGCTTGTGCGATAAAGTTTGTTTCCGAAATAGTAATAAAATTTCTTTCCGTCAAACTTCTTTGTCATTGTTGTTTTCATATCCTTTGTTGTTTAGTTCCGGGAACCGCCCCGGTGCGTTTGTCAACCTCTGACATTGCAAATATCGGTATTTATTTTTATTCCACAATAGGTTTTACCTATTTTTTACGGAAAAATGCAATTTTTTTGAAAATCGGCCCAACAACACCCGGAAACGGGGTTATCTTTGCGATGCAAACCAATAAAATTTTTCAGTTATGCCCGTACACAAGACATGGCGGTTATCAATGGGGGAAATCCGGAAAAGTGTACCCGACCGCACAACAGGCCGAAAGACAGGGACGCGCAATTTATGCGTCCGGGTACAGGGAAAAAGGCAAAGGCAAATAAAAATTTACTATCTTTGCCCCGTCTTTTTACCTCGTATCGCTCCATGTCGGTATTTTGACGGCCGCCCCGGAATGGTTAACCCTGTTCCGGGGTGGTTTATTTATTTAAAAACCTAATCGCCGCCGCCTTTTCCGGGTCATGCTTCAATAAATAATCATATTGATATAAGTTGCCATAATACCCGGTGTCTAACAGGTATTTCCGCAATGCTTCCGGGTGCAATTCAATCAATGTTGCGTATGATTCTTTCCGAACGTCATGATGCAATGCCCGTTCAAACGTGGGGTCTATATATCGGTCCCCATATTTAACGAATGCGTGTTCAATCGGAAAGCAACAAAATGTGTAACCCTCAACGTATTGCATCGGTTCCGGGAACAACCAATTGGCCCGTTCCATCAAAAACACCAATTCGGCCGCATTCCTGTAACATTGCTTTTGTTGGGTATGATAAAACCCCTTGATGAATTCAAATTGTCTTGCGGTAAAGACATCACGCATTCGTGTACATTCAACCGGGCGGCAATCTTTGGCAATCTGTTCAAAATACTTTTTTTGGGCATGACCCCAATCCAATTGCGCCATGACTTTTACCTGTTCAATAATAGGATTTTCCATATTCATTTATCAGTATATGGGTTATCTTCCCTGTAACCATCTTCGCATTCATATTGGTTTGGGTTGCGCCATCGGCCCAACCAATAACACCATCCGCCGGAAAAATAACCGCATTTACGGCATTTACGGGGTTGTACTGTACTTTCCATAATTATATATATTTGTTTTCAAGTAACCAAATCATATATTGGTAAATTACATCAATCAAAGATTTGCCGATTATCTGACAACCCAACGTGGTTAAATATCGGCCATCTGTATGACAAAGGGAATAACTATGTGTCATTGTCTGCAAACACATGGAATATTCTGTTTTATTATGAATAATACGTTTGGGTATCAAATCCATCAATGCACCCACGGACCAACACGGTATATCCTGTTCATCGTGTTTCTTATAACATTGTGGCCAATCCAAATATGCGGGTTCATCCGGCCAATGCGCTTTTTGGTATTCAAAACACATATCGGCCGTTTGTGGATTCAATTTAAAATCCATCAAATGCATTGATTGTTCAATGGTTGTGTAATAACGTTCCATATCAATTATTGTTTTGGTTCATACTTAACAATGCATTACCACACGTAATACGGTCCGCATCTTCTTCCTTTGACGGGATAAAAACGATAACATCCCAACCCGCTTTCAACAATGGTTGTTCAAACTGTCTGTACACGTCATATTTGTAATACCCATCCGGGGTTTGGATTCCGTTGGCGTTGGCTTCATTGGTTTCGTGAATCGGCGTAATCTTTACAATGAATTTATCTTTGTCAAACAACCGGGAAAGTTTAACCGGGTCAAGAATCGTTTTGTTTGTTACCGGGAAATTCAATGTGTATTTGCGGCCCTTTGGTGCGGGTAAATCCCGGCATATTTGGGATATTGCGTTTAATGATAATGACCGGCCCCGGAATAATTCGCTACGTTGCGCATCATCCGTTGAATTGATGGATAATTGCAACCCGGCTTCGCCATCGTAATCAACATTTTTTATTGCACAAAATTCAATCAATATTTTCCTCATTTCCTTAATTAGAATTGATTTGGGCATCATGGTTGTAAACACCGGGTGTATAACGTCCGCTTTCATGTGTTCGTTTACAATATCGCATAAACCATAATGTAAGAAATCCAACACGTTACGCGCATTCAATGACGGTTCGCCCATACGGGCCAAATGCAAATTGAATCGTTTGGTATAGGTGCATTTGCTGAATTCAATTGCGTTTACAACTTCTTCTTTTAATTCAGCGTATGACAGATTACCGCCAAACCTTACTTTCGGACAATCGCAAAACGCACATTTCATCGGACAACCTTTTTGGGTTGATATGGTAACAACCATCTTTTCCGATAAATCAACGTCCCGGTGGGGAACCGAATTGATTTCTTTTGTGTACCCTAAAAAATCTGCCTTGATGTTGTTTTCTTTGCCGTAATCCCCGACAAATAAATACTCCATTTGTTTGTCCGTATCGCAATATATTGCGCCGGTTCTTGTCTTAAATTCTTTAATCATAATTGTATCGCTTTAAAATCTTACCAACAACATTTTTAATGTATGCGGATTGTGTTCAATATTGTCAATTGATATAACGCGCCCGTCCGCAACCATAACTGTATTATCCGGGAATAAACGTTCAATCGTAGTCCACATTTTCCCATTACCGAAATTGGCAATGATTGAATCCCCAACGCGGAATATTGCCGTTCCCTTTTGTAGATATTCCCGGCCTTTCAAATCCTTTTTCATACTTATTTATTCAATTTCAATTTCTTCAATAACCCAACCTTTGCAGTTTTCCGCAATGGCACGCCAATGTTGCAGTTTTTTCCATTTGGCCCGGCGTTCAACCAACGGAATGTCCAAATTCTTGCAATCCCGTTCAAGTTCCCGGATTCTTTGCCCGGCAATCGTTCCCAATTCATTCAACAGGTCAAACAACGGTCAACCGCTTTCCTTGTATGCCTTTTCGAAATCCGCATCATCATCCGGGAACGATACCCAATTATCCCCATCCCAATCAACGTGCGTTTGGTCTGTCTCAATGTCAATAGTGTTTGACAACGTAACCATTACCGATTTGCGGGCCGATACCGGGGATGGTTCAATAGGGTTTCTAAATGTATTCTTTTTCATATCTGTTCGATTTATAGTTAGACAATTTAATAAACGTAAAATGATACTTTCAGACCACGGCGGAGTTTGCAAACACATGAATCGGTTGTGGAATTAAATGCACGGTCTAACAGACGGTTTGTTAATTCGATGTCGCCAACCAAACGAACAAGTCCGGCAACGCCCACCAATGTATTGATTTTCTTACCCTCATAAAGTCCGGAAACCTTAATCTTGAATTCGCGGTTGATTTGGCGTTTGGTGTATTTTAATGTTGTCATTGTCTGTCCTGTTTTGTGTTTGCGGAACCGGCCGCATCCGTTGAATCCCCATTGGATTCGATGCAAAGATAAGCATTGTTTTTTATTGTGCAATAGTTTTTACTTATATTTTTGCGAAAAAGTGAAATTTTTTTGTTTTTCGCCTTTTTGCGTATCTTTGCGGCATTCGATTAACCTAAATAGATAATCTTCAAAAGCGGGACCGGATGCGAATTCGCGCCCGCTTTGTTATTTCACGCGCGTACCATTATAACATCCGGGCAAACTTTCCGTTATTTCGGGCAAATTTGGCCCACAATCGCACATCTTTTCGGTTATGGTAACTTGTACGTCTGAAAATTTGGGGTCGTTAGAACGCAAATAAATGGCCTTAAATGCAAAACCGCATCAACCATCGCGGCCAATGCGGTTCAAGTGACTATTTTCCTTTGCAAAAAAGTTTTCATTGCAAAGATACTCATTGTTCAATAACAACATATTCAACATTCGTAACCGTTGTATGTGGGTTCCGGGAAACGGCATTCAATTCACGGTTCAATACCTTGTTCGTTTTCCATAAGAACCCCAAAAATCGTTTGTACTTGACGGATTCCGAAATCAACAGGGATTCCCGGTTAGTCAACGTGCCGTAAAAATTTTCCGGCGTTAATATCCCGTCAAACGTGTACCATTCATCCCCACAATGAACGGCCACGGCCGGAACCTGTACGGAATCCCGAATGATAACTGTATCATGCGGAATGGCTTGCAAATTGATTATGGTTTGCGCCTGTGTCTTGTTTACCGCCGCTAAATCCCGGTTCTTGCCCTGCAATTCCTTAATCAACCGGGCATCATCGGCCCGGAACCGTTCAAACTCTTTCATCGTCAGTTCCAACGATTGCACGCGGGCCGCACTCAACGAATCGCGCACCCGGTATGTTTCAACATCTGACAACAACGTTTCCGTGTTGCCTTTGTATCTGTCCCGTTCTTTGATTAACGATTTAATCCGATTATGTTGAATCGTTATCAAAGAAAAGATTGCGACCAATGCGGCCGCAATCAGTCCTTTAACGCGCCAATCCATTACGCGCCAATGTGGGTTTTGTCTGTACTGTTGTATTCCCACCCACTTTCCGAATGGTCATACGAAACGGTTTCCACGTTGTCCGCATCGGTGTATGTCAGACACAAACCGCCGTTTTCTGCATCCTTGTATGATACCAAATACAAATGGCGGGCGGAACCTGTAACTTTAACAACCTTATCGCCAACGTTCAATGAATCCAATTGGTCATTGGTTAATTTGGTTATGTCTGCAACCTCAATGGCAACTGCACCATTTATGGCGGCTTTCAGAATACCGGCCAACACACCGGCCAAATCAATTTGGTTGCCCTGTCCGGCAATCTTCGCGTCAATCAACGCAATCAATTCGCCTTTACTCATAATCGTAAAATCAAAGTTAAAATCAAAATTAAAATCTCCCATATCATTATTCGTAATAATGCCACATTACACGTTGTTTGTGTTTCGGGGAATCGTCAACATGAATGTACGTTTTGGCAATTCCAATACGGTTGAATCCGGCACGCAACAACGCATCCACAATGATAATGCGGTTTTCGTTAGTATTGCAACGGATGTCAACGGCACGGCCCAACGTATGGGATGATGTACCCTTACGGCCGTGGGCCTTTTCGTACTCAACAGAACGGAACGCCGAATTGATAACGAACGGTATTCCGGCAATACGCCGGGCATTATCCAAATTCTTCATAAACGTTTGGTTCATGTCCTGTAACGAACAACCGGGCGTACACCTGTTAAATTCCTTTTCTTGAAAATAAACCGCTTTTATCATTCCTGTTTTCCGTCTGTGTCTTTAATTTCCAATGATGAATTGCCGTGTGTCAACTTAACGCCCAATCCCTCGCGTATGGCTTCCCGGATAACGATTAACGTTGCGAATCCAACCAAATATCCGGCAGCCTTAAACATTGACGGGTCAATAACCCCTTTTGGCGGAACCAATGCCGATGTAATGAACAACGCAATGGTTGTCAATAAGCATACCCACAACGCAATTGTTGTGGATGTGCTTACCCTTTTAGTGATTACGCGAAATTCGCGCATTGATTGCTCTACTGTCATATTTACATTATATATAAGCCGCTATGCGTGTTAATGTAATTCGTCTGACCTACTGTAAGTCCCAATGCGGCATATCCATTCTCGAAACTGCCATTACGGTCAAGCAAACCCCAATGATTACCATTATCTGTTGTCACTATCCATGCCATTTTGGTCGATGTAGAACCCTCACCCTCTCCAAAGATTGCTATCAAAGCATTGCCATAAGCAATAAATCCACGATGATATTTAACTGAGAAATTCGGGTCATTGAAAGTAAACACTTTTTCCCAAGTATTGCCATTATCTCTACTACGATATATATAAGCTTCACTTGAATCCGCCAGCATTG
This sequence comes from Elusimicrobiaceae bacterium, assembly GCA_045593185.1. Lineage (GTDB taxonomy): Bacteria > Elusimicrobiota > Elusimicrobia > Elusimicrobiales > Elusimicrobiaceae > Avelusimicrobium. The sequence continues at coordinate 1,236 of JAZNWD010000035.1, read as the reverse complement.
CACCACTATACAATACCCCATTATGCTCAATAATACTTTGGAACGCCAAGAATGTACTTTTCCGCTCCCATGTCAGGCCATTATCTTGTGTTTTCCAAACACCTTGATTCGCGGAATTGAGCATACCCGCAGCCCATATAACGCCCTTACTATCCCTAAAGATAGTGCGAACGGATGCCGTTAATGGGGATTGACTGCTAACTGTATGCCACGTATTACCACCATCTGTACTCTCAATTACTGCATTATTGTTACTAAATCCACTAAAGCTATTACATAAAGCCCTGTATGTGTTATTGCCACAATATATTACATTTTCAACGCCATTAGTGCTAACGCCAAGTAAAGAATCAATTTGTTGAGCGGTCATAACTTTTGTGAAATCTCCCGGCCATGTCGCGCCATAATTCGTTACTTTTAAGAGATAGTGCTTACTTAAGTCTCCGGAACCAACTACGGCATTTCCTTGCCCATCGTGGTCGCCGTAGTATAAGCCTTCTTGCAGTTGCAATGTAGATTCTTGAGTTGCATTGCCCAGTAGTGCCCATGTAAAACCCCAATCGGTTGAGCGATAAATCAATATATTATCGTAATCACCTAACTTATTATTGCCACAAGACCCAAGCATTATACCATTGCCAAAGTTCATAAAAATATGAAACCCTCCTTTATGGCCTACAGTATTAAATGCCTTATATGTCTTAAAATAAGGACCTATTGGCTCTTGAGATTCTATCTTAAGATAAGGCGTTACATTAGGTGACAATGTATATCTAAGATATGCGGCATTTGGCGGAGCCATATATCTTTCAAAAGTATAACCCGCTGGTGCATCATACGGGCAATGTATTCCGCTAACAAAGTGTTTATACCCATCATAGAAAGCCAATCCAATAACAGAAGTACGGGCAATGACAAATGTTGGAATTACAAACTTTTCAAAAGGTTTAATTGCAATAAATCCAGTGCAATTATATTGTTCATCTGCAACTACATCACCATCTTCGTAATCGATATAACATCCTGTATTTACAGTAATAGATATGTCCTCTTGTTGTTCCAAAGCAGCCACCCTGCCTGCTAATCCTGTGAAATCTGTTTCGTCATACTCAACTGTTGCGGTAAATTGGTCAACGTGCTCATTCCGAATTGAGAACCTTACAAATGCAGCATTAGCAGGTATAGATACGGTTTTTTCCTCTGTGCTTGCTGCTGATGCGCCGCCTTTAAATGGCA
>JAZNWD010000034.1:0-10576 GCA_045593185.1 Elusimicrobiaceae bacterium | reverse complement strand
GTCATGCTGAACTCGTTTCAGCATCTCTTCCGCTTTTTCATAAGGATGAGATCCTGAATCAAGTTCAGGATGACGTCCTATTTTAATGTCATCCTGAGTCGTCGTTGCTCAGGATCTCTACCGCTTTTGGCCGTCCCTTGCAAAACAACATGCGTCGTAGATTCCCGACAGAAACACTCGGCAATGACAGCTCTATTTGATGTCCGGTAAAACCTGACCTACAAAAACTACAAAAACAACCGTCATTCCCAAAAGCCGTAATTGGGAATCTCCACCGCTTTGTTCGATAAACAAGGTGGGGATCCCCGATAGAAACCTTCGGGGATGACGTTGGAACGGGGCGAGATGACATTGGTGTGGGGCGGGATGACGTTGGATGGAGTAGGATGCCCTGTATTCCGGACACTCAGGTAAAAAGCCTTATTACCCCAAGATACTTCCTCTTGGTACCCAGGTCTTAAGACCTAGACATATGTAGGTCTTAAGACCCTCGTTTTTTAACTATGTTATTGTTATAGTATAAGTATGAAAACATACATCACACTACTACTGACTTTACTGTTCATCGGCAGCGCGGCTAGCCCGGCGTTTGCCCAAAAAAAACCTCCGAGAATAAAAAGAATACCCCAAGAGAAAATGGATAAACGCATAGCCAGATCTCTTGAAAGACGGGAAATGCGGCGATTAGAGAATCTTCAGCGACAAGCCTACGAAATGCTTGTTACACGCCAAGAAAACTCTGCCAAAAAAATCCTAAACGAAAGAGCATCCTATAAAGCCCAGCGCGAGGCCGCATTAAAGGCGCTTGAGTCGCAACAAACAGTTGCCACACAGATGCCCGGGGCAGAAACCACCCCCGATATAAGTGCGGGTAAAAATTTTTACTACGATCCCGCCGGGGAAGCAAATCCCCCCGCCGCCTTCGCTACACATACGCTCCAATATTTGCATGATCACCCGCATAAACCTACTTTCTTATTAGAAGAAATTTTAAAAACGGAAGGGATAGATGCGGCCTTAAAAGACAAGATCAAACTGGCGTTAAACCGTCACACAATCCTTTTAACGGATGCGGATTTGTCTGCTACACTCCAAGAAGCTTATATCCAATATCAAACTATTTTGGAACTGGCCGCGAGCGATCCTTTAGTAACCGAAACCGTAAGCATCTACGAAAGATTGGCGCAAGAATACCAACAATTTGCCCAGAAAAACAAACGGGGCCCTACCTTTAATAATGAGTGGGAAAGAGATCTGTACACGCAGGTGGAAAATGTTCTATACAACAACCCCTCTAATCGATTCAGTTTGGTAATGCCGCACATCCGAAGTTTGTACGATTTGACAGGCCGTTTCCCGGCCCCCCGCTTACCGGAAATGGAGACCTTATCCGGGGTTAGACATTTCTTTAGAAAAAACCATTTCCTCCCACGCCCCGTATGGCAACGTGACCTGTTAAACCCCGTCGCCAGTGAAGACACCTTCTTTGAAGTAATGGAATTTTGGAAAGCCAAAAGCCCTGCCTTTCAACAGGAACTGGATAATTTGACTTCCACATTACCTTAGAATCGATTGTTCCCTACACAAAAAGCCCCGCAATCAGCGGGGCTTTTTACAAGTTATATTCTTCTATTTATATTCCAACTTCACTAATTTATAAGTGCGCGGACCGCGCGGCAATTGGGCCTCAAAAACATCGCCCTCTTTTTTGCCTAGCACACCGTTGGCCAAGGGAGATTTGACCGATAGGAGCCCTTTATCCGGGTTGGCCTCTGCCGGGCCTACCAAGGTATAGGTAAATTCCAAATCGGCCGCTTCATCTTTAATGGTAACGGTAGCCCCGATGCGGGCTTCGCTCTTATCTACCGTAAGATCATCGGTAATTTGGGCGTTGCGCAAGCGGGTTTCCAACTCATTAATACGGGAAAGGGTTTCCGCTTGTTTTTCTTTAGCGGCATGGTATTCGGCATTTTCTTTCAAATCACCTTGGGCGGCTGCCGTACCAATTTCATCGGAAAGCTGAGCTTTGATTTCTTTTAAATTTTTGAGTTCTTCCAATAACTCTTCATATTTTTTACGGCTTACATAAAATACTTCAGACATAATCTACTCCTTACTGCTACTGCTTTTTTACAGTGTACTATTTCAAAAGCCGGATTTCAACTATGCCGGGGGCCGGCATTATTGCTATAATAAGCTTATGAGAAACTGGGTAGCGGGTATTTTATTAAGCAGTGTCTTGTGCAATCCCGTTTTTGCACAGCATGACCACGTGCAAATTGCCCAGCAAAATATGCCCGCTGTAGTTGTGGTCAATGTACTAAAAAAAGATGGGGGCACGTTCTCTGGCACAGGGTTTATCCTCACTCAGGACGGGCTTATAGCAACCAGCCGCCACGTACTGGCAGATGCACTCTATACCAACGTTACATTTAGCAACGGCACCGTTTCGGGGGAGGCCATCCCCCTGGCAGAACAAGAAAATACTGATTTGGCTCTTTTAAGAATCAGCGCACAACACTTGCCTTACGTTACCTTGGGGGATTCCGACGTAGTACGCCCGGGGCAAACCATTACCGTTATTGGCAATCCGCGTCGGCTGCAAAACACGGTTACTTCCGGCATTGTCAGCCAAGTGCGTCAAAAAGAGGACTTGCTTTGGCACCAAATCAGCGCGCCTATTTCACCCAGCTCCAGCGGCAGCCCGATCTTTGACGAAAATGGAAAAGTAATCTCTATCGCATTTGCCAGCATAGCCGGGGAAAACAACCAAAATTTAAACTTTGCTATCCCGGTAAATTATCTGCGGGAATTATTAACAGCCAACGGGTTTAGCATAAAAGACCCCGCGCCCAAAAAGCCCGCTAACCCGTTATGGAGACATTTGCAAAAATCTTGGCAGATTTCAAAACGATTATGTGCACGGTGGTTTTCTAAACCGCAAACAGTTAACCAGTAAAGAGGATTTTATATGAAAAAAACAATTCTAAAACTTGCCTTTATCGTTACGTGTATTGCAGCAATCGTATTTTTGCTGCTGCCTTTTTTGGAAACTACTCCGCCCGCTACTACGCAGCTCAAATCAATCCAGCCCCAAGTAGATACTACCGAAAATCCTTTGGCAGTTATTGCCAAACGTTTGACCTCGCTATTTGGACACAAAACCCGCGAAGGGAAAAAGATACATGCACCCCTTGCAAATGGTTCTTCGGCCAATTCTTCTCTTCAATTGGCTGATGCCCGCCACGCTGTTGTACCCACTAAACGTGCGGAAACAGCCATTCTACCCTCTTTGCAAGCAGCCGTTACCCAAACTATAGCCGTTCCCCCTGTAAGTGAACAAGAAGAATACGGAAGCGCCACCATTCAAACCGACGAGGGCGAGTGGGTCCTCATCCGCCAGACCGCTCCGAAAAACAGCACCCCGGGTATGCACGAAGTAAATGTGCACGACAATCCCTATGACCGTTATGTAAAGCAGGAACGTGCTCGCCGTTTAAGACCAACCGATCAACCCCAGCAAGAAATACCCGACTCCAAATGGGCGCGGCTCATACAACCGTTTAAAAATCTCTTCTTTATTCACCCGAAAGAAACGTCTAATCCGTCTCGTGAGGCCAAGGCGCACTTGGCTAAGGGCCACGCGTTGCAATTAGCTTCGGCCAAAGACCGTCTGTCTTCCGGCCCGCGGCTTCCCACCTTGGGTAATACACGCATCCCTTTGCCCGACATTTCCCTACAAAAGTGGGAAAGTATGACCGAAGAAGAACGCGAAAGCGCACGGGACCGCTATGCCGTGGAACAGTTTAAAGAAATGGTCTCTGGCGAGCGTGCCGCCGAACAGGCCGCCAAAATTGCCGCCGATGCCAAGTACCCTAATCCGAAAACAGAACAACAAAAACAAGAAAAAGCCTCCTATGAGCAAAAGTTAAGTAACAACGCCAAAGAAGAAATCAAGCAGCGCCTTTTTGCCGATATGCAGGCCAAGGCCGCCCAACAAGAAGCCGTGGACGAATTAATAGGCATGGGCTGTAAAAATACTTCTTTGCCTACTCCTCCCGCAGACTACTGCGAGGCCCCCGGCACAACAGACGGCTCCACCCCCAAGGATGTGATTGCCCAACAAAAAGCCCTTAACGCACAGCGGTTTTTTGAATTAACCCATTATAAAATTTCAACGGAACCCCCCGTAACCATGGTCTTAAGCCCCACCACCCGGGAAACAATTGAACACATAAAAGAAAATTCTTCCGACCCTGAAATGGCCGAAGTATTGGAATTTCTTTATAACTATCAAAATTGCGAATCTGAAACCTGTTACCCCGTAGCTAACGCCCATCCAAAATACCCTCAAATGCCTGATGCGGTAACTATGGCCAACGGCAAACCCAACCCCGACCCGATTAATTTGTACTCCACGCAAGAAGAGCCCTTCGTCCAATACAAAGTAGAACAGTTTAAAGAACAGAACCCGCAAGCCACGGACGAAGAACTTAGAAAAGAGGAAGAAAACGCAAAAAAACAATTCCAGGAACATTCCCCCAATTGGCTTTTTTATCGGGGAGAGCACGCCAAGCAAGCATACGACGAAAATAAAACCATTTTTTGTGGCAATGCTCGGGTTGTCCACCAACTCGGGCAAGAAATTGACAGTCCTAACCTTATTGGCACAAGTCAATCCTTAATAGAGAGTGACGGCCCTGTGGAGGCCAGCCACCAACTAAATGAGTCTGCGGCCCAGGACGTAAATGACGCCAGCCGCATAAAACAAGAAACCCTCCGCCCTCTGTACACACAAGGGGTGACGGACAACTTAAAACAAAACATCAAAGAGGCCATGAAGGGAAATGCAATTTTGCAGGAGGCCACCCAAAATTTAAATACTAAAGCAAATTCCGGCTCTAAATAAAGAGTTTGTTTTACCCCACAAAAATGGGTATAATGTACTAAACGCGCACGCGCAGGAAGGAGAAAAATATGAAAAAATATACCGTATGGGCAGGCCTAGTCCTTTGTATGGCATTGGCCGCCTGCCATAAACAAGTCGAATATGACCGCAACGATCCCAACCAGGATTATGAACGCTATTTAAATTCTCATGTATTTGCTGCGTGTGAAGCGGTAGGAAAACCGTATGCACGCTACTCGCTGGCGAACGTACTTAAAAAGCCCTCGAATGATGACCCTAATTATAAAATTACTTTTGTTAACGGCCCCTGCAAAGGTGCCACCGTTTGGACCACAGAAGTAATTACCAAAACCCAACCGGTAGAAGATGCTTCTTTGATTCCCACCGGCACGTTGGTACTACGTAATTTTGATAACCCCAAAGAACCCTTCAACAAAGACCTTACCGACCATTGGAATATTGGTGTAGTAACCAATACGGACCGCGCCAAAAAAGGAATTATTGAGCTGGGTTTCCCGCGTGACCGCAACGACTTTTTCCCCGCGCGCGAAGGGGCCTACACACACAACGTACGCTACATCTTGCAACCCAAAGTAAAAGATGTTCGCCAATTTATAAATTAATTCGAGGAGAAACATAATGAAATTTACCCGCTTTTTACTAGTTTTATTTTCCGTTTTGTGCATTTCAACCGTAACCCTACACGCCGAAGAAGGGGACCCTATCTCCACCGAAACCATGATTATTGATGTGCCTACCGCAGAGGTTTTTGACCGCTATCAGGCCTCTTTTTTGACGCGCGTTTATGAACATGGCACTGTTATGGAAAGCATTGATTTTGGCGTCTATCCACGCATCAATATCGGGGCAAGTATTGCAATCCATAACTGGATTGGATCTTCCCATTCCGTAAAAGTATTAGACCCTGATTTTCAAGCTAAATGGAAAGTGTATGACGGCAGCTTGTATCTACCGGCTATTGCTATCGGTTACGATGGGCGCCGCTACGGATATGGATATGATGAAGATACCCGCAAGTATGCACGCTCCAAACATTACCTCGACAACCGCAAGGGTGGCTACGTTACCCTGACACGAGAAATCTTTGTGCCGGGTTTAACATTAACCGGCGGGGCAAATATGTCCGACTTTGACTGGGAAGAATTTTACTTATTTACCGGGTTGTACTATAAAATTATTCCGCAAATTAATTTGCTTAGTGAATGGGATAACATCCACAACATCCGCGATTCGCGCCTAAACTTAGGGGCCCGCTTTTATCTGCACCCTTCGTTGGCATTGGACGCCGCGTTCCGTCGGGTGGGTCGCGGAACCGAAAGCGAACGTATTTTGCAATTGCGTTATGTAACTACATTTTAAGAGGGATTATGACCCAATCAAAAACCAGTTTCCAACGCCGTACGATTTTTATTAAAAAAGGGCTGCAGCTGCGCTACATGCTACTCATTACTGTAAGCGTGCTGTGCGGGTTGGCCATTATGACATTGGAATTGACCGCTACGCTAAACGACCTCTTTGATGCCTACCCGGTCCTGGTGCAACCCATTTACGATGAATTTATCCCCATCATATCCAGTTTCTTCTACAAAATTGCCATTTACGTACTGTTTGTGATTATTATTTCGGCTATTTTATCGCACAAAATGGCAGGGCCGGTGTATCGTTTTGAGCAAACCTGCAAAGCCATTGCCAAAGGGGATTTTTCCCAACGGGTACATTTGCGTAAAGGGGACCGTTTGCAAGAATTACAAGAAGAATTTAATAAAATGATGGATGTGGTGGAAGATCGTATCAAAAACAAGCATGACTCTTGATTTATGAAAAAAATATTTTTATTAGCTGTTATATTCAATGTTTGTGTAGTTGCCCATGCCCAAAGCAACTATGGGCTGAATTTTTCGAGCCTTAGAAACAGCAACCTCACCCTTGAAAATGCAATCCGCCTGGGGCTTGAAAACAATTCCGAATTTCTAACTGCACGGCAAGAAATTGTAATTGCCGAACAAAAACTCAGTGAGGCCAAGTTTCGCTATTTACCACAATTTGCATTGCAGGGAACGGCTTCTTTGTACGATGCGGACTCCCCCATGATCTTGCCGGATATTGCCACCAACCGCCTCTTGCCAGCCACCAATTCTACCGACAAAAACAGCTACTACGCAGTGGGCGTAAGTGCTACGCAATATATTTACTCTGGCGGACGTATCAACGGGGCTCTTAAAGCCGCACGCGCCAATTTAAAACAAGCACAAAGCCGCTACGAAGCCGTTAAAAATGCTGTGGTATTGGATATTAAAAAATCGTTTGCCCGCTTGCTGGCCGCACAAGAAAACGCCGCTTTAACTCAGCAAGTGTGGGAGCACGTTTCCCACTGGTCTATTTCCAGTGATACTTGGACCAAAATCCGCCAAAAAGCGCTCCTCGCACAGCTACAAGCCCGCTATAATGAAGCCGAATATGAACTTACTAATGCCCGCTTGGCTATGTTGGTAAGTTTAAATAAAGAAACAAATGCCCCCATCACCATTTCCGCGCAAATGCAACCCGTTACCGTAAATGAAGACTTACCTCATTTTCAGCTTTGGGCCACGGAATTCCGCCCCGAAATTAAATCTGCCATTTATGCTTTAGAATTGGATAATATTGCCATTGATTTGGCCCTTTCTAAACGCTATCCCGATATTTTGCTGAATGCCTCTTATGAGCGGGTGGGCGACTCGGACCTGGCTGACGAAAATAAACAAGTTTCCTTAGCCATCCGTTTGCCTATTCCGTATACGTTTTCACAACAAATCAATCAAAAAAAGGCCGAACAACGCAAAAGCACTTTGCGCCGCGCGGCCCTGGAAGACCAAATCCACACGCAGGTAACCGCCAGTTTTCAAAAAATGACTTTTTGGCAAACGGAAGTATTGCAACGCCAAAAAACTTTTGAGGACTTGGATAAATTGGTAAAACAGGCCCTTAAATATTCTTCCAAAGCGGGGATTTCCGGGCTGGAAGCGCTTCGTGATTATGTGCAAACCGGCCAAGATTACTTGCAAGCCCTGCGCGAAAATCATACCGCAAAAGCCGAGCTGGAATGGGCCATCGGCAAGGATCTATAATGCCCCGCCCGTGGCGGATTTTTTCAACATTGTTATGCGGGCTGCTTACGCTGCCCGCGTTAGCCATTACCCCCCAAAGCGAAGACGAAATATTGCGCGATTTTATGTGGCAACGTTTCATTCAATTACCTAGAAGTGAACGTCCGCAAATTGGGCTGGCACTTTCCGCCGGCGGCGTACGCGGATTTGCGCACGTGGGTGTGTTGGAAGTGTTTGATAATGCCGGGCTACCCATTGACTATTTGGCGGGTACATCTATGGGATCGGTAGTGGGTGGCTTTTATGCAGCCGGGCTACCTATCGAACGGCTTTGGGAAATCGGGGAGCAGATTACTCTTAGCAACATCACCCCGGATTTTAACGTAATGGGGTTGTTCCGTGTTTTATTTGAACGCAAACTCCCCACCTCTTCGAATTTGGCTAAATTTTTTGAAGAACAACTGGGGGATATCCAATTTGAAGAACTGAAAATTCCCTTTTCCTGTTCGGCCATGGATGTAAAAACCGGCGAACAGGTACTTTTTAATTCAGGTCCTTTGGCCATTGCGGTGCGCGCCAGTATGAACTTGCCCGGCGTATTTGAACCGGTAGAATATCGGCACCGTGCATTAGTAGACGGGGCAGTAGTAGACTACTTACCTGTTGATTCTGTAAAAAATATGGGGGCAGACTATGTGATTGCTTCCGTTACTCCCTTTGATTTTTCATCCAAAACTCCTACCTCTATTTTAGGATACGTCAACCGTGTTAATGATGTGCGCGCCGCCGCCATGATTGAAGATTCGGCAAAGCAAGCCAATTTTGTGCTTACAAACCGTGTGTTAGACACGGGAACCTTGGAACTTAAAAAACTACACCAAGCCGGTGAAGTAGGTGTAAAAGAAGCATATAAACATTTAGGAGAATTGCAAGAAGATATCCTGTTGCAATCATTGCCCTATGTATTTAAAAAATAAATTCTTGTGTTTGTTGGGATGCACCGCCCTATTTTTAAGTGGGTGCTCTACCGGTTTTTTGGGGTTGGCCCCATTGGGCGATAGGAAAGAATACGTCCGCGCCCGCAACTTATATAATGAGCAACAATACCAACAAGCCGCCAATGAACTTACCCACTACATCTATAAAGCCGGTAACGTCAAACGCCGCGAAGCGCGTGCTTATCGTCTGTTGGGAATGAGCTATGAACAGCTAGATCAATCAGATAAAGCTTTGGAAGTATATTTGGAAGCGTTGGAATTTCACCCTAAAAATGTACCGTTGTTGGTAGCCGCTGCCGAATTATACCAAAGAGCCGGATTGGTGGACCGTTCACAAGAGTTGTTTGACCGCGCGCTGGAAGAAGACCCACACAATGCAGAGGCCCTCACGGGGCAAGCCGAAAATTACCGCTCGTTTGGGTTTTATTCTAAAGCCCGCACGTATTACGACCAATTTTTTGAACAAACCCCCCAGGCCGCCCCTATTTATCGGGCCCGTTATGCTTCCACTTTCCTTAATCAACGCAATTACGAACAGGCTTTTATCCACATTACCATGGCATTGACCGAAGAACCCACCGTGGCGGATTACTGGGTTATAAGCTCCAAGGCGGCTTTTGGGCTGGGCAATTATGCCCAAGCCCTCCACGATATAGACACCGCCCTTTTGCTAGAGCCGGACCGGGCAGACCTACACTTTTATAAAATGATGGGCTTATACCAACGTGGCTTATATGCCCAGTCGTTACAGCGCGCCCGCCAATTGCTTCAAAAACACCCGCAAGACCCCCTGGCCTTACTGCTGGCCGGCCTGAACGAATGGCAACTGGGGCAAAAAAAAGCGGCCCGGTTACATGTTAACCAAGCCGCTCGGATTGCTCCCGATAGTTTTACCGGCCGCGTGGCCGCCAAACTAGCCCAAACGTGGAAATAGAATCTCTTATAGAGAATAATCCACAGATTCATACCCCGCGGAAACAAAGCTATCACACACCGCCTTGCCGGCGTCATTTGCGTATTCGCATGTTTTTCGTATCGTAGAACCATCTTCTGCTTTTTGCCACTGGAAGTAATAGTTAGCATTATGGCGCATTGCCATAAGAGAGTAACCCAACCTGCTGACGGAGGCAGCATACCAAAAATCTTTACCGTCACACTCCACATCTTCCACAGAGCAATCTAAACCTTTTAAGTCTATATCCAGGCAGTCGGGGCAGTCGGCATTATCTCCCAAAACAGATATGTCACCCGTCGGCGGCAGCCCATTTTCCAACACATAGCGGTCCATGGATTGCATAATGTTGCTCATTAATACCAGGGCCTCTGTGGCGCGGGCTTTCTCTACGGCTTTTTGGTATTGCGGGAGCGCCACGGCCGCCAAAATACCGATGATTAACACAACTACTAATAATTCAATTAGGGTGAAACCGCCGTTATTAAACAAAGGTGTCATTCCAAACTTGATTTGGAATCTTCCACGTATGCTGTTTACAAACAACGACAAGCGTTGAAGATCCTGAATCAAGTTCAGGATGACTTTCTTTATAATGAAACGGCTTTGT
>JAZNWD010000033.1:0-2774 GCA_045593185.1 Elusimicrobiaceae bacterium | reverse complement strand
TGAGGACTTCCACTGCGAAAACGTGTGGTACGGCTACTTTGATGGGAACGAAAAATCCCGCCGCGTGTCGGAAAAGTGCGGCTTTACGTGGCACCACCGGGGCGAACCTCAGACCTTCCCCTCCGGCAATACCCACGTTATAAACTTCTGCCGCCTCACCCGCAAGGATTGGGAAAATCGATAATAATAAAAACCGGAGACTCATTGAGCCTCCGGTTTTTGGTATATACTACACAATTTGATACAATGCAACGCTAACAGTGAGAGCGTTGCATTCGTTAAACGACCATCGGTCAAACAGGGCAACAAAACCTAAAATAGTTTTCTATAGATACAGCACATATTCTTCCTTACAGTAGCTTTTTAAGTAGATGTCCAGTATCCGGCCGTTTTTGTATTGTAATGCTTTTTGAGGACAGTTTGTTACGCAACGCAAACAGCGAATACACTGTGAATGAATCCGACCGTTTCGGATTGCTCCAACCGGGCAGTTTGTTTCACAAAGTCCACAGCTACAACAATTGTCCTCTTTTTTAATTTTTACTCCAATGCGGCTGCGCAAACCAGGAAAGATATTTGCCAATGGATTCTTTGCGGTTTTAGGAATTGTGACCTGCTGAGGCATTTTGATCCTTTGCACAATTGGCAGCAGCTGCGCTGTATCAAATTCGTAATCACCGTCAAGAAATGTATGTCCCATAGGAATATACGCCCCCGCAATAACTTGCCCGCGCAAGAGCTTTTGTGCTTCGTACAAAACATTACCATAGGATATTTTTCCGTAGGTTGCGATCAGCGCAACATGCTTAGCCTCCAGACCCTTTAGAAATCGTTTCACCGGCTTCGGGATATTTTGACAATACACCGGAAACACGACCACCGCAGCATCTTCCGTTGTGGTTTTGTTATCAATCGGTCTGATTTCGCAATCCAGCAGTTTAGCCAATTCTTTTGAAACAGCCAAACTGTGTCCGCTTCCGGAAAAACAATAAATCGTAATCATTTATGCTCCCTCAAGAATTGTTGCATAATGGCGCACTCTGGGATTTCTTCAAGAGAAAATCCTAGCAAATGTTCCATTTCATAAAGGGTCTGCTCTTTGGATCTACCGCATTTTTTGCTTGCAAGGGAGAATTCCAGTGCACTAAACGGGATCATCTTGCTTTTGCAATGATAAAATCGCACAAATTGGGTGTGGTCTTTGCATTTTTCAATTTTGCAGCTTGTGTGCAGTGCTTTGTTTTCATCCTCCGGTGGCACCCAGCCACATTCTTGAACAAGTATAGATTTTACCTTGTTCCAATCGTAGGTGCCTCCGGATGTTTTATCAAGATCAAAGTGAACAAAGGCCGGTATATTTCCGGTGCGAGAGGACTGCCGGATGCTTCTTTTGAAGGGGGGAAGCAACTCCGGAACAGCCTGAATTGCATCCACAACATTGGAAACCAGTTCGCTTTCGTATCCGCTGAGTTTCTTAACCGGATGATCGCCGTATGCCAGCTGCTTCATGGTCATTAGGGTCTGGAACTGACCCTGCTTCAGAGGTGGCCGTAAAGTCAGCACGCGCGCAACATTCATCAGGAAGGTCAAAAAGCGATTGCCGGCAAAGGAATACGCGATCCTGGGTGCCATGTGATTATAGTACAATCCAAGCATCTGAACAGGCTCGTTGCCTGCAGCAAAATACGGCACTCTGTTTGCTACCAGTTCCGGATAAAACAGCAGATATGCCAGTGAAGGACAGGCACAGGTATTATCGCTGAGGGAGTATAGTTTGCTGTAAAACCGTCGCAAGTCGCTTTGACTGACTGTACGGGTAATGAACTCTACATTTTGAAAGGTTTTCTTGGCATTTGCAATGCTTTTGGCGGCACTTTCGGAAATAAAAGGGATTTCCCAGGTAAGCGCCAATACCCGTAACCCCTTTACCTTGGAAAGATAGTAGAGCAGGTATGTGGAATCCTTTCCGCCGGTGTAGAACAGCGCAATATCAAAGCGTGATTTTTTGCTGCGAGAGATATCCTCCACAATTGGAACAACACTTTTCAGATTTTTGGCATCCTCTGCCGTTTGACACATAGGGCACAGGCCCTTATCATCAAACTCCAATCCCGGAATCAAAAAATCATTGGCACAGCAATCCGTACAGAAAGTTGCCTCGGAAAAATCTTTCGGAACGTGCTTTCGCTGGTGCTCCGACACGACCTGTTTGCCGATAAACTTTTCAATCACGGATAACTCCTTAGGATTCAGTTCCCGGGGTAACGAAGCAAGAATATCCGCCTGCTTCTTCGAGACAGTGATATCATTTTTGAACAAATTGGGAGCACTGCGCAGTCCGTAATAATGCAGCTTCCTATTTTCGAGCTTCCATCTACTTTGTATGTAATACATAGCGATCCCCCCTTTTTAAAATTTACCATAAAAATAATTTTTTTGCAATAAATTCTGGTCAAAACGATAGTTGTGGATCAAGAAACCGATTCCGGATAAAAAGGGAAAAAATACCTACCCTTGCTGATACCATTGTATCAAATAAGGGTAGGTATTATGGTGCCGGTGGGGGGACTCGAACCCCCACGTCCAGAGGACACTTGATTTTGAGTCAAGCACGTCTACCATTCCATCACACCGGCGTACCACGGCATTATACATCAGCTTCGCAATAATTTCAAGCACAGTGTTATAAAAACTTTTGTCAAAATTCCAAAAATGCCCGCTGCGTTCACAATATTTTTACTACCATTTTCAAATGATGTGTGGTATTATAAATT
>JAZNWD010000032.1:0-174727 GCA_045593185.1 Elusimicrobiaceae bacterium | reverse complement strand
CGTGCGTGGAAGATCCCGTATCAAGTACGGGATGACACTAATAAAATCCATCGGAGATGACAACGGTTGTTTTGCCTAATTGCAAAGGCCGTTTTTTGACTGGGGGGTTGTTTCGTTTTTTTTTGTTACACTAATTTTATGCTGGACATTAAAACATAAGGAGGAAGTATGAAAAACAAGATGCAAAACGATTTAGAGTTAAAGGAAAACACAACAAGCTGTCATCGCCGATTACAAATTTCGGGAATGACGCCTAATTTTAAGGAGGAGGCCCTGAATAAAGACTCTTTCAGGGCTCCGCTTCACTCCGGTTTTACCCTAATTGAATTATTAGTAGTAGTACTAATCATTGGTATTTTAGCCGCCGTGGCGTTGCCGCAATACCAAAAGGCAGTGATGAAAGCACGAATGAGGGAATATGTGTTGAGGATTGCTGCGGTAGAAAAAGCAATAGAAGTGGCGTTGCTTTCTCAAAAACCGGAAGACATAAAGATGGATACTCTAGATATTTCAATTGAACCGATATCCGCGCCATCTGGTTACATAAGTGATTCTATATGGGGAAACGCTACCCACATATATTATGAAGTGCCAATCTACAAAAACTCTGAAATATCAGCAATATTATACAGCGACTACTATATGACAACCAAAAAGTGGGATCGCCAAATTTGCCCGGTGCCGGGAGGGATGTCCTTTAATGAATTGAAGACTTATTTTGCAGGAAGTGTCTGGGAAAATGCCAGGGAAATAGGTTGTTGATTAAAATAGTGCCTTGTTACCCAAACTATAATCACCGTACAAATTTGAAAGCCCCGCAAGCGCGGGGCTTTTTTAAACATTTCTCCACACGCGTCCCCAAAAGTAGTAAAATATAAAAGACTTTAAGTAGGCCCCGGCCTACACATCTTATTACTTGGGAGGAATGTTATGCCTATTTGGATTTTTCGTATCTCCACCCTGGTCGCTTTCCCGTTTTTAACCTATAACTTTTTGGGTAAGGATTGGAATAGCTTTTGGGGCGGACTATTGTGCGGTGCACTGGTCGTAGCGGGGGAAGTACTTTTCAAACGCATGCGGCTAATTAAAATTATGATCGGTTGTACCGGGTTTTTAATTGGGCTTATGCTCTACACGCTTATTTCCTACGGGATGCAAAACTTCGGCGGCGGAGTTGACGCCGAAATGTGGAACAAATACAACCAGTATGTGCTGATTTTCCTGCTTGTCTTTGGGGTGTTGGCGGCTCTGTTTAAATCGCGTGAATTGGAAGGGCTTTCCTACAAAGGCCACCACCTGAAAATTGCCGATGTAACGGCCTTGGTGGACGGGCGCATTGTGGATTTATGCGAAATTAATTTTCTGTCCGGCATTATTGTGCTGCCCGTTTTTGTAATGGACGAGCTCAACCGGATGGCCGCTTCGCGCGATAAACTCGAGCAGGCCAAAGGCCGCCGCGGCCTGGACGTTGTAACGCGCCTGCAAGAACTCAAAGAAGTAGAAGTGCGTTTTACTTCCAAAACCCCCAAAGGGGAAACGTTGCAAGAGCAAATTGTAAAATTGGCCCGCAGTTTGGATGCCGAAGTGGTAACCTTGGATTTTACCATCAACAAATTGGCTACACTTAAAAAAGTAATCGCGCTCAACGTGGCCGACTTGGCTACGGCCTTAAAACCCGTTATCTTGCCGGGGGAAACAATGTCTTTATTTGTGATGAAAGACGGCAAAGAAAAGGACCAGGGGATTGGTTATTTGGACGATGGTACCATGGTAGTGGTGGAAGAAGGAAGGCGCCATATCGGTAAGCGGGTGGAAGTGGCGGTATCTTCTATCTATCAAACTTCTTCCGGCCGGATGATTTTTGCCAAAGTAAAATAGTTTTATGACAAAGACCCCGCAGGTTTGCGTTTCAGCAGTTATTGTGGCAGGGGGGAGCGGCTCGCGCATGGGCCGCCCCAAGCAACTCTTGCCCGTGGGAGGCAAACCGGTGGTGGTGCGCAGCATTGAGGCGTTTAAGGCCTGCCCATGCGTGCAAGAAGTGGTGGTGGTTACCCCGGTTGAAAACCGCCCGATTATTGAAAAATTTGTGCCGGGAGTGTGCTTTGCAGACCCGGGGAATACGCGTTTGGAATCGGTACAAAACGGTTTTTTACGTATATCTGCCACAGCCGAAGTAGTGGCGGTGCACGACGGGGCCCGGCCTTTTGTAAACCCGGCTGATATTATGGCTGCGGTAGAGGCCGCTTCTAAACACGGAGCCGCTGTACTGGCCGTGCCGGTAAAAGACACGGTAAAAGAAGCTCACAACGGAGTGGTAGTCAAAACATTGGACCGCGCGCGGCTATGGGCCGCACAAACCCCGCAGTGTTACCAACGTGCTTTGTTGGCGCAAGCTTTGGAAAAATTTGGCCATGAGAAGGGCGCAACGGATGAATCCCAATTAGTAGAAAAATTGGGTACGGCTGTGCAAATTGTCCCTTCCGATTATCAAAATTTTAAAATTACTACGCCCGAGGATTTGATTTTTGCCCGGGCATTGGCGGATGAAATGTGTGAAGAACGTACCGGTTTTGGTTTTGATTTGCACCGCTTGGAACCGGGGCGGAAGTTTATAGTAGGCGGGGTAGAAATCCCGTATGAAAAAGGTTTTTTGGGCCATAGCGACGGGGACCTGGTTCTGCATGCTTTGTGTGATGCTGTTTTGGGGGCCTTGTGCGCCGGGGAGATTGGCATTTTATTCCCGCCTACGGATCCCACTATTAAAGGGATTGACAGTAAAAAAATTGCCAAGAAAGTGTTGGAAATTGTCCGCACCCGGCAGGGCGAAATTGTGCATATAGACGCCACGCTCATTACCCAGGAGCCCAAAATTAAACCGCATTACGAAAAAGTGCGCCAGTCGCTAGCAGAAATTTTTGAAATGCCGCTTGAGGCGGTAAGCTTTAAATCTAAAAGCCACGAGCATGTGGGCGAAATCGGACGCGCCGAAGCCGCCATGTGCCAAGCTGTGGCTACTGTAAAAGTGAGGAAAGAAAAATGAAAGTACGTATTTTTTTAATACTATGTGTGGGAGTGTTGGCGGCCGGATGTTCCAGCTTGCAGGATCCGTCCAAACGGCAGGTAAATATTCCAACGGATTTTTTACATCCCGATGCCAATTCTGCCTATTATGAGTTTTCTTCTTCTAAGTTGGATGCCCCCTCTGTGCTGGAAGAACAACCGGTGGAAGAAACGGTGGTTGCCGTTGTTCCCGGGGCGGATGAAGATTTTACCGCGGAGAATATCTCCAGCGCGTACGGTACGTACGGGGATGTGGTGGTAACGGTGGCTACCCATAAATTTAAATTGGGCGCTTCGGCTGCCCGCAAAGAGATGACGGCCTTTCAACGTGCGTTGGATTCGGCCCATTCTACCGTCATGGGGCAGTTCCACCCGGTGGGTTTTACCTACGCCATGAGCAGTGTGGGGGCCGTTAATCCGCTTTCCGATGTGGAAGTGGCTTGCAAATTAAGCGAACGCTCGGCTAATCAAATGGGGCAAACCACTTGCAATAGCTTTTTTAAAACTATCACCTCGCGCTATTTGCAATTTATCAGAGAGGATAAATAATGTATCTGTACAATACGGCCACCCGTCACAAAGATGAATTTAAACCGCAAAACCCGCCGTACGTAACGATGTATTGCTGCGGGCCTACAGTATATAATTACGCCCATATCGGTAATTTGCGTACGTATATCTTTGAGGATCTGTTGGCGCGTACGTTGCGTTTACAGTATTCGCTCAAACATGTAATGAACATTACAGACGTGGGGCACTTGGTGTCCGATGCCGACGACGGCGAAGATAAAATGGAAGTAGGGGCCGCGCGCGAAGGCAAAAGCGCGTGGGACATTGCTAAATTTTATGAACAAAAATTTTGGCAGGATTATGATGCGTTGCACTGTTCGCGCCCTACGGTAATTAGCCGCGCCACGCAGCATATCCAAGAAATGATTAACCTGGTAAAAACGTTGGAAGAAAAGGGGTATACCTACCGCACAAGTGACGGGATTTATTATGACACTTCCAAGTTTGCCCGGTACGATGCCCTGGTGGGGCATGCCCATATCTCGGGCTTACAAGGCGGCGCACGGGTGGAACTGAGTGACGAAAAACGCAACCCGACCGATTTTGCCTTGTGGAAATTTTCCCCCAAAGATAAACACCGCCAAATGGAGTGGGACAGCCCCTGGGGAGTGGGATTCCCGGGGTGGCATATTGAGTGCTCGGCCATGGCTATGAAGTACTTGGGCCACACGCTTGATATCCACTGTGGCGGGGTAGATCATGTGACGATTCACCACACCAACGAAATTGCCCAAAGCGAAGCCGCCACCGGGCAAAAGTATGTAAATTATTGGGTCCATGGCGAATTTTTGATTTTGCGCTCCGGTAAAATGAGTAAATCCGGCGGGACGTTTGTAACCTTGGAAGTACTTAAGGAAAAAGGATACGAACCGTTGGCATACCGTTATTTCTGTTTAGGGGCTCATTACCGCACCCAGTTGGAATTTTCATACGAGAGTATGGACGCGGCGGCCAAAAGTTTAAAAAATTTACGTGCATTGGCATGCCAAACCAAAGAGCAAGCCGGCACAAACGTGCAAGAGACGGAAAAATCCCGCGCGTGGAAAGAAAAATTTACCGCGGCCATGCAGGATGATTTAAACGCACCCAAGGCCTTGGCCATTACCTGGGAAGCCGTGCGCGCAGGGGATTTATCCGCTGCGGAAAAAACCGATTTCTTGCAATTTGCCGATACCATTTTGGCCTTGGATTTGTTTAAAGTGACGCAAGAAAAACCGGCACAAATCCCGGCAGAAATCCAAGCTTTGCTTGATGAACGCCAAGCCGCGCGTTCGGCGAAAGATTGGGCCAAGTCCGATGTGTTGCGGGCTCAAATTAACCAGGCCGGATATGAAGTAAAAGATACCCCGCAAGGGCAAGTGGTTTGTAAAAAAATAATATGTTAACCGTTCCGACCGAGTTTTTACAGCGTATCCCTAAGGCGGATTTACATGTCCACCTGGGGGGCTCCATGCGCCTTAAAACGCTAATTGAGCTGGCGCGTAAGGAACATGTCAAATTGCCGGCTTACACCGAGGCCGGCCTTCGCAAAAAAGTATTTAAAGACAAATACACTTCGCTTAAAGATTATTTACAGGGGTTTACTTATACCGAAGCCGTATTGCAAAATGCTAAGAATATTGAGCGCGTAGCTTACGAGTTGGCACAGGATTCCTTGTGGGACGGGGTGCGGTATTTAGAAGTGCGTTTCTCTCCGCAAAAGCGTGTTAGCGAGCGGTTAAGTGCGCAAGAAGCCATCCGCGCAGCAGTGCGCGGGCTTAAAAAAGCCCAGCAAGAGCATAACCATTCGGCCGCCGTCAAAACCGGGAAAGACCTGCCTTTCTACTTTGGCATCATAGCGTGTGCCATGCGTAATTTTTCAGCTCATAGCTCTCCTTATTATAAAGAGTTGCTTTCGGCTCTTTCCCATTCCCCTAAAACCGAAGTTATCAGTGCGGCCTCGCTGGATTTGGCCCGCTTGGTAGTTAAGTTGGCCGAAGAAGAAAAACTGCCCATTGTGGGGTTTGATATTGCCGGGGAGGAAGAAGGATACCCGGCCTCGGACCACCGGGCGGCTTATCAATATGTGCACAAACATTTTTTGTACAAAACCGTTCACGCCGGCGAGGCCTATGGCCCGGAAAGTATTTTCAGCGCATTGACCGATTGCTATGCCAACCGTATTGGTCACGGTACGCATTTATTTCGCGCGGATTTAATTAAAGACCCTACCGTGAAAGATAAAAAAGCGTATGTGGCATCGCTTTCCAATTATTTAGCCAGCGGGCGCATCGGTATAGAAGTATGTTTAACCAGCAATTTGCAAACCAACCCGGAAATTAAATCGATCAAAAACCACCCGGTAAAAGAGATGATCCGCCATGGGCTACCGGTTACCATTAATACGGATAACCGCCTGGTTTCAAACACCACGGTAACCAAAGAAATGCAACTGTTGGTAGATAATGTGCCTTTAAAACCGCATGAGCTTAAAAATATGGCTATTGCCGGGTTTAAGAGCGGGTTTTTCCCGGGGAGTTATATGGAAAAACGTGCCTTTGTGCGCCGCGTGATTGACCGGTATAATGAACTGGCGCAACAGTACGGGGTGCCTTTATATTAGAGGGTAGTTATGTCAAATGTTTGCATTATGAAATTTGGCGGCAATACGCTAGCCAATAAACAAAAACTTTTACTGGCCGCACAGTTGATTAAATCCCGCTGGGATCAGGGGCTTGTCCCGGTGGTGGTTGCTTCGGCCAACGGCAATTTAACAGACGTTTTGTTGGACCATGCTTTTAGTATTGCCCCCAACCCCGATAAGCGTGAACTGGATATGCTGATTACCACCGGCGAGCGTGTAAGCGTGGCATTATTATCTATTGCGTTGCGGGCGCAAGGGGTGCCGTCGGTATCGTTGACCGGTTCGCAAATCGGGCTGGTTACAACGGCTACTCATAACGGGGCCGATATTTTAACTTTGAAAGGGGACCGCTTGGCGCGCGAAATTGAGGCCAAGCACGTGCCTATTGTGGCTGGGTTCCAGGGCATTGGGGAAAATAAAGAAATTACCACGTTAAAGCGCGGCGGGTCGGACGTGTCCGCCGTATTTTTGGCCCACCATTTGGGGGCCGACCACGTGGAAATGATTAAAGACGTGGACGGCATCTATTCCGATGACCCCAATAAAAACCAAAAAGCCCAACGTTACGAAGTGTTGGATTTTGACGAGATGTACAAACTAGCTTTAAACGGGGCCAGTGTATTGCACCCCGATGCGGTGCGTTTGGCTAAAGACAAAGGGGTGGAAATCCGCATTGTGTATTATCAAACGGGAAAGACCGGCACGGTCATTAAATAGGAGTTTTATGAAATTGGAATTTAAGTTTAGTTTTATTAATTTAATTGCATTTTGTATTTTGGGGGGATTATTCTATTGGCTCTGCCCGCTGCCCGGTGCCCCTGTGTGGCGCGCGGTAGTGTGTACATTAGTAGGTTTGATGCTTTTTGGCATGTGCTTTGTGGTGGTTAGCCACCGCGGGTTTATCCGTCCGGCTCCTGTAAATAATACCCACAAGCACAAGAAATAAATTTTGAAATATGGTAATATAAGACTATGGAAACAATTACTATTTTACAAATTGCCGGTTTTGCTGTTTGTTTTGTACTGTTATTTGTATTTATTGCTAAATACCACGCTGCCTTGGAAGATGAACAAGAGTTAGACGAAGTGGCCGATTTACAACAGAGCACTGTCTCGCAAGAGCCCTCATTCGCGCCGCGCGCATCCCTTTTGCAATCTACCCACGGCCCCGCCGCCTTGGAAATAGCCGATTTGAAAGAACAGGTAAAGACCTTGCACTACCATTTGGAAGAATTAAAAGCTTCTACCCAAAAACACGAGGCCGAAATGGCTAGCCAGTTAGCCCGCTTGGAGGCCCGTATTGGTACCTTTGAACAGGAATATGTCAATAAACTTCAGCCCACCTTGCTGCGCGTAATTGAAGAGTTGGAACATATTAAAGGGGATGGCTCTGAAAAACCGGCTGATTCAGCCGCGGAAGAAATAGAATTATAAAACGGCTTGTATTTAAAAACGCTAAAAAATCCCGGGTTTTTTGAACCCGGGATTTTTGTGCTTTTAATTCCAAAAGCACAAAAACAAGGGTAAATTTGAAATTTTTAAAATCAAAATAAGCCTGCCCAAAAGTTTTGGCAACCTTAAAAACGCCCTCAATTTTGCATTTTTTACAGTTTTCCGCACGGGTGTCGCTCGACGACAAACTCAAAAACGCCTCTGATTTTGCCGAAAAATCTAATAATACAAATCAAATTTTGTCAAGAATTTTAAATCAAATTTCGCGGGCTATTTTGCCAAATTTCATAAAATATATCTATAGACATGTGGGGCAAAGGGTCCCACAGTAGGAGACATAATGACACAAAAAAACCTAGAACCGATAGCCATTGTGGGCATGGGTGCGATCATGCCCGGAGCGTTAAACAAAGACGAATTCTGGAATAATATTCAAACTGGTAAATATTGTATTACTGATGTTCCCGCCTCTTACTGGGATTGGCACCTTTACTATAGCCCAGATCATAAAGCGGAAGATAAACTCTACTCTAAAATCGGTGGGTTTATTCCGCAGACCTTCAAATTTAATCCGTTAAAATACCGTATCCCGCCGCAAATAGCTAAACAGATGGATACGATCCAACACCTCGCTATTGAAACCGCCAACATGGCATTGGAAGATGCGGGGTATGATAAAAAAGAATTTAACCGCAATCGCACGGCGGTTATTATCGGTAACTCCATGGGCGGCATGAAAAACGATAAGTCCAACTTACGTTTAAACCGTCCGGTCTATTATGAAATTCTAAAGAAAACGCCTACGTATCAATCGCTGCCGCCAGCCGCAGGGCAGCAACTTATTAACGAAATGGAAGAAGGTGTGCGCACCCACTTTATGCCTGTGACCGAGGACTCTATGCCCGGCGAACTGGCAAACGTAATTGCGGGCCGTGTGGCCAATGTGTTTGATTTACACGGCACCAACTTTACCGTAGATGCGGCGTGTGCAACGTCTTTGGCGGCGGTAGACCAAGCCGTCAACGGGCTACGCATGGGAAATTTTGACATGGCACTTGTCGGCGGGGTAGACCAAATGATGGCGCCCGCATCGTATATTAAATTCTGCAAAATCGGTGCTTTGTCCGAAACGGGTTCTTATCCGTTTGATGCACGTGCCAACGGGTTTGTCATGGCCGAAGGCGCGGGCACGGTAATTTTAAAACGCTTGTCCGACGCCGTCAAAGACGGTGACCGTGTTTATGCCGTCATTCGTGCGGTGGGGGCCTCATCGGATGGGAAAGGAAAGGGCATTACCGCCCCCAACCCCAAAGGCCAAAAAATTGCCGTAGAAAAAACCTTTGAACAATTAGATTATACGCCTGCCGCAGTGGGACTGGTCGAAGCGCACGGTACCGGTACGCGCGTAGGGGATGCCGTAGAATTGGAAGCCCTTACCGAGTTGTTTGCCCCGTATGCTCAACCGGGGACAATCGGCCTGGGTAGTGTAAAAAGCCAAATCGGCCACGCTAAAGCGGCCGCCGGGATTGCGGCTTTAATCAAAACGTCACTGGCGTTGTATAATAAGGTGTTGCCGCCTTCCGTAAATTTTGAAACCCCCAACCCGATTGTGGATTGGGCCAAGTGC
Source organism: Elusimicrobiaceae bacterium (assembly GCA_045593185.1). Classification (GTDB taxonomy): domain Bacteria; phylum Elusimicrobiota; class Elusimicrobia; order Elusimicrobiales; family Elusimicrobiaceae; genus Avelusimicrobium. The sequence continues at coordinate 165,395 of JAZNWD010000032.1, read as the reverse complement.
CCCTTCCGCGTGATTACAAAGGCCGAACCGTGGCCGGACGGAAAAATCCGCCGCGCCAATGTGTCTGCTTTCGGGTTCGGCGGGACCAACTTCCACGTAGCTATGGAAGAAATGAACGATACGCTACTTACTAAACAAGCCGTGCCGGCGCAAACGCAAGCCGCGCCTATTTCTACATCTGAGGAGCAAAAACCTATGTCTTACACGTTACACGTGCCGGGTGAAAAAATTCAAAGCGATGTACTAACTTTCTCTGCTGATACCAAAGAAGAACTGTACAACGTGCTCGATCAAGCCGCCCTGGCCGCAGTGCTAGACCCCACCTATTTGCCCAGTATTTCCTATCAAAACCACATCACTAAACCCAAACATTTTGCAGTTACGATCAATGTGGAAAACCCGGAAAAACTGAAAGAGAAAATTGAATTTTTTAAGAAAATTTCTGCGAAACAAGATGTATGGACAACGGATTCGCTACACTTGCGTATGAAGTCAATTTATCCGTTTACGCCGTCTGAAATCAAACCCAAAGTGTGTTTTATGTTCCCGGGGCAGGGTTCTCAATATGTGGACATGATGAAAGACCTGGCTTCCAAGTACAAAGTGGTGCAAGATACGTTTGATGAGGCGGACCGGCTTTTAGTGGATATTATTGGCCAAAACTTGACCGATACCGTGTGGAGTAAGCCCGGCGAAACCAAAGAACAAATTGCCGAGCGCGAAGCCGCCATTAAACGTACCGAAATGACGCAGCCCGCTGTGCTTACCGCAGATATTGCCATGATGCGGTTGTTGTCCTCCTTCGGGATTAAGCCCGATGTAGTGATGGGCCACAGTTTGGGGGAATATGCCGCAGCCATAGCGGCCGGGATTTTTGATTTTGAAAACGGGCTCAAAGCCGTATGTACCCGCGGGAAAGTGATGAGCGAAATCCGCGTTGAAGACAACGGGAAAATGGCCTCTATTGCGGCCCCGGTGGAACGAGTAGAACCGGAATTGGCCCGCATTGCAGGGTACGTGGCTGTAGCCAATAAAAACTGCCCCACCCAAACCGTAATTGCCGGGGCCAGCAAGGCGGTGGATGATGCAATTGCTATGTTTACCGCGATGGGGATCCAAGCAGTGCAAATTCCCGTGTCACATGCATTTCACTCGGAAATTGTGCACCCTGCCATGCCGCAGTACCGGGCATTCTTGGATACGTTGCAGTTCCACTCGCCCACCATGCCTATTACCACCAACGTAACGGCGGAGTTTTATCCGTCGGATCCGGAAAAGATTAAAGATTTAATGGTCACGCAAATTTCGCACTCTGTGGAATGGATTAAGCAATTGAAAACCACGTACGATTCCGGTGTGCGCTTATTTGTGGAATGCGGCCCTAAGCGGGTGCTTTCCGCCTTGGCTACCAATACGTTAGCGGATAAAAAAGATATTAAAGTAGTTGCTTCCAACCACCCCAAGAAGGGCGGAATTGTAGAATTTAACGATTTATTTGCAAACTTTATTTCTTCCGGCATTCATATTGACTGGACCGGGACGGATATTTACGGGGACCATTCAACCTACAACCCGGCGTTTGTAAACTGGGTCACTTCGAATGCTTCGGCGCAAATTCAAGCGCAGGGACGAGTTCCTGCTGCACATGCAAGCAAAGGAAATGAGGACGAGTCATTTATGAATAAAAAATCGGTTGTAATTAGCGGTATCGCTGCCGGGGGCCCCGGCAGTTGGGACCGGATTTTCCGCGAAGGGGTACTGGATGAAATTCTTTCCGGGCGCAATATGATTGAACCGGTGAGCAGCGAAATCCAACAAAAACAAATTGATAAGCACGTGGAATTTGTAGTGAAATCTCCCGATGGCAATCATCACTTTGAACGGCTAACATCGCCCTCACAAGCTATTAAGCTTTTTGCCCGCGGCGGTGCGTTTGATTTGGAAAAAGAATTTGGTTTGCCCGCTAAGTGGGTGCGCTCGATGGATCGTTCCTTCCAGTTGGCCATAGCGGCGGGGATGCTTGCCTTAAAAGATGCCGGGATCCCGCTGGTGCTTTATTATAAGCCCACCTCTACGGGCGGTTACTTGCCGGACCGCTGGGGCTTGCCGGCGGATATGATTGATCAAACCGGTGTGATTTTTACCTCCGCTTTCCCTGTGGCCAACAGCATGATGGGAGACCTTACCAAACGGGTAGAAGGGCTTTTAAATAACAAAACCGCTAAGCAGGTACGTGCGTTTTGCGATAAATTTATAGCTCAAATTGCGGACCCTGCCTTAAAAGCTGAAATGGAAACCTGGTATCAGCAAAATTTCAAGGAAAAAGAAATTGAACCCCAGGCATTTACGTCCGAATTTATTTTGAAGACCATTATTATTGCCCATTGCCACTTCTGCCAATGGATCCGCGCGCGCGGCCCGGCCATGGCTATGAGTTCTGCCTGTGCTTCCACCGCACAAGCGGTTGCAATTGCGCAGGACTGGATTAAGCTGGGCCGCTGCAAACGTGTCATTGTCATTGGTGCGGACGATATTACCAACGATAATGTCAACGAGTGGATTTTGACGGCTTTCTTAGCTTCCGGTGCGGCCACCACGGAAGGGGATGTTACCAAAGCGGCCCTTCCTTTTGATCGCCGCCGCAACGGCATGATTGTAGGGATGGGCGCGGTTTCTTTAGTAGTAGAAGACGAGGCAGAAGCGGCCAAACGCGGTATGAAACCGCTGGCCAAATTGCTCTCCACCGAAATTGCCAATAGCGGTTTCCATGTAACCCGTCTTGATGTAGGGCATGTAGCCAAAGTAATGGACCGCTTGGTTACTACGGCAGAAAAAACGTATGGCCTAAAACGCAGCGACATTGCCAAAGAATTGGTATTTATTTCGCACGAAACGTACACGCCCGCGCGCGGTGGTTCCGCCAGTGCGGAGGCCTATGCACTCAAAACTACATTTGGTGCGGATGCGAGCAAAATTATTGTCAGCAATACCAAAGGATTTACGGGGCACTCCATGGGCGCTGGCCTGGAAGATGTAATTGCGGTGCGCTGTTTAAATACGGGGCTTGTACCGCCGATTGCCAATTTTAAAGAGGCCGACCCGGAACTGCAAGGGATTACCCTTAGCAAGGGCGGCCATTATGATTTTAAATACGCCTTGCGTTTAGCGGCGGGATTTGGTTCCCAAATCGGGATGACGCTGCTGGAAAAAATGTGGAAAGAGGGGGATCCCCGTGTCTGTGATCCGGCAAAACACGAAGCATGGCTTAAGGAAATTTCAGGCCAACAGGCCCCTGTGTTGGAAGTGGTGCAAAACACGCTTCGCATCAAAGATAATTATCGGCACGGCGTGAAGCCCTCTTTAGTAATGGAGGGTTCACAAGCATTTGTGGATAAGGTCAACGCCATCCACAGCATACCCGCAGCGCAGCCCGTACCAGTGGCTCAACCTGCCCCGGCGGTAACGCCTGTTGCAACGCCCGCGCCAGTGGCTCAACCTGTGCCGGTAGCGGCTCCTGCCAAAGTGTTGGATGAAGCCACAGTTACCAAAGAAGTGGTGCAAATGGTATCCGAGAAAACGGGCTACCCCGAAGATATGTTGGAACTGGATTTGGATATGGAAGCTGACTTGGGTATTGATACGGTCAAGCAAGCAGAAATGTTTGTGAGCATGCGGGATCATTACGGTATTACCCAGCAAGAAGGAATCCAACTCAAGGATTATCCGACAATCCGCCACTGCATTAAATTTGTATTAGATAATGTAGGTAAATCGGCAACAGTTGCAACACCGGCCCCCGCGGTTCAACCGGCGGCAGCTCAACCTGCCCCGGCGGTAACGCCTGTTGCAACGCCCGCGCCGGTGGCTCAACAACCTGCGCCCGCAGCAGCGCCTGCCAAAGTATTAGATGAAGCCACGGTTACCAAAGAAGTAGTTGCTATGGTGGCTGAAAAAACAGGCTACCCCGAAGATATGTTGGAACTGGATTTGGATATGGAAGCTGACTTGGGTATTGATACAGTCAAGCAAGCGGAAATGTTTGTCAGCATGCGCGATCATTATGGTATCACTCAACAAGAAGGCATTCAATTAAAGGATTATCCGACCATTCGTCACTGCATTAAATTTGTACTTGATAACGCAGGAAAACCGGCCGCGGTTGCAACGCCTGCGGCGGTAACTGCTGCGCCTGTCACTCAACCGACCCCGGCGGCGACGCCGGTGGTAACGCCCACGCCTGTGGCACAACCTGCACCGGTAGCGGCTCCTGCCAAAGCGTTGGATGAAGCCACAGTTACCAAAGAGATTGTTGCCATGGTGGCTGAAAAGACCGGCTACCCTGAAGATATGTTGGAACTTGATTTGGATATGGAAGCCGACTTGGGTATTGATACGGTTAAACAAGCAGAAATGTTTGCCAGCATGCGTGATCATTATGGTATTACCCAACAAGAAGGCATTCAATTAAAGGATTATCCGACGATTCGCCATTGCATTAAATTTGTACTTGATAACACGGGCAAACCGGCCGCGGCAGCAGCCCCTGCGGCGCAACCGGCGCCTGCTGTGTCAGCAACCTCGGCAGTTCAACCGGCGGCAGCTCAACCTGCGCCCGCAGCAGCGCCTGCCAAAGCGTTGGATGAAGCCACGGTTACCAAAGAAGTAGTTGCTATGGTAGCTGAAAAAACGGGCTACCCCGAAGACATGTTAGAGCTTGATTTGGATATGGAAGCTGACTTGGGTATTGATACGGTCAAGCAAGCAGAAATGTTTGTGAGCATGCGCGATCATTACGGTATTACCCAGCAAGAAGGAATCCAACTCAAGGATTATCCGACCATTCGCCACTGCATTAAATTTGTGCTTGATAACGCGGGCAAGCCGACCTCTATGCCGGCAACTCCGGCTGCAACGCAGGTCCCCGTTTCTCAACCTGCCCCGGCGGCTCAACCCGCGCCTGTTGCAACGCCTGCACCGGCCGCAACTGCTCAACCCAATGTTGAGCCGGAACCCAAACCGGCTACTTTGTCCACGCGTGTTGTGGCAGAAGATATTAAGGCGCCCCAGGCAGATGCATTGGCAACCAGCGCAACGGCCCCCGTTGAAAAGCGCGAGTCGTTAGCGGAACGCCCGGAACGTGCCGGGTATCAAGGCGAGCATTGCCACGAGAAGAAATTGCGCTACGTTCCTACGGTGGCGGATGCTCCTCTTGCGCAACGCCAAGAGCGCCGTTTATCCAAAGATCGTACAGTATTAATTTTTGCAGATAACTCTCAACTTATTAAGGCCTATCAAGAGGAATGCAAAGAATTGGGGGTTAAATACCACGTATTTACCACGCTTAAGACGCGCAGCAAAAATACAACCATTATGAATTGGGAATCCTACGAAGAAACCGAAGCCGCATTAAAGGCCTACGCGCAGGAAGATCCCAATATCCAGGGGATTGTATATTTATTAGGTGCTACCGTTAAAAAGTTCGACAAAAAACTAAGCCCGCATAATGAATTGACCAAATACGTTATGCCGTTGTTTATTGCTTTGCGCGTATTTGAAAAAGGGCTTGCCAATCGTACCGATGCGGATACTTTCTTTGCAGTAAATACCAAGGTTGATGGTAACTTTGGCTATTTTACCAAAGATGAGTTTAACCCCATTGTAGGGGCGTTGATGGGTGCCACTACCTGCTTTAGGAAGGACGTATATGAACGTACGGGAGCTATTAGCAAACTAATGGACTTTGAACCCACCACAACCCCCGATGAAATGGCTCAAAAAACCATGGACGAAGTGCTCCATGGGGATATGCGCTTAATGATTGGTACACGGGTCGGGGTGCGTTCGACTATCTTGTCGCTGCCTACGCGGTTAGACCGTCGCACCAAACATTTTGATTTGGCAGGTAAAACCATTATCTTTACCGGTTCGGGCCGCGGGATTGGGGCCATGCTCAGCCAAAAAATTGCCGCGCAGTACCATAGCAAAATTATCGTCCTGGATATCATTGAAATCCAAGAGAAAACGCCGCTATGGGCTACCATGAACCAGGCCGAATTGGATGCGCTGAAAAAACAAATGTGGGAAGACCTCAAAGCCGATCCTACACAAAAAGCAACCCCCGTGCTTTTGGAACGGGCCTTCGGCCGGGTGAAAGATTCCGTTACGCTTTATAACAACTTGCAAAAATTGCGCGAGCTGGGCAGCGAAGTGGAATACTATCATTGCGACGTGATGAACGCGGCCATGATGAAAGAAGTATGCACCAAAATTAAAGCCAAAAACGGCCGTGTGGACGGGCTTATCCACTTTGCGGGGTTGGAGCGCTCTAAACTTATTTACGATAAAGACCCGGCGGAATATTACCGCATCTTTGACGTAAAGGCCACCAGCTTTGGTACCTTCTTAGCCAATAACATTGTGCGTGACGACGGATTCTTCGCTTTTGCCTCGTCCATCGCCGGGAAGTACGGCAACCTGGGCCAAAGCGATTACGCCAGTGCCAATGATTATTTAGCCAAGTCTTCTCTTTCGCTAACCAACCAAGGGTACCGCTCGGTAAGCATTGCCATGAGTGCCTATAAAAATGTAGGTATGGGGGTGCGCGCCGGTGTGGAAACATTCCTGCGTTCCAACGGGGTAGATTTTGTAGATCCCGAAGACGGTATGCAGATCTTCTTGGACGAAATTGTCTACGGCCAAGTACCGGAAATTATTTTAACGGGTTCTCTGGGGCGGTTGGATTGGGATCACCAACTTAAAATCGATTGGGATGAAAGGGGCGTTGCCGCTCAAGCTACTTCTGACGATTCAGACGATACCCCCAAGGGCGGCGGTGTTGTAGCTGCGCCCGCACCCAAAGTGGTTGTCAAACCGGCGGCGGCTGTGGCACCTGCGCCCGCGCCTAAGGTGGCGGAGGCAAAAGGGCCCGATGCTGCCAAAGCAACGCATTTCTTGGGGGAAATAAAATCCCTTGTAAAGGGGAGTGAAATCCACCTGGAGAAAGAATTTAATTTAACGTTGGATCCGTACCTGGCCGATCACGCTATTGAAGGTACGCCGTACGTGCCGGGTGTGATGGGGCTTGAAACCTTCTTTGAAACCGCCACCGCACTCACCGGCGAGGTAACCCGCGCTTTGCAAGATGTTCACTTCTACTTGCCCATTAAGTTATTGCGTAACCGGCCGCAAGCGGTGCGTGTTATCGGCAAAGTAGTGGGGGATGAAGTAGCCATGGAAATCGAGTCCGACTTTATCAACAGCAAAGGTGTTAAAATGGGGAATACCCGCCGCCATTTTACAGCCAAAAAACTGGTGGATTTTACTTCCACGTGGGAGCAAGTAAAAGCCCAAGCTATGACGGGCCTGGAAAGCCCCTTGCAAGTAACTGCGGCTGAAATCTATCAAAAATATTTTCACGGTCCGTCCTTCCAAGTGCTGGGTGGGATTGTGCGCGTAAATGAACAAGAATCCTTGGCTATTTACAACACCACTCCGCGCCCGCAATGGAACGACGGCCCGCGCACCCTCTTGGCCAACCCAATGCTTATTGAAGCGGCCTTCCAATGCTGTGGGTTTCAGGATATGTCTATCGCCCGCAAAATGACGCTACCGGACGGCATTTACGAAGTAGCTGTGCTTAATAACCAGCTGCCGCCGGCGCGGTTGTATTTGTACGGGGTAAATAAAGGGACGACCGCCGACGGAAAGACCTTGCACGATGCTTATGTGTTTGATGCACAAGGCAATGTGTGGGTGGAAGTCCACGGGTATCAGGCCATCGGACAATAATGGGCTACTTAATAGAAGTAGTAGATTTACAAACTCTGCCCCCGGCTCAAACGGTGTTAAGCCAACGGGAACAAGCGTTTTATCAAACGCTTAAACTTCCTAAGCGGCAAACCGAATGGTTCGGGGGCAGGTTAGCTTTAAAAAAATTATTGGCGGCCTATACAGGCAAAGCCCTGCCCGATTTTACCTTGCTAGCCAAAGACCGGATCGGCAAACCCATTATTACGGTGGGGGAAAAAGAGTTTCATATCCCTTTTAGCTTAACACATAGTAACGGATATGCCGTAGCGGCTATTGCGCCGGACGTTAAATATATAGGAATAGATTTAGAAAAAATTGCCCCGCGTATTAACGCGTGGAAACGGGATTTTTTCCATTCGTCTGAACTTACACAAGAGGGTGACGGGTTTTTAACCTCGCTTTGGACCCAAAAAGAGGCCTTGGTAAAGCTGCTAGGAAGCGGCTTAACCGTTAATAGCTTTGAGGTGCGTATTGTGGAAGGGACGCCTGTTTTTTTAGGCCGCGCCCTGGAAATTTACACGGCGTTGGGTTCCCCGCACATTACGTTGCAAACGCGCCTGTTAATCCCGGGCTTTGCCTTTAGCGTAGCAGTAGGAAAATAAAAGCCGGAAAATGGTAAAATATATCTAATAGAGGAGGGACTATGATTGAACTCTTTGAAGACCCCAGATTAGACAAACCTTCTAATGAACCCGCCCCGGAAACATTGGTGAAATTCCGCCAAGTATCCCAGGACGCCCAAAAAGGCGCCGGGGAAGAGCGTGTTAAAGCCCAGCACGATAAGGGCAAAATGACCGCCCGGGAACGCATTTCCTACCTATTAGACAAAGATAGCTTTCTTGAAATTAAGAGCTTGATGGAAAGCTCGTGCAGTGATTTTGGTATTAAAGACAAGCATATTAAAGGCGACGGCGTTATTACCGGCTTTGGGCGTATCAACGGGCGTGAAGTGGCCCTCTACGCACAGGATTTTACGCAATTGGGCGGAAGCTTAGGGTTGGCGCACGCTCAAAAGATTGCGGCACTCATGGACCGCGCCATTGATGCCAAGATCCCCGTCATTGGGCTTTTGGATTCCGGCGGGGCGCGTATACAGGAAGGGGTGGACAGCTTAAACGGATTTGGTGAAATTTTTTACCGCAACGTAAAAGCTTCCGGCCTTATTCCGCAGATTTCTATTATTTTAGGCCCCTGTGCAGGCGGCGCGGCTTATTCCCCGGCACTTACGGATTTTATTTTTATGGTGGAAGGCATTAGCCATATGTTTATTACCGGGCCCAGCGCCGTTAAGGCTGCCACCGGTGAAGAAGTAGATTTCGATACGTTGGGCGGCAGCGCCCCCCATAGCGAAAAAAGCGGCGTGTGCCAATTTGTGGCTAAGTCCGAACAAGATTGTTTCCGCCAAGTGCGCGAATTATTGTCTTTCTTGCCGCAAAACTGTGAAGAAACTTCGCCCTTGCAAACCACAAGTGATTTGGTAAGCCGTCAAGTTCCCGTGCTAGAAAGCGTATGCGAAATGGACCCCAAGAAACCGTTCCGCGTTCACCACGTAATTTGGCGTTTGGCCGACGATTTTGGTTTTTTTGAAATCCACCAAAATTTTGCCAAAAACGTAGTGACGGGTTTTATCCGGTTAGGCGGGCAAGTGGTGGGAGTAGTGGCCAACAATCCGGCCGTCATGGGCGGCGCCCTTGATTGCGACGCTAGCGATAAAGCAGCCCGCTTCATCCGCTTTTTAAATGCATTTAATATTCCGTTGCTGACGCTGGTAGACACGGGCGGTTACTTGCCCGGTGTAGCCCAGGAACACGGCGGGATTATCCGCCACGGGGCCAAGCTTTTGTATGCCTATGCCGAGGCCACGATCCCTAAAGTAACGTTGGTATTGCGCAAGGCCTACGGCGGGGCGTATATTGCCATGGGGTCCAAATATTTGCACGGGGATTTCAACTTCGCGTTCCCGTCGGCCGAAATTGCCGTAATGGGCCCGCGCGGCGCGGTAGAAATTTTGTACTCGCGCGATTTGAAAAAAGAAACCGACGAGGCCAAAAAAGAGGCGTTGAAAGAAAAAATGACGCAGGAATATTCCGATAAGTTTGCCTCGCCTTATCAAGCCGCTACAAATGGTTCTATCGATGAAGTAATTGAACCCGCGCAAGCGCGCCAAAAAATCATCCGTGCTTTTGAAGTATTAAAGAAAAAACGGGATCCGAAAAAGAACCCGAAAAAAGGGAATATCCCTTTATAAGGAGAGTCAACATGAGAAAAGCTATTTTATTAGTGGCCGGTGCCTTGTTGTTGGGCGCCTGTGCTACCCCCAGCACCGAAGTAGGTATTGCGTTGTTTAGCGATACCGTTCAGCCGCTTATGGTAACCGGTAATACCGGCACCAAGGTTGGCCGTGCGTGCGGCAAAAACATTCTTGGGCTGTTTATTACGGGGGATATGTCCGTAGAAGCAGCTAAGAAAGATGGTAAAATTACGCAAGTGGCCTCTGTAAATAAGGAAGTCAAGAGCTATGCCGTGTATGCCGAGGTTTGCACGGTAGTAACCGGTAGATAGTTTGTAGTAAGGTTGTTTTATGGGTCCCTCACACTTGTGTGAGGGACTTATTTTTGATAAACTGTAGGTACAATTTATTCTGTTTTTGGAACCGTTTAAGAGACGGAGGACTTGATTACAAGTACTATCACACTCCAAAAATAGCCAATAGAGGTACAAGATGATGGACCTTCGAAACCCATTGTCTTGTACCGAATGTTTCTCATACTTGTATGAGGAATTACGGCTATTTTGGCTGGATCCTGTGTGATAGTATCCACTAAAAGAGCCGTTTTTGTTGGTTTCCTAAATAGATGGATTGGGAAAAAGAACTGGAGGCTGTATGAAAAAACACTTAAATACCCGGTGGAATTGCACGCAAACAAATCACGTCACCCTGAACTTGATTCAGGGTCTTTCACGCTTGTTGTTGCTGTTTGTAAACAGCGTGCGTGGAAGATTCCAAATCAAGTTTGGAATGACGTATTTATATTATAACAGCGGCTTTGTAATATAGGCCCAAGATAGGCCTTGTTTTTTTGGCGAATTTCCATTACACTATTAAAGACGTAGAGGAGGCGATTATGAACAAAGGATTCACGTTAATAGAGTTGTTGGTAGTAGTACTTATCATCGGTATTTTATCGGCGGTGGCCGTGCCACAATATCAAAAAGCGGTGTGGAAATCTCACATTGCCGGGATGTTACCCATTATGCGCGCTATTAAAAATGCCCAGGAACGTTATTATTTGGAAAACGGGGACTATGCCGCCAAATTTACGCAGTTGGATGTGACGCTTCCGGGGTCTTGTGAATCTTGGAAGACACATGAAAATATGATGTTCTGTGGGGATTGGTTTTTTAACAATGTATTGTCTTCTAATGTTTCCCAAGGGCACATGATGGCCTATTACTGCCCGGGAATTTCCCACGAAGGAAATTATACGGATTGTGCGATCAATTCGCTTGTGGGCCTTCACATCTGGTACCACTATTACCCCAATGAAAGCAAGTACGATACCATGCAGTGTACGGGTAAAACCTCTTTGATTGCTTCCGTCTGTAGAAACTATAATATGGATTTTTAGTTATATACAAAGAGGGATCCTGCTAAAATAAGAACTCCTTTTGAATGAAACGAAACCCCCAGTGCGAACTGGGGGTATTTGTTTTAAGGCTTTTAATGGGCAGTTTATTTTAGCGGCCGCTTTGTGCAATCATCTCTTTAAGTTTAGTGTTAAACTCAGTAGCTTCCAAGAGTTTTTCCAGCGTCATGGGTATACGGTAGCGCCAATAGTGTCTGGAATCAGCCGGCACGTTGATGCGTTCCGCATCCGGATCTTCACCGCGCAGCGCGCTGTCCATAGCTGTTAGATCTTGGAACCCGATTAAGGCCAACATGGACGGGCTGTTAAAGTGCTGGCGGATAATTTGCGTGCAAATTTCCGGGTCTGCCTCGGCCGGAGCTTCCCCGGTTTTCTTGAGCACATTTTTCCAAAATTTTTGCGTAATTTCCGGGTTTTCTTTCCACCACGCACGCAGTACAGACATATCATGCGTAGACGGAGTAGCCACGGATAAATACGGATATTTGGTGATATTATCAAACGTGGCACCCAAATGTTTAGGCATGCGTTGAATTTCCAACGACAAGAGCTGCAGTTTTTCCAGCACCGGCTTTACACTGGCCGGGATCATTCCCAAATCCTCTGCGCATACCAACATACGGGTGCTTTGCGTGAGCGCGGGGAGTTTTTGCAGGGCTTGTTTGGCCCAAAAATCGTTATGACGTTTGAAGAAAAAGTCATTATACAGCTTGGTAAATGCTTTTTGATCCGCCGGGGAGAGCGTTTTGAAATATCCGTCCGTCAGCGCAGCAATGCGCGGATGATATTGTTGCTCGGCCTGGTGGTCTCTTACAAAAAGTACGTTGGAAATAAGCGCGTAGACCCCTTCCTTTAAGCGCATATCTTCAGCGGAAGTATTCCCGTTAAAGTAGGCCTCTACCTTGCGTTGTGTATCATATTCCGGGCGGAGTTGATAGGTGCCGTCTTCTTGCTTTTCCAAGAAAACTTCTTTGGCTTTAGGGGCCAGGTCGCCCAGTTTTTCATTGATGTATTCTTCCGTAATAAGCGGGCGTAAAAATTCCGGCTTGAACGTTAGCCCGAAGGCGGAAATTTCTTTTTCGCTTAGCGGTAATGCCGGGGCAAATTGACCCAGTAGGCCTTCCACACTGTCGGTAGGGATTTGCCAAATGCGAAAGAACCCTAAAATATGGTCAATACGATAGGCATCAAAATAATTGGCCATGTGCGTTAGACGCAACATCCACCAGCGGTAGTTGTCTTTGGCCATTTCGTTCCAATTATACGTCGGGAATCCCCAATTTTGACCGGTGGTGGAAAAATCATCGGGCGGGGCACCGGCTTGCGTATTTAAGTGGAACAAGTTGGGTTGCGTCCACGTTTCTACGCTAAAAGGAGCTACCCCTATCGGCACGTCCCCTTTCAAAATTACGCCTTGAGAGCGGGCATAATCGGCCGCTTCCAAAAGTTGCGTGTGCAACACATATTGCACGTAATACCAAAAGCACACGCGCGGATAGTCCGCATTGGCCGGGGCGCAGAATTTAATCAAATCATCATACGAGAATTGTGAAAATTCTTCCCAATCGGTAAAGCGGGCGGTTTGATATTTATCACGCAACGTGCAGAACATAGCATACGCTGCTAACCAATGCACGTTGGCAGTGAAAAATTGACGGAAGGCGGGAGAATCCAATACTTCTTTCCCGTTGACGTCAAAGGCCGCTTGTAGCCGGTCCAACTTCAACTTAAGGGCTGCTTCGTAATTTACTTGCGGCAACGTATTAAGTTTGCGGCGTTCTTTTTCAAATTTTTTACGATCTTGTTTATTCGCTTCCGGTAACGCATCTGCGTTGACGTAAATAGGATGCAACGCATACACCGACACGGCATTGTAAGGGTAAGAATCTTGCCAAGTGTGGGTGAGGGTTGTATCGTTAACGGGTAAAATTTGAATGACTTTTTGGCCTGTTTTAGCCGCCCAGTCTACCAAAGATTTGAGGTCGCCAAAGTCTCCCACGCCCCAGCCGTTTTTGCGCCGCAGCGAAAAAACCGGCACCACAACCCCGCCGCCGCGGAAAAGTGCCGCCTCTTTAAAATGCGGGCGCAGGCCTTCCAAGACGTAGGCAGTTTTGTCGGCAATTTCGGGCAGATTCAGCACGCGGTTGGCGCCGTCTTCCCAAAGCACTTTGTCCGATTTATCATCTTTAATAAAAAACTTATATTCTGTTTTTCCGGATATATTGCCCGCGTCCAAGCATATCATCCATTCATTGGGTTCTATTTCGCTAAGAGCTTTAGCTTGAGGGGCATTCCAGTTGCCCAGTTCACTGCCGGTTCCACAGATGTAGAGCGTTTGCCCGGCGGTTAGTTGAGCTGCTTGTACCCGCAAAACCAACGTGCGGTTGAAAAGGGTCCAGGCGGGTGCTGTGTGAACCCGCTTATCAAAAACATCGGTCATGGCCGAAGTGTACATCCACGATTCGCGCGGCAAATCTTGCCAAGAGTCTTGCAAGATATAATCGTTCGCTTGCGGATCTACCGGTAAGATACGGGGAATTAGCTGCCATTCCCGACGCATGGTTTGCCCGCTGCGGCGCACTTCGTAATGGTAAGACATGGTCAACGGTTGGTTGAATTCCAAAAGAATATGCCCTGTCCAGTTTTGCCCGTCCTTGGTGGAGAGGGGAATGTTGATCTTATTTTCATTTGCCGCGGCATGTGCGCGGTACAAAACAGCATGCAGCGTTTCACCCCACACTGTTTTATAGTTGATTTGAAAAGTTAATTTCATTCCAATTTACCCTTGTTGTGTTTCGTGATGTTCTTTTACCAAAAACGTAAAAGCGGCGGCGATAAACAAACTAATCCCACCTATACCTACGGCGGCAATGGCACTGCCACCCAACGCGTGTTTCATAAACGGACCGAAGAACAAGTTTACACAAATTTGCGGAATAACGATGAAAAAGTTAAACACGCCCATGTAAAAACCCATTTTGTCCGCCGGTAGTGCGTTGGAAAGCATTGCGTATGGCATGGATAAAATACTGCTCCACGCGATCCCAATGCATACCATAGGTACTATCAAGCTTATTTTACTAAATTGTACGCCAAAAAGGGTAAGTCCTAAACTGGCCAGGCCCAAACCGCCAATAGTTAAACAAACAATGTGGATTTTTTTGGCGGAAAAACGAGTGGTCAACCACAAAAGCGCAAAGGAAAACACAAAGGCCACCCCGTTGTAAATACCAAAGCAGCTGCTGCCCCAGTTGGCGGCGGTTTCATATTCGGGCGTGCCGGGGGTGGCATGAAAAACGCCGCTGGCAATGCCGGGGGTAAAGTAGACCCACATTACCATAAACGCAGCCCACGTAAAAAATTGCACTACGGCCAAACGGCGCATGGTAGAAGGCATGGTAATCATGGCGGTCCACATTTCTTTTAACGAATGCCACGGGTTGGCGGATTTTTGTTGCAGTGCGCGGAAGGCCTCCATGTCGGTGGGGGGATATTCCGGCGTAGTAACCACAGTAGCCACAATGGCTACCAGCAATACTACCGCACCTATGTAAAACGAATAACGCACCGTGGCCGGTATATGCCCGAGGGGCGCGTCCGTGCTAACGCCCAGGTAGGTTAAAATTTGCGGCAAGAAAGAGGCAATAACCGCCCCCGCGCCAATCATCACACTTTGCATGGCGTAGCCGGTTTTGCGTTGGTTTTCGGGCAACAAATCCCCTACAAAGGCGCGGAACGGCTCCATGCTGACATTGACGGAAGAATCTAAAATCCATAAGGCAATTACGGCCATCCAAATAGCGGTGGCTTGCGGCATTAAAAACAGCGCAAACGCGGAAAAAATGGCCCCGCCTAAAAAGTACGGGCGGCGCCGGCCCAGGCGGCACCAGGTGCGGTCGCTAAAGTAACCCACCAGCGGTTGTACCAAAAGCCCTGTAACGGGTGCGGCTAGCCATAGCATGGGGATTTGGTCCTCGCTTGCGCCCAAGCGTGAGTAAATAGCACTCATATTTCCCATTTGTAAGGCCCAACCGAATTGAATCCCGAAAAAGCCCAAACACATATACATGATCTGCATAAACGATTTGGGCGGACGTTGTGTGTTTTCCATAAAATCCTCCTTCCGTAAAAGTATGTACCTCCATTATAACAAGAAAAAGACTTTTGTGAAATGAAAAAAATAATT
The DNA here is from genome assembly GCA_045593185.1 of Elusimicrobiaceae bacterium. Classification (GTDB taxonomy): domain Bacteria; phylum Elusimicrobiota; class Elusimicrobia; order Elusimicrobiales; family Elusimicrobiaceae; genus Avelusimicrobium. The sequence goes on along the minus strand of JAZNWD010000032.1, from coordinate 149,753 downwards.
AGTGTTACTAAATTTTTGTGGACACGCCACAACGAAACAAAATTTGCTATCATAGTTCTATGGAAAGTAAAGAACTAGATAGCGTAAACGAATACTTTAAACATTTAGGTAAAATTACCCAGGAAATTGACCGCGAAGAAATGGCGCGGTTGTGGAAGCTGGTTAAAAAAGGTGATCAAAACGCCAAGCACCGTATTATGGAAATGAATTTGCGTTTGGTGGTGCCGACGGCTAAGCGTTTCCAGCGCCCCGGCATGGAACTGATGGACCTGATTGAAGAAGGGAACTTGGGGCTTATGCAGGCCATTGATAAATATGAGCCGCGCAAGGGGTACCGCTTTTCTACCTATGCTACTTATTGGATTGAGCAATATGTACGCAGATATATTGAAGAACAATCCGGCGCTATCAAAATTCCGTCGCACGCGTGGGGAAATTTGAAAAGATGGTTCCGCGCGTGGAATGAACTAAAAGAAGCCAACGGGCGTGAACCGTCCCTGCGGGAAATGGCGGAAGAACTCAATTTAACGGCCCGGCAAGTTTCCTCTATTATGGACACGCTAAGCGCAGCCAAAGGGGTGGATTCCCTTGCTTCCTTGGTGCGTGATGAAGATGAAATGACGTTGGAAGAAATTATCAGCGACGATGGAAAGGGCAACCCGCATGATGCATTTGTCTTTAGCGAAGACCAAAAAAATGTCCAACAAGGGTTAGAGGATTTAGACGAACGGGACCGTGAGATTATTGCCTTGCGTTATGGGTTGGCTGATAATTCCCCCAAAACCTTGGGCGAAGTGGCCGAGATGTTGGGCCTTTCCCGCGAACGGGTGCGCCAAATTGAAGAACGTGCCATCCGGGCGTTGCGTTTAACTGCACAAAAAGCGGGGCTGCTTGAAGTAACGGAAGAAAATTACCGCACCACCAAGTTGCATACGGCCATGCGCCCCCGCACTAAAACCAATATTTTAGGCGAAGAAATAGACGATAGCCCGCTCGCAAAACTCATTCGTCATAAGGTGGCCCAGGCCAAAAAGCAAATGGCTCAAAAAGAGAAAACGGCCGCCAAAAAGAAAGTTGCCAAAAAGAAAACTTCCAAAAAAGCTACTAAAAAAGTTCTTAAACATACCGCTAAAAAAGCAACTATTTCCAAAAAAGCATCTCCAAAAACGGTTAAGAAGGCAAGCAAAAAACCGGTCCGCAAATCCGCAAAAAAAGTTTCCAAAAAACGCTGATTTACGCCCCCGTAGCTCAAATGGATAGAGCGATTCCGTCCTAAGGAAGAGGTTGCGAGTTCAACTCCCGCCGGGGGTATTTTTCTTTCAAAATTGCGGGCGTTTTGTTGCATTGCTTCTAATTAATTTTCCATATTGACCGAAGTTCTAAAAACTCTTAAGCTAAGTAACACATCCCCTTAAGGAGGAATCTATGAAGCAGAAATTTGTGGATTTAATAAAACAACGCCGCAGCCGGTACGATTTGACGGCCAAAAGCACACTCCCTAAAGAGGAAATTCTTCACTTGGTGCAGGAGTGTGTCAAACATACGCCCAGCCCGTTTAACAGCCAAAGTACGCGGGTGCTCTTGTTATGTGGCGCGCGGCACCAGCAGTTTTGGCAAATTGCCAAGCATGAGTTGCAACAAATTGTTCCGGCGGAAAAATTTGCCCCCACGGAAGAAAAAATGGCGGCTTTTTCGTCCGCGTATGGTACCTTATTGTTTTTTGAAGATTGGAGCGTGGTGGAAAGTTTGCAGGTGCAATTTCCAATGTATAAGGACCATTTCCCGATATGGGCTTATCAGGCCAATGCTATGACGGAATTTGCAGTGTGGACGGCCCTGGCCGAGAACGGGATGGGGGCTAGCTTGCAGCACTATAACCCCTTGGTAGATTTGGAAGTCCACCGCCAATTTCACGTACCGCTGGATTGGAAATTAGTTGCGCAGATGCCCTTTGGAATTCCTTTGGAAAAGCAAGCACCTGATAAAACATTTCTGCCCATTGAAGAGCGCGTACACATAGCGTGTCCTTAAAGGAAAAGCAGTTTGTGTTGCTGCCCAAATGCTGACACCGATATTACCTTACATAACCGAAAATTCCTGGCATTGTAAGTATAATTTTACGACGAGAAAAAGGGTAAAAAGAGAGAGCCACTCCCGAAAAAGTGGCTCTCGTCAATGGTTTCCGGACTAGGACTCGAACCTAGAATGACTGGACCAAAACCAGTAGTGATACCATTTCACCATCCGGAATTAAATTGTACACCTGCCGTTGCCTATATTTCGGTGGCATCGTGAGAGGAAACAGTGTCCTTGCCGGACTCGTGTGCTCGCAGCTCATCCTGATAAGCCTTCAACACATTTTCCTCTAAATACCCGCGAAACTCACGCGTAATGGGGTGAGCCAAATCGCGGTGTTCCTCGGCAGATACTTTCCGTGAAGGCATACAAAGAAATAAACCTTGATCCCCTTGCACTACCTTCATGTTTCGTACGACAAAACAGTTGTCAAACGTTACACTGGCAAACGCTTTTAGGCGTTCTTCATTCATTAGATGAATCTTTATCTCCGTGATTTGCATAGTGTGTTTCCTCATAAAAGGCCGCTGGGAAAACCAACGCCCCTGAATGTTGCAGCCGGGCTGCAAGTTCTTGCGCATGTTGCTTAGTGCCAACTAATGTAAACACGGTAGAACCGGAACCGGACATCATACAAATACCTTCATTTGCACTTGCTAAAGTGGCATAGGCCTCTTTCACGGCAGGCACAAACGGGAGTACAAATTCTTCCAATCTGTTAAATAACAACGGCTTCCAATTTTCAATTGACTTGCCGTTTCTGACGACATCTAATAATTTATCAAATTTGTTTTGGCTTGTCAATATTTCCGCCGCAGAGGGTAACTTGAGCCGAGAGAATACACTGAGTGTAGAGACGGCTGTATTCGGGTAGACAAGTACCAAATACGGTAAAGTTTTTCCGCACGCAACAGGGGTTAATTTTTCGCCGATTCCTTCCCCTTTTAAAAACGTGTCCGGATACATAAATAAAGGTACGTCCGCCCCTAACCGGGCAGCTGCGGGCAACATTTTGCGCGGGTTTTGGTTGAAAATTTTACACAGCGCCAACAACACACCGGCTGCGTCGGAGGATCCTCCCCCTAATCCGGCCCCGGTGGGAATATGTTTGTGCAAGGTCAAGCGGATGTTGGCCGTTAAACCGGTAGTATCTAAAAATGCTTGGGCGGCTTTCCATACTAAATTACTGGGAGTGGGGGGCACCTTAGCAGCCAACGGGCCGGTCACTTGCAACGCAATGCGGCTGCACGGGGCGGGGATTGCATCCACGCACAACGTATCAGTCCAGTCAATTTTAGCGAACAGCGTAGATAATTCGTGGTAGCCGTTTGGGCGTTTACCGGTTACTTCCAAAAATAAATTTACTTTGGCTGGGCATAACCGCGTTACTTTCATAGGGGGTGCATCTCCGTATTGTGCACCACATTGCCCCAGTGATATTCTTCACTGGTGATCAAGTTCCCGTCGGGGGCGTACAAATTACGTGGTCCGTCAAGCATTCCATCAGAATAAAATTCGTTAATGTATATCTGCCCGTTGGGGAAAAATTCTGTCCGTTCCCCGTCTAAGCGGCCGTTGGTGTAATTTTCGGTATACCACACTTCGCCGGAAGGGAAAAAGAGAGTCCGCTTTCCGCTGAGTTTGCCTTCGGTGTAATTTTCCTGGGCTTCGTCTTTTCCGTTGGCGTAATAGGTGCGGCGTTCCCCGTGCAAACGGCCGTTGCTGTACTGGGCCTGTTCGCGCACGGTTCCATCGTGTTGAGTTACTACAAATTCGCCATCTAACACGGCGTTTTTATATGAACATTTTGTGGTGAGATCGTCGTGTTGTGTATAGGAATGGTATTGCGCGGGCCCCTGCAGAACGCCTTGTTCGTACGTCTCGGCCGATACGACACGGTCTTGCTCGTCATAATAAGTTACCAGCCCGTGCCGTTTATTGTTTACGTAGTAAGATTGCGACCTTAATTTTCCGTTTTCGGCAAATTCTTTTACTTCTCCGTCCGGGATGTTGCCCAGTAGTTCCAGCGTAGCCCCGTTGGAAGAAAGCGTCTCCTGCGCGATTTGTTTCCCATCCACGTAAAAGGCACGCGCGTCTTTGCTTGTTTTAAGGATAGTTCCCGGGTAGGTGGCGGCCTCGGATTGGACGACCGCGGCCAAGGGCTGCGGGGGGATCGTATGTTCCGTTACGCGGACCAGTTGGCCTTGTTCATATTCTTCGCTAAAAGTAACGGAGTTGTCATTCAAATCCAATACTTCTAACCGGCCGTGTAATTTTTCGTTCGCAAAATGTTTTACGGTGGCGGTAGTTGCGGAAAATTCCACAATCTCCCCATCGGGGATGGCCCCTGTTTTATTAATTATGTTTTGGTCTTTATCCAAAAATTCTTTTGCCACACAAGTGGCTTTATAATAGGTACGCGCGTCGGGCGTTACGATGCAAATTACTTTTTCTTCCATAAAATCATTCTACAATACTTTTGCCAAGTGTACAATTTGTTTCTTAAATTTGGATAAAATTTTATTAAAAATGGTTATTTTTTTGCTATACTACCTGTATAGATTTAATGGGGGGTATTTGTATGAGCGAAGTGATTTTGACTGATGAAAATTTTGAGACCGAAGTTTTGCAAGCTAAGGAGCCCGTCCTGGTAGATTTTTGGGCCACGTGGTGCGGCCCGTGCCGCATGTTAGCCCCGGTGGTGGAAGAGTTGGCTAACGAATATGCCGGCAAAATAAAAGTGTGCAAATTGGACGTGGACCAAGGCATGAACACCGCCGGGAAATATCAAATTTCTTCGGTCCCCACGCTTATTGCCTTTAAAAACGGGCAAATCGTTTTTCAAGCGGGTGGATTGCAATCCAAGGATGCTTTAACTGCTAAACTCAACGAACTGCTTAAATAATTTAATCCCGCCCCGTTTGGGGCGGGAACGTTTTTTCCTGCCTGCTTTCAATTCCTTATGACACAACCTAATCCCCAGTTCTATTTAATTGACGCCCACGGTTTTTTACACCGTAATTACCACGCGTTGCCTAAATTGTCTACTTCCGCGGGGTTGGAAGTGGGGGCCTTGTATGGGTTTTTGCGTTGGCTGCTAAAAATGCTTAAAGAGAAACAGCCCCCCTATGTGGCGGTGTGTTTTGATTCCCCGGGCGGTTGTGCCCGGCGTAAAGCGCTGCTGCCTACGTACAAAGCCAACCGCGATAAGCCCGACGAAGCCCTGGTGCGTCAGCTGGGGTTGGCACGGGAATTGGTGCATCAATTGGGGCTGGCGGTGGTGGCCCAAAGCGGCATTGAAGCTGACGATTTAATGGCCTTTTTAGCCCGCCAAGCTCAAGCCGCCCAAGTGCCTAGTGTATTGGTAACTTCGGACAAGGACGTCTACCAATTTTTAAACGAGTATATTTCCATTTGGCCTTCCGGTAAAGACCCCATGAAAGGGCCCGAAGCTGCAAAGGAAAAATTTGGCGTGGCCCCTGCCTTCCTGCCGGATTACTTCTCTTTAGTGGGGGATTCGTCCGACAATATCCCCGGGGCGGCCGGCATTGGCCCCAAAGGGGCGGCGGAATTGGTAAACCAATTTGGACATCTGGAAGATATTTTACGGGCAGCTCATTTAGGCGACCCCCAACTAAAGCCGGCTCTTGCCAAAAAATTATTGGCTAGCGAAGGGAGTGCGTTGCTTTCCAAACAACTGGTTGTGCTCGATAAAAGTTTGTCTATGTCTTTTGTGTTGGACGATTACCGCGTGCACCTGCCCGATGTAGCCGCCCTGGAAAAATTGTTTGCCCAATATGAATTTAAAAATTTGCTGGACTATGTGCCCTCCTCCTCCGCAAGAACAGAGTTGTTTGCAAGCGGGCAACCGGCCCAAACATTGCCGTTGGCCGAAGTACTCAAACGTGCCCAAACCGCCCCCGAAATATTTGTACATAGTGACGAGGATTTATTATTAATTGGCCTAAACGCACAAGAAATGGCCTTGGTCCCGGTGGCGGACGTGCAGCCGTGGGAACTAGACCAACTTAAACGGATTTTTTTGAATGATGCCATTGAAAAAATTGGGTATGATATTAAACTAACTTTGCGTTTGTTGGACCTTAATTTGGAAGGGCACTTTTTAAATTGTTTTGACGGACGTTTAGCCAAATATTTGCTGGATCCTTCGGGCGATTTAAGTTTTTCGGGTGCGTGTGCACTCTATTTTTCCGTTACCGTAAACGAGGAAGACCCCCACGCATTATTAAGTACCTATAACCGGCTGATTTGGCCGTTGCGGGAAAAACTGACCGAACAACTAAAACAAAGCGGTCAATACGAACTGTATCAAAAATTGGAACTTCCTTTAATGATGGTGCTGGCGGATATGGAGTGGCAAGGATTGCGTATTGACCCGGGGTGGTTGGAAAGTTTTAAAGTGATTTTAGAAGAAGAAATGCGCCAATGCCAACGTGCCGTTGACACGCAAGCCGGCTATCCGGTCAATATCAATTCCACCAAGCAACTGAGCACACTGCTTTTTGAACAGATGAAAATCCCCCCGGTGCGCAAGACCAAAACGGGGTATTCTACCGACGAGTCTGTGCTGGAAGAAATTGCCGGGGCATATCCCATCGCACGTACTATTTTGGATTATCGCACCAGCAGTAAATTAAAAACTACGTATGTGGATAATCTACTTTTGCTGGCAGATGAAAACCATGTGGTTCACTCGTACCTGGATCAAACCGGCACCGTAACGGGGCGGTTATCCAGCTCCAGCCCTAATTTGCAAAACATTCCGGTCCGTACGGAAAAAGGCCGCCAGTTGCGCCGAGCATTTTGTGCGGGGGCCGGGAATGTACTCTTAAGTGTGGATTATTCCCAAATTGATCTACGCGTACTGGCTCACGAAAGCCAAGACCCGGTGCTGATCCAAGCTTTTTTAGACGGGGGGGATATCCATACGCAAACCGCGGCCCAGGTGTTTGGCGTAATGCCGCTTATGGTCACCCCGCAAATGCGCTCTAGCGCAAAGGCCATCAATTTTGGTATCATATATGGACAGGGCCCTATGGGCCTATCCCAAGCACTTGGCATATCGCTTCGCGAAGCAAAAGAATACATAGACAATTACTTTAAAAATTACCACGGGGTGCGTGAATGGATTGATAAAAATATTGCGCTTGCCCGCCAAAATGGATATGTAAAAACAATGTTGGGCCATGTGCGGTATTTGCCCGAGTTTAATATGGGAATCGGCAGTATGGCTTCGTTTGCGCAGCGGGCGGCTATCAATACGATTGTGCAAGGGGGCTCGGCCGATATTATTAAAAAAGCCATGCTGGATGTATTTCAAACTTTTCGCGGTAGCGACGTCCATATGATTATGCAGGTACATGATGAATTGATTTTTGAATTGCCCCAGGAAAAACTGCACGATAGTGCCGTACAAATTAAAACCTTGATGCAAAATGCAGTGAAATTGCGGGTACCTTTATTGGTCAGTGCAAAAGCCGGGTCAAATTGGTACGAACTTGAAAAAATTTCATTATGAGTTTTCACGTAAAAACAAAATGGGTTGTTGGCCTTACCGGTCCTATTCTAAGTGGTAAGAGTACGGCTTTGGTCTATTTTAAACAGTGCGGGGCGGGGGTGATCTCTTGCGATGCGGTAGCCGCAGCGTTGTATACGCGCCCGGCTGTACTCAGAAAAATCAAAGCACGCTTGGGTACGGATGACCGGGCAAAGCTTGCCCAATTGGTTTTTAAAGATGCTGCAAAGCGCAAGGCATTGGAGCAAATTCTACATCCGTTAATTTTAAAAGAAGTCCGGGCGCAAGTGAAGGCTTGCACGTCCTCGCTAGTAATAATAGAAGCGCCGCTTTTGTTTGAGGCCGGGTGGGAGAAATTTACCGATCTTAATATTTCTTTGCTAGCGGACCCTAAAACTTTGCAAGCCCGTTTAAAGGGGCGCACTATGAGCCGCAGCGAATACGAACGCCGTTTAAAAACGCAACTTTCGCCTTTGGAAAAAGCGGCTCGGGCTGATATTGTGTGGGTTCACACAGGTAAAGCCCGGCTCAAAGAGCGCGTACAACGTTTTTGTACTGTTTTTAAAGTCTTACATAAAAAATAGGAGTAATCATGGAAGAACAAATCACGCAGGACTCTACCAACCCTGCCAAAGAAACCAAACCGACTAAAGCCGATGTGGCCGAAGTCAAGCAGACTCAACCCGCCAAACCGCGCAACGTGCGTTCTATGCGCACGGCTAACAACCGCCCCAATAATAACGGGTCGCGCAATTTTGCTCAACCGCAGCAGCAACCCCGCCAACCCAACGGCGCTAAACCTATGGATGCCAGAGAGCTTAATAAGCTTAGCGTAGCCGATCTTACTAAATTAGCGGTTAATTACAATTTGGAAGATATTTCCGGTTTGCGCAAACAGGAGCTTATTGGCCGTATTATGGCTATCCAAGCCAAACAAAACGGTTCTGTGTACGGCGGAGGAGTGTTGGAAATCCTGCCGGATGGTTTTGGGTTCTTGCGTTCGGAAGAGAATAATTATCTTTCTAGCGGGGATGATATTTATGTATCTCCTTCGCAGATTAAACGTTTTGGCCTGCGCAAAGGGGATACCATTGAGGGCTTAATTCGCCCGCCGAAAGATAACGAACGTTACTTTGCTATGCTGCAAGTGCAAAAGGTAAACGGAGTAGAAACCGACAAAATTTACAACCGCCCGTTATTTGAAAACTTAACTCCCTTGCACCCCAATGAACGCTTTACCTTGGAAACCGATAAAAACGCTATCACCCAACGTGTGATTGATATGATTGCTCCTATCGGTAAAGGGCAGCGTGCATTGATTGTAGCTCCGCCCAAAAGCGGAAAAACCATGATTTTGCAAGCCATTGCACATTCCATTGCGGAAAACTATAAAGACGCCGTTTTAATGGTGCTTTTAATTGATGAACGACCCGAAGAAGTAACCGACATGAGCCGCAGCGTTAAAGGGGAAGTGGTAGCTTCTACCTTTGATGAACCGGCAGACCGTCACGTGCAAGTGGCCGAAATGGTGCTCAACAAAGCCAAACGCTTGGCCGAACAGGGCAAAGATGTAATTATTTTGCTTGATTCTATTACCCGCTTGGCCCGTGCTTACAATACGGTAGCCCCGTCGTCCGGCCGCGTATTGACCGGCGGTTTGGAAGCTACTTCCCTGCAAAAACCCAAACGCTTTTTGGGGGCCGCACGTAATATTGAGGAAGGGGGATCCCTGACTATTATTGCCACGGCCATGATTGAAACCGGCAGCCGTATGGACGAAGTTATCTTTGAAGAATTTAAAGGAACCGGCAATAGCGAACTTACGCTGGACCGCAAACTCTCCGAGCGGCGCATTTTCCCGGCGGTAGATATCAACCGCAGCTCTACGCGTAAGGAAAATTTGCTGCTGTCTGAAGATGAGCTCAACAAAGTGTGGATTATGCGCAAGGTGCTGGCGCCCTTAAGCTCGGTAGATGCGATGACCATGCTTTTAGAGAAACTTTCGGCTACCAAATCCAATAAAGACTTCTTTAAGCAAATGGAAGTAAACGCATTTTAATAAGACGGGAATTGAGGGGTTATTTCCAATTTCCCTTTTAATATGCTATAATAAACTATCAGATTTTTATAAGGAAGAAACGAAAATGAAAGAAAAATTACACCCGACGTATGAATTCGTGGAAGTTACCTGCGCTTGCGGTAATAAGTTTATGACTCGTTCCACTGCCAAAAATTTAAAACTGGACATTTGCTCCGCCTGCCACCCGTTCTTTACCGGCAAACAAAAATTGCTTGATACGGAAGGAATGGTAGAAAAATTCAACAAACGCTTTGCCAAAACCGAAGGGAAAACTTTGGTCCGCAAACCCAAAACCGAAGTTAAGGCCAAAGCCAAACTTAAAAAACCGGTAGCTAAAAAAGTTGCCGTAAAAAAAACGGCTAAAAAAGCGGCTCCTAAAGCTGAAAAAAAAGCTGAAGCCAAAGCAAAATAGCCACGCTTTACTTAAAGAGCAGACAACCGCAAGGAAGTCTGCTCTTTTTGTATATAGGAATAACTTATGGATACCTCTAAGTACACCCAAGAATTTGAAACGTTGGAAAAGGAACTCTACTCCGGTAATTTGTCGGGTGCGGAACTGACCAAAAAAGCCAAACGTCACGCTTTTTTAAAGCCCATTATTGAAAAAGAGCGTGAAATTGTAACGGTTGAAAAAAATATAGCCGATAACCGTGCCCTTATTGAAGCCGGGGAAGATAAAGAAATTGTCAAAATGGCTGCCGATGAACTGGCCGAACTGGAAGCCAAATTGCCGCAGCTTCAAAAAGAGTTGCGCATTTTAGTCATCCCGCCGGACCCGAACGATTCCAAAAATATCTATTTGGAAATCCGCCCCGGAGCCGGGGGGGATGAGTCGGCCCTGTTTGCGGCCGAGCTTTTGCGTGTCTACCAGCATTTTGCCCAAACCAAAGGGTGGACAACCGAAATTTTGGAATTTACACCTACCGGGCTCAAAGGATGTAAGTACGTAAGTATGTTTATCAAAGGGGACGGGGCCTATTCGTGGCTGCGCAATGAGGCCGGGACCCACCGCGTACAGCGCGTGCCGGATACGGAAACCTCGGGCCGGGTGCATACCTCTACCGTTACAGTGGCTATCATGCCGGAGGCCGAAGAAATTGATATTGAAATCCGCCCCGAAGATTTGGAACTGGAAACTTCGCGCGCGGGCGGCCACGGCGGCCAAAACGTAAATAAGGTAGAAACGGCGGTGCGTATTTTGCACAAACCGACCGGGATAGTGGTTTCCTGCCGCGAAGAACGCCACCAGGGTGCCAACCGCGAGAAGGCCTTGGCTATGTTGCGCGCCAAACTCTATCAGATAGAAGAAGAAAAACGTAATAAGGAAATTTACGATGAGCGCAAAAGCCAGGTGGGTACGGGGGACCGCTCGGAAAAAATACGTACGTATAACTTTCCGCAAAGCCGCGTAACGGATCACCGTACCGATAAGTCCTACCATAACTTGCTGGAAATTATGGAAGGAAATATTGAACCGATTTTGACGGATTTACGCACGTACCGTGTAGAACAAAAACTCAAAAATCTGCAAATTTAATGACTATTGCCGAACTTTTGCAAACAGCTGTGCCCCGGCTGACAGATGCCCAATCGGACGAGCCGCAAGCCAATGCGCAGTGGTTGCTTGCACACGTGTTAAACGTAACGCGCACCTGGGTGTTGGCAAACGGTAATTTTGAAATTTCGGATAAAGATAAAGCCCAATTTGAAAAATTATTGGCCCGCAAAGCAGCCGGGGAGCCGCTTTCGCATATTACCGGGGTGCAACCCTTTTGCGGGTTGGATATCATTGTTACGCCCGATGTACTCACCCCGCGCCCGGAGACGGAAGATTTGGTGGAACAAGTGGCGGCACGTTTTGAGCACAAAGGCCACTACACTTTTGTGGATATGTGCACGGGAAGCGGATGTGTTGCGGTGGCACTAGCGGTTAAATTCCCCCATGCGCGCGTGCTGGCAGTGGATGTTTCGGCGGCCGCTTTAAAAGTGGCACAAGAAAATATCCGCAAACATAAACTGCAAGAGCGTGTGCAACTTTTGCAAAGCAATTTGTGGGAGGATGTAACGGGCGTGTTTGATTTGATTATTGCCAATCCACCCTATATCCCCACCGAGAATTTGGCCGCTCTTACACGCGAAGTGCAGCATGAGCCGCGCCTTGCGCTGGACGGCGGCGCGGACGGATATGAAATTACGCGTCCTTTGTGTCAGGCGGCGGATAGTTTTTTGGCGCAGGGCGGACTCTTGGCGCTGGAGTTGGACGACGGACAAGCTTGGCCGTTAGCACGCGGGCTGGCCGAAATAGGTTGGCAAGCAGAGGTCAAAAAAGATATATTTAACGTAGAGCGGTTTGTATTCGCAACACGCAAGTGAGGAGTTTTTATGGATCGGTTTTTAATTTTGGGCGGTAAAAAATTGCACGGTACTGTGCACATTAGCGGTAGTAAAAATGCAGCACTTCCTATTTTGGTAGCTACACTACTAACGGATGATAAATGCGTCTTGCACCGGGTGCCTAATTTGCGCGACGTGCGCACCACGCTTAAAATTTTGGAATATTTGGGTAAAAAAATTACATACCAAAATAATACCGTAGTGGTGGAAGCCAACGGACAGCTTAAAAATAATTTGCCTTATGAACTGGTCAAACAAATGCGGGCCAGCTTTTGGGTGGCGGGGCCGCTTTTGGCGCGCTTTAAAGAAGCCAATATCCCGCTGCCCGGCGGCTGTGCTATAGGGGTGCGCCCGGTGGATATCCACCTCAAAGGATTTGAAAATTTAGGGGCACTGTGCGACGTAAAAGCCGGTAACGTGATTATCCGCGCGGAAAAATTAACCCCCGCTCAAATTGTGCTACGCTTCCCCAGTGTGGGGGCCACCCAAAACCTTTTGATGTGTGCGTGCTTGATCCCGGGGGAAACAATTTTGGAAAATGTGGCCAAAGAGCCCGAAGTGGATGATGTGGTTGCTTTCTTAAATAAAATGGGCGCGGATATTCACACCGACGAAAAAGGCCGTTTGGTAGTGCACGGGAAAACCGCCTTGCACGGGGCCGAGCACACGGTGGTGGCGGACCGGATTGAAACCGGATCCTTTATTTTAGCGGCTGCCGCTACGCGCGCAGATGTGACGGTGGCCGATTGTGTGCCTGAACATAATGCTATTTTGCTAAGTGATTTGCGCGAAGCCGGTTTTACACTGGACGTGACGGATACTTCTGTACGGGTACATCCGTATGCGGGAGAAATCAAACCCGTGCGCGTACGTACGGCCCCCTACCCCGGATTTGCTACCGATTTGCAAGCCCCATGGATGACGCTGATGACGCTGTGTAGCGGTACGGCCGAAATCGATGAGGATATTTTTGAAAACCGCTTTATGCATGCGCCCGAACTGGTGCGTATGGGAGCTAATATCTATACCGAAAAAAGTGTGGCCCGTGTAACAGGGGTGGAAAAGTTATCAGCTGCCCATGTGCAAGCATCCGATTTGCGCGGCGGGTTCGCCTTGGTAATGGCCGGGCTGTGTGCACAAGGGGAAAGCGAAGTGGAACGTATCTATCATATCGACCGCGGGTATGAAAATTTAGAGCAAAAATTAACGGCCCTGGGGGCTTCCATCCGCCGCTATAACCCGGATAAAGATGAATTTTAATCAGTGGTTTTTAAATGTACAAACCCAAACCGCATTCAATAGCGGGGCGGGTTTGTTTGCGTTTAACGAACTTTTGGCACGTTTGGGCAACCCACAACAAAACTATAAAATTATCCACGTGGCAGGTACTAATGGCAAAGGAACCGTATGCACCCTTTTGGCCCATACACTTGCTTGCGCCGGATACAAGGCCGGGCTTTTTGTGTCGCCCCATTTACAAAGCCCCACCGAGCGTATACAAATCAACGGGCAAGCTATCTCAGCGCAAGATTTTAAACAGGCCGTGCAAACCGTATTAGCCGCGCAAGAAAATCCGCTAAATTTATTTGAATTGTTAACTGCCGCCGCGTTGGTATATTTTGCACAACAAAGAGTGCAATATGTGGTCTTGGAAGTGGGCCTTGGGGGGAAAAAAGACCCTACCAATGTATGTGTGCCGGTGTTGTGTGTCATTACGTCTGTTGGGCTGGACCATACGCACATTTTAGGTAATACGTTGGCACAAATTGCTGCCCAAAAGGCAGGGATTATTAAGCCCGGGGTGCCCGTGCTGTGCGGGGCTATGCCCGATGAGGCCGCCGCGGTTATGAAGCAGGCCGCAGAGGATCAAAAAACCTCTTTAACCTGCGTGCAAGAAGGGGAGCCATTTTATGGTTATGCATATGATTTTGTAAATGGATTTACTGTTTTGCGTACTGCCAACCAAACCGAATGGAAATTGCATCTGCTGGGGGAAAAACAGCCGCAAAATGCGTGTTTGGTCTACCGTGCGGCGCGGCAGTTGGGCATAACGGACCAGGCAATCCAAACCGCTTTTGAAACCGTGCGTTTGCCGGGCCGGTTTGAGTGCATTAAAAGGGGGGATACGACGTTTGTGTTGGACGGGGCACACAATCCCCAGGCGGTGGAAAATTTGCTGGCATTTTGGCAGAAAACGCCGTATGCGTCGCAAAAATCGGCCTTGCTGTGCGGATTTATGAAGGATAAAGATTTTAAGCAAATGCTTGAAATGTTGCCCCCGCATTTTGCGCGTGTGATTGTGACCGTGCCGCCTTCCCCGCGCGGGGCAAAGGCCGAAGATTTTGGCGATTTATTAAATGCGCCACATATTACGTTTGAGCCGGATTATCAAATTGCTTTGTCCCTGGCGCAAAAAGAACCTGTGGTTTTGTGTGCGGGGTCTTTTTACCTGGTGGGTGCCGTGCGTGAAGGTCTGTTGGCATAGCGGCATCGTTTTGGTTTTGGAAATCCAAGTTGACACACACGTACGAATGTAGTTTAATTAAACTATAGCTTTTTATGAGGTTTTTATATGGCGTTAGATAATAATTTGGACGGGACCAACGATATTGCCCACTTTTTAGAAAAATTTAAAGAAAGCCCCTATACCAAACCTGCCGAACCGGATTTGTTTGCTTCTTCCAGTAGCAACGCCGGGGTGCGCCCCGCACAATACGCGCGCAGCTTTGAAAAATTAGAGCAGAAAATACATGAGCTGGAAGCAAAGTTTGAGGCATCCACCACACAAAATCAGTTGATTTTATCGGAATTGGCCCGCACGCGCGACGCCATTGAACGCCAAAAGGATAAAGACGCGTTTTTGGAGCACTTGTCCCGCACGATTTCCACTTTGCGCACCAGTGTGGAAAATCTCTCCCGTGCACAACAAACGCAATCTTTTGCTTTTCGCGAAGCTCCCGTGCAACGCAGCTTTGACCCGCTTCCTTCTATTTTCGCGCCTACGCAACAACCGCCCTCCGCGCAAGCGTATGAAGCCCAAGAGCAGGAAAACTTACGCTTGAAACGTGAACGGGAAGAGCAGGACCGCCTGTTTAGCAGCTTGCGCCAAAAGGCCTCGCAGTTAAAAGCGGTCAATAACGCCTTGGACCGCGAAATCAAAAAAGCCCAACAAGAGAAAATGGAGGCCCTTAAAAAATCGGCCGACCAAGCCAAGGAAATTTTGTCCCTGCGGGACCAACTTACAGCAGCGGAAGAGCGTTTTAAAGCGTTTGATTTTGAGGGACGTATTATTTCTATTAAGCAAGAATATCAAGAAAAAGTATCCAGCTTGCAAACCCAGCTCAAAGAAATGTCAGACACGTGTGTAAAGCAAGTGGAAGAAATTGAATCGCTTAAGAACGAAAATACCAAATTGCAGCACGCTTCCGCCGAAAAAGAAGCCCTGCAAGCCCAATTAGCCGGCAAAGAGCAAGAGATGAACGCCTTGAAAGCGGCCATGGCTGCACTTCAAAATAAACAGGCAGATCAACATGCACAGGAACTGGCCGGATTTACCCAACAATTGCGTGCCTTGGAAGAACAGCGCAATCGCTTAACGCTGGAGTTGGAACAATCGCAAATATCGGTGGAAAATATCCGCCGCGAAAAAGAAGAACTGGAAAACAATTTCAAGCAATTGCGCGCACAAATTGACCAAAATGATGCGGTTATTGCCCAATTAAAACAGAAAATTGAAGTATTGGGGCAGCAAAACGAAGAGTTGACCAACACAAACCGGGATTTGCTCCACCACAACGAAGATTTGCTGCAAACCAATGCGGTGCTTACGCAGGACAATACGTCTTTGTCTCATACTAACGTAGAGCTAACCCACCGCAACGCGGCCCTTACGCAACACAACAGCAAGCTTTCCCACCGCACGGAGGAGTTGGAAACGCAAAAGACAAATTTATCTCGCCAAATTGTAGAGTTGGAAACGGCAAACCAGGCAACGGTGAAACAAGTGCCTCAAACGCCGGTTTCGGCCCCGGTGCCGGTTTCCAATGCGGCTTTAACGGCGGCACGTTTGGTCCAACAACATTTGCAAGAGACTTCCACCCAGGCCGGTTCTGATTCGACCCAAAAGACGGCTCCCGATTCGTTGCGCCGGCCAGCAGCGCCAGTCTTGCATTCGTTAGGGAGGCGGTTAACGCCCTCTTCTTCCGAGGAGGCATGGGAAATGGTTTCGGCTACTATTTCGCGCCCCACGCACATCAAAAGTGAAGAAGATTTGCCCGAAATTAAGGTTACTAAGTCAGCTGATTCCAGCAATTTGTTTGACGGCGAAGATTTTTTGGAAAAAACCGATAGTTTTATCGGCCGCATGAAATGGTCCATCTTCCGGGAGAGCCGTTAATTCTATGCCCCCTACGAAAGTGATTGTGCTGTATGGCGGTAAATCAACCGAGCATGAAGTGTCTGTGCATAGTGCGCAGACAGTTTGCCGTCTATTGGCCAGCCAACCCGAAAAGTATCAAATTTATCCTATTTTTATCAATAAACAAGGCTATTGGTTTTTACAAGAAGAGTGCGGCCCGCAAACGCCTAAAGATTTGCCGGTGACCCCGGTAATTAGGCCGGACGCGTTGGTGCAAGCATTGGACGGTTCCTTTTCTATTGGGGCCGATGTGGTGTTTCCGGTAGTGCACGGTACTAATTGTGAGGATGGAACGTTGCAGGGGTTCTTGGAAACGCTTAACATCCCTTATGTGGGGTGCGGGGTGTTGACCTCGGCCGTGGGAATGGATAAAGAATTGACAAAACTGCTGGCACGGGAAGCAGGGCTATCGGTGATCCCGTATCAAAAAATTTCCAAACATACTGCGTATGATAAAATTGCCTTAGAAAACTGGGTGAAAGACCGATTGCCTGTATTTGTAAAACCGGTGCGGTTGGGTTCTTCTGTGGGAATTACCAAAGTGACGCAGATGGAACAGCTAGAGCCGGCTTTGAAAGAGGCCCTGCAATTTGACAGTGAGGCGCTGGTGGAACAGGGAATAGATCACGCCCGGGAAATTTTTTGTGCGGTATATGGGGATGAAAAGACCCTGTATACTTCTGCTTGCGGGGAATTGCGCACAGTAGCGGGGGAATTTTTTGATTATAATGCCAAGTATGTGGTAGCAGGCGGGTGTGAAACACAGGTGCCCGCACGTATCCCGCAAGAAACGCAGGCATCTATGCGCCGCGATACGGAGATGTTGTTCCGTCAGTTGCAAGGGCATGGGTTGGCCCGTGTGGATTTTTTGATGGATCCAAAAACGGGCGCGTATTATATGTCCGAAATTAATACAATCCCCGGCATGAGCGAGACCAGTTTGTTCCCGCAACTTTTTGAGGCCAGCGGCGTAAATTATGCCCATATTTTAGACCGGCTGATTGAAATTGCGCAGCAAGAGCATGCCCAAAAAGGTCAGTTGTCCTTATCCAGGGAATTATGACGGTAATCCGGCGATTTTTGAAATATCCTTTTTTTGTGCAACTCCTTGTATTGTTATGTTCGGTGGGGGTTGCCACCAACTTAGTGCTTTTGTTGCGGGATCTGTTTTTTCAACAACCTATTTTGTGGCGGTTGCATGTGGGTTTTTTGATGCTTTATACGGCACAAGTTTGGTTGATTTTGGCCCCCGAGAAATATGTGTGCCTGTTGACGGTGTTACAGGGAATTATGGCCCTGCTAACTACAGCGGATTTTATTTTTACCCCGCTGTTGCAAATAGCCGGGTTACTTTACCATGGGCTTTTTAGCCCCACGGTGGAGCAACTAAAAATATATCAATATATTTTTGTGTCAGCCGCATTTACCTTGCAAATGGCCAGCGCGGCCTATTTGTGGGGATACCTTAAGTCTATTCAACCTCGTCCCCAATAAGAAACACGTGTGCGTTTGAAAGAAAATGCCCCGGGGAAGGATGTAGTTTGCAGATAGTTTTTTAAAGAAATTTTGGGTAAGACGCGATGCGAACGAAGGAGTAATACTGGCGGCACGCGCGCGGCAGCGCGGAGGTATGCGACTGAGTGAGCAACGAAGTATTACGCAAAATTACGCAGAAAAAATGCCCCGCATGGGATTCGAACCCGTATCACCGGTTCCGAAGACCGGTACTCTATCCAGTTGAGCTAACGGGGCTCATCTTTATTGTAGCAATTTCGAGAGGAAAAATGCAGCTGTTTTGAGTTGCAAAAAATAACCTAATTTTACTACAATGTGTCTATGAGATCTCTTCAAAATGAAGCTGCCGCACAATGCCCCAACGGGTGTGAGCCGTTTGACGTAACCTATTGGTCTTTAGTGCGGGCAGATCAAAACGAGGATTTAAAATCTGCTATCTTGGGCGGAGAACTTAACCTGGTGCGCTGCCCCGAGTGCGGACATTACTTTCACCACGACGGGGAAATTATTTATTTGGATGCCCCGGCGGAACTGTTGGTGTTTGTATTTTCGCCTAAGGATAAACAGCGCGCTGCTGAGTTGCAGCAAAAAATTTCGCACGATTATGAGATTATTAAAAATTCGCTTTTGAAAGATGCTCATTTGGATTATCCGCCGTTATGTGTGTTTGGACTGGAAGAGTTGCAAAATTTGTTGCGCCACGAGGAGAACTTGGTGGCCGAGTCCGAAGTAGTAGCGGCTAGCAGCGCGGCCGAAGGGTTTGAAGTGGCCCGCTTGAAACCTTCTTATGCACGCCAACATCATTTTCCTTTTTACATCCCGGCTCCGATCGCTTCCGCTTGCGTGGCCAATGACTATGCCGTAGCGGCAGCCCGCGTGCTTAAAAGCGGTTTAAACAGCGCACTTTTGTTGCAGTTTAAAGATGCTATGTCTGCGCCGGGGGCGCAACTTCCTGTTTTATTATGAACTGTCTGATTCCACAAAAACATCACGATAGATTACTGACTATCGGCACCTATGCCCAGCGTTTGGGATTAAAAGCATGGGTAGTGGGGGGGGCCGTACGGGATTTTTATCTCGGCCGGGATACACTGGATATGGATTTGATTTTTGATGGGAACCAGGAATCCGTGGCCGGGTTTTGTGTCAAACAATGGGGGGGAGAAAAACGTAAGTTTTCCAAATTCTCTACGTTTAAGGTAACACTTAAAGATGGTTTTAAGTTGGATTTAGCCCGCCTGCGCAGCGAAATATACCCTTACCCGGGTTCCCTGCCGGAAGTAAGTTTTACCAAAGATATTAAGCAGGACCTTTTCCGCCGGGATTTTACCGCCAATGCTTGGGCCCTTTCCATTTTGCCCGATACGTTTGGAAAAAGTGTGGACCCCTACGGAGCCCGCAAAGATATCGACAAGGGGCTTTTGCGCGTACTGCATGAGAAAAGTTTTATTGATGATCCCACCCGTATGTACCGCGGGCTTCGCTTCGCCGGACGTTTTGGCTGGCGCGCTGCTCCCAAAACCAAGCAACTATTTTTGGAAGCCGTAAAAGAAGAAGCCCCCTTGCTGGTTTCACGCGAACGCTTTTGCCAGGAATTTTTGAAAATTTTAGCCGAAGAAAAATTAAAAGCTGTATTTGATTATCTGATTGAGTATGATTTGCTTAAATTTGCCTGGCCCAGCTTGAAGTGGACAAATGCGTTGCTGCAGGTCAATACGGTAGAAGAACGGCTGGGTGTGCTTGTGTGTTCTTTAAAGGAGAATGGGGAAGAATTTTTAAATAGTTTGTGTGTGGCGCATGAACTGTCGCACGCGATTATGGGGGCCTGGAAAGTAGAACAGCAACGTTTAAGTCCGCTTGCTGCGCTGACAAATTTTCAATATACTGTTTTGCGTGCTGTCTTACCAAATTTGCCCGATCAAGCTTTGCAACCCAGTGTGTTGCGCGGGCAAGATTTAAAGGACTTGGGCGTATACGGCCGGAATATTTCTTCGTTGTTGGACAAAGTGCGCGAGGCCCAGTGGAAAGGAAAAATTTCCACACGTGAAGAGGCCCTTAAATTGATCGGAAAATAAGTTCATAAAAATTCCCCCAAGGGACCTTGGAGGAATTTTTTCGGTTATTACCGAATTTGCATTAGTTGGCACTAATCAAATTGCTTTAAGAATAGTATAACTATTTTAAATTAAAATTTCAAGTCCTTTTTTTAAAATCTGAAAAAATACAGCGTATAGAGGGGAAAACCTGGTGCGTGGTTATTAAAATATGCTACAATAGAAATAGCTAATTTTATAAACCAAGGAGATCCCTATGGGTGGACATTCACACTGGGCCGGTATTAAGCACAAAAAAGCCCTCGTAGACGCCAAAAAAGGCAAAGTATTTACTAAAATTTTACGCGAAATTACCATTGCCGCCAAAATGAGCGGCGGTAACCCGGATCAGAACCCGCGTCTTCGCAAAGCGGTGGACGATGCCCGTGCGGCAAACATGCCTTCTGACAACGTCAAACGCGCAATCATGAAAGGTACCGGCCAGCTGCCCGGTGTTTCGTACGAAGAAATTACGTACGAAGGATACGGCCCCGGTTCCGTAGCCATTATTGTGGAATGCACCACTGATAATAAAAACCGCACCTTCTCGGAAATTCGCAAAATTTTTACCAGCCACGGCGGTTCTATCGGAACGGCGGGTTGTGTTTCTTACATGTTCAAAAGCAAAGGCATGGTTATCGTTAAGAAGGACGATATCTCCGAAGATGATTTGATGAACTTGGCCCTGGAAGCCGGTGCGGAAGATGTGCGCACCTCGGGTGATGTGTATGAAGTAATTACCAACCCGGATATGGCCGAGCTGGACGCTGTAAAAAAGGCCATTGAAGCCAAAGGTATTACGCCCGTGTCTGCTGATTTGACGATGCTCCCGGATACGAACGTATCGATTACCGATGAACATACAGCGGAAACCTTGATGAAAATGTTGGAAGCGTTAGACGACCACGATGACACCAAAAACGTCTATGACAATTCCGACATTCCCGAAGAAGTAGCCGCCAAATTAGAAGCCGAGTAAGAGGTGTTGTGAGCACTAAAACGACTACCGTTTTAGGCATAGACCCCGGTTTAGACAGAACGGGATGGGCTATCCTCACTAGAGATGCCCGTTCCGTTCTTTCGCTTGTTGCGTGCGGGCTAATTCACACTGAGGCCGGGCAGGAACTCCCACAGCGTTTGGAATTTGTTCATCGTGAACTTCAAAAAATCTTACAAACGTATCAGCCGGACCAAGTGGCTATGGAACAGAATTACTTTTTAAAACGAGCCCAGACCATGGCTAATACGGTGATGACCCGCGGCGTGATTATTTTAGCGTGTGAGCAAGCCGGCAAACCGATTGCGTTTTATCCGCCTAAACGCGTCAAACTGATGATTTGCGGCAGTGGCGCGGCCGATAAAAAACAAGTGCAACGTATGGTGCAACTGACATTGCACTTGGATAAAATCATCAACCCCGACGATACCGCCGATGCCGCCGCCATTGGCATTTGCCATTTAAAGACGGCTCCCCTCACTAGTAAGCTCAACGTAAAGGCCGCTTTTTTAGAAAAACTAAAAGCTGCCCGTGAACAACAAATTAAAAAACGTTAGTAGTATTTGTTATCAAATAAACTCATCATTTTTGATGGGTCTCGCGCGCGTACGAAAAAATATCCCCTAAAACGATGTAAAATTGCTACAATACTAGTATGGAAATTATTGTCTTATTGCCGGTATTGTTTTTGTCGATTATTCTGCACGAGTTTGCCCATGGCTATGTGGCTTACCGCATGGGGGATGATACGGCTTACTACAGCGGGCGCTTAACGCTAAACCCGATTGCCCACGTGGATATTGTCGGCACGCTCATAGTGCCGGCGGTGTGTTGGCTATTCGGCTGGCCGCTGTTTGGGTGGGCCAAACCGGTGCCCATTAATCCGCGGCGCTTTCCTTCTCCTCGCCGAGATATGGGAAAAGCGGCGTTTGCCGGCCCGGCCATCAACTTAATTTTGGCCACTTTGTGCGCAGGATTTTTGAAGGTGGTTATACTATCCCAGGGGTACTTGGGCTCCCAGTTGGCATCTACCCTGGTATATATTTTGAAATACGGGCTGCTGATTAACGTGTTTTTGGCTATTTTTAATTTAATCCCCATTCCGCCGCTAGACGGCGGGCGTGTGATTACGGCCTTGTTGCCGTTTAACGCCGCTATGAAGTATGATTTGTTTGTGGGGCGCTACGGGATGTGGATTGTGCTTGTGCTTATTTTAACCGGGGTGGTAAAGTATCTTCTTTTTCCGCCCGCGATATTTATAGTAAGCATACTTGCTAAAATTTTTGGTTTATAGAGGTTTTTATGGCAGAAAATAAAATTGTACTTTCGGGCATGCGCCCTACGGGTAAACTTCATTTGGGCAATTTCCACGGGGCGCTTAAAAATTGGGTAGCTTTGCAAGATAAATATAATTGCTACTTTTTTGTGGCGGATTTACATTCGCTCACAACCGCTTATCAGCACACGGAAAATCTGGCCCAAAACAGCGAGGATATGCTTATCGACTGGCTAACCGCCGGGTTAGACCCGCAAAAATGCACTATTTTTATTCAAAGTGACGTGCCGCAAGTAAGTGAACTCAATACGCTCTTAGGTATGATTACCCCGTTGGGGTGGCTGCTGCGCAACCCCACATACAAAGAGCAAATCCAGGAACTTTTGAAACAAAAATATGCCGGGCAGTTAGACGAAAAAACCTTGGGCGAAAAAGTGGCCTCTATTGCGGCGGATGATGATATTTCTTGCTTTGGTTTTTTGGGATACCCGGTGCTAATGGCAACGGATATTCTAATTCAGCAGGCCAGCTATGTGCCGGTAGGGAAAGATCAAACCGCCCACCTGGAAATTGCGCGTGATCTCTCGCGTCGGTTTGCCGAAATTTACGGAGAGCAAGTGTTTACCGAACCCCAACCGCTCTATACCACCGTGGCGCGGGTGCCGGGCTTGGACGGACGTAAAATGTCCAAATCGTACAATAACTCTATTTTCTTGGGCGAAGACCTGGATAGTGTGCGCAAAAAAGTAATGGCTATGTTTACCGACCCCAATAAAAAAGCCAAGGACGATCCGGCCGACCCCGAAGGATGTGTAGTGTATGCATTCCACAAGATTTATAACCCCCATTGGCAGAAACGCTGCGAAGAATGTAAGGCCGGGGCCTTAGGATGTGTGGCGTGCAAAAAAGAACTGTTTGCTCTGATGGAGCCGGAACTAACGGCCTTCAACGCACGGCGTAAAACATTTGAACAAGACAAAGCACAGCTGGCGCAAATTGTGGCCCGCGGCAAAGAGAAAGCCCGTGCTAACGCGGCTTGCACGTTAGAAAAAGTAAAAAAAGTCATGCGGATTATTAAATAATTATGCTTACAACGCCTGCTACCCCCATTCATGTGCACATCAACGTCTTCGAAGGACCGATGGACTTGCTGTTGCACTTGATTAAAAAAGATAACCTGGATATTTGCGACATCAACATTGCCGAAATTACCAACCAATATCTGGATTACTTAAATGTGATGAAGGAGCTGAATTTGGAAGTAGCCGGCGAATTTTTGGTAATGGCCAGCACGCTGATGCAAATTAAGGCCAAGACGCTGCTGCCTTCCCAGGCGCCCACTTCCGAGGACGAAGGCCCCAACCCCATGAAAGAGTTGGTGGCAAAGCTGGTGGAGTATCAAAAATACAAAGAAGCCAGCAAGTATTTGAATGAAAAATTAGAGGAAAATAAAGATAAATTTTACCGCAGCGCTCCCATTTTTGACAACAATGAAAAAATGCTTAATTTACAGCTTTTTGATTTGTTAGCTGCCGTTAAGCGGGCATTTGACCGCTTGGATGAACGCAAACGCATAGAGTTGCTAAAGGTAGAGGAGTTCCCCATTGAGTCCAAAATGGAGAAAGTTGTCAATTTATTTAAAGGGCGCGAATGGGTGCTCTTGGACGATATTTTTGTGGGGGAAACCAAAAAACGCGGCGTAATTACGTGTTTTATGGCAGTGCTGGAGCTAATGAAAATTAAGAAAATTATCGCTCGGCAAGATGAGCTGGAAGGCAGTATCCGCATTTACTTGAACCCCGAAAATAAAGATAAAGATTTTAAAACCTTGATGCATGGCGACGCAGAGTAACGCCGGAGAATTTTATGACTGAAGAATTAAACGAAATCGCTGCTCAACCCCAAACGCAACCTGAGGAGCAACCCCAGCCGCAGACGTCCGTGGCGGATGAGCCGGCGGGCACTTTGTTGCAAAGTGAAGACTTGCAGAAAATTATTGAAACCTTGCTTTTTATCACCGATAGACCGGTAAAAGTATCGCGCTTGGTGGATGTTATTGAAAACACGACAGCTAAAGAAGTGCGTGAGGCCATTACTAAATTGCAAGATGATTATATGGTGCGCGCAAGTGCCGTGCAAATTTTAGAAATTGCCGGTGGATACCAAATGTGCACCAAGCCGGAATATGGGCGTTGGGTGCGCCGTTTATATAACGAAAAAATGACTACCCGCCTTTCCAACGCGGCTTTGGAAACGTTAGCCATTATTGCTTATAAGCAACCCCTTACCCGTGCAGAAATGGAAGCTATCCGCGGTGTGGATGTAGCCGGGCCTTTGGAAAAACTTTTAGATCGCGGTTTGGTGCGTGTAGTAGGCCGCAAAGATACCATTGGTCACCCCATGGTGTATGGGACTACGGACGAGTTTTTGCGGATGTTTGGCCTTAACAAAGTAGCCGAACTGCCGGATTTGCAAGTATTTGCCGCCAAGAACTTGGAAGATAAACAGGAAGATTTGCCCTTTGGCGAGCCGCTCCCGCCCGTGGGTGCGCCGCGTATTATCCCGCTTGATGAACTGGAAGGGGAAGAAAAATTTGAAGCACTGGATGCTTCCACCCCGGACCCATTTTTTAAACGTAATAGCTACAACCAGGGCGACTTGACGTTGCTAGCGGATGGGGAGACTTCGTCCACTACAGGGTTTGAAACAGCGGAAGTTTCCGTTCCTACGCAGCCGAGTCAAGAGCCCCAGCCAGAAACTACTGCCAAGGAGGAAGAAAAATGAATATCGTTTTAGCTGCCAGTGAAGCGTTCCCGTTTTGTAAAACCGGGGGACTTGCCGACGTAGTAGGTGCTTTGTGCCAACAGTTTGCCGGGCACAAGGGCAACAAAGTGCTGTTGTTCTTGCCGCATTACCGCAATATTGTGCGGGTGTCTTCTCTTAAAATCGTGCCTGGGGTTTATTTAATCCCCGTGGGGGATAAAATTGAACAGGCATCTTTGTCTTACATCAATTGGGGCAATGTGCTTGTGTTTTTTGTAAGTAACCGTAAATATTTTGATCGCCCCGATTTGTACCGCACCAAAGAAGGGGAATACCAGGATAATGACGAGCGGTTTATTTTCTTCAACCGGGCTGTTTTGGAAGGATGTAAATTTATTGGGTTCCGGCCCGATATTATCCATTGCCACGATTGGCAAACCGGTCTGATCCCCGCGTATTTGAAAACAGTTTATAAGTTAGATGCCTTCTATACCCGCACACGTTGTTTGTATACGGTTCATAATATTGCGTATCAAGGGCATTATTCGTATTCGGCGTTTCGCAAAGCAGGTTTTCACCCGGTGGATTACACGCCTGAAAAATTTGAATATTACGGCGGCATTAGTTTCTTAAAAAGCGGGCTTGTATTTGCCGATAACATCAATACCGTAAGCCCCAACTATGCGCGTGAAATTCAAAACGACCCAGCCATGGGTTTTGGCTTGGACGGGGTTTTGCGGGCGCGCAGTAAGAATTTCTGCGGTATTGTCAACGGTATTGATACGGATATATGGGACCCGGAAATCGACCCCGTGCTTTCGGTGGGTTATGATGCGGCAGAAGCCTCACGCGGCAAATTAACTGCCAAACGTGTTTTGCAACAACAATGCAAGTTGACCCCAGATGATGATAAACCGATTATAGGCATCGTTTCCCGGTTGGACTATCAAAAGGGACTCGATGGCGTGATAGGTTTAATTGAAAAACTATATAAGCAGGTGCAATTTGTCATTTTGGGCCAGGGAGACCCTTTGCTGGAGAAGGCCTATCAAAGCTTGGCCCGTGCCCATGCCGGGAGTGTAAGCTATAACGGTCGGCTCGATGAAGAGTTGGCTCATAAAATTTATGCGGGGGCGGATTTCTTGCTGATGCCTTCGCGCTTTGAGCCGTGTGGTCTTTCGCAACTCATTGCGATGAAATATGGGACGTTGCCGATTGTGTCTAAGGTAGGGGGATTGGTGGATACCGTGATCGGATTTGATGGAAAAAATGAAAATACCGCCACCGGTTTCTTTATTGAAACTTTTACGGAAAAAGGGCTTTACAATACCGTGGTTCGGGCCTTGCAAGTGTATAAGAACCGGGTATTGTGGGACCGGCTGGTACGCAGTGCGATGCGGCAAGACGTATCGTGGGATAAATCGGCCCAGGCCTATTTGGATTTGTACCGCAAAACAGTAGCTTGATCAGGCACGGTTTTGTACGCAGGGTATATCGTAATACGGATGTTTTGCCAAACAGGGGCAGTGTATTGCGATGGGAAAGCTCTTTAGGAGAATAAGATGGACGAACTTTTTGAAACAGATGATAAAAAAATAAAAACCCCTAAACAAATTGGGCACTTATACCGCAAGTTGTTTTTATTGGTGTTTGCCGTGGCGTTGTTGGCGCAAGGATTGGTGCTAGTGGAAAAAACGCTTACGGATTATTATAACCGGTTGGCAGATTCATTTAAAGTGATTTTAACTGTGGATGATACAGCCGATGATGCTACCTTACAACAATGGGGCCAAACCCTTAGCCAAAAGCAGGATATTATGAGTGTTCATTTGCTCTCTTCGGAGGATGCATTGGCGGTGGTTCGCCATAAAAACCCGCAGTTAGTAGATGCCCTGTTGGCGTTGGGAAAAAATCAAATGCCGGCCTATTTTGAGATTACGTTGGCAACCCCGGCCCTCAATAACATTCGCCCGTTTGTGGATAATTTAGATGCTGAATATGAAAGCTTGACCCCGCATTATAATTTGGCTCAAGCCAAAATGCTCTTTTACACGGGGCTTTGTGCAAAATTAATTCGTTTGATAGGGCTTTTGTCTCTGCTGGCTTTTTTGGCTTTTATGTTTTTGGTAGAAGCGGCCCCGTATTCGGCACCCCATGCCTGGAGGGGAGGTATTTCAGGTGTACTGGCGGGAGCTGCAGGGGCTTTGCTAATAGGCGTAATTATTTATCCTACCGGATTTTTGCAAGAGATGTTGCCTTATTTGACTTCGTGGTCACGGCAGGCCTTGCTCCTTGTATTTTGCGGATTATTAGGGTGGACCTTGGCAAAATGGCAAAAATTTTAGGGATTTTAATGGGAGTAATCGTGTTGGCATCTTCGGCCTATGCCGATGATGCCGCGCAGCGTAAGCAAGAACTTGCCCAACTCAAAAACCAAGCGCAACAAAAAGAACAAGAACTTAAAAAATACAGGGAACAAGAGAAGAAAATTTCAAAAGAAATTACCGATTTGCAAAATAAAAAAGTTGAAGCAGAAAAACGCAAGAACAAGGTGGAGATGGACTTGTCGCTGCTGGAGCAAAATTTACTTTCTATTGAAGAGAAAAGGGCCGCTCTGGCGCGCAGTATGCCGATGTGGCAGGGGCTGGCCTGGCAAGAGTTGGTGCATTACTATTTGGAGCCGGCCTGTGTATCCTGCCCGGGAGAACACCCCATTGATACGGAAATTTTTATTGACCGGATGCTGACACACAAGGCCGTATTTGCCCAGGCTTTAGAGAAAGAAAATCAGGAGGCCCAGGAACGTTTGGCCGATTTTAGCCAACGCAATAAACAATTGCAGGCGGAGAGTTCCCAACTTAAGAAAGAGCAGGCGGTCATCTCCCAATCGTTCCAGAAAAAACAACAGGATTTAAATGTTACCAAACGTAAGGTGGACGGCGTACGTAAAGAAATTAATGAGCTTAATAAATCCGCCACTGAGTTAAATAAATTATTGGCTTCTTTTGAGCAAAAACGCCAAAAAGCGGCAAAGAGCAGTACTTCATCTAAAAAATCAACAGGTCCTAAGATTAACGTGCCCCCGCATTCACTCCCCTGGCCCGTTACCGGCAAGGTAATCAGCCAATTTGGCAAAGAGTACCGGGCAGATTTAAATACCTGGATTTTTAGAGACGGTATTAAAATTGCCGCTGCACACGGGACTCCGGTGCGTGCCAGTGCGGCCGGCAGTGTGATTTATGCAGGGCCCTTCCGTTCTTATGGAAATGTGGTAATTATAGACCATGCAAAAGGATTTTTTACAATTTACGGTTTCTTGAACACGATACAAGTATCGGTAGGAGATGCAATCGCCCAACAAGGTACGGTAGGTACGGTAGGAAAAGATTCCCAAGCTACCTCGGGTACCGGGCAAAGTGCCGTGTATTTTGAAATGAGGCAGGGAACTACGGCGGTAGATCCGCTGGATTGGTTAAAAAAATAGAGGAATTATGGAACATCAAAAATTAAATAAATGGATAGCCGGTGCAGCTGTATTATTTTTCTTGGGGACGTTGTTCCCTTATGCGTATGGAGCGGTAGACAGCAGTTTGAAAAAATTGCGTACGTTAGTTGACGTGTTGGAATTTGTGAAAGAAAACTATGTGGAAACAACCGACACGGATCAATTGGTTTCCGGGGCCATCAAAGGGGTTGTGAACGAGTTGGATGATTTTTCGTCTTATTTGGATCCGAAGGATTATAAAGAACTGAAAAATGAAACCGAGGGTGAATTTGGCGGATTGGGCATACGCTTGCAAAAAGTGGATGGGTTTATTACGGTAATGACACCGATGCCCGGAACCCCGGCCTTTAAAGCCAACATTATGCCGCAAGACCGTATTTTGCGGGTGGATGACCAAGATGTGGCTGACATGAAGCTTGACGAAGCGGTAAGTTTAATGCGTGGCAAAGTGGGCAGTAAAGTAAAGTTGACCCTTGCCCGTAAGGATGAACAAGGGGAATACCAAACCTTGCCTGATATTACCCTTAAACGTGCCACGATTGTGCCCGAAGTAGTGTACTACCGTATGTTGCCCGATCATATCGGATATTTGTACTTGGTAGATTTTTCGGGCCATAGTACCGAAGAAATGAAAAAAGCCCTGGCCGATTTAACCAAGCAGGGTATGCGTGCCTTGATACTTGATTTGCGTTTTAATCCCGGGGGATTGCTGAAAGGAGCCGTAGAGGTTTCTAAACTGTTTTTGCCGGCCGATAAGATGATTGTCTATACACAAGGCCGCAAACAGGAGTATTATCAAGAATATAAAACAACGGATAACCCGCTGTATCCGGAAATTCCTATGGCGGTGCTGATCAACCAGGGCTCAGCCAGCGCCAGTGAAATTGTATCCGGCGCATTGCAAGATAACCAGCGCGCATTTGTGGTGGGGCAGCGTTCCTTTGGCAAAGCCAGCGTACAGCAAGTATTGCCGTTGTCGGGCGGAGCCGGGCTGCGCTTAACCATTGCCAAATATTACACGCCTTCTGGTCGGTTGATCCAACGCAATTACCGCGATAAATCTAAAGCCGATGAGGGCGGAATCTTGCCGGATGTGGAAGTAATTGTAGAACCGGAGGAAGAGGCAAAAGTTTTTATGCAGTATAACGAGGTAGTATATACCCCCGGGCAACCCGTCAAGGCGATGAAATTTACTGTAGAAGACCCCGTATTGGACAAAGCGGTGGAAATCTTGTCAGGCAAAACAACGTTAGAAGAGGCCAAAAAAGCTTCGCAAGAAGAAGCTGCGGCCCGCAAAGCCAAAAAAGAGAATAAAAAAGAAGGTAAAAAAACAGACGTTCAACCTGCTAAAAAGGCACAGTAAGATGAAAAAAGATTTTACCATTTTGGGAATAGAATCCACATGTGATGAAACCTCTGCGGCAGTACTCAAGGGGGGGAAGATCCTATTGTCAAATGTAATCTATTCTCAAATTGAGGAGCACAAAAAGTATCACGGGGTAGTCCCCGAGTTGGCCAGCCGGGCGCACGCGGCCAAAATTGCTACGGTCATTGCGGAAGCTTTGCAAAACCATCCCATTGACTGTGTTGCTTTTGCCAGCGGCCCGGGACTACCGGGCGGGCTGATGGTAGGGCGCGTGGCCGCCGAAACATTGGCTGCTTATAAACAAGTGCCGCTAATAGGGGTAAACCATTTGGAAGGACATATCTTTGCGTGTGATTTTGAAAATGGCGAAGTAAAGAACCGCTTGCAATTCCCATTAGTAGCACTGGTAGTATCGGGCGGACACACCGAATTGTGGTACGTAAAAGGATATGGACAGTATAAAATACTCGGCAAAACGCGCGATGATGCCGCCGGAGAGGCTTTTGATAAAGTAGCCAAACTTTTGGGCCTTGCCTACCCGGGCGGGCCGCAAGTTTCCAAACAGGCGCTTTTGGGCCGGCGGGATGCAATCAATTTTCCGCGGCCGCTTTTGCCGGGTACGTGGGAATTTTCCTTCAGCGGAATTAAAACCGCGGTAAGTTATTATTTGCGAGACCACCAAAATTTTAGTGTGCCGGATGTATGCGCCAGTTTTGAGCAGGCCATGGTGGATACATTGGTTAGCAAAACTTTGTTGGCAGCTAAAAAATATAAAGTGCGTTACATTGCCGTGGGGGGAGGCGTGGCCGCCAATGCATTGCTGCGCCAAACCATGCAGGAACAAGCCGCCTTACAAGGCAAGGACGTGTATTTTGTGGAACGCAAATTATCTTCGGACAATGCTGCTATGATTGCATTGGCAGCTTATAAAAAGTTAGAATACGCCCAGCAAATCGGTACCAAGGTACAAGCTAACATAGATATTAA
The DNA here is from genome assembly GCA_045593185.1 of Elusimicrobiaceae bacterium. Lineage (GTDB taxonomy): Bacteria > Elusimicrobiota > Elusimicrobia > Elusimicrobiales > Elusimicrobiaceae > Avelusimicrobium. The sequence continues at coordinate 118,748 of JAZNWD010000032.1, read as the reverse complement.
CCCGAATATGAAAGTAAAAAGCTGGAGCTGATTTAAGGAGTCAATATGATTGTGTGGGTCATGCCCGACGCTGGCGATAAAAGCAAAGAAACATATAATGCTTTCCTATCTTTATTTAGAAAAGAAAATCCGCAGATCAATGTATCGATGCGTGTTTTTACGCGCAACGTGTTGTGGCGGCGGATGTTTACCATCAAAAACCCTACGCACGAGGAAGAAGTGCCGGATGTGATTCAAATTCCGCATTATTGGACGTCGCTTTTAGTGCGCGAAGGCGTGGCGGAGAATTTATCCCAATTGGACCCGGGGCTATCGCTTGCTTCGTGCATGAAAGTGTTAAAAAACCATTGTTATAAACCCGGTACGAAAGATATTTATTCCTATCCTTGGTGGTTTGATATCAGCGCGTTACACTATCGCGAGGATCATCTTAAATCCGTAACCGCCCACCCGGAAAGAGACCTCGCCACCTGGGAAGGGTTCCTAAAAATTTGCGCCGCTTTGCGCGAAAAATTTCAAAATGTTCCCGGTTATTACCCAGTGCAAAATAGTGATTGGCGCGGCTCGCTTTCCATGCGCAGTGCATTGCCTTGTGTGTGGGGCCGGGGGGTGGATTTGCTGACGGCGGATTTGAAGCGCACCTCGGTAGCTACGAAAGCTTTTAAAGAAGGGATACGCGATTATATCAATTTGGCATTAAAAAACTATATGCCTATATTGCGCGAGAGAGGGTCTTTGGGAACGATGGTTTCCGGCCAAGCCAGTTTAATGATTTCACGCAAACAAGGGGTAGGCACTTTTGATGCCCGGCGCGGCATACCTGTGCGTACGTTGCCGGTGCCGTCCACGGGGGACACGCGGGCGGCGTATTTGTCGGGCATGAATTTGTTTATCAATGTGCGCTCACAACATAAAAAAGAAGCACTTAGTTTTATTAAATTTTGTACCCGGCCTGAAACGCAAGCTTATTTGGCTAGAACATTGGAAGTGTTCCCCGCGTTTGAAGATGCCGTGGAATTGTTTGTGCTGTCTTCGCCGTCTAAGCGTTTGCGTGCGTATGAAAATATTTTGCCATTGGCCAAAACATTGCCCAATTTAACCATTACCGGTACGATAATGGAAATTTTAAAACGCATTTTAGCGGTGTGTGCCACGCAGATTGTGGAGGGGCGCTTTACACAGGCCTCGCTGGACCGCGAGCTGGACCTGGCCGCCAAAGAAATAGAATATTTATTGTCTATTTACGAGGGATAATTATGTTTGATAAAAAATCCTACACACTTTATAAATTTCACAAGCAATTAAACCAAGCATTTCAAAACAAGCGCGAATTGTTAGAAAGTGCTTTGCCGGTGCTGCGCAATTTGTTTAAGTTGGACCGCATTTACTTTTTTGATTGGCAGCAGGAGCGGGCCATTTTGTCGCTGCGGATGATGTGCAAAAAAGAGTATTGCATGGACAAGCAGGAAGACATCTCTGTGATTGGGGAACCTGCTTTCTTAAAACAACTTTTGCGCGAAGGCATCACGGAGACGACGGACCTAAGCTACCCTGCCATTTATGTGTTGGTAAAGTGGCAACGCCCCAGCATGGAACTGCGCGGCGGCGAAGTACGCACTTATATGCAAGAGAAGGTAGGGGTGCTGCGTTTGGAACGCTTCCGCAAAAACCGTCCGTTTACGCCGCAAGAAAAGGAACTCATTCAAGCGTTGGGGCAAGAAATTTCACACAATTTGCGCAACACGGAAATTGACCAGGCCAAAAACCAGCGTTTAAATGTATCTACGGCGCTCAACGATTTGTCAACGGTGTTTGCTTCCTCTTTGCGCCTGAACGACGGCTTGGAGCTTATTTTGCAAGGGGTGCAAAAGTACTTCCGTTTTGACCGCGTGCGTTTGTATTTAACGGATGCTTACGGCCGGCATATTAAAAGTGCGCTGTGTGTGGATATTTCCGGCCAGGTAACGCACCGCAAAGGGGACGAAATTACCGAGCAAGAACAAGCCCTTGTAAAAGAAGTCTTTGACTCGGCGGCTACGTATCGTTCTACCCGCAGTGTCATTTACATTCCCTTAAAAGTGCAGCGCAGCAAAGTAGGGTTTTTGGCGTTTGATAATATTTTGTCCCGGCGGCATATTGGGTATTTGGATTTTATTTCACTGCAGCAGTTTGCATCGCAAATGGCGCTTTCTATCGACAATGCACGCTTGTTTGAGCGCGTGCAAGAATTGTCTAATTACGACGAGCTTACCCGCCTGCCGGTGCGGCGTTATTTTAATGAAAAATTGTCCGAAGAAATGTACCGCGCTAAGCGGTTTAATTTAACGCTGTCTTTAATGATTATAGACATTGATTTTTTCAAACAAATCAACGATAATTACGGCCACCAAATTGGAGACTGGGCCTTGCAAGAAGTCAGCCGCGTCATTCGCACCAGTTTGCGCCAGACCGACGTGCCCTGCCGTTTTGGCGGGGACGAAATGGTCATCATGCTCCCCAGTACCAACAGTGAAGAATCCAAGGTAATTGCCAAACGTCTGCACGAGCGCATTACCGCCATTGTGTTGCCTACCAAGTATACCGGGGGGGAGGAAATCCACATTTCTATCAGCCAGGGGATTGCCACTTTCCCGTCGGACGCATCTACCACAGAGGAACTTTTCGCCCAGGCGGACAAAGCACTCTATGTAGTTAAGCAATACGGGCGCGGGCACTTTGCGGTTTACCGCGAAGTAGCCGACCAAGCCAAAGACTATAAAAAAGAGTAGAAGAAACCGCTTTTAATAAAGGGCCGACACCCTGAGGAGTTGTTGCTCAGGGTCTACAACGCATGTAGTTACGCAAGGCAACGGCGAACGACAAGCGTGGAAGATGCTGAATCAAGTTCAGCATGACACGTGTTGTGAAACTAAATAGAGTTGTCATCCCAAACTTGATTTGGGATCTTCGACGCATGTAGTTGCGCAAGGGGACGGCAAACGGCAGGTTGCGTGGTAGGTCCTGAACAGAAACCTTTCAGGACGTCAGCTTTATATTTTTCCTCTCTCGTTTTTTATCTCTAAAAAAATAGTTGACATTTCTCTCAAATATTGCGAAAATTTATTGTGTGTAGGTTTAGGTCCTTTTTTAAGAACCGTTCCTACTTGCACAAAGCAGTAACGCACCGGCGGAAATAAATATAAATTTCCCGTCGGAAGTATATAGTTTTTTAAATAAAAACCTAACAAGGGATTAACTTAAAAACATGAAAAAAATTACTTCTTTCCTTCGCACTATTTTTACCAAACAGGCGGTAACCCCGTCCATTTTAACAATCTTACTCCTTGTGTCCGCGGCGCCGTTGCGGGCCCAAACCGTCAACACCGTTGCCACCGGCGTGTATTATACTAACAAAGTTAAAGCAGACAATAGTGAAGGTACTTCGGCTGACGACAGGGCTTTGTATTGTAACGGTTGGATTGATACAGATAACGAAAACAAATTGACTGCTTGGCCTAGTGGCACGGCAACGGATGACCGCAGTTTTATTGTGGACGGTAGTACCAACCCGCCAAGCAACCGCACGACCAACGATCCGTGGGTAAGCTCGGGTTTGATTGAGTACGATCAACCGTATCCTTCCCCTACGTCGGAAAATAGCTACCCCAACCACTGCTTGGGGTTGTGTGCGGCTTATACATGCAGTAACTTGCCCGTTGGGCAGACCACCTATTCCGTGGCGTTCCCGCTGCAGCGCATTACGTTTGATATTTTTAAATATTACAACGGTCAAAACCCCAAAAACCCGGACACTGCCCCCACCATCCGTTCCATTGATGTGTACCCCGCGCAAGATATATTGGACCCCAGTAAATATACTTGTGGTTCGTACCGCTGTTCCAACGCTGGGAAGGACGACGTAAACGCCTCTCAAATTGCGGAATGTTTAGGTGCTCACTGGGTTTGTGACGGCACAAGTGTGGCTACAACTGCGGTTACTGGTGTAAGCTGTTCAGTAATTAATTCTGATACGGGGTTGGAGTGGTATTGTTCCAAAGGAAATACGGACTATAGTGACTATATTTCGTGTGATCTTTGGCCTGGGGATGCCACTTTAAAGACGGTACGCTGTTCCGGTGGTGGAGAAGATTACAAGGAAAACACAAACTGCGGCGAAAAATGTACGATAACCGGTATCAGTATTGTAAATAGAGACGGTTCTTATTGTTGGCCGACTACAAAGACTCGTAAGGAAGCTTGTGGTACTGAAACACAGGGTCAAGCAGTAAGCCCTTGTTCGAAAGGACAAGCAGGATGTTCGTGCTATAGTTATGCTGAAGTTGCACATCCGAAGGTCGACGGTAATAGGATATGCGAAACGGTTTCGGATGCGTATGCTTATCAGGGTTGCTGCTCTAGAGAAGGACATAGTGACTGTCTCGTTTTCAATGGGGACGGTGCTGAAACCAACAAAGCTCTCAACTTCTGCACCGGGTGGGATGGATTTTATGAAATTGCCGGTGAATTTGGTAAATCCAATGGGCAATTCGGGTTCCGCGCTACGGCGTTTACCAACGTCCCTTCGGACGGTGTGATCGCGGACCGCATTGAAATTGAAGAAGTGGGCATTTACCCCGGGCACAACGGGGCCACCCAAATCCCGATACAAATTGACGTAACCAACGTGCACACCGTGCGCAGTACGCCTTCGCTGATTGGGTCCATTACGCCGGTTGCCGCGCAACCTTATACATTTACCTATCGTTTAAGTAAAGATGCCGACGTGCGCATTGCTATCTTCGACGCGTCTACCGAAGATACAACTTATTATAGTGAGGGGGGAGAGGGGCAGTCTACAACGTATAGCCGCTGTCCTATCGACCAGTATAGGGCTAAGCCTGTAAGGGGCGGGTGCCGCGCCGGAATGACGGAAGGGGATTTCTTGATAGGAGAAGACAGTGACAGTTGTAATTCTACCCTTCACCATGGATGTTGTACGACAGGTGCAATAGCAAGCCAAGACTGTACAAACGCTGTCATTTTGAATAGTTTTGCAGAAAACAATGAGGCTGCTACTGCCAAGATTGTGCGCACGTTGGTGGACTGGCAACCGCGCACCGGCGAAGGCATTAAAGGAACGGAAAAAGATACCCAAATTGCGGATTTTGACTCTTGGGATGGCCGCAACGACGCCGGGATGTTACTGCCCGCCGGCAACTATTTGGCCTCTATTCAAGCTAAATCGCAAGACGAATGGCCGGGGATTGACTTCTCGCGCGCGGTTACGCGCCAAGTATCCTTGGATCCCTTGAAACTGACTGATGTGCGGGTAACCGGGCTGAACAAGCAATCCACCGCGTATGCTACCATTTCTTACGTGCCGACGGAATCCGCCACCGTGTATTGGGAAGTGTATACTCCCGGTACAGCATTTTCGGGGCCCAACGGTGTGTCCGAAATTTTGACCAATTCTTCATATTCAACGGGAACAAGTCCTACCATTTTAGAAAGCACAGGACCTGCTGTCCCTACTGGTTCTTTAGTATACCGCCATGTGGAACAAAAATCCCGCCAAATGAACTACACGGATAAGTGGGACGGTACCTGCCAGGCGTTGGATGCTGACGGGAACCCCACTACCTGTACGCGCACCTATGCCAAAGGGGAGAAAAAATCAGATGGTACGATATGTGCGGGGCTAACTCATTGTACCGAAAATTTTGCTTACGGTGCCCCGATGCCGGATGGCAACTATGTCTACGTGCTGTGGGCCGAAATACCTTATAATGGGTGCTATTATAATGCTGCAGCTAGCCATACAGATGCTTCTAACGCGTATTATGGTTCACCCAAGTTTATACCCAATGAGCCTTGTGAAGAAAAGGCCGAAAATAACAACAAACAATTTACCGGTGTAAAAACTTTAAAATACACCGTGGGCACGATGGAATTGGAACGCGGACTGGTGGGCATTACCCTCCAGCCGGTCAGCTATGCTACGTTGGGCTCCAGCCCAACGGCGTATGGGTTGGACCCGTTCATCTTTAAATACTCGCTGGATAGGCCCGCGCAAGTGATTGCCACGGTGGAAAATACCGCCGGGGTAGTTGTCAAACACCTCACCCTGGAAGAAGGCGAGCCGAACGTTTCTCAACAAATTAATACCATCACTTGGGACGGGCGCGACGACCAAGGCCGTATGGTCTACCCCGGAACGTATATGTTCCGCGTGAAGGCCATGGACGCTATGTTCCCCGCGCAAAGCAACGAAGCCATTACCACCTTCCCCGTGGATATGTACCGCGTGGTAGATATGGAAACCACCCACGTGTATGGCGATAGCAATGCCAAGGCAACTATTTCGTATCACTTGTCCAAACCCATGAACGTGCAGATCAATATATATAATAAGGATGTAGTCATCCCGGATTATAATGGTCTGACCGGGGAATACCCGGGCTATACGGTACTAAGTGTACAAACAGGAAAAACCGTTAATACAGTTTCTGCAGCGGACTTGAAAGCAGAAGATGGTGTGACAGTGACGATGGCTGACGGTAGTACTGTAAAGAACGGCACTCTAGTCATACCGGCCAATGGTTCTATAGAGAACTTTTATACTTCTAGTGACGATAAAACTTACCGTGACACCTGGACCGCTACCGAAGTGTATGAATTGGATAAAACTAAGTACCGTGGAGATGATGGAAAAGAAAAAACCAATACGGGCAACTATATGGTTTACTTGAAACGGGAAGAAATTTCTACCACTACACAAGCGGAAGGAGTAGTATGGCCGCCGCGTATCTGCGATAGGGGAACGGATTATTCTGTATTCTCAAAAAGTGATGGAACAGCTTGTGCCACTAACGACGAATGCTATGTGGATCCGGCAAAGATAAACCAACTTAAAGTGGCATGTATTTATGTGAACGACAAGAATTTTACCAACTATCCTGTCGGTGCGGCGCAAGCCGCTTCGGGCGCGGTGGATGTGCGCTTGCAACCTATCCACACGATTGACCGCTCCAGCTTGAAAACTGGCGACGAGGCCATTGTGATGGAAGAGTGGGATGCGCTGTACTTCTACAACCCCACTCCGTCTGCTGAAAAATATACGGCGGATCAAATTGCCAAGTGCAAAAACGCCACCGAAAAGGCCAACTGCCCGTACGGTATGATCCCGGACGGTGCGTATCCGTTCTACATCTCGGCCCGCTCCAACGAGCCCTTCAACCGCTACTATTATGATGAGGCGCGCGACAAGGGTAAGACATTTGGTAGCGGCTATACCTATACAATTTCCGGCCAACCGTTTAGAAAGGGTAAGGAAAGCGGTAATGATGCGGACAGTATTGACGTCCAGCAAGAAAGCTACCTCTACGCGTCGGATAAGTCGGTCGGGAACATTTATGTAACCCGCGGCGCGGTGTACTTCTTGGACGACTCGGTACATGTGTATTCCAACTCGCCGCAGATGTTTAATACTTCTACCACCACCATGAAGTATCTGCCGCCGTACGAGATTAACTTCTCTATCTCCCGCGCGGCTACGGTAGAAATTGCCATCGTGGCGTTGCAGGATGGTGTCTGCTCGCCGATTACCGACAACGTCAAATCCGGCAAAGTAAATACCTTTGAATCCCGCACCAACGTGGCGGGGGACATCTGCCGTGTGCTTTCGTATAAGCCCAAAAATATGTCCTCTCAAGCGTTTGATGCTACCGCCATCCACAAAGTAATTTGGGACGGCACCGACCACAACGGCAACTACGTCAAATCCGGTATCAATTACGAAATCCGCCTGACCGCGCGTAACTACCCGGATGCTACGATGTACGAGCCCACGGTCAAGAGTATTACCACCACGGTCAACATCATGAAAGTGTTCGACCTCTTAGAGGTGGATAATTATGCTATCTTCCAGCGTGACACGGATATGAAGATTGGATATCAAGTGTCTGTGCCGATGAAAGTAGCTGTGCAAATTTTGAAACCCGGTACCACCATTTACGATTGGACCAAAGGTACCCTGCGCGACCCTGCCACCGGCAAGGAAGTAACCGACATCAATGACGTGCTTGTGCGCGCCATTGTGGGTATCCGCTCGAGCAATATGCTCATCCAAGAAGTGTGGGACGGACGCGACTATGCCCAACAGGAAGTACCCGACGGCGTTTACCCCTTCCGCTTCGTAACCGTGCCTGGTAACGAAACGGCCGCAATTGACAGCGTAACCGGGGAAATGCTCTACGGGGATGACAGTTCCGAAGATCCAACCAAGTGGAAAGTAAACTACGTGGCTGATGATCAGGAATATACTACTTTGCATAAAGCTACGGTAGCTATTGGGGATGGACGATTTGTCTGCGAAGATTGGAAGAAAACCGTCTTCTTCTACCCCAACCCGCTGCGCGATGCCAGCAAAGGCACCCTGGAAATTACCAAGATGCCGGTGCCCGGTACGGTGTCCATTAAGTACTTCAACTTAGCCGGCGATTTGGTGCGCGATAGCGACTACACCTGTGTGGATGCTAATAATTTCCAAACCACCATGGGTAAGGATTTCTACTTCCAACCCGATAATAACATCAGCGATACGCGTGTGCCGCTTGATGCAAACGGAGATTTGGTTATTAAGAACATCCGCAACGCTGCCTTGCGCTGCAAGTGGGACCGCACCAACCAGCACGGCAAGAAAGTAGCGCGCGGTGTGTACTTCGGGCTGATTGACTTTAAGGCCTTTAACGGGCGCGAACATTGCCAAAAGGTGGTTAAAATCTTAATCCCCTAAGGTGGGTGTTCGTGGTATAATATTATAAGGAATGAAAAACTTTATGAAGATATCAAAACTTGTAGTTGCTAGTTTAACGGTAGGGTTGCTAAGCACCCCTGCCATGGCTATTCACAAGAATGCCGGTACCAGCGCAGGCGCATTCTTAAAGATTGACGCCGGTGCCCCACGTGCCCAGGCATTGGGAAATGCTTTCGTCTCTGTGGCCGACGGGCCGGAGGCGTTGTTCTGGAACCCGGCCGGTTCTGCCGCCGCTACTACGCGTGAAATCCAGTTTACATACCTGGATTATTTACAAGGGTACAAAGCCCGCACGTTGGCGTATTTGCAGCCTATTGGCAAAACGATTATCGGCCTGAGCGTCAACTACATGGATATGGATGATTTCGATTTCCGCGACGAAATGGGCCGTTTGAACCCGGAAGTAGGCGTTCCGGTGCAGAACTTTGTGGGTAGCTTGTCTATTGCGCGCGGTTTTATCAACCAAAAATTACAATTAGGTGCCACCGCTAAATACATTACGGAACGTTTGTATAACGGTTCGGGCCACAACCACTACGATAACGTCGGCTTTGATGTGGGTGCCAAATTGCGCCTGGTTAACTGGTTGGGCTTAGGTGGTGCACTTGTAAACATTGGCGACAAAGACGAAATGCCGCGCGGCCTGCGCTTAGGGGCTGATTTAAATACCCGCTACTTTACTATTTCCGGTGAATATATGAAATATGTAGACGATAAAGCCCGCTACGGGGTAGGTTTGGAAATCCACATCCCCGAAGATTTACTGCAAGTGGCGCGTTTTGACTTGCGTGTAGGTTACTATACGCGTGATAATACCGGTATCAATACGGAAGATAGCTGGGTCAAACAAGTAGGACTTGAGGAAACATCCCGTGTGTCGTTTGGGTTTGGTATTTATAGCGGCGAACTTTTTGGGTACGGGGCCTCGCTTGATTATGCCGTGACGCCGTTTGGGGCGCTCGGAACATCGCAACAGATAGCCGTATCCTTGCAATTTTAAGTATGAAGGAGCTGGGTAAAAGAGTACTTCAAAATAAAAAAGGGCAGGCCGCCGTTGAGTATATTTTAGTGGCGGCGGGGCTGATGGGAATGTTCTTAGCGTTTTATGTAGCATATTCCCACTTAGTGCCGCAACAGTTTGAACAGGGCGCTAAAATTATTTTATCGGACTATAGTACCCAAAATTAAAGATTTAAAAATTAGGAGGAGTTTATGAAATACATCGTTGCATTACAAAACAAAGCCGATATGCTCAAAGCCAAAGCCTTGGGTATGGTAGCTAAAAAAGAAGGGCAGACCACCATCGAATACGTAATGATTATTGCCGTAATCGTGGTAGTAGCCGGTGTAGCCATGGTAGCCTTAAAAGGAATGATGCCGGAAGTAATTGACAACGTCAAGGCTAAAATCTTGGGTGGTATCAACAGCAGTGCCAACTAAGCTATGCATATTATTCATAGGAGGCGCGGTCAAGTAACGGTAGAATTAATGCTTATTTTGCCTGTATTTATGTTGCTTATTTTCTTTGTGCTTGAATACGGCAATATAGCTTACCGCACCTTGGTATTAAACCACGCTTCCTATGAATTTGCGCGCATTGCTTCGCTTACAGGGGTAGATAAGCCAAGCGGCAATGCAAACCGAACCATTATGGTTCAGAAAATTGATCAGGCTAAACGTAAGATTTTTGGGGCCGAGGCCGAGCGTCTTAACGTGCAAGTAAAGGTGGAAACAACCGGTATAGACCCGATGTATAAACGGCACCGCCACCAAGACGTAGTTGTAACGGTCACCTACCCGGTTAAGTTGGCGTTCCCGGGGACAAGTTGGTTGTTGGCGGATGCGCCCCGCCGAGAAGGGATGCGTAAAATAAAATCTACCGCGCGTATGCCGGTGGAGAAATCATATCTGAGTTCAGATATGAAATAACTGATTTGATTTATAATTTAAGTTGTAAGGAGAATACATGAGAAGAGGTTTTTTATTACCCTTGTTACTGGCTATTTTGGCAGCCATTGTATATGCAATGATTGTCAGCAGTGCTGAGAAAAAATTGAATGCGTCCAAAAATGTGAAATACGTATTCGTGCCGACGCGTGATATTAAAGAACGTGAAGTCATTAAAAGGGATTTTGTAAAAACCGTCCCTGTGCCGGCTGCTTATCTGCAAAAGGATGCTTTTACTTACAGCACGGAAGCGGATTTTAAAGCAATTGAAAACGCAGTAGCCCGTATCCAAATTCCCAAAGGGAACCAAATTTCTAAATATGCCATTACTTCTCTTTCGCCGGAAGCCGGGCTTTCCAGCAAAATTCCGGTGCAGATGAGAGGTTATATTATTACCGATGTTCCGATAGCTACCGCCAGCTTAATCAAACCGGATGACAACGTAGATATTTTGTTTACGTTTAAAGCCGATATGAAAGACGGTTCCCAACAAAATGTGGCTGTTACTCTTTTGCAAAACATTAAAGTGCTTGGTGTAGGGGGAGATTTGGGACAAGGTTTGGATGCTAAAACCGCCAGCTCTCTTAAAAACAAGGATGAAGAGGCCTCCGCTTATTCGGACAGTACGGCCTTGGCGTTATCCCTTTCCCCGCGTGATGCACAGTACTTGGCCTTGGCCCAACAACAGGGCGAAATTTCGGTCATCTTACGTTCTCATGGGGATGTAACCAACTATATGATGGAGATTGCTACTTTCCAAAAATTATTTAATTAATGGGATGAAACATGATTAATAAAAAGTTTACTTACGGCGTTTCATTATCAGTTTTACTAATTAGTTTGCTCGCTCCGTCTTGCGCGCATGCTAAGAAGACGCGTTTGGTGGCAGTAAGTGCCGACGTTGTCGAAATCAGCGGAACCCTGCAAAGTGTGAAAGGGTTCTCCTGGAACCAGCTCTTCGATTTTGAAGAAGCGACTATCCCGGGTATTCTGTCTTTGGGTGAATTTGAACGCAAAACGGCAGTAGCCACCCGCTTGCGTTTAATGGAAACAGAAGGCCGCGCTCAAGTGCTTTCCAACCCCAAGATTGTTACTTCCTCAGGTAGTGCCGCTAAAATTACCGTGGGGGGCCGCGTGCCAATACCGGTGGTAAACAACCAGGGGGTAGGCTCTCAATTGGAAGATTATGGTATTTTGCTTAACGTGATGCCTACCATCATTCCGGAACGTAATAACATTATTGACTTACAAGTTCAGCTCTCTGTATCTACGGTGGACTATTCCCGTACGGTTATGATTGGTACCGCCACGGCACCTTCTTTCACCAACCGCGACGTAGAAACCCACGTAGAATTAAACAGTGGAGAAACGTTGGTAATTGGCGGCCTGAAAAGCAGTGCTCGCAACGTTAGCGAAGACCGCGTACCGTTCTTAGGGCGCATTCCGCTTTTAGGTTTACTCTTTAAGAATAAAGACGTTACTGAAGAACAGCGCTCTTTGTTCTTGTTCATTACGGTTGAAATTGTAGAGTAGTATTTTTATGGCAGAGACAAAAGACACTCCAAAATCCGAAGCAAAGATTATTGCTTTTTCAGGCCCGAAGGAAGGGGCCGGGAAGACGACTCTTACACTTAATTTGGCGTTAGGTTGGGCAGGCATTCAAAAACGCCCGGTTCTGATTGTTCCGTTGGACCCACTTGCGCGCCAAGAGCATAGCTTTTATTTAAATATCAAAAAGCCAGTCAGCGTAGCCGATATTTTGCAAACGCTTGGCAATGCCAATATTGCCATAGTGGGCGGATTGTTGCGCGGTAAAATTTCTATGTCGCAATGGGGGGTAGGGCTTTTGCCTTTGGGTAATACGCGTGCCCAAGTGGCTTCTATCAGCCCCAAAATTTTAATTCCTATTTTGTCTCGCTTGGCACAAACGTTTGATATTTTTCTTGATGTGGATTCCAGTTTTCCTATGCAGGCCTTTGCGTTTGACATTGCGGACCGTATGTTTTGGGTATCGCAGGCTACGCGTACACATTTGAATGCTACCGTACAGCTTTATAATGATTATAAAGAGCAACACTATCCTATGGACCGTATCAGCGTGATTTGCAACGCCTATGATATGCCTGGGTCTATTCCCTATGAAGAAGTAGAACATTTCTACAGCTCTTTGGGGCAAGAAATAGACGTGTTTTTGCCATGGGATGAAGATGTTATGGCCACCTCGAACCGTAAAGAGGTGGAGATTATTACCAACCCACAGGCAGAATGGGTGAAAGGGCTACGCTTAATTTTAGCCAAAATTCGCGATCTAAAACCAGCCCCTAAAGATTGGACAGCTTCTGTTTCCGACGAGGAATTCACACAGGCTGCTCAAGATATTTGGAGCCCAGTACTCTTTAACGGTGGCAAAACGGAAAGTGCCGAAAGCCACGTAGCGGCCGAAGAGGATATGGGCCGGACCAAGCTCTCTTTTTGGGATGATTTAAAACAAAAAGTGCATAAAGAAGTGGTGCACACGTTGGAAGTAGAGCATATTGTCATTAGTGACGAGAGCTCCGCCAGTGAGCAAACCCGCAAACGGGTATCTGCCATTGTAGACGATATTTTGCAAAAACAGCCTAACTTACAGTTTTCCCGTGAGCAGCGGGCCCGTTTCTCGGCAGAGTTGTTGGATGAAATTTTGGGATTAGGGCCGCTGGAAGTGCTTATGCGTGACCCGGCCGTTACCGAAATTATGGTAAATGCCTTTGATAAGATTTTTATCGAACAAAAAGGGAAACTTACGCTTACCAAATACAAATTCCGCAACAACGACCAAGTGGTGCAGGTAATAAAGCGTATTGTGGCGCCGTTAGGCCGCCGTATCGACGAATCGGTACCGCTTGTGGACGCACGTTTGAAAGATGGTTCCCGTGTAAACGCAATCATTTCGCCGCTTGCAGTTTCGGGGCCGACGCTTACCATTCGTCGTTTCTCGCAAAAACCTTTCGGGCCGGAAGATTACTACCGTTTTGGTACAATCAGCCCGGAATGTATGGAATTTATTAAACAGTGTGTTAAAATCCGCAAAAACATTATTGTGTGCGGGGGAACCGGTACCGGTAAAACTACATTCTTGAATGCTATATCGGGTTACATTGCCGATGATGAACGTATTATTACCGTGGAAGATACGGCCGAACTTCGCTTGCAGCAGCCGCACTGGGTGTCGTTGGAATCTCGTCCGCCAAACGTGGAAGGAAAAGGGGCGGTAACGATTCAAGATTTAGTTAAAAACTGTTTGCGTATGCGTCCGGATCGTATTGTGGTAGGGGAGTGTCGCGGTGGCGAGGCCTTGGATATGTTACAAGCTATGAACACCGGTCACGAAGGTTCCCTTACTACCATTCACGCCAACACGCCGCGCGACGGATTATCTCGTTTGGAAGCCATGTGCTTGCAAACGGGGGTGGATTTGCCGGTGCGTGTCATTCGCGAAATGATTTCGTCCGCCGTGAATATGATTGTACAGTTATCTCGTTTTTCGGACGGATCCCGTAAAGTAACTTACATTACCGAAATGCACGGGCAGGAAGACGGTATCATTCAATCTACGGATTTGTTCCGCTATGTACAGACGGGGGTAGATGCAAACGGGAAAGTGCAGGGAGTGTTTGCTCCTACCGGGGAATTACCCACTTTCTTTGATGAATTTGAAGCGAAAGGGTGCCCCGTTTCTAAAGAAGTGTTTACCAAAGGCGCAATCCCTTTGGGTGAAGACGGAGAACCGGATTTAAAAGCAGCCGGGCAACAGACGCAGGGGGAACATGTTCCTCCGCCGCCTGCGGCGCCTCATACGCCGCAACCTCCCACGCCGCCGGCTGTGTAAAGTAAGGTAAGTATGAAAAAAAGTCTTGTCCTTATCTCTTTGATGGTTTTACTGACTTGCGTATGCGGGCCGGTGGAACTGTTTGCGCGTTCTTTGGACATAAAAGACTTGGATAAAATCCAGTGTGCGCAGGATAAGATGCGCATTTTGGCGGGGTTCTTTAATACCGAAGATAAAGAAAAAGAAAAAACATATACCCTTACCAATTTGTGCGGTGCCGCTGCCAATAAGCCTGTTACCATGCCGGCCTGGTTCGAGCAGGAATTGGAACGGATGGACAGGAATAAAGTTTTATTTGTCACCACGGATAATCAAACATATAGTGAGGTTGACTTGTGGCGCCAAGCATTTTCAAACGTGTATTTGTATTTGGACCGCGCAGCGGAGTCTCTAGACCCCAATAAACCTATTGTGCTTGAACAACTTTCCCGTGGATATGTCGGAAATCGTTTGAACCTGATGGCCACGATTGACCGCTTGAATAAAGACCTGTTGCGTGGAAATCAATTGGTTGTTATGAAAGACAGCATGGAAGGGCGGGCACGTTCCATGTTATCCACGTTGGAACTCATTAACAATGAGTTTTTTAGTACGATTGAGTCTTTTTCCAGCCCGGTAGCGCAGCGCGATGAGAAATACCGTCAATCTGTCATGGCGGTTGTTGTATTGGCCAACCACTTGTATGCCCAGTTTATGGGGTCTCCTATTCCGGCCGCTCCGCCGGATCCTAAAACCTATCAGACCACTCGGGCCGATCGGCTTTATACGCTTACACTGATCATTTTGGGGTCTTTGTTCGCGGGGATGTTTGTATACTTCTTGATCAATAACAAACGCGAATCTATCGACCGTATGATGGAAGACTACCGCGCCAGAAGCGTAGTGTGGGCGGATGATTTTAACCGCCAGTTTGTCAGCATTGATGTGAAGTATATTGTACTGGGAACCATTGCGATTTTTATGGCTATTGGCTTTTTCTTCGGTTGGATGATTGGCGGATTTATGGGCGTTTTTGTGTTCTTGGCCTTCCTATTTGTGGGGGGGGTAGTCAGCATCCGTGTTCCGTCCTCTTTGCTCGAAACGCTCAAACGCCGCCGCGGGATAAAAGTCAACAAACAACTCATGGACGCGCTGATTTTGCTCTCTAACTCGCTCAAGTCAGGTATGGATATTGTACAAGGGTTTGAGATGGTTTCTAAGGATTTATTGCCGCCTATTTCGGATGAATTTGGGTTAGTGGTCAAAAACTACCGGTTAGGGACTCCCTTTGAACAGGCCTTGGACGGTATGGTAAACCGTGTGGACAGCCGTATGTTGGCCCATGTGGTAAAAGCAATTATTATTCAACGCCAAGTCGGTGGGAACTTGCCGGTTATCTTTGCGCGTTTGGTGGAAAATATTCGCGAGGAGAGTAAATTGGAAGAAAAACTGCAGGCCTTAACGGCTCAACAGCGTATCCAGTCTTTAGTGGTAAGTATTATGCCCTTTGCGATGATGGCCATTATGTTTATGTTTAACCCGGATCAGATGCTTTCTTTCTATTTGAGCCCCTTAGGGATGATTTTGTTCTTATTCTGTATTGTGTGGATTTTCATCGGTATGCAAGTGCTTAAAAAACTGGGAGATATCAAGGTGTAGTTATGAGCAATTCCATGTCGCTGGTTTTGAACTTGTTGTTATTAGTGGGCGCGGGAGCCATCTTTGTGGCTATTTTCCGCTTGTTTGCCCCTGCCCAAGAACGCGAAGAAATTGTGGACGTAGCTGTACAGCGCTACAAATCGGCCTCTAGCTTTGCACGTTTGGATGAAGATAAGTTTTTTGATCGTTTGGCTTTATTCTTTTTGCATACCTTCCATTTAGAGGACAGCTTGGAAGAAATGCATTTGCAGTTAGGTAGCCCTGATAAGCCCCAACCGGTAGACATTCTATATACCAAAATGATAGCTGCCTTGGTAATTCCCCTGGCCTTGATGCTTTTATTCCAGTCTTTTTGGCCGATTATACTGGTGCCGGTAGCCTTTATACTGCCGGATTTACTTATTAGAGGCCGTATTGCACGCCGGCAAGCTGAAATATTAGGCAACTTCTCGGCTACGGTAGATTTGGCGGCTCTTATTATTGAATCAGGGTTGGACTATTTAACCGCGTTTGAAAGAATTATCAAAGTAACGCGTGAAAAAACCATTTTGGAAGAAGAACTTGAAAAAACAATTGGCGAAATTAAACTGGGTTATTCCCGGCGTGAGGCATTGGAGCGGTTTGCCGCCCGTACGGGTGTGCAGGAGGTGCGCTCGTTGGTGGGGCTGATTATCCAGTCGGACGAATTGGGTACCAGCTTGGTAGATTTGCTGCGTAACTTCTCGGCCGATTTGCGTTCCCGTCGTTTGAATAAGGCGGAAAAATTGGCGGCCCAGGCCTCTACTAAAATGCTTTTCCCGTTGTTTATATTCATCTTCCCAACGATTTTTATTTTAATTTTATCCCCTATGTTAGGCGGGCTTTTGTCCGGCGGATTGGGGTTCTGAGGCACCGTATGAAAAAAATAACCTTAGTTGCTTTTTTGTTGTTAGCTGTGTATAACGCGGATGCATCCACCTTTACGCGTGAGGTTCCTGTACGCCAACACGGTAAAGAGGCCGGTATGCTGTTGGACTTAGGGAAAATTTCCTTGGGTACACTCAACGATGTGGAAGAAAAAAAGCAATATTTATCTACTGTACAGTTGGAAAAGCAACGTATTCAAAACTATACATTGCGTATGGTATATGATAATGCCTACCAGCTTTATAAACAGGGGGATTATCAACGTGCGCAGGAATTAGCCCAAACTATTTTGAGCATTGATCCAAACTTTAAACAGGCCCAAACTTTAGCCCAACAAGCCAACCATATGGGCACGTATGGAACGGTATCGGAATCGCAAGTATTAGATGCTAAATTTAAAGAAGCGCTAGCCTTGTATGACAGTGGGCGCTTGGTGGAAGCTAATGATAAACTCAATGAAATTTTGGTCATCCAACCCGGAAATGCCAAGGCACAATCCTGGAAACAGCAAATAGATGTGGAAATTGCCAAAGAATATGCGCGCCGCGGTGAAGTGGCCAATGAGCAAGAAAATTATCAAGCTGCGTTGGATGCTTGGTACAATGCCCTCTTGATGCGTAAGAACGACCCGGCCTTGGTAGCTAAAATTTCAGAAGCGGAAGAAAAACTTCGCCAGCAACAATTACAGGAAAACATGAAACAAGCTTTGGAGTTTTACAGCCGTGGACAATACGTGGAAGCTTATACTGTGTTTGAACGTATCAAAAAAATTCAACCGGGGGATGCCCGCGTGCAGAAGTATATGTCTCAGCTGAAGAATGAAATTGCAGGCGGTTACTATACAGCAGGATGCCAAGCGTATAGTGCGTACCGTTTTGATCAGGCCATTGCCTATTGGAACAATGCCAAAAAATGGGGCGCCGATACGGCTGCGATGGATAATATGATTAAGCAAGCCCGTAATGCCAAAGAACGTTACTTGCGCAATCAAGAATTGCGTGCTAAACAAGAGGCGCAACGAGCCCAACAAGCACAAGCATTGGCTGAACAGGCAGCTCAAAAAGCCAAAGAAGCTACCGAAGAAGCCCAGCGCAAAGCAGAAGAGATCGATTTGAAAGAAACCATTATGGTGGATGACCTTGTTCCGGGCACTACGACGACAGTAATCCCCGGGGCTACCACAATACCGGGTACGGTTACGGCTGAACAACCGTTGCCGGGCTTAATCCCTGCGGGTATGACCCAAGTGTCGGCTGAAGCCCATGCGGCCTCCCAAGCTAAATATATTCAGGGATTGGATGCCTATAACCAAGATGATTTTGAACGTGCCCGCCAAGCGTGGATTGTGGCCAAACAGCTCGATCCGGGTAACATGGATGCCGAGCTGGGGTTGCGTAAGATTGAAGAACGCATGATGGTAAAATAGGAGGAAGACGTGAAATTAACTTCTAAGTGGCTTTTGTGGTTTGTTTTGGTTACTGTGTATGCAGCAGTAATTGGGGGCTTGTTTTACTATAACTTATTCAAGTTCGTGTTTGACCAAAAACTCCAAAACGAAATGGTGGAGATGGTTCGTTATCGAACCCCGCAATTGGTGCAAGCATTAGCCAAAAAACCCCGCGATGTGTCTTTTAACGAAGCAGACCAGATGAAAGAAATGCTGCAAAATGATGCCCGTATTAAAAACGTCATTTATCTGAACTATGACGGTTCTATCCGTTGGCATGAAAACACTAAGTTTTTACATATGTCGTATGCGGATTATAATAATTCCGTAGGATTTGACAGTAATGCTGTGGTGCAAGCGATTCGTACAAAAACGCCGCGTTCTGTATTAACGGGGGATGGCGATGAATATGATATGGCTATTCCACTGCTTGCCAAGGGCGATGTGGCAGGTATTATCAATTTGAAAGTTTCCCGTGCCAGTGCGCGCGATTTAATCCACCGTTCGATGATCCGCTATGTGGTAGGGGCTGTTATCATGTTTTTACTTATAGGGGGCGTGTTGTACCTGTTCTTACTGCTTAAAGTGATTCGCCCAATCAATGCCCTCAAAGACAGTATTGACAGCTTAACTCTTAACAACTTGGTACTTTCTTACCCTACCCGGCACGATGAAATAGGCGATGTGGCTGTTTCTGTACAAGGGCTCTTGGGTAAAATTAAAGAAGATATGAAGGGCCTGGAACATGGTGAAATTTTAGCCCTGGAAAATGAAAAAACTTGGTGGAAAGCTATCTTCGCTGTGGCAATCCCCAAGGGAACGCGTGCTATTGTGGTGGATGAAAATAATAACGTTCTTTATACCAATTTTGAATTGAAGGAAGAAGAAGGCCGCAAAATCCACTTGTTGGATATTTTTGACGGAACTCAACAGGAAATTATTCAAGTGGTAGGGGAAGCGTTGGAGAACCCTACTAAAGTGTTACGTGGCACCACCACTACCAAAGATGTAAAATGTACAGTTAAGGCGGTTGAGCTGCCTAACGACGCAGGGAAAAACCGGATTGTAATTGTGCTGGAACCGGAGAAATAATTTTTCAGTAAGGAGAGAATATGAAAGTAGAAATTAAAAAAGTATCTATTAAGGACGTATTGTTTTCGGCATTTCCACTGGCTGTATTTGTGGTTATGTTGCTAACAGCTGCGCTGGAAGTATTTAAACCGGAAGCTACTTTGACGGTATCTTACGTGATGGGGTTAGTGATGTATGCCATTCAAGCTACTATTTTGTTCTTAGTATCTAGCGTAGTTTTGTTGTTTGCATACAATTTCTTATGTTCTCTTGGAATACGCGGTGTACGGGTAGATCTAGAAGATAAATAAGGGAAAAGATATGAAAAGAATTGTTGTGTTTTGTATGGCTGTGTTGGTGGCCGCGCCTGCAGTGTGGGCTGCGCCTGCCAAGAAAAAAGCTGCTACTCAGACGAAGGCAGAATTTGTGATTGTGGAATCAGGGGAATATGCAGCCGGGAAAGAAGACCCTATGCTGACGGCAGGGATTGCACAATTTTTGGGGATGGAACCGGTAGTTACCAAAAAAACCCAATTAGAAGCTATGCAGGATGAAAAATTGGCTAATTTGGATTATAGTTTTCTCCCTTTGTATTTAATTAAAAAAACAGATGCCGTTCGCTCTAAAATGGAGGCCCATTTGCAGCGTGGTTTCGTGCTGGAAACGGAAGAGTATATTGTATTGCCCCATCAAACGCGCAGCGGTGTCTACACGGCTAAAGAAGCCAAACCGGGTGTGATGGAAATTTTTGTTATGTCGCAATGCCCTTACGGGGTAATGGCTGAAAGTGCGGTGATTGAGGCCAAGAAAAATGACACATTCCCACAAGGAAAAGAGGTTAAAATCCGTTATATCGTCAATTATGACCCTCGTAACGGTTTTTCCAGTTTGCATGGTTCAGCTGAATGGGAAGAGGATGTGCGGCAGTTGTTAATTGCCAAGTATTATCCGTCCAAGTTGTGGCAGTATTTGGAAATTCGCAATAAAGATTATCGCTCTAGTCGTTGGGATAAGGCCATGCAACAGGCCGGTATCAATGTAAACAAAATTATGAAAAAATTTGATACTGAGGGGTTGGAACTCCTAAAACAAGAAGCTGCCTACGGGAAAGAATACGGCGTAAATGCTTCTCCTTCGTTCTTGTGGGAAGGGAAAGTGTTGCTGGATTTTGGTTCGGCGGCGGAAATAGACGGTTTTTCGTTTTTAAACCCTCGCACAGTTTCGGGGGAAAAGGCAGCGGCTCCCGCGGGTAGCTGCTAAATAAGTGGTTTTTAGACGGGGGCTAGGAGTCAATCCGGCCCCCGTTTTGCTGAGTAGTACCGTTTAGAATTGAGGGAGTTTGCAAAGTGAAGCGCTTTCGAGGTTTATTTTTTAAAGCGGTAGTGGTATTGAGCATTATCTCCATTGTACCGGTTTTGGTGGTGGGGTACCGAGTGGTGCGCATTAACAGCTTGCTGCTTAAAAATCAACTTCTGCAAAAACAAGAGATGATTGCTTCCCGTCTTTCCTTTGTGATCCGTTCCTCTTTAATTTCCAAAGAACAGTTGTTGGCCGAATTTAGTGATTTACATACGGATTTTGGTTCCCATGCATTGATTACTCCTTCAGATTTGGATTATTTACGGGCTCGTTTCCCGTCCTTGTTTTATTTAGTTGCGTTCTCTAAGACGGGGGATTTGCTTTTTGATACAGGTACTGCTCCGGCCGACACTTACAGCTCCGTGCAGCAAGAGATGTTTCGTTCCTGTTTAACGGGAGCTAATTTTATAAGTGATGTGTACGAGTGGAACGGAAATCCTTTTATTTGGTTGGGGCAGCCGTTGCACCGGCAGGTGGGGTCTTCCCAAGTGACGGGTGTGTTAGCAGCTGCCATGTATTTAAACGACTTGGTGGATACTTTGTCCCAGGCCTATCCTTTGGACATGGATGCTATGATTGTGACACAATCGGGGCGGATTTTGTCTTTCAATGGGGCCCCGCAGGACTTAAATGTATCTGCACAGGAACAATTACAAGCCACATTGGCCCATGTGCGTCAACAATTAAATGGTGCCACCCAAGGGGAAGTGACTCTTGCCGACGGACGGCGGATGTTGGTGGCAGTAGCAAATGTTCCTAAAATGTCTTGGGAAATTTATGTTTTACAGCCGGCGAACGTTCCGATGCGTCTATTTGTGGATAATTTGGTCCATTCTTCCGTATGGGATATTGTTTTAGTTGCCTTGTGTATGTTAGCTTTTGTAGGTGTCGTAAGTTATTTAGTAATTATCCCCATCACACGCCCGCTGGCGCGGCTGCGCAAAGCGGTTGTTCGCTTGCGGGAAGATGAAAACCACGTCATCAAGCAACAAGATGTAGAAATCCCCAATAACGAAATAGGCGAATTGGCCAGTGCGTTTGTAGATATGTCACAGACGTTGCATGAGCGCCGGCAGGAATTGGCGCAAATGAATCAGGTGCTGGAGCAAAGAGTAGAGCAACGCACACGGGAACTGCAGGCGGCTACGGATGAGCTGGTAAAAGCAGAACGTTTGGCGGCGATTGGGCAAATGGCCTCTATTATTAGCCACGAAATTCGCAACCCTTTGGCTGTAATTAGTAATTCTACACGTCTTATAAAAACGCTTACGGTCCCCACGGATCAAAAGGTAATTAAACAATTTAACATTATTGAATCCGAAGTGCGCCAAGCCAATAGTATCATTAACGAGGTGTTGGGTTATGCCCGTAAGCGTGAGCTTATTTTGAGTATGATTGATGTTAACAGCTTTCTGCACGAAATATTGGTTGCCCTTCCTGTGCCGGCGGGGATTATCGTGCAGGAACAGTTGGCTGCAGAATCGGTACGCATTAAGGCCGATGTGGAGGAAATTAAACAAGCCCTGCGTAACCTGCTTACCAATGCCGTAGAGGCAATGCCCAATGGGGGAACGTTAACTTTAGGGTCCAAGGTAGGGCGCCGGTTAGTGGCTCTGTATGTAAGCGATACGGGAGCAGGAGTGCCGGAAGAGCTAAAACAGAAGATTTTCTCTCCGTTTTTTACTACCAAAGCACGTGGCACAGGGTTGGGATTGGCCGTGGTTCACAAGGCGGTTGTGCGTCACGGTGGAAAGCTTTTTATTACAAGCACGCCGGGGAAAGGGGCTTGTTTTCAAATTTATCTGAAGATTTATCGTAAAGCGGGAGACACAAATTATGGAAAAGCAAGTTAAAATTTTAGTAGTAGATGATGATAATAACCTGCGTGAAACCCTGGTAGATTTACTGGAAATTGAAGGGTATAAGGTTTACCAGGCAGGGACGGCTGCGGAATGTTTGGACATTTGTGCCAGTGATTTTTTTAACATTATTTTAATGGATTATAACTTGCCGGATGAAACCGGGTTGGATTTAATTCGCAAAATTCGTTCTTTCAACCAAGATAGCCAAATTATTATGATTACGGCTTACGCTTCCCTCAATGCCGTTATGGAAGCCATACAGGAATCCGTCTACGATTTTTTGATGAAACCTGTGGACTTTGATTATCTAAAACGCACCATCAACCGTGCGTTGGATAAATACTTTTTGGAACAAAGCAATAAGGAACTTTTGGCTCAGCTCAAAACACGTAATGAGGATTTGGACCGCCTTAATAATATGAAATCTAAATTTTTCTCTATTGTGTCACATGATTTGTCCAACTCTCTTATGACGCTTAAAATGAGTTTTGACATGCTCAAAAAGAGGACCAATCCTACAGAAGAACAACAACAAAAAATGATGTTTATGGATGAGTCTATCAGCCAAATTGAACATCTAATTAAAGATTTAGTGGACTGGGCTGCCATTGAAAAAGGCAAATTACGTATTGAGAAAGCGCCTTTTGAGCTTACGGAAAGTTTACGTAAAACAGTTGAAATTTTTAAGGATAAGGCAAGTAAACACAATATCCGCGTTACGTTCCAAAGCGGGGGGATAATCCCTGTTGTTGCCGACGAGAAACGCATCCGCCAGGTTATTTCTAATATTTTGGAAAATGCCGTGCGTCACACGCCCGATAATGGCAGCATTAACATTATTGTTAGTAAAATAGATGAAAAAAATGCTAAAGTATCGGTAGCGGACTCTGGGGATGGTATTGAACCGGAGATGGCCCCCAGTCTGTTTGATAGCTTTGCGCAGTTTGGAGAGAAAGGGCGCGTGGGGCGGTTGGGGCTTGGTTTATCCATAGCTAAAGATATTGTTTTAAATCACGATGGGCGCATTTGGGCACATAGTGACGGGGTAGGCAAAGGAGCCACTTTTAATTTCACCTTGCCTATAGCTAATTAGTTTTGAAAAGAGAGAGGAGTCTATGCCAGCAAATAAAAAGAAAAAAATTACCGTGTTAATTGCGGATGACCAAACCTTGTTCCGAGAAGGGATTAAGGATATTTTGACGGGTGAAAAATGGGTAGAAGTAGTGGGCGAAGCCAGTGATGGCGTAGAAGCCGTTGCTTTGGCCAAAAAATTAAAACCCGATGTGGTGCTGATGGATATTAAACTGCCTAAAATGGATGGTATTAATGCCACGCGCAAAATCCGTGAAACTTGCCCGCAAGTCAATGTACTTGTGTTGTCCAGCTTTGAGGATGAAGCCCACGTGCTTGATGCCATTCAAGCGGGCGCAAACGGATATTTATCCAAGATGTTGCCGGCGGCGGAATTAGTAAGCTCCATTAAAGCATTTACCAGTGAAGGGTTGATGATCCCGCAGCAGCTGATGGGCAAGCTGTTGCATGGGCTTCGCAAGATGGGGGACAATTCTATGCCTTCCCAAGCCACGCTTACGAAAACAGAAATTAAAATTATGGATCTGTTAGGAAAAGGGCTTAGCAATAAAGAATTAGCCAAAGAGTTGGAATGCAGTGTCAAAACGATCAAAAACCACCTCAATAGTGCTTTTCATAAATTAGGGGTTAGCAGCCGCACCGAAGCAGTGGTAAAAGCCATTGAAAAAGGGCTTATTTCATCGGAGGGGAACGTCGTTTTTGATGATGACGACGAAGACTTTTAGTGCATGAAACGGTTTTTAGCGCCTATTGAGCTTTCACTTTCGCGCGGGCAGGCGACCATTGAGTATGTGTTAATGCTAGCCAGCGTGGTGGTGATTTTTTCGGCGTTTTTGACCACGTTTCATACAGACATTGTGCATTATTTGTTTTCGTTTGTAGGGCAACTTTTACCAGGGGAAAATTGATATGCGTTTTAAGCGCCTCTCTCTCTTTCACGCACTTCATAACCGCCGGGCTCAGCTTTTGCTGCCGGCGGCCCTGCTCTTGCCGATATTTGTATTGGTAATTTATTTACTCGTAGAAGTTACCAAAGTTTCCATTGCCAAGGTGCGTAACCAGTTCGCGTTGGACAATGCGGCCTATTCACAAATGAGTACGGTCAGTTTGTTTTTAAATGCTACGGCCTATTTAAACGGGGGGCTTCCGTACCGTGTGCTTAGTACCTATGACGATCCACTCTTCCCGGTAGATGCGCAAAACAACCCTTACCGCGGGCAAGCTCAGGACTGGACTGTATTTGATTTGTTTTACCAGGCCGGGGCGGTGCCTAGCGTCGGCCCGGATTATGACCGCGGCGCCAGGAGAAATCCGGCCCCGTCCCCTGCTGCTACGGATTGGAAAATACATTATGCCCAATACTCGGGAATTGAAGAAGACAAGGACGAAGCGGGTGACCCTGCTTATGTGCGCACCGGGTGGGAAAAGGAAACCCCTGACGCAATTAAAGCCCCGGTAGTAGTGATGAACAGAAAAATGGTGGAAACGCATTACATCATTGCTGCCGAAGTGGGGATCCCGGCTATTACCGCCTATTTAAGCACTTACGTACAGTTGGGGGATACGTTCAATTTGCAAAAAGATTTGTATAAAAAATTAACCCGCAACGCGCATATTTTCCGGGAGGGATATTATTTGAACGTAGATGATTGCAAAAAGAACGAATGTGCCCGGCAAAGTGCTTCGCGGTTGTTACCCTTTTTAAACATTCCTACCAAGCGGCACGAATCGGACGATTTGGTGTTTTATCTATCGGCCGCTTCGAAGAAAGGGGAAGGATCCGGCGGGGCGTGGCCCATATCGTGGAAGATGACGCGCGATGCCAATGCAGACCCGTTGTTCTTCTTTGCGTACGTGGAACCGTCCGGCCGTAGCAAACTGCGCACATTAAAGAAGGGGATTTCCCTCAAGCAAAATTTTAAATTGCCGCGTAACCACTTTAACATCAATTTGGAAAGCAAATACAAGCCGGCTGTACGCAATACGATTGTAATGTCCTGCCCGCGCGGGAACAACAACTGCGTGTGGCCCAATCCTATCCCCAAATACACCATTATGTTGAGGCCCTAATGAAACGTACCGTTTTTTCTCTCTTTTCCCGCAAAGGGCAGGCCACTACCGAAATGGTACTGCTGTTCCCGGTGCTGATTGTATTTGTGCTATTTATCATTAAAATTTTTGGTATTTTGGTGCTTAACCAAAAGTTGCAAATTGCCGGTACCTACGCTGCCCGGCGTTACCAATTGCAATCGCACGAAACGCAATTTTTTGCCCAAGGATGGGATAAACGTTTCTTACAAAAAGATTTACAACGTAAGATAGAAGATTATATCGGCTTTTCCAACCCGGGGATGAAGCAGTTTCTCAGTCTCAATACATTCAAAATGGATATTAACATGAACGGGGGTTGGGCACGTATTGAATTGATAGTTAATACTAAGCCGATTAACATCCGCTTTTTATGCAAGTACGATAAACAGCGCGTTTGCGAACAGGATCAGTATTGCCTGCGCGGGTATAACTTTTTGTGCGAACAGGGCACCCAAATTAAAGTAATTAAATACGCCGGGAAAAACGAACGTCCACTTCCGTATGCCCGCCCGGAAAATAGATAATGGCCTTTTTTGCTTTTGTATAGAGCAATTGCCCTGACGTTAGGCCGCATATAGGTCCAAATTTGGGCCTTGACAAAATGGGGTTTTAGTCTTATACTAATGATAAGGTGTATCACTCTGTGTTTGAGCGCGCGTGTGTACGGTGCGGGTCAGCAAGAGTAGTTTTTATTTGCTATAGAGGGAAAATATATGTTTACATTCAAGCCGAAAAAAGTTTTTGAAAAGTTAAACAAAATGGACCGCAAGCAGGCCTACACGATTGGTGCAATTGCTGTGGTAAGCGTTGTGGCGCTAATCTTGCTGATTTCTGCGGCTTCACAGCCGGGGGATGATTCCATGCCGGGTATGAGTACCCATGGGTACGATTTGGCCCAAATGCCTTTTGCTACCGACGAGGCCGAGAAATATTTGCTGGCCAATGCCTACCCGGACATGAAGGAAGGCGGCAGTTTGCTCTATACCCCGCAGGAAAAAGAAGAACGCCAAGAGGAAGATGCTGCCCAGGAAGAGGAAGAAAATACGGAAGCGGATGAAAATTTTTCCGGCTCGTCCTCTTCGGATGATAATGAGTATAATTCCGGTTCGTCTTCGCGCGGATATGGGGGCTATGGCGGCGGTAGCGGCCGTGGCGGTTCCAAAACGGAAGTGGGTCAGTTAGGTTCTGCCACCATGGCACACAGCGGGGGCAGTGGGATTAATTCCCAATGGGGGCCCAGTGGGGATTTTAGACAATTCAGAAAGGACGACAAAGGCCACGAAAAACCCGTCCAGCTGCGCAATTCCGATGCGCGTCGGTCGCTCTCGCAATTCCGTTCGGGCAGTGTGGCTGCCGCCCGCATTAACGAGAACAAACTCACCAACGCCCGCCGCGCAGCAATGGGTGGCAATATTGACGGTAGTGACGCCTTCGGTAAAGACGGCAGTGTGGACTTGAGCAAATTGCAAAACGGAGGGCTTACGCTGGATACCTCGGCCCCTACTTCCACGACCGATCTTTCCAACCTGGACAAAAAAGTAGCCGACGCTGCCAAAAAAGCCGAAAACGATAACAAGAAAAAGGAAGACGATAAAAAAGCATGGTGGGAAGAAATGCTTATTAATTTGGCTAAATCTGCTGCGGAGAACTTGGTAAACTCGTTTATGGGATCCGTTGGCGACACCATTAGCGGAACTATACAAGGCAATCAAGCATCTCGCGCGGCTCGTAAGCAAATGGGGCAAGAATTAGCAAATAAACAATGGGATCAGCTGTCTGCGGAAGATCAAAAATTTTTTACGACCTGGGCGAAGGGTAATGGAATTGATGAACCTGCTATGGCGTGGCAAAGCATGATAGGAACCAAACAGCAAGCGAGAATCATGCGCGGGGCTCCAACGTCAAGAGTGGAAGGGATGGCCGCCAAACAAGAAGCGTACCAAATTGGAGCTTGGAATAGTGCTGCTGATCGTAGAGCAAATGCATTAAATAAAAAAAATGATGATAACAATAATAATAGCAACGAAGCAAAGGAAAAATGTAAAGAAGCTTGTAACGGCAAAACTGGACAAGACAAGACGGATTGTTTGTTAGGATGTTTGTAGAAATGTTGATTTCTCAAGGAGGCACCTTATGAAATATATTTTAAATTGGCTTAAAAGCCATGCAGGCAAAGCAAGTATCAGCTTAGTCCAGGCGGCGGGTTTAACCGCTGTGGTGGGCGCGGCCGGCTTTGCGGCGTATAACTATTTAAGTTCCCCGGCGGATAACAATTCTTTTATGCCGCCCTCTGTATATGAAAACGGCAACGTGGTTTATGTAGCTTCCGGCGGGGGCGGGGGAACGTATGCCGCCAACGGTGCTGTTCAAGGTTCGGCGGAAAATATCCGGCGTTCCCGTGCGTTGGATTTAGCCAACCAGCAGGCCTCTCAATACCAACAACAAGCGGCCCTTGAAGATGCCTCTGTAAACCCGGCCTATGAGCAAGATGCCTCCGTCGAGCAAGCCAACAAGGCCTATCAGTTGGCGGGGGGCAACTTAGGGATCGGCCTGGGCGGCGGCACGGATAAAGACGTCAACTCCCCGTTGCAAATGCTTACCGGCTTGCAAGGGAAATTGGAAGGTATGACCGATGCCGTAGCTAACGTTACACAAGCAGCCGCCGATCAGGAAGGGGGAGCAAAAGCAGCCCCCACCCAAAAAGGTTTTTCCACGGTGGAAGGGTCGGCTTCCAGTGCGGCAAATGCTTCGCGCAATTGGGGGCAAGGCCGTGGCGGCGGTGGTAGCGGCGGTTCTTCAAATGCGTTTGTTATCCAAAACAGCAATAAAAACGGTCCTTCTAAGGCGGATTTGGACGCCTTGGCCAAAGCCGGAGATGCTATGGCCGATGCCCGCGCCGCTATGGCCGCAGGCGTAAAAGAAGGCAGACCGATGAAATTTTCGGGTGCTAATTTTGGCCCGGCGGATCGTTTGCCCAACGAACGGGATGCCCGCGTCGGTGCGGCGCACCGTTTAACGGGAAGAGGCGGCACAGAACTGGCCCGCATACGCAAACAAACGGCACAAATCCATGGCAATAAAACAAACGCCGCCAACGCCGGGGGATTACCGTTCCTGGCGGGCGGACAAATCAACGGTGGAATGATTGTGGACGGTTCCGAAGTAACCATTGGCAATTCGTCTTCCAGTGATGTAAGAAGTACATCCGATGCCAGTATCCGGGGTATCCGCGCCGGGTTAGCCAACGTGCAAACAGGCCAGGCAGATGTAAGAGATGCCGCCAAAAAGGAACTGCGCTCTTGGTTTTGGACTCTTTTCCCTGCGATTATGGGGATGATTGGAGGAATTTTAATAACGGTGTGTATAGCGGATAAATTGCCATGGCCTGCGAACTTGGGTTGGTGGATTGCGGCCGGTGTCATGACGGCAGCTGCTTTAGGTTCCATCATTTTCTTATTACACAAAATACACGCTTATGCCGATATATGTGGCCACGACGGCTGGGTAACATGGGGCCGTGTTTTAAGTGGCGTCTTAGGAGGAGGAGTAGCGGCTGCCTGGGTGTTTGGTCTGATAGGAGGAAAAGTACAAGGCCTAGAAAAGGTTCTTTTCAAAGATCTGAGAACATGGGCGCAGCTTGTTGTTGGTATGGGTGCCGGTGGCGCGGGTATGGCCGGCTACCGTATGCTTGCCGATAAAGACCAATACCTCAAGGATATTGAAGAGGCCAATAAAGGCAGCAGCAGCACGAAGGATAGAGTCGACCAAGAAACGAATATTGACGGAGGGAAAGACAAATGACCGATCAAAACAACGTAGAACAGCCGTTTGTTATGCCCTCTAAACGGGCCATTTGGACCGTACGCCTGGTGCTGCTTGCACTGGTAGGATTGTGGGTAGGCGTGGGTATTTACTTCCACCTGGAAGCGCGCGAAGCACGCGCAAAAGTAGAGCGCAACCGCTTGGAAGCCCAACGCCAAGAACAACGTCTGCGGCGCGAGGTCAATTATAAGCAGCGCGTACAGGACCGCACGTACATCCCGGCCACGCGCAACGCGGTTGACGGACGGTAGAGAGATATAAAGTAAGACGTAACAGCAACGGCGTGCGTGGAAGATGCTGAGTCAAGCTCAGCATGACAGACCTTATAAAATAGAAGTCATCCTGAACTTGATTCAGGATCTTCAACGCGAAGGTAGTAAAGCAGCCATAGAGAAGGGATATTGCCGAATGCCTTCGGGGATGACGGGAAAAGTAATAGATTTTTAGCCGTAACTTGATTTTTAAGGAGGAGTGTATGAATGTATTTCGCTTTTTAACAGGCAAGCGCGGCGCCATTAAATTGGCAAATGCGTCA
Source organism: Elusimicrobiaceae bacterium (assembly GCA_045593185.1). Taxonomy (GTDB): domain Bacteria; phylum Elusimicrobiota; class Elusimicrobia; order Elusimicrobiales; family Elusimicrobiaceae; genus Avelusimicrobium. The sequence goes on along the minus strand of JAZNWD010000032.1, from coordinate 88,316 downwards.
CTGGTAGTATCGGTGGCAGCGGCGGGCCTATTCTACGTGGGCGCCAATACAGCTGCCAACAAGCAAATTGCCAAAGAACGCCAAGTGCGCAGCTTAAGCGGGGTAGCAAGCACGAACAACCCGTATGAAGGTATGCAACGCCATGGGCGGATGCTTACCTCTATGAACTTTCGCGATGGTCAAAACCAACTGGCCAGCGAAGAAGATTTAGCCAACCGTACCGGCAACGATGCCCTGGCCCGCTATGGGGCCAACCAACGTGCTTTAGGTAAAATAGAGGGAACCTTGGGGGCCTATCAATTTGGCGATTCGGATGAGCTTAATACCGCTAACCGCGATGTAGTGATGGACCCTACTCAACTGCAAGTGGGGAACCCCAATATGGCCGGTATAGAGGGAACTATGGCGGATGGTGCTTCTGGCGCGGCAGCGCGTGCGGGGGCAGCCGGTGCCGGTTCGGCGGGTGCTCGTTCCAGCTTGGCATCTGCCTCTATGGCACGTGGCAGTGGCACGGGGGTCAATGTGGCCGGTGCCAATCCTGCCGCTACCGCTAGCGGCCCGCGCATGGGCGGGCGTCCCCAAGGGGCCGGCCTATCGGGCGCTATGCCGGGGGGCTCCTTGCCCTATCGGCTTAAGGAAGGCAGCGCGTTGCAAGCCAATGCCTCGTTTGACCGCGGATATCGCGCTAGTAGAGCAGCCCGCAGAGGGCACGACGTATCCGACAGGGATCAACTCAAAGATATTGTAAAAAAATCGGCCGCGGCCGCGCGCAATACAAACGCCGGCGCTAACGAAGGGGCCAAGCCCTTTATGTCCGGCGGACCGGGTTCGGGCGGAATGTCGGTCGATGGCGGTAATGCTCCGCAAGCGGCTACGTCTTCCGACTTGGCTGCCAAAACCAATCAAAAGCTCAAGAACATCGGCAACCGCTTAAATAAAGAACAAAATCTGGTGGATGAACGCAACCAAGCAAATGAAAATTTGATTATACAGCTGATTGCTACGGCGGTTGGTTCACTGCTCGCCATTTGGGCCTTTTCCGCGATCCTGCGAAAGATGGATTTGAAGATTAAGGTTTTGGAAGTGGCAGCCAAGGCCATGGCAGGCAATCCCATAACCGCAAAGATGGCTGCGGCTTTGGAACTCAAAGCTAAGGCTTTAAGGGCGACTCGGTTGCTTACAGCCATTGGGTTTGTGACGGCTGTCACAGTAGCAAACGGGTTCCTGTTTGCAGCGGCGAAGAGCTTTGCATCTAAGTATGGTAGTATGGGCGGTACTTGGGTTGCCACTGCGGCTCAAATTGCGGCACCGCTTTTGGTAGGGGCTGCCGTGCAAACCGCTATTCAACCGAGTTGGTCTAATTTCTTTAAGAGAGTGTGGGATAACTTTTCGGGTTCCATTACCAATATTGGTATGAGTATGTTCCCAAAAGCTTAAAAAAGTCGGGTGCCCCGTGGGGCACCCGCAACTGTGTAATTTATGAATGAGAAACCTCCTAAACCACCCAATTATGTGCCCGAAGAGAATTTGGATCTGCACGAAAATTTCTCTCCGGCCATTGCGGAAAACGGTCTCATCCGTCCCCCTGTTGAGCCGGACCCTGAGACGGTGGGAGATTTTGCCGATTTAACCTATACCCGTATGGATACGGTGCAGGATTTGGTACAGTTGCGTTCTACTAAAGAGGAACCACCCAAAGAACCTGCGGAAGAAAAAAAACCGCAAGAACAAAAAAAGCAACCTGCCTCGCAACCCAAAGAACCTGCGCCGCAAGCGCAAGTGCCCATTCAAGTCCGCCAGCCCGAAGAGCCGGCTCAACCTTCCGAAAAAACGTTACTACTTACCCAAACAAAAACGGCTTTGCTGCCGCTTTTGAGAAAACCGATTTCCTTTAAAAAATTACGCCGCAAAAAACATCAAAACAAAGAAGAGAAACTTGCGCAGGGGCCTGTGGCCGATGCGCAAAAAGCTGCCTCTAAGCCGCAAAAACCCCATAAAAAAGCCGGCCAGTCAAAAAATAAACAACCTAAGAATACTTCCGGCCGTTGGCCGTGGGTGGTGGCGGTGTTGGCATTTTTGTTCTTGGGTACGGTTACGGGCGTGTTGCCGGTGGAAAAAATTCCGCTGCTGCGCAACCTGGCGTATGCTATGGGGTTCACGCAGGCGGACACGCAACGTATGTCTTTTCTGCGGGCGCTTTTGACGTGGACGGATAAAACCTTGGGGTTGCAGGGCCGTCTGTCCGAGGGCCCTCAAGGGGAGGATTCCTTGCCCCGCCGCGGGAATTTTGTGCAGGCGGATTCCGAGGAAGCTGCGGGGAATAGTTTATCGGCCAATATGGCCCGTTACAGCGGCAATACGCACCTAATCGACATTAAATCGTTGCAGGCACTGCAGCGCAAACAGGGCCGCGCGCAAGATTCTTTGGCAGGGGTAGTGGCCCCCATTGCCGGGCGGGAAGAGCAGGACGCCCGCAACGCGCCGCTGCGCGATAGTAATGTAACCGTACGGACCGAGGCCGGCCGTGAATTGGGGGACGTGTACTTTGGCAGTGATGCCTTTGCGCAAAACCGCCAAGCGCAGGACGGTTACGATTCCAGCAAAAAATTGGCTTCACTTAAAAACCCTTATATTACCAACGGGCATCCCATTGATTGGATGACAGAAAGGGCCGCCGATCTGGTTAATACAGATATGGGGATTGGCGGTATCCAGCGGGAGTTGGGCGGCTCGCGCGTGGCGTGGCAAACGGGGCCCATAGATATTGGGCAAGATGCCGCCCACCGTGCCTTATACCGTGCGTGGATTACCAGCCGTATGTCTAAATATACGTCTAATTTAATGCTTAAAAAATCACTTGCCAATACGGGTTTTATCGGGGCACAGCTGCCCAGTATGGCTTCCAGCGTGATGAGCTCGGGCGGGGTACGTTTGGATACTTCCTCTGCCATGGCGGATCAACAAAGTTGGAAAGAGTATTTAGAGTACGAAAAGAACTGCCGCGAGGAATTAACCGCCGCGGGCCGCGCCGGTAAACGGATCACCGACGCGGAAAAAACTATTGCAGATATAACGAAAGATACAAAGAATATCCAGTCGCCTACTTGTTTGGAAATTTTAGAAGGTGGAAAAGAAAATGTTTTTCAAACGTTTGAGAAAAAAAACAACCAAAAACTTAAGACGCTTAAAGCTAATTGCGATGTCCTAAAAAAGGCCTATGATACCCTTAGCGAAACTTGCAAAATGGCGGTAGATACTAACGTGAATTGTAATTCAACGGTAGAGGAAAATTTTAATAAGGAGCCGTGGGAAGAATTTCACGATAAGTGTGCAAGTAATTTAGAATCAGATTGGGAAGAATATAGGAAGAGTAACTGCCCCAAAGAGCAACCAAAATGTATAACAAAGGAACAGTATAAGAATGAGCATTGGAAAGAGGCAAGTGGTAAAGATATGTTAGAAATTAAGTCCACAGATCATGTTCTTGGGAACACGACGAAGCAATTCCCCACCTTCCTGCGTGGAAAGTGTAAACCCGGAAGTGAGCATGGTGTTTTCTGCTCTGAGTGGGAAGAAGATGAGAGCGTAGATCAGCAAGCCATAGACACAATTCAGGGCGGTTTGCAGACAAATCCGGCGCTGTTTGGCTCTCAAACACTTTAAAAAAGAAGGGCAGTTTACGTCGTAAAAAGGTCGAAAAAGTAGGGCCCAAAAAAATTTTTTAAAAATAGGCCTTGAAAAAATGAGAAATAGTTGTATAATAATAGTATAGGCAGTGTGAAATAGGTTGTCACAGAATGGGGAACCAGTTCTGAACAACGCCTAATTTATTTACGTTCCATAAGCCGGGGGCTGTATAGGTTTCACCCCGCAAGCAGTAAAGTAGTAAGCCGTACAAATGATTTAGTTTTATAGGAGGCGTTTATGCCAGAGGAAAAGAAAGAAAGTTTCACCTTTAGCGATAAGATCAAAAACAGCAAACCGGCTGAAAATAAATCTTTCGCTAAATCTTCCTCCAAAATTGGAAGAGACGGCAAACCGAAAGCTACGCTGTTTCAGCGCACGCGCCGGGATGCCCCGTTCTTTATTGCAGCGTTAGTAGCGTTGCTGCTGCTGCCGTTCTTGTACAAGTACAGCGGCCAGTCCAGCGAAGAACAATTGCTCACGCCAGGGAGCGACCTGACTGCGTTTAACCCGGGCGAAGGCGAGACCATGCTTACCACCTTTAACGAGGACCCTTCACGCCAAATTGCCCAGCTTTCGGGCCGTGATTCGTTGTCCTTAATCAAAGGGTGGGGGGCTAATGACGAGGAAAACGTCGGTCGTGACGACCTGGACTTTGATTATGATGAGTCCGCCTCTTCGGCTATGGATGCCGAGGGCCGCTACGACGCGGAGCATGCTTCCACCTCTGACGTAGATATTGAGGAAAATACAACCAATATTTATAAACGCCGTGCCAAAGCAGGCACCCGCGCGGCTTTCCGCCGGGCAGCTACTAAAATTGGGACGCTTTCCCCGGCGCATATGGGCCGGCCGGGCGGTACCGGTTTTGGGTACAAATGGGGCGGCAGCTTGAAAAATGCAGCCAAAAAAGTGGGCCCCAAAGGGCCTACCCAAGGGCCCAAGCCGGTTTCTTTGCAACCGTTACGCGCTTCCGCGGGCCGTGCCTCGTTTGGGGGCGGTAACGCAGCAGCTGCGCGCAAAGGCGCCGACAATATGGGTAAAGCCAACGCGCGCGAAGCGTTGCGCGATTCTTATGTAAGACCTGTGGACCCCACCCGTACAGGCGGGCTGGACTTTACTTCCGGCTTTACCGGGGGCGGCGCGGGTAAATTGGATCATCACATCAACATCGATAAAGGTGAAACACCGTGGTGGTGGGACATGATGAAAACCCGTATGCAAAAAGAGTGGGAAGAACGCTTCAAACGCAAATGGGACTGGATTAAATGGGCCGACAAATTGGCGCAACACATCTTAGGCGGTATCATCAACTGTTTACTTACTGGTACTGATGACGGTGATATGGGCCACTTCTTTGGTTATGGGAAGGGCGGAGGTCGTACATCGGGGGAATGCTGTGGCGTGAGTGACAGCAAAATGTCCATTCGTTTTGGGAAAGAACTAGAATATGCCAAAGGAGATTTTGAAGCGTTGTGCAAAGCGGTAAAATCAAGCATGCCAGAGTGTAAAAATGGAGGTGATTATAAAGGGCCCTCCTCATCTGCTGGCGAAAGTGCCGGCTTCTTTGGTGCCCGCTTGGGTTGTTTAGGTATAGGACTTGGTTTCCGTGGAGAAGCTTCTGCCCATATGCATGAAGGTAATGGTTTAGCATGTGCTGACATTAGTGCGCATCGGTATCATGTGAATACGTCCAAATTACCACGCAAATGGCAAAAACATACCTATATCTATGTAGTTGCGCGCAACTATCGTCCGGCTTCTATGCCTGCGTTGAGTGCCAATGCAAAACGAGGATTCTTATGCGCCGAGGATGACGTATTCTCTATCGGTGGCACATTCTCTGGTGGAGTAGATGATGCGCAGATGCCCGACAAACGAACGAGTGGACAAGACCCCAATTTCTACTATACTAATTACAAGAATAGAGGGGATCGAGATAGCCACCATTCTGTGGATACGGAAATTATTGGTGAGCAGAAAATTATTGCTAACATGTATGACCGCAATCCTGAGGATATTGGTAATGCGTGTGTGATCTATATTCAAAAAGGTAATACGTTCAACTACAAAAATTTTCAGGCGGATACCATAGCCAATTTCCTGAAAATGATTAAGAACGGAAAATATCAAAGAGAGGGGAACGATAAACGCTCGGATGAAGCTATTGCGGCGGACGCATTCGACCAACTGGATTTAATGTTTATTGAGTCGTTTGCATCTGAACACAAATTAGCCTATGCCAAGTGGTTTGAAACAGGCAATAACTTGCACGAAATTCTGCCTATGGTATACTGGCGTTTCTTTGATGCGTTTGTAGAACATTATAAGTCTACAAATAAAGCAACAGGTTCCCGAACGAATGTAGACAACCGCAAACAACGGGTGTTTGGAGTAGATTCGGCCATGGGAGATCGTTGTTACTTAGACGAAAGCATTAAATTGTTCTGCAAAGAAAAGGAAGAACCCTCAGTTGTTGTTAAATTTGGTCCTCGCTATAAAGCGGGTAACTTTGATTCGAAGAATATTTCGGATGAAGCTAAGAATATTCAGGTCACAGCTGAATTTAGAGCTCAAAACGAAGAGAATGGGCGCGGAGAACAGCCGTTTGACCAAAAAAATCCGATCGTTACCACAATTGAGGGTGGAACAGGATTACAGTATACCTTGCAAACTGTAATTAAAAAGGATCAATCAGACAAGGAGGACTTGGGTGCTGGAGAATCCAAAATTGGTAACATTGTTTGGAAAGTCTACCGCAAAGGCGCTATCGGAATTAGCAAGACAGGGGAAGAAGTAAAAGAAGCTGTCTATACGCTTACGTGTCCTTACAACCTGTCCGGGGATGGCTATACTAAACACGTAACAGAGAAACAGTGTACCAGCGCACAGCAAGACGAAGAATGTTGTAACAAACTGATGACAGAAAGCGGATTGATGGAGGGAACTGATTTTATCTGGGATCCTTCCAAACCGGTGGGAAGTCAGTGTGTGCGGCTATGTACAAATCCCGAGCAGAGTGCCGAATGCTGTGAACAATTGAGACAGGGTGCAACTTGGCATGAGGAGCCAAATGCTCAAGGCAAACATTGCTATCAAGGGATTACGCCTCCGCCACCATCACCAACATTGGGTCAAACCCGCTTAGCGCCGGTGTTGTCGTGGGTACCTGTTGGAAAAGTAGACTGCCGCCAACAAGCAGGGGATGACGTTAACCCGGCAAAGGCTGTGTTCTCCGGGTGTAATGCTAAAATCACCGGTGTTGTGGAAGGACAGAGAGAACATTGCGGATCCCAAACACCCATCATGATGGATTCGCAAGCGGCTGCTACATTCGTGCGCGATGTGGTAACAGCCTACAATGCTACGAATCCGACGATGAAACTGAGCGATAAATTCTACAGCAATACATATCCTACGGATGGGGAATTTGTAGATGCCTTGTTTATTGCTGATCAGTTAGGAATTGCAGAAGTTCCTTCCTCTGCTGTGTGTGAATTGGCACGTGATATGGTACGTATGTCTAAGGACCCACATGCCGGACATCTGAAAGTGGAAGAAAAGAATGACTTTAAGGATATTCCGCGTTTTTATCGGAATGATCTTGGGGCGTTTTTAGTTTATGTACATCCTACTTCTATCTTGTATCCTAATAAATACTACGGGCAAGAGCATGAAGTATGTGATTGGCGCTTCCTGCCCAAAGGGTCCACGTGCGGAATTAAAAGTACTATGCAAATGGGCAAAGCATTCTACTTTAACTACTATAATGATTCTAAGAAGAATGCTAGCCTGCAGTCGTACTTGGGTTCGTTTGATAAAGTGGGTATTAAGAAGACCTATCCGCTGGCTGCTATTACTGAAGGCCATTCGGATTTGGCCCACAACTGTCCCACACAGGATTGTGCAAACACCCGCAATAGTTACAATAAGGACGACTACTTCGGGTTGATGATCTCGGATATGGAAACTGTCGATGGACAGGGGAAAGCCTGCGTGGCCTTTGCCGGTAATAATAAAATGTCGGTTAAAAAAGCCATCGAATACGTACAAAATGTATGTACAACAGGCTTAGATGCCAAACCGTATGGTAACCAATCCCGTAACGGAACGGTTGCTACTAGTGCGGCCATATACAATCCGAATCAAACGTTCACACAAACCACGAACTCACGACCTGGCCACGATACTAGTGTCCAAACACAAAGTCGGGCTCGCGGGAGAGGATAATAGCATATTCCATAACGCCAGATTAACTTTAAACCCCCAGGTAACTGGGGGTTTAATTTTTCTATTCCCGCGCCAAATAGTTAAAATGCTATTATATATCTATGCGCTATATACGGGTTTTATTTGTACTTTGCCTTTTGGAGCTTGCCGTGCCTTCTTGGGCGGGGTTCCCGTTTTCGTTCCGTAAACCTACTATCAAGACCGACTACTCCAAAACCGTGTGGGATCAAATCATGGAAGAACAATCCATGACCGATATGCGCCGTGGCATGGGCGAAATGTCTGCCGCCAATTATCAGGCCGCCACCAACAGCTTTGCCCGGGCCGTTATCAAAAACAGCAAAGACCCGTTGCCCTATCTTTTGTTGGGGGCGTCGCTCTATTGGGCGGGCAAAGTGGATGATGCCATTAGCGAATACAACGAAGCCCTCCACCTGGACCCTAACAACGCCATGGCCTACCAGCTTTTGGGGATTGCCTCCGGCTGGAAGGGAAACGTGCAAGAGGCGCAAGATTATTTTTTAAAAGCCAACGCGCTGGACCCCAACAAGGCCGACACGCATATGAACCTCGGCTCCACCTACGCCGTCCAGCACAATTGGGATAAAGCCCTTGAGCACTTCCGCCAAGCGGCGGACCTTGCCCCGCGTGAGCCGCTTTATCACTACCAACTAGGTACGCTCTACGAAGCCCTCGGGCGCGACGTTTTGGCCGAAGAATCTTTTAAAAAAGCCATTCATTATTTCAGCAATTACGAGGATGCCATGCTTAGCTTGGGAGCCCTGTACGAAAAACTCAACCGCCCCCAGGAAGCCCTTAAATATTACAAGCGTGCCGTTAAAACTAAGCCCGGCGATTTTGTGGCGCGGCTACGCTATGGGTTTTTGCTTATGCAGCAAGGACAAGTGGAAACCGCCCGGCAAATTATCGAGCAGGCCTTCTCGATCACCCGCTTTAAGGCGGACGGCCTTGCCCTAAACGCCGTCTACCGTGCCAGCGGCAACAGCGCGCAGGCATTTGAACAGCAAATCCAAAAATTTCAAGAAAGTTTGGCCCGCGTACCGGCGGGCAAGGCCGTCAATATAGAGGTTTCACTTGAATTTACCCCCGCTGCCACACCGCCAACGGGCTCTGCTTCGCGGCCCCGCACCTACGAACAAGCATACGAGCGTTTGCGCGGGGACAGTGCCTTGGAGGGGGGAAAGGACTTGCCGGAACCTCAAACATTTAAACGTATTTTTGCGCTTCCCGCTTCGGACGACAATACCCGTGAGCAGCAAATCCAAAATTTAGTGGACGGCATCCGCCAAAGCGTTGCGCAAGCTGCCGGAAAATACAATGTGAACCTTTCTATGCAGGGCCGCACACTTGATTACAATGCCCCTTCGGCCCTTACGCAAAACCGCAATGCGCCGCCCAAAGCTGTGTATGATCCGCGTATCGTAGGTAACGATATGGGGCTATGGGTTATGGGCCGCACATGGTTGGGGTTTGTGGACGAAGCGACCGAAGATTTAGCTGAATATACCAAATGCCCTGCAGATAATACGTGCGATTTGCTAAAGGGACTGGCCGCCTTAGCGCGCGGTAACGGTGCAAATGCCACAGAGGCCTTCACCCGCGCGGCCAATAGTCATCCGCAAGACCCGCTGGCCCAGTTGGGGTTAGGTACCGCGGCCGTTCTGGGGGCTAACGATGAACAAGCCCTTTCATTCTATAAACACGCCCTGGAGTTGGACCCCAAAAATAAGGTGGCTGTCAAAAATATTAAAGTATTGGCGGATGAAAAATGATATTAAAGTGTCATCCTGAACTTGATTTATGATCTCAACCACTAAAGGATGAAAAATGAGCGGACGAAATATCCAAAAATACGGTCAGCATTTTTTAACTTCTGCGCATGTAATTAGGCAAATTGTCGACGCGGCCGATGTGCTGCGGGCGGAAAATTTAGTGGAAATCGGCCCCGGGCAAGGGGCTTTAACGCAAGAATTTATTGCACGCGGGCAGACCGGGTTTACCGTTATAGAAATCGATCCGGAGATGATAAGTTTTTTGCAAAAAAATTTACCGCCAGCCGCGCAAGTCCATATTATACAGGCCGATTTTTTGCAATTTGATTTAAATTCAATTTCCGCGGTTCCTACCGAGTTTGTAAGTAATTTGCCTTATATTGACGCTGCGGAAATTTTGAACAAAGTACTTGCCTGGCCCCACTTCAAGACGGCCGTATTTATGTTCCAGCGCGAGCAGGCCCAAAAAATTACCGCCAAACCCGGCGAAAAAGGATATGGCGCGCTAACGGTTTTGAGTCAGTTGCGTGCGCAAATTGGGCTGATTTGCAACGTCGGACGCGGATGTTTCAATCCACCGCCTAAGGTGGATTCGCGTGTGCTGTGTTTTGAAAAAATCGTTATTCCTTCCCACTGGTCCGAAATAGAGCAACTGGTGCGCGCGGCTTTTTTACACAGACGCAAAACACTTTTAAATGCCTTGCTGCTTGGCGGATATCAAAAGGAAAAAATACTGGTGGCGTTGGCACAATTAAATCTGCCTGTTACCGTACGCCCCGAACAGCTTTCCCCACAGCAATTTGTGCAATTTGTTCACGCGTTGCCGGGTAAATAGTCTTTTGTCTCTTCCACTTTACTTTTTTCACGGTTTTTGATACCCTTAACCTATGGGGCGAATATGAAACAAAATGGTTTGAGCAGAAAGGGCTTTACACTTATTGAACTGCTGGTAGTGGTGCTGATTATCGGCGTTTTAGCGACGGTAGCACTGCCGCAATATCAGGTAGCTGTGGCCCGGGCTCGGCTGGGGGGCATACAATCTGCGTTGGCTTCTTTTAAGCAAGCCGAAGAACTGTATTATCTCTATACGGGAACCTATACAAACAATACAGAAGATTTAGATATTGATTTGCCCCAGTGCCCTAAAGATGATGTGTGGCATAACGTGCCTGTATGTGGGGGCTGGTTGCTAGATCCGATCGACGGAGAGCCAATACTATCTAACAGCACGGTACGCGCTGCCTACTGCCCCGAGATTGCCAAAGTTAAAGGCCGCTGGACCGATTGTACGGCCGCTGCGGACTATTACGTAATCTATTGGCTTACCCATTCTTCTCATCCGGATAAAATAGAATGCACGCCCCGGACTGCATTGGGGCAAAAAATTTGCCGTTCAATCAATCGCTAAGCGTTTTCCCAATATCCGCTCATGGGCTACAAACGGATGAATTTTGTTTAATAGCAAATGTTCCACCGCCGCGTTAATCAAGGCGGTTTCTTTTGTTGCCTGCGGGGCGTAAAATCGGCCGGCACGCAGCAGGGCCTCTTTTGGGATGAGACCAATTAACTCACTTCCCGTAATCTTCAGACCGAGTTGGTCGGCCTCCTTTTTACACGCTTCAAATACGTTTTGTAAATTACTTTTGTGAAAATCTGTTAAATTGCAAGAAACCTGTGCACATTGATAACCGGGCATATACCAGCCAATGGCTTTTACTCCGGGCAGGCCGCCGTTTTTCTCGCGCAATTTGGCGGCTATTTCTTTTGCGGTTGTTACATCTTTCGTGTTGAGTGAAAGATTAAACGCAATTAAAAAATTGCGTGCACCCATTACGCTGGCCCCGCTACGCGCCAGAGAGGGGGAAAAGTTCTGCGGGCCGTAATCAGGGGGGAGTGTTTTTAATTTATCGGGTAAACTTTCATATCCCCCACGGCGGATAAAGGCCAGGTTTTTGCGTTGAGTAGTTTGGGCATTGGCTTCATATAAGTAAATAGGAATATTTAATTCCGCAGCCACGCGGCGGGCTAAATCGTCTGCGAGTTGAGAAGTTTGCTCCATTGAGATTTCCTGCACGGGGACCAGCGGGCAAACATCCACTGCCCCTAGGCGCGGATGAACACCGTGATGCTTACGCATATCAATGTGCTTTTGGCAGGATTTAAACAGCGCAAAGCAAGCTCGTACCACATCCTCTGGCGGCCCTGCCAAAGTAATTACGGTGCGGTTGGCATCGGGATTGCTGTCTATGTGTAACAGTTTGGCGTTGCCCAGGGTAGTGCGCAGATCCGTTAAAATACGGTTCAAATTTCCCGCATTTTTTGCTTCGGAAATATTTGGTACGGCTTCTATAATTTGCATATATACATTATACCTTTAAAATTTTTTTAAAAAACACTTGCATTTTTGTTTGACATTTATAGTATAATAATGGTAGGTACTTATTAAGTTTAAGTACTTGATATAATTAACAAAAGGAAGTAATAGTAAATGCCTAAAGGAAAAGTAAAGTGGTTTAACGACCAAAAAGGTTACGGTTTCGTAACCCCCGAAGACGGTTCTAAAGATCTCTTTGTTCACTACCAGGAAATTCAGGGTGACGGTTTTAAGACCTTAGCCGAAGGCCAAGAAGTAGAATTCGAAGTTGTCGAATCCGAAAAAGGCCCGAAAGCCGTAAAAGTTGTCAAACTATAATTTTTTGGTAACTTTTTAAGGGCCCCGCTAAGCCGGGGCTCTTTTTTTGTGGTATTACTATGTCCATAATCAAGTCCGATTCGCAAACCTCGCTGGGGGAACTGTGGCTGTTGTCCTACCCGCTGATTATTACCATGGCGGCGCAGGTGCTGATGCAATTTGCTGACCGGATGTTTTTGGCGTGGTATTCGCCGCAAGCTTTGGGGGCCTGTGTGCCGGGGGGAATGTTAGCCATGACGTTTGCTGCGATGTTTATGGGGCTAGCCAGTTATACCGGTGTGTTTGTATCTCAATTTCATGCCCGCAACAAGCGCGCATCAGTTACCATTTCTTTGTGGCAAGGGATTTTATTAGCGGGATTATCCACGCTGATTTTGGCAGCATTGACCCCGGTTGGTAAAGCCATTATCAATACGTTTGGCCATGCTCCGGCAGTGCGCACGTTAGAATTAGAATATTTTGGTTTGCTCAACTTATTTGGTGGATTGGCGGTTATTAATAATGCGCTTGCTAGTTTTTTTAGCGGACGCGGCAAAACCAAAATCCCTATGTGTATCGCCCTGACAGGTAATATAGTGAATATTGTGCTGGATTATGTAATGATCTTTGGAAAACTTGGTTTTCCGGCTATGGGGATCAAAGGTGCGGCCTGGGCAACTATTCTGGGTAGCGTATGTATGGCCCTCATGTTTGGTGCGTTATTGTTTGCTACGCGCACGCGTGTTACGTTTAAAATCTCGCACTTAGCGGGTTTTTATAAACCCATTTTTATGCGGTTAGTGCGTTTTGGCCTGCCTAACGGTTTTGGATTTTTAATGGATGTAATTTCATTTACGCTTTTCACCTTTATGGTGGGGAATATTGATACGGTTTCCCTCCAGGCCAGCAATATCGTGATGAGTATGCAACCTGTTGTGTTTACGGTTATTTTAGGCTTGGGTGCTGGCATCCAAATTTTAGTTAGCAAATATCAAGGGGCGCGTCGGCCGGACCAAAGCGTGCAAGTAGTTAAGAACGCGTGTAAACTGGGTTATGCGTATGCGGGGGGGATTGCTCTGTTGTTCTTCTTTGGATCCTCGTTATTTTTGCATTTATTTATTCCGTCGGGAACGGCCAACGGTGCGGAAATAGCTGCTAAAACCTGGCCACTGATGAAATTAATTAGTATTTTTGTGCTGGGGGATGCCACTTATTTAATTTTTGGCGAAGCTATCCGTGGAGCGGGGGACACTAAATATTATATGCGCGTTATGATGGGCTGTGCATGGTTGCTCCTCATCCCGGGCACGTGGGTATTGGTGTATAAGTTACATGCATCCGTAGTGTGGGTATGGGGGTGGCTGACGTTTTACGCGTGGCTCACGGCGGTATTTATGGTTATGCGGTTTGCCCGCGGCAAATGGAAAAGTATCCGGGTTACTTCTGCGTGAAAATGTGCTACAATACAGCTACACGGGAGGTACTATGGAAATCTTACATCAAGCAGATATTGGCGTATTTGGCGGTTCGGGTTTTTATAAATTTTTGGCAGATATTGAAGAAGTAAAAATTTCTACCCCTTACGGCGAAACGAGCGACAGTGTATTTATCGGCAAAATCGGCCCGCACAACGTGGCATTTATGCCGCGCCATGGGCGCAACCATACCATTGCGCCGCATCAAGTGAACTACCGCGCCAACGTGTGGGCCATGAAACACTTGGGGTGCCGGCGGGTCATTTCTCCGTGTGCGGCAGGTAGCTTGCAAAAAGAAATCCAACCCGGGCACTTTGTCATTTGCGATCAATTTGTAGACTGGACCGACGGGCGCAAAAATACATTTTTTGAAAGCCCGTTCTTATTAGAAGGCCCTTGCGTGCAACATCCTTCCCCGGCGGATTTGTATTGTCCGCAACTGCGTAAATTGGCTATCGAAACAGCCAAGGCACTTGGTATCCCTGTGCATGAAACGGGTACGGTAGTTGTTATCAACGGGCCGCGTTATTCTACGAAGGCGGAATCCGCCTTTTTTACGCGCCAAGGGTGGGGGGTAATCGGGATGACGTCATTCCCTGAAAATTACCTCGTCAAGGAACTGAATATGTGCCCCCTAAACATTGCTCTTATTACCGATTACGATGCCGGGCTGGTAGGCGACGTGCCCCCCGTGTCACACGAAGAAGTACTCAAAGTTTTCAATAATAATATTGAAAAATTAAAAACGCTTTTGTTCAACATGATAGAGCAAACCCCGGCAGAACGCACGGCGTGCCCGTGTGAACATGCCACGCAATTAAAGTTTTAAGAGGATCGTTGTTTAGTTTGAAGTTTGCGGTTGTACCAGTAACTCTTTAATAATATTCTCGTGAATGCGCCACAAACTTTCGTCTTTATTGGTGGCTAAATTGTTAGCCATCAGGGCAAAAGCAATCAGCCGTCCGTCCTTGTCGTGCACGTAACCGGCCACGGCTTTTACGCCATCAATCGTGCCGCCCTTAATGCGTACATTTTCCACTTGATGTTTGGATTTTAAAAACCGTCGCAATACCAGTAAATCCCCGCGGTCATCGGGCGTTGCCAGCGAGTTGTAATACGGTTCAAAATAAGGGCTTTTAGCCATAAAGTGGAGTGTGTTTACCAATACGCGCGGGGTTACCATGGTATCGCGCGAAAGGCCGCTTCCGTCGTAGATCACGGTATCGTTTTCGCTAGCTAGATTGTTTTGACGTAAAAATTGGTTCAAGGCAGTTAGTCCATTTTGAATGCTGCCCTTTTGCCCGTTGGCCAGGGCCAGGTGCCTAAGCAGCATATCGGCGTACAAATTGACGCTGCGTTTATTTACCAAAAGTACAATGTCCTTGAGTTGCGGCGATTGATAGGTATGCAGCCAAGTCAATGTGTTGTAATCCGGCGCGGTGGTAATCACTTGCGGCTCCCCAGTTACTTCGATACCGGCTTGCATTAGGGCCTCTTTGAACATTTGCAGGGCAAACAAGGCCGGGTTAGGCAAAGCCCCCTTAATGGTAAAACCGTTGGTAGTGGCGGGGATGGTGCCAAAAATTTTCAAGTCATATTGATCCGGTGCACCGTAAACATACGCATTATCTTTTTTGTTTTTTGCGTCGGTAGTTACAAAACTTTCCAGGGAAAGGCCGGGTACGTTAGGTGTTGTAGAATCCAACTGGGCCAGTTTCCCGCCTTTGCGTTCCCCTTTAAAGTGAATGGCAAATGAATTATCGTTAAAACAAAGCGCGCTGGCCGGGGCAGCATAGTAATTGCCCATATTTTCCCAATTGACTTTGTTGGCAATAGAAGGCCCTTCAAAAATAGAGACATCTGCATAAATATTTCCGTCCACTTTATGAATGCCGGCCTCTTTTACAGCGTGAACCCATTTATTAAGGACCGTTTGATACGTTTCTGCCCCGGGCACGCGCTTAGATCCCAGGGTCATATCGCCGCCACCCCGTATAATTAGGTCTCCTTTTAGGAGGCCTGTTTCGTTGGGGTTTGCGGTAGCATATAGCTTGGTTTCAAAACGATGGTACGGTCCAAAGGCGTGTAACGCGGCGGCCGTTGTCAGTAATTTTAAGGTAGAGGCCGGAGTAAAGCGGGTATCGGCCTGCAAGGCAAAAAGCTCGGAAGTTTTGTTATCGCTATATTCGGCCAGGCCGCCCCACCAGGCCCCTTTCAAAACAGGTTGATTTAATTGTTGCTCCACCCAATTTTGTAACGGCTGGGCTGTTGCACAAAGGGAGCACAAAACAAGCGCAAGAGTGTAAAAATATCTCATATTTTAAACAAAATTTAGTTAAACCAAGGGTACCATTTGTCCCGGTCCCGGATGCTAATGAGCAAAGATATAGCTAATAAATCGCGGGCGTTAAGGGCTTCGGGTTTGTCTATATTGCACATGCTCCTATTAAATAGTGCATGTGTGTTTTCAATGGTCCCTTGGCTCTGCATAGCGCCCACAATATTATAATCGGCCCGTAGCATGCCCCATAAGTGCCCACAAAACATACGTACGATGGCTTGCCAAAGGGAACGCTCAGTAAAGCTAGCCAATTCCACCTGATCTTTGGTGAGCAGTTTCCATTGGCGCCGCAAGGTAAAACGCTTGCGCTGAGCCAGGACCAATTCCTTGGATTGCACAAAATAAATTTGGTATTGCTCGTGGGCGATGCTATATCCTTTTTGAAAAAGGAAAGCGGCTTTTTCGCCTTTGCTGTCAAACAACGTAATTTCATTGCGTAGAACTTGCCCCCACACAATTCCGCAGAACAAAATTAAAAATCCCAACGGAAGTACCAAAGCACACGCCGAGTAAAGTGTATTATAAGCAGCGGCCGATATCCGCAACAGTTGCATTTGTTCGCACACACTGGTAAGGCCCATGGTAACTAGGGCAATTAACATCAGTACAATCCCCGAGAACATAAACAACGCATCCCAGCGGGCGCTCAAAGCAGTTAGGATATTGCCTTGATTGTCCTTCGCACGGAAAATGAGGGATGGGGTTCCGTATCGCCGTTCCAGTTTGATAGGATAGAGCGAATTGGGATTGGCAGTTATTTCCAAGCGCCGGGGGGCAACAAATAATCGGACAATTCCCGCCGCACACCAAATTGCAAAAAATAGAGCAATTAACAGCATAAGCACATCATACCCATGCCCTAATTCCCGTATATAAGGGGGCATATTGCGTGAAACTAACGTATGGATGGGGGTTCTGCTCAAACGGGCGTGTAGTTTGCGGGCGATTTTGCGCAAGGTGGAAGGAGTTGCTTTTTTTGCTACCGAGGGCTGTGCAACGCTACCTTGTGCGGGAAGTATTTCTGCGGACAAATCTTCCAAGCTTTCCACTTCCACGTCGGGCAGAGCCGTGGTTTGATAATCAGGTAAAGAAGTGGACACGTCCGAATCGGCTGGGGGGGTGAGTTGCCCAATCGGTTTGGAAGCAGGCGCAATGGCCGAGAAAATCAAATCGGCCTGGGCATAGGTAATATTTTTTGCCAAGATGGAGTACCCTTTCCCATTTGCCAAAAAATATCCGGCGCTAAAGTCATTTTTGGGAGTATAAAAGTGAATATAATAAAAGGGTTCCCCTGTAGAAAATTCAAAATGCTTGATTTCTTCGTCCGTATATGTGTTCTTAACTACGGACATTTTTTTTGTTTTTACTTCAGCTAGGTCATGATTAATGGCAGATTCCAAACAGGGTTCGTCGGTACAGTCTGTAGTTTTAATGTCTATGCGTGCCTGTTCTTTTTGAACGGAAAGTACACTTTTTTGCGGTGGATTTTGTACCCGTACCCAACCGGCAGGCATATCTACCGAGAATGCACCGTCAGCGGCTGAAAAGAGATCTGCCTTGCCTGGCATAGCCGCGGTTACACACAAAAGACATAATCCTACACGTAGAAAATTCTTCATACTAGTATTATATATTATTGCGCGGGAATTGGGGTAAAAATCCCTACGCGTGCGCGCCTGTATTGT
Source organism: Elusimicrobiaceae bacterium (assembly GCA_045593185.1). GTDB lineage: Bacteria > Elusimicrobiota > Elusimicrobia > Elusimicrobiales > Elusimicrobiaceae > Avelusimicrobium. The sequence continues at coordinate 70,437 of JAZNWD010000032.1, read as the reverse complement.
AAGCGGAATTAAAAATTGCTAAAATATTACATAGGAGCTTCTACCATGAAAACAGATCAATATGTGCAAGAAAAATTAACAGCTATTCGCAAATGGATGAACAAAAACGGACTGGATGGGTTGGTGATTACCTACAACACAGATCAGTTTTACCTGACTAATTTTTATTTCTATACCGAAGAGGCCATTTTTTTAATTACGGCTAAAAAGGCCGTTGCCATTACCCGTGGGTTGTACGAAAAGCCCTTTGGCAAATTTGCGCCCTATATGCAGGTGATTGGGTGTGAGGGGAACCGCCCGCAATTTCTGCTGGACCAAATCAAAAAGTTGGGTCTTAAAAAAGTAGGGTTTGATGCGGCGCATGAGCCCTATCCTACGGGCAAGCTCTTCCGGGAGCACGGTTTGCTTGAAGTGTCCAGTTTTGTTTCGAAGTTGCGCGAGAACAAGAATGCGCAAGAGCAAAAAGTGTTGCGTGCTTCTAACCGGTTGGCCTATTTGACGTATGAATATATTAAACCGCGTATTAAAACCGGGATGACGGAATTTGAAGTAGCTGCCGAAATGGAACGTTTTATGCGTGTCCACGGAGCCAAAAGCACCTCCTTTTTTACCATCGTAGCTTTTGGCGAAAATGCTGCCAATCCGCATCACGAAACAGGTTCGCGCAAACTAAAAGCCAATGATGCGGTGTTATTAGACTTTGGTTGTGTGTATCACGGTTATTGCTCGGATATGACGCGCAGTTGGTGGCACGGAAATAAAAAACCTGCCGAGTATGAAAAAATTTGGCAAATTGTGGATAATGCCCGCAAGGAAGGTATCAAGGCGGCCAAAATAGGGGTAGCTTGTAAACAAGTGGATGCTACTTGTCGTGATTTGATCACGCGCGCTGGTTACGGGGCCTATTTTACCCATGGAACCGGGCACGGGGTTGGAATTGAAATTCACGAAGACCCCTATAATAACCAAACCTCCACGCACGTACTTCAAAAGGGGAATGTGGTTTCTGTGGAGCCGGGTATCTATTTACCGGGTAAATTTGGGGTCCGCCTAGAAGATACCATTATTATCACCGAAACGGGAGCTAAAATTTTAACTCGTAAATAATATGCTTAAATCTCTTGCTTCTCTACGCATGCGTCAGTTGCAGCGCACATTAAAACAGGCCGGTCTGGGTGGTTATTTCATTACAGATTGCCTGGAGCAACGTTATTTGAGTGGAGTGGATTTGTCCAACGGGGAAGCTGTGTTTTTGATTACTCCGGCTAAAGCATATTGTGTAACCAAAAAATTGATTGTTTCCAAGATGGTTCCGGCTGCCCGGTTTATGCAAATTGTGGATGTACCTTTAGGCGGAATGCTGGACGGAGCGTTGCGGCTTGTGCAAACCCAGAAATTAAAGCGCGTGGCGTTTGATCCTACCCTAGTTAATTTGGAAACGGGTGAAACATTACTCAAACATAAATTTGTCCGCTCTGTTAGTTTAGTGGGGCAGATGCGCCGTCAAAAGCATCCGGACGAAATAGCACGCTTAAGGAAGGCCTGCCAAATTGCGGCTTGTGCATTTGACGAAGTAAAACCACAAATCAAAACTGGGATGACAGAGGAAGATGTCCGTATTTTAATTGCACTTGCGATGATTAAACGTGGGGCCGATTCTATTCCTTTTAACATAGTTTGTTTTGGGGAAAATACAGCCGACGCTCATCACACTCCTTCTAAAACGCGCAAACTCAAAAAGAACGAAGCCGTTTTAATGGATTTTGGCTGCTTTTATGAAGGATATACGTCGGATATGACGCGTAGTTGGTGGCATGGGGACAAAGAACCCGCTACCTATACACAGATTTGGAACATCGTACATAACGCTTACAAAGCAGGTGTAAAAACTTTGCGGGCGGGTGTGCTGGCGGGGGAAGTAGATAAAGCTTCCCGCACGGTAATAGAACTGGCCGGTTATGGAAAAGAGTTTTTTCATACGGTAGGCCATGGTATTGGTTCGCAGGAGCACGACTTACCTATCCTGCGGGCCGGTTCGTCAGATGTGCTGGGAGAAAATTTTGCGGTTACCATAGAGCCCGGTATTTATTTCACGGGGCGCTGGGGAATCCGTTTAGAAGATAGTTTCCTGGTAACAAAGACGGGTTCCAAAAAATTAACGAAACACTAATTTGGGGTGGTTTAACACCCAATTAAGGACGAGGTAAATTATGTTAAGTACAACTGAATTTCGCGAAGGGCTGATTTTTCAAGATGAAAACGGCCAACTGGTGGAAATTATTGAATTTCAACACCACCGTAAATCGCAGGCTCGCGCTGTAGTGCGTGTAAAATTGCGCAACATCAATACCGGCGCCATGATTGAAACGGCTTATCGCCCGGAAGATAAGTTTACGGAAGTGGAAGTGGAAAAACGTCCCTTTCAGTACCTCTACACCACCGGTGATATGGCTACTTTCATGAATACGGAAACGTACGATCAAGTGGAAGTTCCTACCGCTAAGTTGGGCGATTTAACCAAGTATCTGAAAGATAATATGGATGCTACCGGTATTTATATTAATGACCAACTTTTTAACGTAGAGTTGCCCATTAAAGTGCCGCTTAAAATTGCTTCCACCGTTCCCGGTGTCAAAGGAGATACCGTAGCCAACACTACCAAAGAAGCTACGTTAGAAACGGGTGCCGTAATCAAAGTACCTCTTTTTATCAACGAAGGGGATACCGTGCTTGTGGATACTCGCACCGGCAACTACGTAGAGCGTGTGGCCGCGTAATTTTTTATGAAGCGTATTGGATGGGTGATTGGAGTTTGTTTGTTGTTAGCACCTACCCTATACGCGCTGGATGTACAAGTAGGTAGTTCTTTTATAATTACGGATATCCGGCGAGAGAAAAACCGCCTGGTATTACCCGTAGAGCGCAGTAAGTACCATAACGTGCGTATTTTGCAACAGGATACTTTGCGGTATGTAAAGCAATGCAAAGAGCCCTGTGTGCAGGAACTGACATCCGTCGAACCGCGGGTGCAGGATATTCGCCCCGCACAAACCCGGCCGGATATGTGGATTGCCAACGTGTCGTTTGGTAAGACGTGGCAGGTCACGTTTTTAGTATTTAAAAATGGGGAGCAGCTTTCAATTAAGCCACCTAAACATTTTATGTTTTTGGACAAGGAACTCAAAGCGGCTACCCAGCAGGTAATCTTAGAAGCGTTGAAACAGGAAACCCCATGAAGTGTACCCTTCAAAGAACGGGAAATGTAATCGCCCAACAAGTTGTATTCGCCCGTACATTTTATTCACGTTTAAAAGGGCTGATGGGGCGCCCAAATTTGCCGCAGGGGGAAGCATTATTGCTGGACCCTTGCCCGCAAATTCATACTTGTTTTATGCGCTTTGATATAGATGTTGTATTTGTGGACCGTTCCGGCCAGGCAGTAGCCGTTTTGGAACAAATAAAACCCTGGCGTATGAGCAAATTTTATTCGGGGTGTCGGGCACTCGAATTGCCGGGCGGCAGCTTGCAAGGAAGTGTACAACCCGGGGATGTATTGATTTTTAACTAACTAATTAAACAAGGAAACATTATGAAAAAAACCATACTTTTATTGTCATTTTTGTTACTCGGTACCGCAAGTGCTTTTTCCCACAATATCTGGGATGATTTTAGCACCCATGTGGCCAAAAATAACGTCCGTGCTTTTACCAAAGACTTAGGTGGTTTAATCGGTTCGGGCACATACACTACGGGGCGTGTATTGGGGTGGGGCGGTTTTCAAATCGGCCCGCGCGGCAGTATGATTTTCAAAATGAGTAAAGCCAGCGGATCAACAGATGAGGAAAAATCTCACACTGCCTTGGGAAACCGCAAGGATGTGGGTACCGTTTTTTATCCTTGGCTCCAGGCCGATATTGGGCTTCCGTTCCGTATTGACGGGTTTATCCGGGCCAGTAGTTTTGAAGGCATGACCATTGCTGGCGGCGGGCTTCGCTGGGGGATTACCCAACCCAATGAAATGCTGGGTTCTTTGCAACCTATGCTCGTAGTGGCGGCGCATAGTGCCAGCGCGCGTGACTTTTCGGCCTCACACTATAACGCCAGTTTGGTAATTTCCATGAAGATTAAGTATTTTGTGCCTTATATTGGGGGCGGGGTAGACTATACCACGTTGCATATTAACTCCGTAGCTGCTACAGCATTGGCCGGACGCAATGAATATGCTGCCACTGCACGCGGAACGGTGGGAATGAACTTTAAGCTTCCCTCGTATTTAGACTTAAGTTTAGCGGCCAACTATGCCCATTACGGTTTAGGGGCGGAAGCGTCGTTATCTGTTCGGTTTTAGTAAAAAGGAAGAAATATTATGATTAAACAAGGGACCTGTTTTTTTACATCCGAGTCTGTTTCTGCCGGTCATCCGGATAAAGTGTGTGATCAGATTTCCGATGCTGTTTTGGATGCCATTTTAGCCAAAGATAAAGCGGCCCGTGTGGCGTGTGAGACGTACATTACCCGCGGCTTGGTAGTTATCGGGGGGGAAATTACTACCCGTACGTGGGTGGATGTGGAGCAGATTGCCCGCCAGGTCATTAAAAATATTGGTTACAATGAGGCCAAATGGGGTTTTAACTACAAAACGTGTGCCGTGGTTAACGTAATTGGTAAGCAATCGCCTGACATCAGCCAAGGGGTGGACGTCGGCGGGGCCGGGGATCAAGGACTTATGGTTGGCTATGCCGTTAATGAAACTCCCGAACTGATGCCGCTTTCCCTAGTTTTATCTCACAACATTTTAAAAGAGTTGGACAAGGTCCGCCGTTCCAAGAAATTGCCTTATTTGGGCCCGGATGCCAAATCTCAAGTAACGGTGGAATATAAAGACGGTAAACCGGTACGTGTGGATACGGTGGTTCTTTCCACCCAACATACCGAAGATATTTTGGATAAGACAGGCAATCAAATCACCGAAAAATCTAAAAAAGAACTTATCTCTACCGTGATTGGCCCCGTAGTTGGCAAGTGGATGGATAAAAACACCAAAACTTATATCAATCCAACGGGGAAATTTGTCATCGGGGGCCCGCAGTCCGACACGGGGCTTACCGGGCGTAAAATTATTGTAGATACTTACGGCGGGCGCTGCCCGCACGGGGGTGGGGCGTTCTCCGGTAAGGATCCTACCAAAGTAGACCGCTCTGCAGCGTATATGGCGCGTTATATTGCCAAGAACATTGTGGCGGCCAAGCTCGCACATGAGTGTACGGTCCAACTGGCGTATGCCATCGGTAAGGACGATCCGGTTGGCTTTTACGTGGATACCGATGGTACCGGGGCCTTGCCCGATGAAAAACTCGCGCAGATTGCTCGTACGGTTTTCCCGCTCACCCCGCGCGGCATTATTGAACACTTTAAATTACGTAACCCCATTTATGCACAAACGGCGGCTTTTGGACATTTTGGCCGCAAATCATTCCCGTGGGAAAAAACCGACAAAGTGGCCAAACTTAAAGAATTAGCCGGCCGGTAGGAGCGTTATGAAAAAAGTATGTCTAGTGCTTACCGATGGATTTGAAGAGCTTGAAGCCGTGGGCACATTTGCTATTTTAAGCCGCGCCGGATTAACGGTGGATATTTTTTCGCTCACACAGGGCGATGCTACAGGCCGTTTCGGGTTAACATGCACGCAGTTAAAACCGTTTTGTGCGTTGAACGGGGCCGATTATGATGCCCTTGTATTACCCGGTGGCCCGCAATACAATGCCCTGAAAAAAAGTGCAGGGGTGCAAGCGCTTATCAAAGAATTTATTGACGGCGGGAAAGTGGTGGCAGCCATTTGCGCAAGCCCTACTATTTTGGGCCATGCAGGTTATTTGAAGGGTAAAAACTACACTTGTTTTACGGCCATGAACGAAGACTTTGGCGGCCGTTTTACCGGGGAATATGCCACGGTAGACGGTAATATTATTACCGGTCAGTCCGCAGCGGCTACGGTGGATTTTGGCTTTGCAATCGTAGAAAAACTGCTCGGTAAAGAAAAAGCCGAACAGGTCAAAAAAAGCATCTACTACAAAAAATAAATTATTCGTTTTCGGCCGGGGTGTTGGTTTGCGCAGCCAGCGGTAGCAAATCTTGCCCGTAGGCAAAATCAAATACTACCCCCGCAATAAACTCCAGTTGGCGGTAAAAATCCGTTTCTCGGATACGTTCATCCGCGGCGTGTGCTGTGTTAGTATCCAGGGGGTCCATATCCGGGCCCAAGCCGTAGGTAATCACCCCTAAATTGCGCAGGAATTCATTATCGCCCGAGGCAGGGCTCAGCCCCGGTACGGTAATGGACCCCGGCCGCAATTTTGTGGCGGTTTGTTTGATGGACGTAAACAGCGGGTCTGTGCCATCCATAGCTTTTGGGGCGGGAGTTTGCGGCCGTTCCACAATTTCCAAAAGGATGTGTTCATCCTGCTTAAACAGGGCTTGCAGCTGCGCTAAAAATTCGTCGGGGTCTGTGCCCGGTAGTAAGCGTACATTTAAAATTGCACTGGCCGATGCCCCGGTAGCCCCCGTCTGTACGGGGGAAGAAATTTGGGTAGGGTTAATGGTATCTTGCAACTGGGATTTAAAAAACGGATCTTGCGCCATGAGCTGGGCAGCCGTCTGACGGTTTTGTGGGTTTTCGTCCGATAAAAGCATACGGATTGTGGTTTGGCCATCTTCATCTTGCAGCGGCAAAATAGCTTCCAGCAGTGTTTTGGTGGGAGGAGTTACTTTAGTAGGCGGATTAAAATTCTCAATTTTAGCCAGCGCCTGCGATAAGTTATACACGGCGTTATTTTCCACCGGCATGGACGAATGTGTTTCTGTCCCCAATGCCGTGATGCGGATATCCATGTATTGTTTAGAGGATGCTTCTGCAAATATTAAGTCCGGCCCGTTTGGGTCCTGGATGATACCGCCGCCCTCATTGAGGGCAAAGCCGGGGGCAATTTGTTCCCAAAGCGTATTCCCTAACCATAGCAGCCCGGTATCACTGCCGGTTTCTTCGCCCGAAGTGGCCAAGAAAATAATGTCACGCACCGGTTTTTGTTCTTGTTGGGCCAGCCACAAAAATAAAGTCAAATAAGCGGCCGTATAATTTTTAGCATCGGTAGCACCTAATCCGTAGATATAGCCGTCCTTTTCCACTGCCTTAAAGGGGGGAACAGTCCACCCGGGTTGTGCGTTGGCAGTGTCTAAGTGGGAAATTAAGAGCAGCGGCTTTTGCTTAGGGTCTGTGCCTTTGATGCGGGCTAACAGGTTAGCCCGGCCTTTGACGGGGGAAAAGATATCCCAGTCAATGTGTTGCTTGTTAAATTGTTTATAGATGTAACGTGCGGCGGAAATCTCGTCAGGGTTATCGACGGAAGTATCTATTTTAAGCAGTTTTATAAAATGCTTTTTAGCAGTTTGATGTAGCGGTTCCCATGAATTTTGCGCCGAAGGAGCTGCGTGCACACTCCACGCGGTTAGACACAAAACTCCGGTTAATAGCAGTTTATTTTTCATGCGTCTGAAATTGCAGCCGGCTGCCGGGCACTACCCCGTGCTTTTCGGCGGTTTTGCTGGCAAGTTCCAGCACGTATTTGCCGTATCCCAGTGCATAGGCCACTTCGTCATCGGGAGTGTACGTGTACGAGCGGGGCATCTCGGCTGCTACCCCGGTAACGGTTTTATCGGCATCGATAAACACCATATCCAGGTCGATTAGCGTATTTTTCATCCAAAACGCTTGTTCGCTATCCTCATCAAAGATAAAAATCATACCTTGATCTTCGGGTAAATCGGTTACAAACATCAGCCCTTTTTCTTGTTTTTTAGGGGTATCGGCTACCTTGGCCTGCACTACAAACCCGTCGGGTAGCGTAACGGGGATGGTCTTATAAGGATGGCAAGCAACCAGACCCCATAGAGCGGTGAGTAAAATAAAGTATTTCTTCATATAAAACAGTATAGCAAATCCAGCAGCGCTTTATATTAATATCCGCATATTTGAAAATAATTCGTATGGCAAACTGCGTGCGGAGTGCGCCTAAATTGCTATAATATAACCGATGACACAAGCCGCGTTAACTGTGCAGGATTTGCACCTTACTTTTCTAAGCGAAGACGGCCCCGTGCCTGTGCTGCGCGGCCTGTCCTACACGTTGCCGCCGGGTAAAATTTTGGCAGTGGTGGGGGAATCCGGCAGCGGGAAGACCGTGCACGCACTTTCCCTCTTAAACCTATTACCTGCCAATGCACGGGTGGAGCGCGGCAAGGTAATCTACCAAGGCAAAAATTTACTTTCGTTAAAGCCCTCAGCTCTGCGGCGTATCCGCGGGCGCAAAATTGCGATGATTTTTCAGGATCCGGGGTCCAGCTTGAACCCGGTATTAACCATTGGGGAACAGCTAATAGAAACCTTGCGCGCCCATAAACGGATTTCTAAAAAAACCGCTGCCAAACAAGCTGCCGAACTGCTATCCAAGGTAGGCATTGAAGATGCCGAAAAACGCCTGGGCGAATATCCGTTTCAATTTTCCGGCGGGATGTGCCAGCGGGTCATGATAGCTATGGCCTTGGCACTCAGCCCCGATATTTTAATTGCCGACGAACCCACCACCGCACTGGACGTTACCATTCAAGCTCAAATTTTGCGCCTTATCAAAGATTTACAACAACAAAGCGGCATGGCGGCGGTATTTATTACGCACAATTTAGCCGTAGCTGCCCAAGTGGCGGACGAAGTATTGGTCCTCTACGCCGGGCAATGTATGGAACACGCCCCGGCCCAACAGCTTTTTAATAATCCGTTGCACCCGTATACGCAGGGACTTTTAGGGTCGCTGGCCAGCGTAACGCACAAGGTGGATAAATTGCCCGCTATTGCCGGCAATCCGCCTCGCCCCGGGGAAGTAATTAACGGTTGCCCGTTTGCACCGCGCTGCCCTAAAGCGTTTAAAAAATGTTTGGAAGTTTGTCCGCCCCTTTACCAAAAAGACGGGCGCCGAACCCGCTGCTTTTTACAGGAGGGGAAATGACCGCCGCTTTAGTAATTGAGAACCTACACAAAACGTATACCCGCAAAATGTGGCTGGGAAAATCCGCGTCAAAAGAGGTGCTTTGCGGTATCAACCTAACGTTGCAAGCGGGTAAAGTGCTGGGGCTGGTTGGCGAATCGGGCTGCGGCAAAAGCACCCTTTGTAAAGTGATCTTGGGCATTGAACCTATTACCTCCGGGGCCGTAAAAGTGGCCGGGGTGGATGTTGGCGGCTTATCTACGGCAAAATGGCGTCAGTTACGCCGCAAAATGCAGGTGATTTATCAAGATCCGTACGCTAGTTTGGACCCACGTTTCACCGTGCGCCAATTAGTCAGCGAACCGCTTAATATCCATAAACTATATCCCAACAAAGCCGAACGCGAAGCTTACCTGCACGAATTGCTTGCTTCCGTGCAATTAGACCCGGCCTTCTTGGACCGATACCCGCACGAATTTTCCGGCGGGCAACGCCAGCGTATTGCCATTGCACGGGCCCTGGCTTTGGAGCCGCAAATCCTTATTGCCGATGAGCCGGTATCTGCTTTGGACGTATCTGTACAAGCGCAAATTTTAAATTTGCTTAAAGACATTGCGCAAAAACGTCAACTTTCTATGCTTTTTGTCACGCACGATTTTGCCGTCGCGCGCTTTTTGTGCGACGATATTGCCGTGATGCATCAGGGAAGAATAGTGGAATATGCCCCGGCGCAAGACTTGTTTGCTCATCCGCAGCAGGCCTATACGCAAAGATTGCTTTCGGCCGTGCCCACTGTACCGAGGGGTGCCTTATGAGAAGATATATTTTTCGTCGGCTTTGTTTGCTTCCGTTGGTGGTGCTGGGAGTTACTTTTCTATTGTTCTTTTTAACCCAGCGCTTGAGCCCTGAAATGCGGGCCTCTTTGTACGTAAAAGATCCGCGCCAAATGGGGGCATTGGAAGAAGTGATCCGCGAGTACGGCTTACGTGATAACGTTTTTAAACAATACGGCCGCTGGCTGGTGCAAGTGGCGCACGGGGATTTGGGCTATAGTCCAAGTGCCAATATGCCGGTGGCGCAAGCGCTTAAAAAATATTTACCGGCTACCATTCAGCTGGCGGTGGTTACCATGCTGCTGGTAGTGTTTTTTGGGGTGTGGTTTGGGGCCGCTTCTGCCGTGCATAAAGACAGGTGGCAAGACTTTATAGCGCGGTTTATCTCGGTAGGGGGATTTTCGCTACCTATTTTTGTGCTGGGGCTTATTTTGCTGATGATTTTTTACGGTAAATTAGGGTGGTTTGCCCCCGGGGGATATTCGATCCAAACCGATATTATTATCCACGGTTCTGCCTTTAAAACCTATACCGGGTTTTTGCTCATAGACAGTTTGCTCAATGGGGATTTGCGCGTATTTTGCGACGTATTTGCTCACTTGGTGTTGCCAGCGGTGACGTTGTGTATCGGATCGTTTGCACTTATGGTGCGGGTAATGCGCTCCTCTATGCTAGAAGAACTTAACAAAGATTATGTCCGCACCGCGCGTGCCAAGGGATTGCGCGAGTACCGGGTTATTTACAAACATGCGGGGAAAAATGCCATCATCCCCGTGATTACCTTGGCCGGGATCCAGTTTATCCGTTTACTGGGCGGTACGGTGATTGTAGAAACTATTTTTGATTACCCCGGTATCGGGCGTTTTGGGGTATTAGCAGCCCAGCAATTAGATATTGCCGGAATTTTAGGGTTTTCATTAATGGTAGCTGTACTGTTTGTGATCGGGAATTTATTTTCCGATATTTTGTACATGGCGGCAGATCCGCGTATTCGGTTGGAGTGAGCATGAACTTGCGTATTTTAAAACGTATCTATAAAAATAAAACCTCGTTATGCGGGCTTTTGTTAGTGGTTTTTTTCGGCCTGGTGGCGCTATTTGCTCCGATGCTCGCCCCGGTTCAAAATGAGCATAATCCCTATCAATTGCCGCAATCGAGCTACCAAATCACCCCGCAACCTCCTTCCTCCGAGCACTGGTTTGGTACCACCGAACAACAATACGATTTATACTACGGTATTGTATGGGGTGCACGGCTGGCCTTTAAAATTGGGATTACGGTAACGGCGTTGGCCTTTTTAATTGGGCTGGCGGTGGGAGGAATTGCTGCCTATTTCGGTGGCAAAGTTGACGAAACCCTCATGCGCCTAACGGATGTGGTTTTTGCGGTTCCTTCTTTGGTATTGGCTATGGTAATTGCCGCCATGCTTGGGCCGGATTTGAAAAATATGATGATTGCACTCACAGCCGTTGCATGGCCCTCTTACGCGCGCTTGGTGCGGGGGGATATTTTGTCCGTCAAACAGCGCAACTATGTCACTGCTGCCCGTACGTTGGGCGCCAGTGGCCCGCGTATTTTCATGCGTCATATTGTTCCCAATTCCATATATCCTTCCGTTGTGGTAGCCAGTTTGGATATTGGCTATGTGGTGCTGACGGCGGCCTCGCTTTCTTTCCTGGGGTTGGGTGCGCAACCCGGTACGGCCGATTGGGGGCAACTAATTGCCATGGCACGCAACTGGGTATTGGGGACGCCTAGCAATTCTCTGGCGTATTGGTACACCGTAGTGGTGCCCGGTGGGGCGATTTTCCTATTTGTGCTTGGTTGGAACCTGTTGGGGGATGCATTTCGTGATATTTTGGACCCGCGCCAAGGGTAGGAGTTCCATTAAGTATGCTACAATATAGATATACTCAATTTGAGAGGTGCTTATGATTCGTCGTAAAGATTTATATACTTCGCTAGCGGATAGTGCGTTTCGCTTTCCTAATAAAATTGCTTTAACCGAAGCTGGCACAGAAAAAAGAATTTCTTATCACGAACTTTTAATGCAAGTGGACCGTGCGGCCGATATGTTTTTTGAGCACGGCATTCGCAAAGGGGATCGTGTAGCGGTGGCCCACCGCAATTCTATTGATACGATTGTGGCCAACTACGGGTTGTACAAGTTGGGGGCGGTAGCTATCCCGATGAATTTCATGGTTACCAAGCCCGAAGAAATTGAGTATATTTTGAACAACGCCGGTGCAAAAGCAGTAGTCACGCAGGCAGAGTTCCTTCGCCACTACGTTAAATGTTTGCCCAATCTGCCCACCGTTCAAACGCTCTTTACTACAGACGAAATCCCCTCTTCTGCCCAGGATTGCGACAAAATACAATATTTTTGGAAAGAAATTGAAAAATCTACCTATCATGATGAAACGGCTTCCGCTCAGGCTGGGTTAGACGATTTGGCTTTCATTCTGTATACGTCCGGAACGACGGGCCTTCCCAAAGGGGCGATGATTACCCACGGCAATTTAGCGGCAAACGTTATTTCTTGTGCGCAGATTTTTAAAATCACGGACGATGACTGCTTTTTATGTTTGTTGCCCATGTTCCACTCGTTTGCGTGGACTACCTGCGTGGTTATCCCGCTTTATCTTAATTTAAAAGTAGTTATCGTGGCCAATGTGATGCCGGCTAGCAAATGGCTGGGAGCCATGGGCACCGAAAATGTCACGTTGATTTTAGCGGTTCCGCAAATTTACGCAGTGCTTTCTAAAGAGGCCAAGGGCCTTAAGCAGCTTTACCTGCGTTTTTGGCCGTTTAAGAACGTACGTTTCGGTGTGTCCGGCGCGGCCCCGCTTACGCAAGAAATTAAAGACCGGTTTGAAGAGAAAATTGGCGTGCCGATTTTGGAAGGGTATGGGCTTACCGAAACCAGCCCTGTAGTCAGCGTGAATACGGAAGAATTGCAAAAAATTAAATCCGTAGGGCCGGCTATCCCGGCGGTTAGTACCCGCGTGTTGGACGATGACGGGAACGAAGTCCCCCGCAACCATGAAGGGGAACTATGTGTCAAAGGCCCTAACTTATTTAAAGGATATTGGGGAAACGAGGCCGCCACGCGCGATGCTTTCACGGAAGACGGGTGGTTCAAAACTGGGGATATTGTGGAAGTAGATGATGACGGATTTATCTTCATTAAGGACCGCAAGAAAGACATGATTATTATCAAAGGGCTCAAAGTCTTCTCGGCCCAGGTAGAAGCTGTAATTTGCGAACACCCTGCTATTGAAGAATGTGCAGTAATTGGTGTGCCGGATGGCCGCGGCGGCGAATTTGTGAAGCTCTACGCCGTTAAAAAAGAAGGGGCGGAAGTGTCCGATGCCGAATTTAGAAAATTCTTAAAAACCCACTTAGACAACTACAAACGTCCGCGTGATTTTGAGTTTGTAGAGTCCCTGCCTAAAAATGCGCTTCGCAAAGTTTTAAAACGCGAACTGCGCAAAGATGCGGTGGAGAAATTGAAAAAAGCTGTTGCTGCTGGTGCCGCCGCTGTAGCGGAGGACTAGCGTGAAAAACTTAGCGGATATTTTAGCCGAACTAGTGCCTAACGGGTATTACGTAGGGGGGGTTGTCCGCAATAGTTTGTTAAAACGCTCGTCGGGTGATATAGATATTGCCCTGCCCGCTTGTGAGGTAAAACCTGCCGCCCTGGCATTGGCAAAACGCCTCAAAGCCGCTACCTTTGAGATGGACCCGGAGCTAGGGGTTTGGCGGTTAGTTACCCATCAAGAAAAACTACAAATCGATTTAACTGCTTACCAAGGTAAAGACCTAACGGCCGATTTGCGCCGTCGGGATTTTGCATTTAATTCGTTGGCGTATCCTGTAGCGGCCAAACCGCAAATTGTCGTTTGTGCGCGTGCGAATGATACCGCACAAGTAACGCTCAAGCGTCTGCGCCGTGCTAAAATTGTGGATGAGACGGGGGGGCTTGCGGATGTAAAAAATAAAATCATCCGATTAAACGGGAAGGACCGATTTAAAGAAGATCCGTTGCGGATGTTGCGTGCCTTTCGGTGCGCGGCCGAACTCAAATTTACCATAGCCCCTAAAACGTTGGCGCAAATTAAAAAAGACAAAGCCCTTATTTCTCAGCCGGCAGGAGAGCGCGTGCGCGAGGAACTTGAGCGGATGTTTGCGGTGCCCGGTGTGATGTATACGTTTTTATTGCAGATGGATGCATGCGGCCTGCTGACGGCGCTCTTCCCACTTTTAGAGGATCAGCGTGGCTGTGCGGAAGTTTATTATGGCAAGGGCGGGGTGCTAAAACACACTTTTTTGGTTTGCAAACGTATGGATTATTTGTTGGAAAATTTGCCCCGGGCTTTCCCTAAATATGCTTCCAAATTGGCTGCGTTTACACACAATAAATCCCTTTACAAGATGGTGGCCCTCTTGCACGATATCGCCAAACCGGCTACTGCCAAAATGAAAAAGGGGCGGTTGCGGTTTTTCTATCATGAGCAGGTGGGGGCTAAAATGGCCCGGCATATTTTAGAGCAACTGCACTATAGCCGCGCCGATATACGGCTGATGTGTGCGATGATTGGCGAGCATTTGCGCCCGTCTAACCTGGCCAGTAACGATATTATGACCCAGCGCGGGATGTATCATTTCTTTCGCGATTTGGGGGATGCGGCAATCCCGATGTTGCTACTTTGTTGGGCCGATTATACGAGTTATATTTCCGATGCTCAACTGCGACGTATTTTGCCTCAAAGTGAAGAAAAAATGATGACAATAGCCCAAGCTGAACGTTTTAAAAATGTAGGCAAGACGTTGCGCCATTTGCAGATGCTTTCGTTGATGATGCGCCAGTTTTTTGACCAGCCCACCACTGTAAAACCCAATAAACTCATAACCGGGCAGGATGTTATAAAAGTTCTAAACATCAAGCCCGGGCCGAAGGTGGGTGCTGTGTTGGAGGCCGTGGCTGTAGCCCAGGTAGAGGGGAAAATAAAAACCCGCCCAGAGGCACTTGCTTTTGTGCAACAGTGTGGCGGTTCTGAAAAATAATTGTGCCGGTTGTGAAATTTTGCTACAATAAATTGTCTTAAAGTTTATGCGGGCGTGGTTCAATGGTAGAATGGAAGCTTCCCAAGCTTTAGACGAGGGTTCGATTCCCTTCGCCCGCTTTTTAAAATAGGAACCCTATGCCAAATCAGACTTCTGAATTTGAAACCAAACCTACTTCCAATAAAGATTTTTGGCTGTTACTTATTGTGCTCGACGTAGTGGCCCTGTGCATATTGGGGTTCTTTTTATACAAACATTTTTCGAAACAATTGTTTAATGTTCCGCAGCCGGTTGCTCACATGGAATTAACCACGCAAGAAATTGAACCGCTTCCGCAAGTGGAAGAAGTGGCTTTAATCCCTGTTGAATCGGTAAAGGAAGTGGCGCCTGAAACATTGCCGGAACCAGTTGTGCTGCCCGAACCCAAACCCATGGAGCCGGTTGTTGCAAAAGAAACCACGCCCGAGCCCCCCAAATCTGCCGATCCCAAACCCGTGGCAGTTAAAAAACAAAGCATTTTGGTAACCCCGGTAAACGGCAGTAAATATCGCCGGGTGACGTTCCGCTGGTTTGAGCCGGCCAAAAGCGTTTCTATCGTCAGTGGGTTTACCAATCGCAAAGCCCAACCTCTTAAGAAGATAGGGGATTTGTGGGAAACCACCCTTTCCATTGCACCGGGTACGTATAAGTTTTTATACGTGGTAGATGGCAAAAACACCCTGGACCCCAATGCCGACGAGAAAGACGGTCGCTCAGTACTAATTGTAGAGTAAGAAGCACATTTTGTTTGAATTTAAAAATCCTCCCTTGCGGGAGGATTTTTAGTTTACCGGGGCACGTTTCGACGCGTGCCCCGGTGAGGTTACAACTAGTTGCCCAGGAGTACCGGGCAGCAGGAAAATGTATTTGATGGGCCTGGCCGCGAATAGCCGGGCCTTTTTTAACAACTTACGTTGCGCTTGATGATACTGCGCACAATTCCTTCCACGTGAAAGGCCGTTTTATCTGCCACGATGGGGGTATAGTCTGGGTTTTCGGACTGTAAAATAATGTTTTGCCCGTCTTGCGTAAAGCGTTTTACCATTACTTCGCCGTTGTTCACGCAGACTACAATGTCTTTATTTTTTGGTGTGTGCGATTGCTCTACGATCAGCCAATCGTGCGGGGCAATCATAGTTTGCATGGAATCGCCTTTGGCTTCTACCATAAACCCTTTGCATGCCGGAAAGTAAATCATACTGGGGTCCACCGGTACCACACGGGTGGGAGTGCCGTCTAAAATCGTTCCCTCCGGGCCGCATTTGGCCATCCCATACATATTTAGATAAATAACGTTTCGCTCCGGGTCTTTTAGCACGATATAATCGCGCGGGTTAGCGGGGTTGCGCTTTAAGTAGCCCTTTTTCTCAAGCTGGGTAATGTGATGAAAGACCACGCTTTTGCTGCTGACGTTTAGGCGTTCGGCCAGTTCTTCCATCGTAAGTGGGTCGGAAATATTTTTCTTCAAAATTTCCAACAGCTCGGTTTGTTTAGGATGCAGGGCTTTCATAGGGGCGCACCTCCTTTTGAAACTATTTATTTTGTTCTATATATTGTTCTAACATTTTTTAAAACAAAATGCAAGCAAATTTTTTGCGGGGCCCCATTTTACGACGGTAAAAAAGATTTGTTATAATAAACTTATGAAAAAAATTTTGATTGCGGTGGTTTGTGTCATGGGATTATTTTATATATGGAAAGGGAAAAAACCGGAAATTAAAAATTTCCCCAATTCCAACCTCGCCGTGGTGGCATTTGGCGACAGTTTAACCGCCGGATACGGGGCCCCGGCGGGGCAAAGTTATCCGGATTTTTTGGCGCAAAAAATTAGCCGCCCGGTAGTGAATTTGGGGTTGTCCGGCGATACGGCTGCCAACGCGCCCACGCGTTTGCCGGCCGTGCTGGAACAGCGTCCCTACATGGTGCTCATAGAGTTTGGTGCCAATGACCGTATCCGCCAACTAAGCCACACGGCGGCCGTAAATGCTGTGGCACGAATCGTGGACGAGGTTCAAGCCGCCGGGGCGATAGCCGTTATCGTGGATACCGGCGGACCGGGGATGGGGGAATATACCCGCGCCTATAAGAAAATAGCACAAGAGAAAGGTGCCTTGTTTGTTCCCGGAATTATGAAAGGGATTTTCTTTAAACCTAGTTTAAAGAGCGATCAAATCCACCCCAACGCCCAAGGTTACGCCAAAATTGCCGACAAAGTGCATAAGGTGATTAAGAATTATTTGTAAGGGTAATTTTTGGCGCTAAATTAGGAAGAAATAATTACATCTTAAAATCTTCGCCTAAATACAGTTTACGGGCGTTGGCGTCGTTTAATAGGGTGTTTTGATCGCCTTCCACCAAGATTTTGCCGTCGTAAATCAAATAGGCGCGTTCGGTCAGCGGTAGGGTTTCGCGCACGTTGTGGTCGGTAATCAGCACGCCGATCCCCTTGTCTTTGAGTTTAAAAATCATTTGCCGCAAGTCGGACACGGTAATCGGGTCAATCCCTACAAACGGTTCGTCCAACAAAATAATTTGCGGGTTGCTGATCATACAGCGCGCAATTTCCATACGGCGTTTTTCGCCGCCGGAAAGCGTCCATGCTTTTTGTTTGGCCAGCTTGGTAAGGCCAAATTCGCCCAGCAGTTCGTCCACGCGCTTTTTTTGAGCGGCTTTATCATCGGAAATACGTTCCAGTACCGCCAGTAAGTTTTCCTCAACCGTCAGTCCTTTAAAAATGGTAGGTTCCTGCGCTAAGTAGCCAAGCCCGTGGCGCGCACGCTCAAACATGGGCAACTGCGTAACATCATTCCCGTCGATAAACACTTTCCCGCTGGTGGGGCGGATAAAACCCACCATCATGTAAAACGAGGTGGTCTTGCCGGCACCGTTAGGGCCAAGCAGCCCCACAATCTCGCCGGATTTGACGTGGATATCCACGCCTTTTACCACCATGCGGTCTTTGTATACTTTGACAATTTTTTCACTGCGCAGTTCCATAAACCCCTCTAAAATTGTTTATTGATTTTGTTGTTGTTAATCTCCGGCGATACCAACCACCCCTGCACGCGACCGTCCAAGTGAACCACGGTGCCCTGTGCGTCCGAGCTTACACTATCTGCTATTATAGCAAATGTGCCTTGCTCGGTGGTGCCGGTGGCCAACGGACGTGCACCGAAAGCGCGGGCTTCATTTTTTGCCCCATTATAAATTACGGTATCGGCTTGCAAGGTATGCTCCCCGTCGCTCAAAACAGCGTTCCCTTCCAGGTGGACGAAGTCTTCAAGCTGCCTGAGAGTAGCTTTATCGGCCTGCATGGTTTGGGTACCTTGTTCGGTGGTGCGGGTGGCGTGTACGTCTCCGGTTAAAATAAAAATTTGGGTGGTGGTGTTAAACGTGATTTGTTTGGCCCGGGCGGTAACGGTTTGTGTATCGTCGGTCATGCTCAGGCGTACCGGGCTTTTAGAAGTGGATTTTAATGTTCCCTTGCCGGTTTTGTAATTGTAGAGGCCCCAATCGCATTGAACTTGGTAGGTGGGGCCTTGCGGATTTTGTTGCTTTAAGTAAACATTTTGGGAGGCCGTAATGGTATTTTGTGCCCGGTCCGAAAGAGCATACCCGGCTTTAAATACATAGACCCCGTTATCGTAGGAAACGTGGCCCTTAAATTCTTCTTGCTGTTTGTCTTTATAGATGATCCACTCGTCGCTTTGCACCAAGCCGCCCAACGCCTCGGGCAAGGCAGATGCCGCCTGGGTTTTCCCTTTCAAAGAGGCCTTTTTTTGTGCCAGCGTTTGTTTAGGTTGGGCAACATCCGTAACCGTAGGGGTAGCCACTTGGGCAGCTTTGCAGCCGGCTAGACAAACCGTTCCCAACGCTACAAAAAGGAGGGGGGTATTTCTCATAGGGAGCTCCTTTGTAATTCGCTGCGGTTTTCGGGCAGACGGGTAGCGTGCTTTTTAATAATGATTTTAGTTAGCTTAGAATCAGTTTCTATTCCATTTTTAGCTACGGAGCGTGCTGTGCCGCGTGTGATAATTGTTTTGGTGCTGGACCAAATTTTATCTTGAGCAATGTCGTAAAAAAATGCCGACGCAGTAATAACTGCATTTTCCGTGAGTGAGACAAGGGTGGCGTTTCCTTCTATACTAACGAGCTGTTTTTCATAGTCAAAGGTGCCCAATTCTCCACTGACAGTTGCACTATCTTTCCCATTTTGTTTTAAGACGAGGCGTGGCTCTTTTAAGGTAGCATTTTGCATATTTTCAAAATTGACGGACACAGCCTGCAAAATCCATTGCTTTTGGTTCTCTTTGGAAGAAAAAATAGACACGTGAGTAGCTACCTGGCTGTCTTCATCTTCAGACGTAGCGGAAGGACTGCTTGAACAAGCAGCCAAACCAAGAATACTTACTAGCAATACGGCAAGATATTTCATTTCTTATCCAACAGGGCCAAAAATTCAATAAGATCTTTTTCGTCGATAATTCCCACCACTTTGCCTGTTTTATTGAGTACGGGCAAGTTATCTACACGGGTTTGGTGAATCATTTTCGCTGCGTCAATGGCAGGTACGGTATCTAAAATATGGTAGGGTTTTTTTGTCATCACTTCGGCAATCTTTTTATTAAGAACATCCGTGCCTGTTTGTAAAATGCGGCGCAAATCTCCGTCGGTAAAGTACCCTAATAGTTTCCCTTTTTTATCAACTATGCTGCAAGCTCCGGCAGCCCCGGTTTGAGTCATTACAAACAGGGCATCTTTTACAGTAGCAGATTGCCCAACGGTGGGATTGTTTTTGCCGGTGCGCATAACGTCTTTGACCTGTTGGGTGAGCAATTTACCCAAAGAGCCGCCCGGGTGAAATTGGGCAAAGTCGCGCTTCTGAAAATGTTTAATTTTCATCAGGCAAATAGCTAATGCATCCCCGACGGCTAATGTAGCAGTAGTAGAAGCGGTGGGGGCTAAATTGTACGGGCAGGCCTCGCGTGCAATGTGGACGGTGAGGTGAATGTCCGACATTAATGCCAGTTTGCTGTGCGGGTGTCCCGTCATGGAAATAACAGTTAGTTTGCGGCGCTCAAGGGAAGGGAGAATTTTATTGATTTCTTCCGTCTGCCCGGAAAACGAAATCGCCAAAATAACATCGCCCGGCGTAATCATGCCCAAATCCCCGTGCAGGGCTTCTACCGGGTGCACAAAAAACGACGGGGTGCCTGTTGAGGCCAATGTGGCGGAAATTTTGCGTCCGATAATGCCGCTTTTTCCAATGCCCAGCACAACCACGCGCCCTTTGCAATTGGCAATTACGTTCACGGCTTTGATAAATTGCTCGTCTAAACTTTTGTGGCTTAAATTGAGGGCTTCCTTTTCGATGTCAATTACCTGGCGGGCCAGGCGTTTAACAGTGGCGGAAGAAATAGTGTATTTAGTCATAATTTTTCATTCCAAGGAGTAGTGCCGGCCACGGGTGCGTGTGGCTGATACGGGGCCGGTAAACGGGCAGTTGAATAGCAAAGGATGCCAAACAACGCCAAACATACCGCCAGCAATATGCCTAACACAATTGCATGCCACCCTAAAGAAGGAGTCCAAGCGGTATGGGTCATAATTATTTAAATTTTTTAACTACCGCATCAATGGCACAAAGTTCTTTGACCATGTGGGCGGTAAGCGTAAAATCAAGTGAGTTGGGCCCATCGGAAAGGGCCGTGTCCGGCGTAGGGTGCGCTTCAAAAAACACCCCAGCAATACCCAATGCAGTAGCGGATTTGGCTAGCACGGGGGCAAGCTGGCGGTTGCCTCCGGTTGCGGTTCCCAATGCGCCCGGTTTTTGTACGGAGTGCGTAGCGTCAAAAATAACTGGATAGCCGAACTGTTTCATAATTTCAAGCGAGCGCATATCCACCACAAGGTCACCGTAGCCAAAGCTGGATCCGCGCTCGGTAAGCAAAATTTTATAGTTTGCGCGTGATTCAATTTTTTTAATCACTTGCTCCATGGCACTGGGAGATAAAAACTGCCCTTTTTTTACATTGACGGCGCGCCCGGTATCGGCGCAGGCCAAAACTAAATCTGTTTGACGGCACAGAAATGCCGGGATTTGTAAAACATCCGCTACGCGGGCGGCTTCTTCGGCCTGCCAGGGTTCGTGTACATCTACTACGGCCGGCAATCCCGTAATTTTTTTGGCCTTGGCCAAAATTTCCAGGCCTTTGGCTAAGCCGGGCCCCCGGAACGCAGCCAGCGAAGTGCGGTTGGCTTTATCGAAGGAGGCCTTTAAAATAAAAGGATGATGGGTACGCGCAATAATTTCTTTTAGTTTTTTAGCCGTACGGATATAATGTTGTTCGCCTTCAATCACACACGTGCCCGCCATAAAACAAAGCGGCCGCGTATTGCCAATTTGAAAGGAACCTATTTTAATTGTTTTTTGCATACTTACATCATAGCAAATTTCACCCAATTTATAGAAATTTTGTATACTGTTAATAGTTCTTTACTTTAGGAGGATATTATGAAAGGTTTTACATTGATGGAGCTGATGGTTGTCGTCTTGATTATAGGGATTTTGGCCGCCGTAGCGCTGCCGCAGTATCAAAAATCAGTGGAAACTAGCCGTGCAGCCGAGGCCTTGATGAACGGCCAGACCATTATTGAAGCGCAGAACCGCGCGCTTGATGCCTTTGGAAGTTTGAATGGGACTAAAGGAGATCTGGATGTTTCTCTAAACGGGGGCAGCTGGAGTTCGGGAGACAGTGTGTACACTACCAAAGATTTTGTATATACTTTTTTTAACGATGGGGTAACTGCTACCCGCACTACCGGAAATTATTGGTTAAGGTTTTACAATAAAGAGGCTGATAAAGCGGGGCAGATTGAGTGCGGCGGAAGCGGCTCGAAGGGGATTTGCGATTCGATTGTGCAGCGGTAATTTGCGGGCAAATTCTTTTATTAAAAACCCCCGGTTGTATCCGGGGGTTTTGCTATAACTACATAAAATTTACTTCCCGGTAGAACCAAAGCCGCCTTTTCCGCGGGTGGTGTCCGAGAGTTCCGTTACTTCTTCAAACGTGGGATATAAGGTGGGCAATACCACTAATTGGGCTACCTTTTGGCCGGCTTCAAACACAAATTCCGTATCGTTTAAATTGTACATGCACACAAGTAATTCCCCGCGGTAAGGGGCGTCTACTAACCCGGCCATGGCTTTGATGCCTTTGCTTTCCACCGAGCTTTTACCCCAAATAATTCCGGAGGTATTTTCCGGGAGTTCCACCGCCACCCCGGTACGCACTTTTACAATACCGTGTGCGGGGAGTACGGTACGTTCCAAAGCGAATAAGTCCGCCCCAGAATCTGTCGGATGAGCACGCAAGGGAAGTTTGGCACGCGAATCTAATTTTTTTACTTTCATAAATTTCTCTACATCAATTTTTCAATTTGAGTCAGTGCAGTTTGTGCGTAGGGTTTTTCAATTTCATTGCCATATTGGGCAATTGCACTAATGGGCGCAATGAGCCCTTTGAGTAAGTAAATATCAAAACTCCGATCCGATGAGTAGGCAAATCCGTCCGGGTTGCTAAGCACACCGGCCATATACGCGCCGCTGCGCAGCGCGTTAATGCGTTCGTTTTGATTTTTGCTCAGCAGGGCTGTTTTCAAACTGTCTATGCTATGCCCCGTCATAAAAGCAAGGGCCAAATCGTACGTAGTAGCCGTTGATTTTTTATAAGGGGTACGTAATCCCTTTGCTGTTTCTGCCAAAGATAAATCCGGCGTCTTGGCCAGGGCTGCGGCTAGCTGAGTTTGTACGGTTTCCTCTTTTTCGCTTTTGGCCCGCTTGAGCAGTTGCGTGATAGCAGCTTGCGTATGCAAAGAACCTAACCACGCGGCGGCGGCACCACGTACTTGCGGGTCTTTATGCGCGGAAGCTGTTTTAAGGAAATCAAATTGCTGTGCATCGGTTTGCGCCAACATGTTCATGGCGCGTTGGGCTAAATTGGAATCTAAAATGTAGAGGCGCACTACGTCGGACGTGTAAGTTTTATCATCCGGGGTGGTAAGTGCATATGCACCCGCTGCGTATGCGCGCAGGGTAGGGTCGCTAGCTTGTGAAGCATCTTTTAAAATAGGGGTAAGCTCTTCGTATACAGAACCCATGGAAGTTAAAATAACGGCACTAAGGGCCGTTTTTAACGGGTTGTTCCCCTGCATGATTATGTTCAAGAAGGCAGGTTCCGCATTTTTGGCGGGGGGATTTTTAACCAAACTTGCCCCGGCCGCAAATACGGTGGTAGGATCCTGGGAGGATCGGAACAAGCTAATAACTTGCTGGGTCTGTGCGGGAGAGCGTACGGGTTGTTGCAAAAGCGGCAAAACCCGAGAAAGAGAATTTTGGGCTTCACACACGGAAACGAACAGAAAACAAACTAAAAAAGACAGTATGATTTTTTTCATACTATCATTATAGCAATTATCCGGCCCGCGGACCGGAAAAAGTGAAAGTTATTTCTCAACCAAAGCAGCGGCTACGTGTTCAGCCGTAACGCGGGAACGGGATTCTTGGCCTGTGGTAGGGCTGGAATAGATGTGCATATTTTCCGTATCCTGCAAGATGACCATTTTTGTGTTCCCTAGAGATAATAAAAAGCGTAAATTGTTAACGGTTTTGGGGGACATATCCTAACTCCTTTAAAAGTATTGCTTAGTTCTATTAAAGCTGTTTTTGGGTAAATGCGCAAGCGGAATTTGGACCCGTTTGGACATAGGCCCTATGGGACGGGTTTTTCTAGGCCCTACGGGTGGTAAAGAAATACCCCACAAGGGAAAAGTTGTCCACAGGGGGCTTGCAACGATAACTTTTATGACTTTTGGCAAATAAAAAGTCCTTATTGCCGTCGATAGTACAACTAAAAATTGGGAGTGTTCACTTCTTAATTTAGAGAGTTATCCACAGAGAAATCCACTTATCCACAGTTTGATTTGTTGGTAAAAGTAGAAGATAAAGCAAAAAGTGGGGGTAAACCCCTTAATATTGAGCACAAAATATAAGTTATCCACAAGTTATAAACAGCTGTTGAAAAGTTTTGCATAAAACACTAGGTATTTTTTGATAGTTTTGCTATAATACAAACAGGAGGGTGTTATGAAATTTCAAAAACTTTTTTTACCCATAGTTGCGGCATTAACCCTAGCGGCCTGTGCCACCGAGCAAGAACAAGAAAATAATATCCCGCGCTTGCCCGCGCAAGACCCTAACGTGATGGCGGCGCAAGAGAACAATTATAAATTGTATAACCAAACCCCGGCGCAAATGTATCGTTCTTTAAAATTGCCTTCTGTTAATTATGATTTTGATTCCATTCGTCCCCCGGAATATGCCTACGATCTTCTAGACAAAATAGCGGTGGTCATGAAGGAGCATGAAAATTTGCATTTAATTATGGAAGGAAACTCCGATGTGTTAGGGTCTGAGGAGTATAACTATTGGATTTCCGGCGCGCGCGCAGCGGCGCTAAAGTCTTATTTAGTAAGCCGTGGTATCAATGCCGAGCGTATCCGTATTCATGCTTACGGTAATACCCGCCCGATTACACTGGATAATTCACAGGAAGGGCGACGGGCTAACCGCCGGGTGGATATGCAGTTTACAACCCGGCAATGGAAAGCTATCTATTAGTAACGTATCCATAAACGATTCCCCGGTTCCCCGGGGAATTGTTTATTTGCAGGTGCAGTTGACTTTTATAGGAAGATACTCCTATGCTTGATTTAACTAAACCCCAAAAAGAAACTATTTACATGAAATTAATTCGGGTATTTTTGGCCGCCACTTTTTTGGTGGTTCCGCTCATCTTTTTTACCGATCTTACCGCCAATCCCTTTTTTGCGCAAAATGTGTTGTTGTTCTTGCTTATTGCCCTAATTTATGCGGCCATGGCGGCAGCTTTTTTGCACACCCACTCCATTTCATTTACTAAAACATTTTTTGATTTGGCTTTTTTTGTGTATGTGATTTCCTGCGCAATGGGGTGGTTCTCTGCCGTATCCAGTGCTTCCCAAGCATTGCGACAAACCTTATTTTTTAATTTGCTCAATTATGGTACGTTGCTTTTAGTGGTGGCCGTGGGAGCATACATTATTAGTAAAAATGTAGTGTTTTCCGGCGTGATTGAAAGTAAAACTAATTACATTTTATTGTTTTTCTTGTGGGGAGGGCTATGGTATTTAGCCCCTGTTTTGAAAACAACGGCCACATCTGAAACTTTTTTGGCTCAGTTGTGGGATTGGTATGCGGTTGCCTTGTGGGCGGTAGGAATTTATTTGGGCGTGCGTGTTCTTAAAAAATTAACACAGGAAAATATTTTTGTTCTTATCTTTGTAGCTGTATTTTTGGCGTGTTGTTACGGGGTGTTGCAGGCCCTGGGGCTTGATTTTTTGTGGCCGTTTGAAATCAACCAATTTGCAACCAAAGCATTTTCTACCTTCGGAAATCCAAACTTTTTATCTTCAGCGGTAGTGATGTTACTGCCGGCGTTGTTAGTGTATTATATGCGCACAGACAGCAAAAAAGATTTTGTGGTGTATGGGCTGCTGGTACTTGTCTACATATTATATTTGTCTTTTGGGCTAGCGCGTTCCTGTTGGGTGGGGGCTTTGTGCGGCCTTATCATGATGTGGATGTTCGGTACGCTGCGTTCGCTTATTTGGCAACGCAAAGGCCGCGTGTTTTTGTTGGCGCTTTTGGCGGTGGGGGTGGCATACAGTTCTGTTTACATGCCGGGCCCCGGTGATGCTATTAGCCCTGTTAAAAACCGCGCAGCCGAACTTACGCAGGTAACTCCTTCTACCTTTACGCTCAATGTTAAAAAAGATCAAATTTTCCAATCGCTTCATCAGCGTTTGCTGATGTGGGATGTATCAAAAGAGATTTTCTTGGACAGGCCGGTACTAGGAAGCGGCGTGGGGAATTTTCAGATGGCTTTTGCGCAACATCAGCCCACTACGCTGTTGGGCTACCCGCAGTTGCGTTCTCTAAAAACAACTACTAATGCCCCGCATAATGAACTATTGTTTCAGTTGTCTCAGGGCGGAATAGTGGGGATCGGATTATTTTTATTTATGTTTATGGTGCTGTTTTTGGAAGTAAAAGATTTCGCTGCTCATAAAAAAGAAGGGGATAAAAAGCAACTGTTACAAGCTATTTTCTGTGGTATTTTGGGAATGCTGGTAGATAATATGCTAAATATTTCACTCCACGCAGCAGTGCCCGCCTTTATTTTTTGGTGGTTGGTAGGAGCCGAAGTAAGTGGGGTAGGAAAAGAAGAAGGGAAAATTGTTGTGTCGACAAATCCTGCAACAAAAGCCGTGGCCTTGGTGGTGTTGGCAGGATGCGCGGCTGTATTTGTGTGGCAGGGATTATGGTTTGCCAGTGAGTATGAGTCTTTCGTCGGTCAGAAAAAAATTGCGGCTCAAAATTACGAGGGCGCTGCTAAAAATTTATCGGCTGCCCTTGCCCTGTATCCGGCTAACACGGAAGCGGGATTTAGGTTGGGGCAAGTGCTTTTGGCTCAAAAGGAATATTCCAAAGCATTGAGTGTATTTGAAAAAACATTGTCGGCAGCTTCTTATTATGAAGAGGTTTATTACCAAGCAGCATTGGCCGCATTAGGTGCCCAAGATTTCAAAAAAGCAGCGCACTATTTGTTGCAAAATTTACGTTTGCATCCTTATCATTTGCAGGCCTATAAAGTGTTGGCAGCGTTACTGCACGAATATAGTTTTTACGCGGATGATGAAGCTATGTCCGTGCTGGAGCGTGGGTTAACATTGTTCCCGTATGAAACAGATTTGTGGCATCAGGTGGGGGAAATTTATCAAAAAAGAGGGGACCCGGAATATGCCCAAAATACGTATTTGCGCGGTTTGCAAACAGATACTTTAGATGCTTTGTTACTTAAACGTTTAGAAGAAATTTATGCCAAATCAACTGAAAAACCCGAGTTATTAAAACAAGCAAAAACGTTGCAATCTTACCGCGAAAAAATAAATAAGTTCGATAAGATGTCTTCTTTTTATCAGCATAAACTACGTGAAAATTTGGAAGATTATGTGGCAAAATATCCGCAGGATATGAACGGGAAAATTTTACTGGCGCGTGTACTTTCGCTTTTGGGGAATGATTTGAAAGCTGAAGAAGTTTTAGGGCAAGTTTTGGCAGAAAATCCCGCACACTTATGGGCCAATTTAGCATTGTCTTCTTTGTATTATGAGGCGGAAAATTGGCGCCGTGCGCGCAAAGCAGTAGAGGATGCTTTGTTTTATTATCCCGACAATCCAACCGCGCAAAAGAGATTGGATGTGCTTAAAAAGGTGAGTGAAAAATAAGTTGGATTTTGCTACAATTTCTGAAGTTGGAGCAATAAAATAAACTCAGTAAAAATTGACACGCTAAAAAAGCACTTTACAAACGGTGAGAAATTGCTATAATAAAGTGTATCGGCGTGATAGTTGTAAATTAAATCCTAGCGCAAGGAACATGTGTTACATGAAGAATAAAAATAAAGTAGGGATGTATGTGCTGGTATTAGCAGGTTGTTTGCTGACGGCAGGAATGCCGGGCCATGCGGCTTCAGCAGAAAAACAACTTCAAAAGGGCATTACCGCTTACCAACAAAATGACAACGATAAGGCCTTGGATTATTTTATCGATGTGTTGATGAATGGAGACAGCGAACAAGTAAGACAAGCCAACCAATATATTGATGCCATTCATAACAAAATCGGTGGAATTAAAAATCCGGTGGAAGTGGATATCAGTTTCCCTGATCAGCCCACTCAAACCATCATCAATAAATCCGAGAATTTGGCCAACTACGGGACGGAACAACTTAGTACGTTGGCGGATCGGGCTGGCGATGTGGTTCAAGACGCAAATGATCTAATCAACAAAGAAAATAAAACGTTGACTGAGCAAATTGAAGCCCGCCAGTTGGAAGGATATTTGCAGGAACAAGCTCAACCCGTCGTGCAACAAAAAGCCGCCTTGTTAGAGCAACCTACTGTTTTGCAAGAAGAAATAGTCGACCAAGTAGATACTACCCGGCAGGATTTGGAAGCTATTGCTAAAGAATTTAGCGAACAAAATGTGCCTACGGAATTAGTTCCCGCGGGCACTGTTAAAAAAGTAAACGCGGTGCAACCGGTGGTGCAAACCCCGGTAGAAACTCTTTCTTTGGCAACGGAGTCCGTAACGGTTGTCCCCGCCGGGAATATTCCGGTTGATACCACGGTGCAGGAGCCGGTAGCAGCTGCGCCCGTTTATACACCTGTGGTTCCTGCCACGGCGTTGACAATGTCTCAAGCTAACCCGGATTCTTCCACCTTGTTTGCGGATTTAACCAGTGATGATGCTGTTCGCGCGCGCAATCTCTACACGGCCCAAAAATTACAAAGCATGAAGGACAGTGCACTGGCTTCTTTATCCAGCGAACCGGGGGTACATGTTTACATGCGTGCGGATGGCCGGCCGGATGCAATTGATATTGATGACGGAGTTCTTTTCCAAGGTAATTCCTTCCGCCCGGAATCGTTCTCTACCTTAAATGATATTTACGAAGTGTTGGCTTTAACGCAAGACGCACAATATGTTATTTTACCCGCCGGTTCTTATACCGATGATGTGACGCTCGCCGGAATCCGCCAGGCAATGGCGCTTCATTCTTATTTAGTTAAAAGAGGTATTTCTCAAGGCAAGCTGTACTATAATATGGGGTTAGTCGATCAAGAAGTCCCCGCACAATTTTCTAATTTAAAAGGTCTTTCTATCGTTTTTGATTATGATGCCAAATTGCCTACCCGCTTAGTGGATAATGCCACGAATGAGACGGCTCCTCTTTTAAGTATGGCGATTGTGCCGCCCTGCCATGCAATTGACCGTTCGTTAGGGGAAGCGTATGCCATTGATTTTTCTGTATTGGAAACCATCGATACGTTAGATAACTGGATGTTACAAATTATTCAACATGGGCGTGATGGAAACTATTATATTGTGCGCCAGTTGGAAGGGTTTGCCCCAGTTTATCACCAAATTTTGTGGAACGGTCGCAAAGGGATTATCGGGCCGGAATTGCCGTGCGGTAAATATACGGTAGTGTTGACCGGTATAGATGTAAAAGGGAACAAACAAACTTTGCGCCGTCGGTTAATTGTAAAATGCAATGGAACTGCTTCTTTGGGTTCGTGCGAAACAGGAACCTGCAACGTAAAAGCTGCTACTGCTAAAAAAGCTACTGCTCTTAATTATAAGGCCGCGCGGTTGTGGAAAAAGCCCGGCCGTGTGATGGGGGGAGTTAAGCAAGAAGTGGTAGTGGAACAACAAGTGGTGGAAGAGGTTGCCCCGGCTGTGCAGGAGCAAAGCACCGCTACCAGCACCAGTTCCAATACTTATACGGTAACTAAAACTGTACGCAACATTGTAACGGACGACACTTCCGGTAGTAGCACAACAACCACTACGTCTTCTTATAGTGATACGTATGCGCCGTTACCGTCGGCTGATGCAGGCGGATACATCCCGGCTACGGCCAATCCGTACGATATGCCGTATGAGGAAGTATATACAGAAACATCCACTTATTAATATAGAAGTTTAGGGGAAACTTGGGATTATGAATTGGGCAGAGACTTTAATTGGCAACAACATGAATGCGCACCCGGATTGCTTGGGGATTTACATCGGGGTAAATGAAATTTACGTGGCGCAAAGTGCCAAAAAAGACGGCGGAACGGTATTAGAATCGTTAATTCGTGTGCCGGTTAATATACCCGACCGCAGCAAATTAAAACCATTGGACTTGAACGAATCCTACTTTACGATGGATTACTGGTTGGATGCCTTAACTAAGGTAACATCCAAAAAATCCTGGAATACCAATAAAGTAGTGGTCAGCTTAGCGCCAGAATTTTGCTTATTGCGTCACTTCGTGATTTCCATCCCCATGAAACGCCAAGAATGGGCCGAAGGGGTACCCAACGAGGCACGCAAGTATATTCATTTCCCTTTTGAAAAAGCTACCTACGCGTATTATGTGTACGATTTTGAAACGGCCGCTACCAAGCAGCATCATCTAGGTGTTGTGTTCACCATGACAACCAAGCTGATTATTTCTCGTTTAGAGAAAGGGCTTAAAACGGTAGGGTTTGATTTGGTATCGGTGGAACCTTCCAGCTTGTCCTTAGGGCGTACATTCATAGATAATGATAAAGAAGCTGTTGGAAATACGGGCCGGATTTATTCCTTCTTTGGGAAGGATATGGCTAGTTTTGTGTTTTTGAATGGCACCGTCCCCCTGTTGGAACGGGATATAGAAATAATTGGTTCTATCCCGGCGGAAAGACGGCGTTTAGAAATTGCCAACAGTACAGAATTTATTGCCAAACAGTTGGAAAAAGACCCCTTTGAAGAAGCGGTCATTACAGGGTATCAAATTGATCCGTGGGTGCCTGTGTTAGAAGCGGATGCACATAAGCCCGTGCGCAGATGGGATTTGCGTGAAGTGTTTGGGATTGAAACCAAGGCAGTAGGCGAAGTAGCTGCCATTGGGGCCAGCGGTAAGTTCTTTGATACCAAGATGCCGGATATCGATTTTACCAAAGGGAAACGTTTGAGTGCTTACGAATTTAATGCCAGCTGGATGTTTTGGAAAATCACGTTTGTGCTCATTGCGTTGATGCTCCTGTTTTTAGGGAAAAATTACCTGGGCATGCTCTATACCAATTATCAGTTGAAGAAAAAAAATATGGAGACAAGCCAGTCGGTGGAAGATTTTAGAGGGCTATCTGCATCGCAATTACAGAATAACCTGGATAGTATTAGATCGCAAAACGATGCATTGACGGATGTTTATGTAAACAGCCCGCTGGTTACCCCCGTGCTTGTGGCGGTGGCGCGTTCAGTTCCGTCTAATATATGGTTAAGCAAAATTTCTTACTCGGCGCCTTTCCCGGCTCAACGTAAAGGGGAGGGAAGTTTAACATTGGAAGGGTCTATTAGTTCGGGCAAAGATGGGGGAGAAGATTTGACGGTAGGAAGCCGTTTTAAAGATACTTTAGCCCGTCAATCGGCATTGCGCCGGTTATGTCGTAACGCGAATATTCGTTACTCCAACATTGCGGGGGCTTCTGGTGGAAACAATAGCACGAATAAAACCCAGCAAAAACCGGGCAAAGAGACCCAGTTTGTGTTAACGTGTAGTAACGAAACTAAATCGGGGAGACGTTAAACTATGGCTTTGGATTTAGAAAAATTAAAACAGAAATTTTCGGCGGATAAAGTAAAATCTTTGCTCTCGGGGAAAAAGGCGCCCGAAGGGGCTGCCGCGAGCAAAGAAGAAAACCCGCTTATCGTTAACGCCAAGCAAGGGTTTAATGACGTTAAAACGGTTTTTGAAGAAGGGAAATATAAGTTGTTTGTGGGGCAAATAATAGCATTGCTCAGTGTATTTTTGCTGGTAAAGTACGCTAGCGGGAAATTAGCCCAACACCAGGCGGAATTAAAAGATAAAATGACGGCTATTAACATCCAACAAGTAAATAAAGAGGATTACTTGTCCAATAAGCAGCATTTATTGCAGTTGGAGCCGTTGTTCCCGGATAATAATCAGCGCAATGAATGGTTTTTGCGTCAAATGATCGATTTGTTGGATTCACATAATTTACCTTCCAACATCAGTGGGGATATTTCAGAGGATTCTTCCAACAGCGTCTATATTGTAATGCGCCGTCCGCTAAATACGGAACAAACTTTTAAAGAAATCGGGACGCTTGTTTCTGATATCGAGAACGGGGATGAGTTTTTACGTGTGTCCGACATTACAATTAGCAAAATGACGGATGCTGCCTCTCTGGGGAAAAACAAAGTTTCCATGACGGTAGGGACGGTATTCCCCAAAGAAAAATACGCATCCAAATTATTTAAAGACTATGCCCAGCAAATGGCCAAATTACAACAGCAAAAAGCGGCGGCCGCGCAACCTCAAGCGCAACCCGCGGCAGAACAAAAGCCGGAAGCTGAGCAAAAAACAGCCGAGCAAAAACCGGCGGAGGGCACCAAATGAAAGCAAAGAATCTCTTTTTGATAGGGCTGCTTAGCAGCACCTTAGTAACGGCTTTTGGTGCCACGTCTTGGGGACAACTGGAAGAAGGGTTCCCTGCGGAGGCCTCGGCCCCCCGGGCCGGCGGCGACGAAGCGTGGGATGGTTCTTACGTGCGGGAACAGCTGGTAAAGCCGAGTGTCAATTTTCCGGCACAGATTAAAGACCCCACCCTTTCCCCGGATGATGTGTTGCTTTTGAAACACCGTGAGCAACAGCGTTTGGCGGCGGAAGCGGCTGAGCGCAAACGCCAAGAAGAAGCCGAACGCAAGCGCCGTGCCGAAGAGGAAAAGAAACGGCAGTGGGAGCTTATGTTGCTTAAAGACCCAACCATTTTAATCCGTGATAAAATTCATATCGGCGGGATTATTGATAAAGAAGTCTTAATCGGCGGGAAGTTGTATACTATTGGTAATACGTATATGGGGGCCAAAATTGTGGCCGTCAGCCCGGATTCGGTTACCTTCTCGTACAAAGGGCATAAATTTGTACGCCGGGTGAAGCTGTAAAAAGATTTGTAGTATTTAGTTAATTTGTAGGACTCACACAGGAGGATTATGACAAAACGTTTAGCAGTACTACTGGCGGGTGTGATTACCGCGGGGATGACTGGTACCGCTTTTGCTCAGCAAGAACGGCAGGTTTTACCCAGTGATGACACCATTGCTTTAACGGAGGACGTTGCTACCGCAAGCCCGTCCGCCGCTACGGACCTGTACAAGGAAGTGGAAGTTTCCTCTCCCTTGGATAGAAAAGTGTCCATCCGG
This sequence comes from Elusimicrobiaceae bacterium, assembly GCA_045593185.1. Taxonomy (GTDB): domain Bacteria; phylum Elusimicrobiota; class Elusimicrobia; order Elusimicrobiales; family Elusimicrobiaceae; genus Avelusimicrobium. The sequence continues at coordinate 37,543 of JAZNWD010000032.1, read as the reverse complement.
GTAGCCAATGTGCCGATATCGGCCTTCTTAAACAGCATTACTACCCAGGCCAAGATTAACTTTATTATGAGCGAAGAATTCGCTAATAAAAAAGTGACGGCCTCTTTAACGCGTGTAACGGTGCGCGAAGCCTTAGACACGTTGTTGCGTGTACATGGCTTGGCTTACCAACGTATCGGCAAGAGTGATAGCTACGTGGTCACCAAACGTTCCAACGACGCCCCGGACACGATTACCAAGATTTATACGCTTAGTTACATCTCTTTACAAGGGATTGGTTCTGCCCAAAGCGAACTTAACAGCATCATGCCGCAAGACGTTTCCAGCGGCGTCGGGTTCGGTTCGGGCAGTGGCGTGTCTAGCGGTAGCATCAGCTCTGGCACTGGGGATTCCTACGCCAGCGGTTCTACCATTACCAGCATTGTAAGCAGCATGCTTTCCCCTGTGGGTAAAATTGCGGTAGATCCGCGCACGAACAAATTGATTATTACCGACGTGCCGGAAATCTTCCCGCAAATTGAAAATATTTTAGCGGAATTGGATATCAAACCGCCGCAGATTTTAATTGAGGCCCAAATCGTTGAAGTCACCAAATCCAGCGGTCTTAGCGTTGGCTTTGAATATGGCGGAAGCGACGGTACGTTGTTGTCGGTTTCTGCACCTTCCCGTTCCTTGGCCGGCGATACTTTCCACGGATGGGGTGATAACAGATCGACGAAACTGCACGGTTGGTCTTGGATTTTTCCTTCCTGGGCCGAAAGCCCTGGTGAAGCTTCCAGCAGCAGTAGCAGCAGTGGGGACTCAGGCTCCAGTTCCGGCGGAACGAAAGTAGGGTTGTTGGACTTTTCTGCCTTTAACATTGTGATTAGATCCTTGCTTAGCCGCGGGGAAGCCAAATACTTGGGCAAACCCAAAGTAGTTACCTTGAACAACAAGACCGCTACCATTACCATTGCAACGGATGCGGCTATTGGGCAAAATATTACGCAATCCGGAGGTACGGATTCTCAGACTACAACGACCCAATCCGCAGAAAGAAAACGGGTCGGTTTGACCTTACAAGTTACTCCGCAGGTAAACCGCGAAGGGTTTGTAACCTTATACGTACAACCCTCTTACTCGGATGTGGTGGCTTCGGCTCTAAAAGATACCTATGATACTACCACCCGTGCTGCTGCCACGTTGGTACGTGTGAAAAACGGACAAACGGTGGTTATCGGTGGATTGTTGAGCTCCCGCGAAATGGAACAAACCCGCAAAGTACCGCTGTTGGGCGATATCCCGGTATTGGGATGGTTGTTCACCAGCCGTTCTAAAGATAAATCGACGACGGACTTAGTCATCTTCATTACGCCGACCATTTTGGCGGAGTAAGTGTGAGTATTTAGCCTGCCCCCACTTGGGTGGGGGCAGGTGTCTATGCAATGTTGTAATAGTTGTACGGGGAATGGGAAATGGCAAAACAATTAAACGAAATTTTACTAGAACAGGGTAAATTAACACCCGAGCAAGACAAACAGGTTCAGCTGTATGCTAAACAAAACAATATTTCTATAGCGGATGCTATTTTGCGTTTTGGGTTTGCTACAGAAGAGCAGGTTACCGTTGCACTTTCCAAACATTTTGCAATTCCCTATGCATCTAAAGAAAACGGCATCTTAGTGCCCGAGCGCGAACAAAACCTACAGGATATCATTAACGAAAAATTTGCGCGTGAAAATATGGTCGTCCCGTTGTTTATTGAAGACGATTCCTTGGCTATTGCCCTTTTAGACCCTACCAATTTATTCTTAATTGAAAATATTAAAATGATGTCCGGCAAGCAAGTGCAGCCGTTCATCACTACCAAATCCCAATTATTAGGGGTTATTGATAGTTTTTATTCCAATAAAAACCTGTTGGAAGAAGTATTAAACGAAACCATACGGACTACCCCGGCGGATATTGCCGCCCAGGCCGCCAGTGACGAGGAAGTAGAAGTTACCGGCGTGCTGGATTTGGACCGCATGGACCAAAATTCTTCACAATATGTAAAACAGGTAAACGCTATTTTGCGCCAAGCCATTTCCGAGCGCGCCAGTGATATTCACTTGGAACTGTTTGATGAACGCGTCAGTTTGCGTTTCCGCATTGACGGCTCGCTTTATGAACGCACGGCACCTGCTAAGGATGCTGTAAATGCAATTATTTCCCGTATTAAAATTTTGTCTAAGCTAGATATTGCTGAAAAACGTCTTCCGCAGGACGGCAGCTTTACTATCCGTTATCAAAACCGCTCCATCGAAGTCCGTGTGTCTGTCTGCCCGGCCGTGTATGGGGAAAAATTGGTGCTTCGTATCTTGGATAAAGGTACGGGGGAAATGAATATTGATAAATTAGGTTTTGAGCCCGCTCAGAAGAAAGCCTTCTTGGAAGCCGCCAATTTGCCACACGGATTGATCTTTTTGACAGGGCCTACCGGTTCCGGTAAGTCCACTACGTTAAACGCGGTGCTTACCACTATCCGTACAAGTGAGCTCAACTATATGACGTTGGAGGACCCGGTCGAATATAAACTGGCGGGTATTAGCCAGGTGCAGGTGAAACCGGCCATTGGGCTTACGTTTGCGGCGGGGTTACGTTCTTTCTTACGTCAAGACCCGGACGTAATTCTGGTAGGGGAGGTCCGCGATAACGAAACCGCCGAGGCCTGCTTAAAAGCGGCCCTTACCGGTCACTTGGTGCTTTCTACGCTGCACACGAATGACGCGTTGGGTGCTATTCCGCGTTTAATCGACATGGGGATGGAGCCGTTTTTGCTTTCCAGCTCTTTGGCGCTTGTGGCGGCGCAACGTTTGGTGCGTGTGTTATGCCCGTACTGCAAAGTGCCCCACATTCCCGATCCGGCCATGTTGGCGCGTATTATCAAAGAGGGCCATTTGAACCCCAAAGAACAAAATACTTGGACGTTTTTTAAATCCGTAGGATGCCCCAAATGTTTTGGCACGGGCTATATTGGCCGCCGTGCTATTTTTGAGGTATACCGCATGACGGAAGAAATGCGCAATATCATTTACAAAACGCAGGATTTGATTGAACTGCGCAAAGCAGCCAACCGTTCGGGCGCGCTTAACTTGCGTGGCAACGGCTGGCACAAAGTGGTGCGCGGCATTACCACGATTGACGAAATTTTGAATATTACTACGGCAGATGAGTAATTAACTAAATAGAGGGTTTAATTATGCCAAAATATACATATAAAGTTAGAGACGAGCAAGGTAAAACGTTTACCGGGTCGTACACGACGGACAATAAAGAACGCCTGATTACGGCCTTGCAAAACAAGGGATACTTGGTGCTGGAAATTACGGAAGCAAGCAAAGGGTTGTTTGCCTCCAAAGCCGGTCCGCGCCGCAAAGGCGGCAAAGTGCCGGGGCACGTGCTTGCATTCTTTGCCGAGCAGCTCTCCACCCTAATTGCCGGCGGTGTGCCGTTGGTGCGTGCGGTGGCATTATTGGGGCAATATTCCTCTAACGCGACGTTGGGTATGGTGCTTAATCAGGTAGCGCACGATATTTCGGGCGGGCAATCTTTGCACGAAGCCATGGCCCAGCATCCTAAAACGTTTAACCATGTGTGGCTGTCCTTGATTGAGGCGGGGGAAGTCGGCGGTACAATTGCCGATACGCTTATGCAGCTTTCCCTCTATACCAAAACGCAGGAAGGGATGAAGAGCAAAATCATCACGGCTATTACGTACCCGGCCATTTTGTGTGTGGCGTCCGTAGGTGTGCTGATTTACTTCATTGTAGGAATTGTGCCTACCTTCGCTCAAATATTTGCGGACTTTAACTTAACGCTGCCTACGCTTACCATTATTGTGCTTAAGGTATCCAGCGTGATTACCAACCACGCGGTGCTGATTATTTTGACGATTGTGGCACTGATTTTTGCGTTCCGTTTTTACATTCATACCCCTACCGGGCGCAAAAAATGGCATAACTTCCTAATTACCATGCCTATTTTTGGTAATTTTATCCGCAATATTTACTACACGCGTATGCTCTCTACTCTTTCTACGCTTTTACGCAGCGGGGTAACCATTTTGAACGCGATTACGGTATTGGAAGAAGCGTTTGAAGGCAACGTAATTTTGCGCAATGCGTTGCGTTCCGTACGTGCGGATGTGGCCGCCGGCAGATCTATTTCCGATGCGTTTGCTGCCACGTCGGTCTTCCCGGGGTTGATGACGGAAATGATGAAAATGGGGGAAGAATCCGGTAAACTTCCCAGCATTATTGCTACGCTGTCTAAGTTCTATGCCGACGCGGTGGACCAATTTATTGCTCGTTTCTCGGCGGTAATCGACCCAATTTTGATTGTGGGCGTAGGTGCGCTGATCGGTATTATTGTGGCCTCCATCTTCCTGCCTATTTTCAAACTGTCTCAAATCGGCAGCTAGGGGAAATTCGGGCTTGACAAACCGCCGTTTTGCCCTATACTTTAAGTAAGGGCCGGTGAGGAGAAAACTATGTACAAACGTGGTTTTACGTTAGTGGAAATTTTATTCGTGGTAATTATTGCTGCGGGGCTGTTGGCGTTGGCGGTTCCTTCGTACAAAAAAGCGCAGGAGCGCTCGGAGTATATGCGGGCCGTTGGGTATTTAACCAGTATTGGTAGTGCCATTGTAACGCTGCAGCGGGATTATACAATGCTTTCTCCTGATACTTATTCTTCAAGCACTGCAACAGGGAGCACTTCCAAAGGTGCAGTTTATTGGAATTTCCCGGCAAATTCAAATTTGTATTATGAGTTTGTAAACTCACCCTCCTTAAATACCCTTAATAAGGCGCCGACTGATTATTTGTACGGTGTAAGAAATAGTGCAGCTGCCACGAAAGATACATATTCTATAGATGCTTTGTATGGCGGCGGATATTTAAAAAGTTTTACAAATAACACGCAATATAAATTGTACGGGGTAAGGCACTATAAAAATAATAGTACCACCTATAAATCCAGTATATGTACTTCTTTATGCCTTAACGGAACAGGGGGGTCGGCTACCGATCCCAACAAGGTAGTGGCTTGTATGTGCAAAAGTACGTATGACGTAAACGATTGTTACTATGGGGCAAAATATTTATTGGATGGCACCGTGGTGCGTCTGAGAGGGGCAGACTGTAAAGGATAGTTTTTATGAAAAACCGGAACGGATTTACATTATTGGAACTATTGATAGCGGCTATGTTGGTAGCGGTGTTAGCTATGTTTGCCACGATGGCGTTTAAGCAAACCGCATCGGACGTGCGTGTGCAGGATGCCAAAACCCGGGCGGATTATATTGCTACTGCGGTGCAGCGGTTTTTGCTCGATAACCCCGGGGCTAACTGGTATGGTGGAAAAATTACTAATCCCACGGGAACTGCCAACGCAGGCAACTGTAATCTTTCGGTTGTGGTATGGCCAAACGGAACTTTACAAAATTTGGTAGATTGCGGTTACCTGGAGTACCGCAAATACATTGACGATAATTTTGAATTTACAATGGGTTTCCAACATGAAGGTAACAGCCGTATCTGTATGTATGGAATTAGCGGTAAATTGTCTTCTAAATATCGAGGAACTTTTGCGGGGGGCGGCTATCGCTATTGCACAGATGGGGAAAACAAAACGGAAACGTTTGGGAGCTAATTTATGAAGAAAGGTTTTACGCTCATGGAAATTTTGGCAGTGCTGCTGGTAATAGCGGTGGTGGCGTCGTTTGCCGTGCCGGTCATACGTTCCATCCGTTCCGAAATGCGCTACCAGCGTGCCAAAGCCGCGGCACTTAAAATAGCTGAGGCCATGCGCAGTTACTATTATAATACCAAGGGATACGGCATTACAGGGACTTTTGGCGGCAGTGACAAAGGCGGGGATGTTGCCCAAACCTATGCACTTGCTACGTGTAATGACGATGCCTTGAGCGGTGTGCCGGCTTCTGAGCGGGGTGTCACTGGTGGGGGGAGTAATAATATATCTGTATTGTTTAACTGTCATTATTTAAATCCGAAAGATTTCCGCGATTTGCCGTACACATTTACTACTTGTGATAATTCTTTAGATAATTGTATTACTGCAAACGCTTGCCCGGGCAAAGGGTTTGTATATGCAACCGGGAATACGGATGCCGGCCAGTATATGGGTAAAAAAATATTGGTCCGGCGCGATATGACAATTTGTGAGGAAGAGTAGTTTTATGAGAAAAATTTTACAAAGTAAGGCCGGTGTAACGGTATTGGAAGGCGTAATTGCGCTGGGGCTGCTGGCTTTGGTAACGGCGGGTAGCTTTGGGGTGTTGTTGGCCTCTTCGCGTCAGTCTTCCCCATCGGATATGCGCGAGGAAATGACGTCGGCGGTGGAACAAGCCGACCATTTATTGCAGGCCTATGCCGCGTGGTTCCCGAATTTGCAGACTGCCATGGACGTCTACTCGTCAGAAGCAGACGCGGCTATAGCCAAAGTTGATGCGTTGAAGGCAAAATCAGGCCCTTATTTTAGAAGTAGCCGGTTCATGACGGACAAAGGTCCGTGCAATGCGGAAGAGTCTGCCGGAACCGTCCTTGCATTAGGGGCGCATTCAAATGCCTTGAATTGTTTGCTCCCGTTTATTTGTGATAAAAACAATTCCAGTTTTAGTTATACGGTGGAAAACGCGGATAACATCCCAACAGGGAAAGCTACGGGGAATATCTCTGCGTATAGAATTAATTATCAAATTTCTTGCAATGGGTACCAATTATGAACAATAACCGCGGGTTTACCTTAACTGAAGTTTTGTTGGCCGCTGTCATCGTGGGGGTGATTGGCGTGGCGCTGGCCGCATTGACTACCTCTGCCGTGCGCGAAGGCAGCATGGGGCGTTCCCGCCAGGCCCTGCGTAATGAAATTTCAATTTCCATGCGTCAATTGCGTAATGACATACAAAATGCCAAAAAAGTTAAAATTACAAGCGATGCCTATGGAAGATTGCAAACATTAACGATCTATCAGCGTGAAGTTGGGTCTGCTGACAATTTTCAAAAAGGATTATCAACAGTACAGGGGTTTAAATTCCGTAACTATGATTTTGAGAGAATAGGCCCCAAATCCCCGGTACGTTGGAGTGACCAAGTAGGAAATTCGCTAAATCGGGATTCATGCAAAGTTTGCCAGAACTGGGATCCAGATGTGACGTCTTTGGAACAGCTTTATTTTGACAATCCGCAATGTAATGTGGCAAAGGTCTCTACTTGTGATGCTTATTCGCAAACCATTGCTTATACGTTTACTGCAGGTACGATTACGAAAACGCCTGAAGACAAAAATCTTTCTCCAGCTGGTAGCAAGCTGGGGGGAAGAATTACTCGTAAAATAGATGGTATGGGTTCCGAAGATACATGGTTGAATAATGTAAAATCAATTGAGAACATTTCCGGATACCCACCGCTTCCTTCGTGCGAATTTGAAGATACGGATGAGACATCCGGCGGGGCAGTGCTAACGTGCCGGTTTTTGGTGGAGTTAAACGGCAGCCCCGCAGTAAATGAATATGTAAAAGAAACCTTTGTGTTACCGTATGGATTTCAAAAACCCGCTGCCGAGGAAGGAGAGTAATATGCTTAACAATAAACGTGGGGTTGCCTTGCTGCAGGTGCTTATAGTGGCCGCGTTGCTGGCCGGGATGGCAGCGATGATTTTGCGGGTTTCCCTTTCGCGCACGATTGTTGCCCGTAAAACCCGTCAAAATGTAGGTGCGCAGATGTTGATTGAGTCCTGCATGGCGCAAGTAAATGCGTTGTGGGCCAATAAAACTCCTGCCGAGTATGCACGTGATTTGAGCGCCTGCCAAATGTGCCCGGAGGGGGCATATTGCCCTGGTGCAGGGTTGCCTGATGGAGATGATACTGCAATCGCACAATATGATTATCGGTGTAAAATCCCGTATCCGCAGGATACCACCACCTCCTACAGAGTGGTAACTGCACACATACAAAAAGTAACTGATAATCCTACAGATACTTATAATAAGGCGACGGCTCCCTGTAAAATTACGTACAGTATTGAAAACGGAGTGAATTTGTAAGAGGTGCTATGCTAAAATGGACCTTACTTTTGCTGTGTGTGCCAATGTTAGCGTGGGGAGAAACCGACCCCAACATCAAAGTGGCCGAAGTGGAAACGCAGGGTTCGTCCAGCATTGATTTGTTGCAAAAGTCCGTCCAGCAAGAAGCCCCTTTCGCGGCCCCTAAAAAAGCCCCCAAAGTTCCCAAAGTGCCTGTCCCGGTGCGTACAACCGCGCAACCGGCTACTAAGGCGGGGGGCACGTCCAATACATTAGATCTACCCCTTAGCATTGGCGGTTCGACCACTACCGTGCAAACCACTGTGGCGCCTGCCCGCCCCAAAAATACGGCCAAACCTGCTCAACCGCCGGTTGAGCAAACACAAGAAGCGGCAGTACCCACCCAGGAACCCTCCGCGGAAAATACCGATGAAGAAGATGCCGCCGATGCCGAATTGGAATATGCGCTAAAAATGATGGAACAATCCAAACAAGAAGCACAAAAAGGGCGCGCCATTCCGCCCTCAGCCGCTAAAAATAAACCCACCAAAGTGCCGGCCGCTAATAAAAAATTTAATCCCAATGCTTTCCGCCCCGGGGTGGAGTGGATTGCCACGAAAAGCAGCCATTTTGATATTTACACCCAAAAACCCGAGGGGCAAATCGGCTCATCCAATATGGCGATGGCTTTTGAAACCGCGTATGATACGCTGCGGCGTTTTGTGCCGTGGATGATGTCGGGCCGGGTGCGCGTGTTTGTCTATCAGGATCATAATTCTTATTTACGCTATGAACCCGAAGCCAAGGCCTGGTCGCGCGCGATTGCCTACCCTACACGGGGGGAGATTGTCGTTTACGATGAACCCGGCAAAATGCAAGAGCTTAAGGAAACTTTCGCGCACGAGCTTACCCACATTTTTACCCAGCAGTTTTTTGATCAACATAATACCGGCCGTATTATGACGCCCACTTGGTTAGATGAAGGCCTGGCCGTGGTGGTGGAGGACCAAATGTTCTCCGGCGGTCGCGGCGGCCCGTGGAATCACGATTATCAAACCATGCGCTTTGAGCGCGATCCGCGCACTATGCCGGCTGATTTTGGTTCCTCATCTATGTTTGGCGGGTTCAAGCCCAAAACGTTTGTGCCGCCTTCTCAACGTGGTGTAAACGGCCCCCGCAGGCCCCGCGGTCGCCCGGTGCGCTTGGTTCCGTTTGAGGATTTTATGCAGGAAGGATCGCTAGACGCAGCTGAAGGCCAGGACCGCACCCAAAACTGGTACTTGCAGGCCTATTTGATGGTGCGCTTTTTACTCAATCCCGGCGGGGGAAGCTCCCCTTCCAACCGGATGCAGTTTGAACAATTTACCCGCCTCATTGCCCAGGGCGAGGCCGTGCGTAACCCGTCCACCGGGTTTTTGGTGCGCGATGCCCGCGGGAAGCAAGTTTATGAGCCCTACAGCGTGGAAAAAGCACTCGCGCGCGCCTATCACTACAACAATATTTCTACTTTCGAAGATAAATTTTGGCAGTGGCTTAATAAGTAAATTGATTTGAAGCATAATAAAATAACCCCCTGTTAAAGGGGGTTATTTTAACGGTTCCAGCACGCGTTCGTACCCTTGTGCATCTACTACGCGCGCCTTAAAAATACTACCTACTTTTACCGGCCGGGTAAAAGTGACTCTTCCGTCAATGTCCGGCGCGTCTTTGTACGTGCGGCCAAAATCCGGCCCGTCGGCAATGGCTTCCAGCGTGGTGCCTAAAAGGCGTTTGTTTATCCGGTCAATCACGCGGCTTTGTACGTCAATAAGTTCACCGGCGCGCTGGTGTTTTACCGCCGCCGGGATTTGCTTCATATCGTAAGCGGCGGTGCCTTTTTCGCGGAAATATTCAAACACGCCCATATTGTCAAATTCATATTCGTTGACGAATTTTTTGAGTTCCTTGAAATCTTTTTTCGTTTCGCCGGGGAAGCCAACAATAAAATTGGTGCGCAGGGAAATGTCGGGCACTTCTTTTTTTAGCATATCCAGCGTCCGGCGGATTTGGGCCCCGTCGCAATGGCGGTTCATCCGTTTTAAAACTGGGTCCGCAATGTGTTGGAGCGGAATGTCTATATAGTGGAAAATTTTGTCCGTAGAGGCCATTAAACGCGCTATTTCCCGCGTGACGCGGTGCGGATAGCCGTACATAATGCGCAGCCGCCCCAGCCCTTTTAATTTGAGTAATTTTTCCAATAATTCCAACAGTTGTGGCTTGCCGTAAAGATCTATTCCGTAGGAAGTGGTATCCTGCGCAATGAGCGAAATTTCTTTTACACCTTCGGCAATCATCAATTTGGCTTCACGCAGCACGTCTTGCACAGGTTTGGAGCGGTAACGCCCGCGGATAAACGGAATGGTACAGTACGCGCAACGGTTATTGCAGCCGTCGGCCACTTTTAAGTAGGCCGTGTGGGGGGCGGTTAAGCTCATTTTATAAGAAGGTAAATATAACGAAGTAGGTAAGGGTTCCAAAATTGTACCGTGTTGGCGCAGGGCTTGTTCTACTTGTTCTTGGGCCGCCAGGGAAAACACGGTATCCAGTTGCGGGAATTCGTTGGCTATTTGCTCTTTAAACCGTTCTACCAAACATCCGGTAACGGCTACTTTTTTGACGACCCCTTTGGCCTTTAATTCCAACGCGTAGCGGATTTCGGCCTTGGCTTCTTTAACGGCCGAGGCAATAAAGCCGCATGTGTTAATAATAATTTCGTCGGCTTGCTGCGGGAGAAATACCATTTTGTGTCCCTTGGCGATAAGCCGTGCGGAAAATTCTTCGCTATTGGTTAAATTTTTGGGACAACCCAAACTGATAACGTAAAATTTCATATAGGTTAAACCGCCACGTCAGCTTGGGAAACAGGCTTGGGTTTTTCGTCTTCTTCGTCGGCGGATAATACTGCCAAGCTAAAGGTAACCACGCCGATACGTCCAATAAGCATGGTGAGAATAATAATAATTTTTCCCCACGTAGAAAGAGCTGCGGTGGTACCTGTATCAAACCCGGCTGTGCTTAAGGCGGAAGCCGATTCAAATACCAGGTTGAAGAAAGGCAGTTTTTCCGTCCAAGTGAGTAGGAAAATACTAATAAATAGAAATACGCTGTAGAGTAGAATTGTGGAGGTAGCCGCGTAAAGCCGTTGAATGGGAATGCGGTGAGATAAAAACTCAACGCGTGGATTTAAGTGTAAATGGCTGTATACAATGGCTACCACGCTGGCAAAAACAGTCGTTTTGACACCCCCAGCCGTACCGGAAGGGGATCCCCCAATACACATAATTAATAAAATCAGCAAGAAGGAACAGGCCGAAATTGTACTCATATCTACCGTATTAAAACCGGCTGTTGTGGAAGCCGCCACGGTTTGGAAGAAAGCCTCCGTTAAGCTTAAAGAAGGGGTAGTAACAAAGAGGGTAAAGGTACCAAACGCCAAAAGCCCAAAAGTAGTGATTGCAATTACCTTTGTGGTGAAAGAGATTTCTTCGGTTTTTCTTCGGACAAAGTTAAATAAGTCCGCTGCCACAATAAACCCCAAAGCGCCCGCTAAAGTAAGCGCAGAGATAACAATATTAATGGTTTTGCTATCGGCAAATTGCACTAGACTATTGTTCCACAACGTATATCCGGCCGTACAAAAAGCGCTAACACTATGGAAAATACTATACCAAGCAGCATTTAAGATCGTGTAATCGTGATGGCGGAAGTAATTAAACAAAAATACAGCGCCGATGCTTTCCGCTATGGCCGTAAATACCAAGGCAGCCCATAAGAAATCAGAAAGTTTAAGAGAATCCGGCAGTTTAACGTCGGCACTAAGGGCTTCTGTTTGGCTTTTGCGCAGCCGGTGTTTTTTAGAAAGAGATAAAAATACAAAGGAAGAAAACGTCATGTATCCTACCCCACCGATTTGAATGAGAAACAATACTACAATTTTACCAAGCAGCGTGTAGGAATCGGCAAAATTAACGGTCTGAAGGCCGGCTGTAGATACAGCGGCGGCGGCGGTAAACAAATTGTCTAAAATCGACACGTCTCCCCGCGTCATAAACGGAAGGCATAGCACAATCCACCCAAGCAGCGTATACATCAGCACGGTTTGCGCCACGTTTTGGTGGGGGGTTAAATGCAATAAAAACACAGAATATTTTTTGAGGGATAATTTAATAATTTCTTTTACTTTATCCCAGGATTTCCGTAAGTTTATGGTCATACTTGTATTATATAAAATCGGGGGGCAAAAGGGGGAAATCCCGGCGAATTTTAAGCGTAATTATAAAAAGCAGCGGAAAAATTGCAATAAAATAATTCAAACAAGTGTTTGAATTGTATAAGGAGGAACTGTCTATGAAACCGATGAAAATGTTTGTGTTGCTTTTGGGAGGAGTATTATTAAGTGGGTGTATGGCCACTTTTACGCCTGATGGCGATGTGTATACGGAATTACTTGCTCCTTCTGTAGTAGTGGAAAGCCGTCCTCAAACGGTTTTTGTTTCCCGGCCGCACCGGCCTGCCCCAAGGGTATGGGGGCCCATTGCATCCCGTCCCCGTCCTCATGCTGTAGTACGTGGGCATTTCGGCCACCGGCCCAACTCTCCCAGGGTACAACATGGGGGAAATAGACCGAACTCGCAAAGACCTGGCAATGCGGGCGGGTCCAAACCGGGAGGCCCCCGCAAATAAATCTCTCCTGTGAAACTTCCTACAAGATAGTTTCCAACCCCTAGCTCAAAAAGCTAGGGGTTGTATATATTGGGGGGTTGCCAGGAATCGTCCGGTTTAGGAAGTGGGTCCGGCCCGGAAGAAATAAAATCGGAGTGGGTCCAATAGTACCAGGCGCTATATAGGGCCAATACAAATAGTAGACTACCTATAAATAGAAAAGTATAAGCAACGATTTGGTCATATTCCAGCCAACCGATCGCCCCCAAAATATCGTGCCAATCGCCGCAGCGTTCGCCGGGTTTGTATGTGGTTAGCATATCCGAAGAAGTCAGCGGCAGGGAACACGCCCGGGCGTCTGCGGCATATTCTCCGGCTCCGTAAAATGTACTGGCCAGCCAATATAGAAGAGGGGGCATTGCCCAGCGTCCCCCTTCTAAGTTTAAAACTAAACAAGCGGCTATAAAGGGAACCAGTGTCTCCACACCGTTTCCGGCCAAGGTAGCTATCCAGGCCCCCAGTTCCCGGTGCGAGCTATACAACGCGCGGTAAAAAATATTTCCTACTAAATTGTGGCCCAAAATTTCGTGCGTTAAATAGTTGGGGGCATATACGAAAATATTGTTAAGTAAAGTGTTTACGAAACTGCTTTTCCAATAATAAGTCAGCAGTGCGCTGAGGATTAAAATGAGAATCATTACCCCTATGTTCCAACGGAAAAAGAAGAAACTTTGCCGATGGGGATCAAACCAGGTGAGGATTTTTTTCATACGTTTATTATAGCTTTTATTTGCTACAATAAACCATATGAAGAAATATGTTGTTTTGAGCATTATGCTGGTAGTATGCTGGCTTGGGTTTTCTTATCATCATCGTATGTTGGCCTGGCGGGGCGAACAGCTGGTGACCCAGGCCTACTATGGTAATTTGATTGCCGTGAAAGACGCAGTGGAAAAGGGGGCGCCCTTAAATTATGTATTGTGGTTTGATGAAGACGAACGCAATTATAAGGGACAGCATTTTAATGCATTACACGCGGCAGCATCTAGCGGCAATGAAGATATTATCTTGTATTTGCTTGAGCAAGGAATTCCGGTTGATATATCAACCAAAGAAGGGTGGACCCCGTTATTTGTTGCAGCGCGTGAGGGCCATGCCGAAGCTGCTAAATTATTGATTTACAAACGCGCATCGATTAATGCCCAGACGGATATGGGGGCCACCGCCCTAACCATGGTACTTACACAGCCCTATCCGACGCAAAAAGCCCGTCTTAACTTGCTGGAATATATGTTGCGCCGTGGGGCAGACCCCACGTTAAAAGACCGTTACGGGCACGACGCGTGGTACTACGCCAAACAGATGCATGATAGCGCAGCGTTAGAATTGCTTGAACAATATAGCGCCGAAAAAAATAATCCGTCCCCGCAAGAGAATTAACAGTATTTGCCCGCTCAGGGCGCTATATAAAACAGTAAACCCCGAAAAATTCGGGGTCTACTATTTAAAATGGCTCGCCCTGAAGGGAACTCGGCCACAAGTCGCCTTGCTGACGCGCGGCGCTCGCGGCCCCGCCTCGCGGTTTTTGCCTTGCTTGGCAAACAAAAACATCGCTGCGGCTTTCTCGTCCTTACGCACACCCAGCAGTGGGTGTGCTCAGGGCATAAAAAAACTCTCACACTGTGAGAGTTTAAATGGCTCGCCCTGAAGGACTCGAACCTTCAACCTACCGGTTAACAGCCGGTCGCTCCACCATTGAGCTAAGGGCGAATAAATTCTTGTTACATATTTATTATAGTAAATCAAAAGAAATTTGTAAATATTCTTCATGCGTAAACTAATTAATAAAATCGTGTGTAAAATTTTGATTTGCGCATCTTAATTATATACAATAATTTCACAAGGAGATGCAACTATGGCACAGTATAAGGATTACTACAAAATTTTAGGCGTTGGGAAGTCGGCTTCCGACGCGGAAATTAAAAAGGCCTTTAAAACGCAGGCACGTAAATGTCACCCGGATATGCACCCGGAGAACGAAAAAGCCAAATGGACCGAAAAATTTAAAGATCTTAACGAGGCCTATACCGTTCTGTCCGACAAGCAAAAACGTACTATTTACGACCAAGTCGGCCAAGCGGATTATCAAAATTATGCCCGCGGTGGGGGGGCTTCGCGGCCCGGTAGCGGCGGTGGATACGGCAACCCCTATCAGCAATACCAACAATATACTTATCAAGGCGATCCCGGGGCCGGGTTTGGTGGGTTTTCCTCCGGCACAGGGCAGTTTTCCGGTGCGGATTTTAGCGATTTTTTCCAAAGTATTTTTGGCGGTATGGGGGGCATGGGCGGATTTGGCCAAAACTTTGGTCGCAGTGCCGCAGCCGGGCAATCCTCCGGCGATGTAGAGGCCGAGCTTACCCTTAATTTGGAAGACGCGCACCGGGGCGGCAATATGCAGCTTACCATTCCAAGCGGCCGCACGGTAACGGTTAAATTCCCCGCCGGCGTAAGCGAAGGCAAAAAGATTAAACTCAAAGGCATGGGCAATCCTACCCGCCGCGGGCAGGGGGATTTGTACTTAATTGTAAAAATTCGTCCGCATGCGATGTTCCGCCTGGAAGGGGAAGATTTGCACGTGCCGGTGGTGATTATGCCCTGGACAGCCGCATTGGGGGGCACGATTGCTGTGCCTACGCTCGACGGCCCCGTGCAAGTAAAGGTTCCCGCGGGCACGCACAATGGCAAAAGGTTGAAACTCAGCGGCAAAGGGCTTAGCAGTAAAGGCAGTTTATTTGTCACGCTGACTATTGATGTGCCGCGTACGCTGTCTAAAGAGCAAAGAGATTTATTTGTAAAACTTGCCCAACTGGGCTAGGAGGTACGTATGAAAATAACCCTTGGACAAAACTTGCAAACCACCTGTGTGCTAGACGGTAAAAAACCGTTGCACACGGCTTTTAATAACCCGCGCGAAGGCGTCAACCCCGGCGAAATGTTGACGGCTGCCCTGGGTGCCTGTATGCTAACTATGGTAGGTTTTATGGCAGGCAAAAATGGGGATAAAGCCGAAGGAACTGCAGTAGAAATTACCCCGCATTTTGACGATAAGCACAGCCGCATTACGGGGTTTAACATCGTGTTTTCGTTCCCGGCGCATTTCACGCAAGAACAGAAGGAAAAATACGCCAAGCTGGCACAGGGCTGCCCGGTGCATAATAGTTTGCGCGAAGACATGCAATACACCCTTGCCGTTCAATAACGCAACAAATAACAAAAACCCCCGGCTATGCCGGGGGATATTTATTTCGCGGGGGAAAACTTTTAATCTTGGTGGACTTTTTTTAGCGTTAGCACGCCGTCTTCAAAAAACCACTCTTCGGTTAGTTTGCCGTTCTCGTCGTATTTTTTAGTAACGCCGTGGGGTTTGCCGTCTTTGTGGGGGGAAATCAGAGCCATGGTTCCGTTGGCGTGATAAATAATTTTATCGCCTACAATTTTATCGTTTTTGTACGTGCACTCGCTGCGCAGTTTTCCTTCGGGGGTGTAGATTTTGGATTCCCCGTTTAGATACCCTTTTTTAAATTCGGATACTTCCAAAAATTTGCCGTCCGGGTAATATTTGATTTGTTTGCCGTCTTGTACGTCGTCGGTGTAGTGGATTTCTTTGTAAAGTTTGCCGGTGGGATGATAGACGGATACTTTGCCTTCCAGCGCGCCCTTCTTGTAATTCTTTTCAATGTTGATTTTTCCGTTGTCAAAGTAAATGCGGCAAACGCCGTCGCGCAGGCCTTTTTTGACTTCGCACTCAAAATAAATTTTCCCGTTTTCAAAAAATTCTTTTACTGTACCGTCGGGCAGTTTGCCGGCGTGTTGTTTGATGTCCAAATTTTGGTCCAGTTCTTCCTTATATACTTCTTTACCGTCCACATAATAGGTGCGTTCAAACCCAATGTTGAGCGGATCGTCAGTACTGGTGGTCTTGCGGATGATGTCTGCCATAATTACTTCCCCTTTAACGCGTGAGCCGCCGTGAAACCGCTGGCCCAGGCAAAATGTAAATTAAAACCGCCACTCTTGCCGTCTACGTCTAGTAGTTCGCCTGTAAGATACAAGCCCGGGCAAAGCAGGGACTCAAATGTATTATAGTTTATTTCGCTGACTTTTACACCCCCGGCGGCAACCATGGCCTCTTTCCACGGGCGCAAAGCGGTAACGGTTACCGGCCACGCCAGCAGCGTTTCAAACGCGCGCTGCATGGATTGCTGCCCAACGGGAACTTGCTTGCGCAGCCCCGCAAAGTCAATGAGCAAATTGGCAATGCTTTCGTGCAACAGCCCGGCAAAAAAATCTTTGGGTTTGCGCGCGGACATTTGTTGCAGACGGGTTTTCCAAAAATTGAGCGGGTCTTTCAGAGCAGCCAAAAAATTGATTTCCACCGGCACAGGGCCTTTTTCCAACGCGCGCGAAACCGCCTGGCTGATGTTCAGTGCGGCGGGGCCGTTCACGCCGTAGTTGGTAAAAATCAGTTCGCCCTCGGCCTGCGCAAGCGGCGTGGTGCGCGCGGTGGTGCGTACTTGGCACTTAATGCCGCTCAGGCGCGTAAGGGCCGTTTCTTTGAGGCACAGGCCGCTAAGCACCGGGCGCGGCTGCACGATCGAGTGCCCCAGCAGTTTGGCTAGTTCGTAGCCCGTGTTTGTGCCCGTTAGTTGCGGGTACGCGCACGAGCCGCACGCCAACACTGCTTGCTTGGCGTGGACGGTAAGACCCTTTTGGGTAGTTAACATAAAATGGGGTTGCGTGCGCTGGATGCGGGCAACTTCTTGCCCGGTGGAAAGCTCGGCCCCGGCCTCTTTAAGTGCCACTTTAAGCGCGTCGGCTATGGCGGTGGCTTTGCCGGTAGCGGGGAAAATACGCCCTTGTGCTTCCTCGGTCAAAAGCACGCCGAGGTTTTCAAAATAGTTCCGGCAATCTTCAAACGAAAAGTGCGCAAGTGCACTTTCAATCAGTTTTGGGTCCGCATGGTAGCAGGCGGGAGCCACGTGACGGTTGGTTAAGTTGCACCGGCCGTTTCCGCTGACTAAAATTTTACGCGCGGGCAACGCATCTTTTTCCAGCAGGATTGTTTTTTTACCGGCGCGGGCACACTCCAGCGCGCAGACAAGCCCGCTGGCTCCGGCACCTACGATAGCTACGTCGTACAAAGTTTCCATACGTATAGTGTAGCATAATTTGTTATAATGGGAATACAATTTGATGCTGTTTTTGGAACCCCCGTGCGGGGTGTGGCCGCGTAAGCGGTACGACAAGAACCAAGAACGGTCGTGTTAGGCACACCAAGGAGTGCACACCTTGGTGTGCCGAGTGTTCCCTGTTATCAGGGGGCCACGGCTGTTATATTGGGCTACTCTTGTCGGCTCTGTATAGCAAGCCGTTTTTTATTGTGCTACAGGGCCCGGTAACTAGGAGACACTCAAAATGACAGAACAACATATCCGGCGGGGTTTTACGCAAGTTGTTGTAAAAAATCAAGTCATCCTGAACTTGATTCAGGATCTTCAACGTTTGTCGTTTCGGTTCGTAAACAGCGTGCGTGGAAGATTCCAAATCAAGTTTGGAATGACATCTTTGTTTAATAACGGCGGGTTCACGTTAATTGAACTATTGGTTGTAGTGCTCATCATCGGCATTTTGGCAGCCGTGGCCTTGCCGCAATACCAAAAAGCGGTAGCCAAAAGCCGATTTGCGGCATTAAAGCCCATTACCAAAGCAGTCAAAGATGCCCAAGAGATCTATTTTGAAGAACATGGGGAATATGCTCAGAGCGTAGATGACTTGGATATTCAAATACCGGTGGAAGCAAACGTGCAAATGACGTCTATCTCGGATGGTTCCGTGTCTGTTCTTTCTTCTGATGAACGACTGGAGAATAATGCGTATGTAATGGTTCTTGCGCACAGCCCCAGTTTTGCCAATAACACATATTGTACCTTTAATGAAGGTGATGTTGCAGAGGGCCTTTGTAACGCGGAAGGAACGTTGGATGAAGACGCCAGTGATGCTTTTGGCTTTGAAATGTACAGAATATCGGGCAATAGCGGAGTGGGCGAGGATCCTGTTTCAAATGTGCCGGAAGGGCCAAAGTGGAATGGAACTAATATGTTGCAAAGCACGTATGATTTGATGAATAATTTTTACTCTTTGCTAGATGGAGACGATTTTAATGATGATAATATTTCAGTAGAGAGTGGAAGATTGGAATATATAGATGCAAATACATTAAAAATTAAAGGGGAACTATACACATATGATCCTGTTTTTAATAGTATTACAGGCCCGTTTGGAAATCACTTGCGTAGAGTTTGGTATGGAGAAGGCACCCATAGCATAGGGAGTGCCCATTCTTACGATCAAGGGCAAACTTGGGAATACTGCAGTGGAAATTGTCTGTTTTAAGATAACAATGAATTGGCAGTATAGAAAAGCCCCCTCGCAAGAGGGGGCTTTTATAAACCCTAACTTTGCGGGAAAGTCTTTAGGCTTACTACTCATCCAAACCAAAATTTCCCGCAGTCGGTAATCACGACATTTTAATCGTTTCGCGCGGAAAAGCCGTCTGGTATATTCCCGGGTGTGGTTAAAATGAGTTAATCCCTGAAATTTTTTCAGGGTCTTCCACGCATGTAGTTGCGGATGTTCGGAAAAATGACAAGCGTGGAAGATCCCGAAACAAGTTCGGGAATTATGCTTCATATATTAGCTGCCAAAAGTGGAACATGGTATCGCAGAAAAGCAACGAACCCCAAAACATTTTGTTTTGGGGTTCGTGCGTTAAACTCTATCCCCGCAGGAAAGTAACTTGTTTGCTGTTTGTCAAAACTAAAGCCCCTCGCGGTTAGGAACCACGAGGGGGAATTTTAATCGTTTTACGCGGGAATACCCGTACGTTAAGCCGTTATTTCTCTACTTTTTCAGCCGGGACAATAGCCGCCAACTGTTTGTACAGATCGCGCCGCCAGGCATACTCGCTTTCGGCCCGTTTGATGAGCTCTTTGGCAAGTTCTGGGTTGTCGCGCATGAGGCCCTTGAAGCGGTTTTCGCCGCTCATATAATCGGCCAACGGGAGCGTCGGCGCACCTAACGGAGAATCCACCTTCAGCGGGTTCTTTCCTTCATAGCGCATTTCGGGGTTGAAGCGGTAGAGGATCCAGCGCCCGGCTTGTACCGCGCGTTTAGCTTCGCCCATACCCTTGGACATATCAATCCCGTGTGCAATGCAGTGCGAGTACGCAATTACAAGTGCCGGCCCGTCGTAAGCATCGGCCTCCGCCAGTGCTTGGATGGTCTGGTTCATGTTGGCACCCATGGCTACTTGCGCTACATAAATGTTGCCGTAGGTCATAGCAATCATACCCAGGTCTTTCTTGGGCATTTGTTTGCCGCCCGCCGCGAACAGGGCTTTGGCCCCTAGCGGGGTGGCTTTGGACATTTGACCGCCGGTGTTGGAGTATACTTCGGTATCGAGCACCAAGATTTTGATGTTCTTGCCGGAAGCTAATACATGGTCCAACCCGCCGTAGCCGATATCGTAGGCCCAGCCGTCACCGCCCAAAATCCACACGGATTTGCGGATTAAATAGTCGGCTAAACTGAGGATCCGTTTGCAGGTTTCGCAACCTTTTTCGGCGCCTTTGTTCAAAATGGCTTTGAGGTCGGCCACGCGTTTGCGTTGTTCTTCTACGCCGGCGTCGGTGGTTTGATCGGCGTTCAAAATAGCGTCGATTAAAGCCGTGTGCGCTTTAAAGTTGTCATCTTTTTTGGCTTCTTCCAACGCGGCTTTGGCATCGTGATTTAATTGGTCAAATGCCAAGCGCATCCCCAAGCCAAATTCGGCGTTGTCTTCAAAGAGCGAGTTGGCCCACGCCGGCCCTTTGCCGTCTTCGCGTTGGCAGTAGGGGGTGGTAGGCAAGTTGCCGCCGTAAATGGACGAGCAGCCCGTAGCGTTGGCCACGGCCAAGCGGTCGCCAAAGAGTTGGGTTAACAACTTAACGTAAGGCGTTTCGCCGCAGCCCGCGCACGCACCGGAGAACTCAAACAAGGGTTTGCGCATTTGGGAACCTTTGACAGTTTCTTTTTTGGTTTTTACGTCGGCTTGTTTAAGGCGCAGGAAGAAATCGTAATTTTCAATTTCTTGGTCGCGCACGTCCAACTGGTGGACCATATTGATGGCTTTCTTAGTCGGATCTTGTTTGTTTTTGCCGGGGCAGTTAAACACACACGCGCCGCAGCCGGTGCAGTCTTCCACCGCTACTTGTACGGTGAATTTTTTGCCGGCCAGGTCGGCTTTGCCGTCGGCAGATTTAAACGTTTTGGGGGCGTTTTTCAGTTCGCTTTCGTCATACGCTTTGATGCGGATAGCACCGTGCGGGCACACCAGCGAGCAGAAACCACATTGGATACAATCTTCGCTGTTCCAGCAAGGAACTTGCAAGGCAATGTTGCGTTTTTCGTACTGCGTGGTTCCGGTGGGGAATACGCCGCCTTGCGGCATTTTGCTGGTGGGCAAATCGTCGCCGCGGCCGGCAATCATTTCGCCTAGCACTTCTTGCACGAAGGCAGGCGCCGTGGCGGGTACGGGGGCTTTGGTATGCAATTTAGAAGAAACTGCGGCCGGATATTTTACTTCCTGCAGTCCCGCGAGCGCGGCATCTACGGCCTTGTAGTTTTTCTGCACCACTTCTTCGCCTTTTTTGGAATAGGTTTTTTCAATGGCGTGTTTGATGTCGGCAATGGCTTTCTCGGTCGGGATGACGCCCGCAATGCCGAAGAACGCCGTTTGCATGATGGTGTTGGTGCGGCTGCCCATGCCGGTTTTTAGCGCAATTTCGGACGCGTCAATCACGTATACTTTGAGTTGGCGGTCAATGATAATTTTTTGTACTTCGGCTGTGAGGTGGTTCCATACTTCGTCCTTGTTGTAAGGCGAGTTGATCAGCACCGTGGCGCCTTTTTTGGCTTTGCCTAGCACGTCGTATTTATCCAAGAAGTCAAACATGTGCACGCCGATGAAATCAGCGGATTGGATGAGGTACGGGGCGCGGATGTAATTTTTGCCGAAGCGGATGTGCGAGGTGGTCATGGAGCCCGATTTTTTAGAATCGTACACAAAGTAACCTTGCGCGCAGAACCCGTTGGCGGAAATAATTTTCATCGTGTTTTTGTTGGCGCCTACGGTACCGTCGGAACCCAAACCGTAGAACAAGGCGGCAAAAATGTCGCTGCTTGCGTGAGATTCCAACGTGGTTTTGGGCAGAGACAGGCCGGTCAGGTCGTCGTTAATACCCACCACAAATTCTTTCTTGGGGGCTTTGGCGGCCAGGTTGTCAAAAATAGCTTTTACGTCGCTAGGCGTGAAATCTTTGGAACCGATCCCATAGCGCCCGCCCGCAATAAACGGGGTTTGCGGGAATTTGGCTTTGGCTTCTTGGGTCAGGAAGGCCGCGCACACGTCTTGGAATAACGGTTCGCCTAAAGAGCCGGGCTCTTTGGTGCGGTCCATGACGGCTACTTTTTTGACGCTGGCCGGGATGACTTTAATGAAATCGGCTACGCTAAAGGGGCGGAATAACTTGATTTTGAGTACGCCCACTTTTTCGCCTTTCATGGCTTCTACAGCATTTTGGGCTACGTCGGCACCGGAGCCCATAATAACGATTAAGCGCTCGGCGTTGGCATCGCCAATATATTGGAACAAATCGTAATGGCGGCCGGCAATTTTTTCAAATTTAGCCATTTCTTCCTTCACAATACCGGGCACGGCGTTGTAGAATTTGTTCACAGCTTCGCGCGATTGGAAATAAACATCCGGGTTGGCAGCGGTACCGCGCACGGTGGGGTGCTCGGGGTTTAAGCCGCGGGATTTGTGCTGCGCAATTAAATCGTCCGGTATCATTTCCTTCATTTGTTCTTTGGTCAGGGGTTCAACCATGTTGAGCTCGTGGCTGGTGCGGAACCCGTCAAAGAAGTGCACAAACGGCACGCGGGCTTTAAGCGTGGCGGCCTGGGCGATTAACGCCATGTCCATGGCTTCTTGCGGATTGTCCGAGCATAACATAGCCCACCCGGTTTGGCGTACGGCCATTACGTCGGAATGGTCACCAAAAATAGAAAGCGCGGTGGTGGCAATTGCGCGGGCAGACACGTGGAACACGGTGGGGGTCAGTTCCCCGGCAATTTTGTACATGTTGGGGATCCTCAAAAGTAAGCCCTGCGAGGCGGTGAAAGTGGTGGTTAAGGCACCCGCTACCAGTGAGCCGTGCACTGCGCCCGAGGCGCCGCCTTCGGATTGAAGTTCGCTCACACTGGGGACATTACCCCACAGGTTGGTTTCACCTTTGGCGCTTTTGGCGTCGCAGATTTCGCCCATCGTGGAAGAAGGCGTAATCGGATAAATAGCAATTACTTCGTTGGTAGCATGGGCAACGTGCGACACTGCGGTGTTGCCGTCCATAGCAACTAGTTTAGCCATAGTACAGAAGTCTCCTTGTTTAATTTAAAGCGGTTTACGTGATACACGTAACACTGACGTCAGTCAGTATGCTTAAATTATACCATTTTGGGGGATTTTTTAAAACCGCTAAGCCAAGGGAAAGGGCCCGGCTTGCTTTCTATACTAGCTATACTATCATATTTTTGGCCATTTGTCAAGCGGTTTTTTGCGGGTGCAGAGCCCCGCAGGGAAAAAAGAAAGAGAAAAAAACGCTCTCTCCCTGCGCAGATTTTAGCTGCGCAGTAAGAAAGATATTATTTCTGTCTCTGTTTCTGTCTTTGTCTTTGTTTCTGTATCTGTTTCTGTTTCTGTTTGGCATTATGCGCTGGCATTTGGGTTGCCGATGCTTGAAGCACCGTCTGAAAGTGTTGTTTTTTTGCATCCGGTTGTTTTGTGCTTTTGGAATGTTTTGTGTGCAAACAATCCCCAACTTAAGGGTTGGGGATTGTTGAATTTATGCAGCGTACTTACAGTGTAGACAAATAGCGCGAATAAAGGTCATTCCCGAGTGTTCCTGTCGGGAATCTACACCTTAGATACTCAAAGCGGAGGAGATCCCCGATTACGGGCCTCGGGGATGACGGTTTTATTTATAACAACAAATACAAATCTCCGGGGGCTATTGATAGCCAACCTCGGGGATGATTTAATTCCTTCTTAATTACTTACAGTGTAGACAAATAGCGTTCTAATTCATAGCTAGACACATGGGTGCGGTAGCAATCCCACTCAATGTCTTTATTGGCAATGAATTTTTCAAACGTGTGCTCACCCAAAATCTTCTTGACCAGTTCCGAGTGGCGCGTGTAGTTGACGGCCTCGTACAAGTACGCGGGCAACGTGTCAATTTTGTGCGCGGCGCGCTGCTCTTTGGTCATGCGGAAGATGTTTTCCTCGGTAATCGGCGGCACTTGCATTTTGTGCTTAATGCCTTCCAGGCCGGCCCCCAGCATCACGGCAAATGTGAGGTACGGGTTGCAGGCCGGGTCCGGGAAGCGGCACTCAATGCGGGTAGCGTTGGGCTTGCCGGCTTTTACCTGCGGGATGCGCACCAGCGTGCTGCGGTTTTTACGCCCCCAGGCAATGTAAGCCGGGGCTTCGTACCCGGGCACTAAACGCTTGTACGAGTTGACCCACTGGTTGGTGACGGAACAAATTTCTTTCACGTGGGTCAAAATCCCGGCGATGTATTGGCGGGCAGTTTCGGACAGATACAACGGGTCTTTTGCGTCAAAAAACGTGTTGGAGCCGTTTTTGAAAAGCGATTGGTGCACGTGCATCCCGCTGCCGTTTACTTTAGCCAGGGGCTTTGGCATGAATGTGGCATACACGCCGTTGGCCGCGGCAATTTGTTTGACCACGGTGCGGTACGTGATGACCTGGTCGGCCATTTTCATGGCCTCGTCGTAGCGCAGGTCAATTTCGTGCTGGGAGGGGGCAACCTCGTGGTGGGAATACTCTACGCGGATACCTAGTTTTTCGAGCATTTGCATCGTTTGGCGGCGGATAGCGTACGAGCGGTCCAACGGGATAGTGTCAAAGTAGCCGGCGCTGTCCAGCCCTTCGGGGGTTTTGTCATCCTTAAAATAGAAATACTCCAACTCCGGCCCGACCATAAATTGGTCAAACCCGGCTTTTTTCATTTCGGCCAAGTTGCGTTTTAGGATGTAGCGCGGGTCGCCTTCAAACTGTTTGCCGTCGGTGGTTTTGATATCGCAGAAGAAGCGGGCAATGGGGGCGCCGGTCAAATCCGGCGGGAACATTTGAAAAGTGTCCAGGTCCGGCAGGGCCACCAGGTCCGATTCGTAAATGCGGGCAAACCCTTCCACTGACGAACCGTCCAGCCCCATACCTTCAGTCATAGCATATTCAAATTCACGGTAAGAGACGGAGATAGATTTAAGTTTGCCTAAAATATCTACAAACCACAGTTTTAAAATTTGGATATTGTTTTGTTCGGTAAGTTTTAAAATCTCTTTGATTTTCTCTTTTTCTTCAGCAGTGCGTTGGTACATAGTGGAACCTCTTTTTTAATATGTTTATATTGTACCTTATTTGGAGATAAAAAACCCCCGGGTATGAACCCGGGGGAGAGAATACATATCAATGTCTGAATTAAATACCTACTTTTTTGGCCCAAATGCTGTTGGGGGAATGATACCCGGCCGGGCGTTGTTCCATTTTTCTGCGGGGTAACTGTTTAGGCAAAGAAGTGGTATCCTGTTTGGCACTTGATTGTTGGGCCAGGCGGCCAAAGGAAATAAACTTTTTTGCCTTGTCCGTTTGAGAGGCCGGTTTTTTGGGTAACATGGGTTTGGCAAGATCCGGGGCGGCTACATCAGGTTTTGAGACGGCCGGCTGCTGCTCGGGGCCCTTTGGCTTGATTAGTCCGCGGCGGTAAGCTGGGTCCAGCAGGTAAGGGTATTTTGCAAAGGTAGCATTACTATCTTGCACACTGCGGATGTGTTGTAATTCTTCTTCAGCGGCGATTTTTTCCTGCTCGGTCAGTTCACTTGAGGCCGCTTCCCTTTGCACCGCTACTTCCACTTTCTTGGACAGTATGGAATCGGGCTTAACGGTTTGGGCAGCCGCCGGTAACGTACACGCAGTGGTTAATAAAATTGCGAAGGTCCATTTAGAAGTATTCATAATTATTCCTCTTCATTTGGAAAGATCATCGTGAATAAAATTTCAGTTTGCTCTTCGGAAATCTGTTGCGTTTGGGTGAAGTGGTCCAGGGCCATCATTAAATAGAACGCCTTGAGTAGCTCTTTGAAAGATTCTTCCGTGAGCGGTTCCACTTCCTCTGCTTCGTTCAACCACTTCATCATTGGGACATATTGAGCATTTACTTTGTCCAGGTTTACCTTTTCTAAAGCAGGGGCTGCCAGGGCATCCAAAGTTTGATCCAGTTGCGCAAGAATTTCGTTTAATTGGGTTTCTTGCTGTTCGGTTAATTCTTGTCCGCTTCCGGCAGTTTTTAAGGCAAAATCTGCCAAATTTTTTACAGGATCCAACAAGTATTCGTCAAACGATTTGTTTAACTCTTCTTGTTGCTCGGTCATTTGCTGCATAATTTGGGTAAGCGGATCATCCGGCTTATGCAACGTGTATGCAAACGATACAGCACTTACGGCAACTGCCGTGAAGGTTAGCAGGTATTTCTTTAGGTTCATATGTATTCTCCTTTGGGTTGCACTACTAGACTACACTAACAGTATAGGAAGTTTACAGTTTTAAAACCAGGGTCTTTGGGCCTATTTTACAGATGGGCCTTTTGATAGCTCTTCCGGCGTGATGATAAAGGAGCCGCGCTCGATGGCTTTTTGTACCAGCTCATCGGTGGCGTGCCATACGGCACGGTCGTCAATTATTTCGAAGATGGGGTAGTGGGACTGGTTCTTAAGCAGCAATGTTGCCAGTTGGTGAATATGTTCAGAGTATACCTGCGAGAACGTGGCGGCCACCTTTTCTTGCTGTTGCGGTGGAACCTGGCTAAGCTTTTGGCCTATTTCTTCCAAAAGGGGAATAAAGTGATTGCGGATATGATTGGCAATAAGCTGCTCATGTGCCGAAAGATTGTTTTGATGCACGTGCAGCTGGAAATTGTAGTGCCCCAGGTGCAACGCATGCACACGGTTTGTGAACATCCAATCTTCTATAGGACCGGGGATATTCGGGGCGCCCGTTTGTTCCTCAAAAGCGAATGTGCGGGCCGGCAGCAAACTTAACCCCAGTAAAATAACAAGCAAAACATTCCTCATATTTATATTGTACGGAATTTGGAAAAGATTTGCACCCGGTATTTGGACCCAGCAGGGGGTTGGGACTTTGTATCTAATTCTTTGCGGATTTTGCGCCAATAAACTATAATATAGGTATGATTATACCTACTATTATTGAAAAGAACGTCGGATACGACATTTTTTCCCGCTTACTTAAAGACCGCATTATCTTTGTGGGCGGCCGCGAAGGCGAAGTAGATACCGCCAGCGCCAATATGATTATTGCCCAGCTGCTCTATTTGGATGCGGACGACCCAAACCGGGAAATCAATTTGTATATCAATTCCCCCGGCGGGATGGTAACGGCCGGCTTGGCTATTTACGATACGATGCAATTTATCAAAGCCCCTATCACTACCATTTGTATGGGGCAAGCCATGAGCTTTGGCGCGGTGCTGTTGGCTGCCGGTTCCAAAGGCAAACGCTATGCACTGCCCCATGCGCGCATTATGATTCACCAACCCTTAATTTGGGGCGGTGGAATTTCCGGCCAAGTGACGGATATTGAAATTGAGGCGCAAGAATTGCACAAAAATAAAGAGCACCTCTTGGATATTTTGGCACATCATACCGGGCAGGATAAAGAAAAAATCCGCCGCGACAGCGAGCGCAACTATTATATGTCTGCGCAAGAAGCCAAAGAGTATGGCCTTATTGATGCCGTGCTGGAACTGAAGAAATAAACATTTGTTGTACCGAAATAAATCCCCTCAAAAATTTTTGAGGGGATTTATTACTGGCGTCATGCTGAACTCGTTTCAGCATATCCAACGCATGTTGTTTTGCAAGGCAACAATAAACGCCTCACCCCCTCGTCATCGTGAATCACCCCAATGTCATCCTGTCCTACCCGACGTCATCCTGAACCGCGGCCTTTACCGCTGGGCCGCGCCCTATAAGGTCGTAATACGGGGTCTGTGTCATAGGTTTCAGGATCTCGTTGTTTCGCAACAACCACGGCGGTGCGTGGAAGATCCCCGAAACATCCCTTGGGGATGACAACAGTTGTTTTGCCTAATTGCAAAGGCCGTTTTTTGACTGGGGGGTTGTTTCGTTTTTTTTTTTTGTTACACTAATTTTATGTTGAACATTAAAACACAAGGAGAGTTTATGAAAAATGCGGTACAAAGCCGTTTAGAGTTAAAGGAAAATACAATAAGATGTCATCCCCGAAGGTTTCTATCGGGGATCCCCACCTTGTTTACCACGCAAAGCGGTGGAGATTCCCGACTACAAATTTCGGGAATGACGCCTAATTTAATGGGATTCACATTGATTGAATTATTAGTGGTTGTCTTAATCATCGGTATCTTGGCCGCAGTAGCACTGCCGCAATATCAATTTGCCGTAAAAAAAGCCAAAATTACCCCGTATCTGATGAATATGTTGCAAGTTATTAAAGCAGAAGAACTACACTATTTGGAGACGGGAGAATACACCCCTTATTTTGACGATTTGTTAATTGATTTTAGCCATATCTGCGGTACGATTGGTGGGGCGTGCAGCCATGCGGGGGGCGGAAATGAGCTTTACAATTGTCCGGATCCCGTTGCCTTTAATATTGGGGCACAAAGTATTGAAGGGGGAGGCGGCTGTGAATTCTCGCGGGAAGACCCGTTGTTCCTTTTGACATTTTGTGATTCGTCCGTATGTCGCGCCGGGGCGAGCGATTTGAGGATTACAGTAAAATATGAACTGATAAGCAAAAAGTTTTCCTGCCAAGTAAATAAAGGAAAAGCCAACGACCCGATGTCAGCTAAATTGTGCAACTACATTATGGGGATTGTCAGCCCTTCGAAGTAAAAACAGGTAACTCAATCCCGGTGCAAATTGGCTGCACAGAAACACTTTGCTTGGTTGCTTGGGGCCAACAACCTACCGCGCAGGCATCTATGTTGTAGAGCATTTTTAAACGGTGGATCGATTCCAAAATTTCTTCACGTGCACGGGCAGGATCTGCAATCCCCAGCCAATCTTTCCCCGACAGCCCCAGCGTGCCCACCGCCACGCGTTTGCTTTTGTACATTTCTTTAAGTTGTCCGGCCGTCAGTACATTTTGCCAAGGTTCCAGGTACGGATCTTGCCAACTGTTGTACGTGCCCAGCGTATCTGTAGCTACAAAGACAGTAGCTTTGGCATTGTGTTTTTTTAAAAGGGGGAAAACTTCACTGTAAAAGGACTGGTAACCGCCAAAGAAAGCTAAAAGGACAGGTTGCGCAGGAAGTTTTTTGGATAAGTCAGCCGGAGTAATAAATGTACATCCTTGTTTTACTAAACAGAGTAACTTGGATTCCAATTTTTGGATGGAAGCCCACTCTTTTTTTAAGCGTGAATTTTTGGGGGGAGTTCCCACTTTTTGGTACGCCAGTACCGGTAGAGAGGGTTTCATAATCTGCTGCGCCCGCGGGTAAGCTGCAAGTGAAAATCATACAAATCTTCACCACCGCGCGGAAAGGCACGCAAAATACTTTTTTTACCTAACCACGGCCAAGGGTTAATCCCGTTTTTGGTACTGAAGTCAAACAAATATCCGGCTGCTAATACCTGCGGACGCACACGTTTGTCAAATCCGCCGGCCCCGTAAGGATAGCAGAAACTGCGCACCTTGCGGTGTAGTACTTTCTCTAAAATTTCTTTGCTGCGTTTGATTTCGTGTTGGATTTCGGCCGCACTTAAGTCGCGTAAGCGACGGTGGGAACACGAGTGTGAACCAAACGCCACGTGGCCGCCTTTTTCCATAAGATGAATTTGTTCCCATGTTAAATACCCTGGGGTGCCAATGCGTTGCGTGATTAAAAAGACAATTGCATAAGCGTGATATTTCTCCAAGAGGGGGTAAACGTGTGTATAAAAATCTTCGTACCCGTCATCAAATGTAAGTAAAACCGGGTGAGAAACGTCAGCTTTTCCCTTTGTCATAAAAGAGCGGTAGAGCGTATGTTCGCTGATGGAAGTGTAGTTGTGCTGCTTGAGAAACTGAAGCTGCTGCTCAAACATATCCGGTGTAACGGTGAAGGAGAACTGCCCATCGGTGGAATTGGTAACCCCAACGTGATGATACATAAGCGCCACCAACCCCTCGCGCTTAGGCAAATACCATGTTTTGCGTAGTTTGGGGTATTTTATTAAAAAATATACAATTCCCAATAGAATCAGTAACAAGGCGCCAATCATTTTTCTTCCTGCTCAAGTTGCCACAATTTGGCATATTTAACCGATACGTAATAAGTGGAAAAAGCAGCCCATAAAAGCCCGCGCATACCGTCTAAAATCCCTAATTTGATTACGTATCGCTTTATAAATTCAAACGGCAAGGTAAAAAGAACTTTTAGTAGGCAAAATTTCTTGCCGTTTTGATGTAGCTGTTGCGCGGCGAGGGAAGTATATTTATTAAATTTAGTAAAGTAGGCCTCAATGGTGTCGTACGAAAAATGATTGACCGGGTTTTTAAGGGTGGCCAAAGGGCCATTGACTTCCAGCCCTTCATGCACCAGGCCGCCCACATATTTGGCTTGGGCCGTTTGTACCAGGCGCAAGTGCTTTTCTTTATTGAGTCCGCTAAAACGCATTTTCTTGCCTAAGAAATAATTGCAAAACGGTAAATAATACCCGGCGGTTTTGGGGCTTTGAATAACTTGCGCAATTTCATCTTTCAAGGCGGGGCTTAACCGCTCGTCGGCGTCTAAATTAAGGGCCCACTTCCCCGATACTTTGGAAAGCGCAAAATTCTTTTGATTGGCAAATCCGTCAAATTCGCGCTGATATACTTGGGCACCCAGGTCTTTACAAATTTGCACAGTCTGATCCGTGGACCCGGAATCCACAACGATCACTTCATCGGCAAGGCCGCGCGTGCTTAAAATACACGGCGCAATGCGGTGTGCTTCATTTTTAGCAATGATATAAAGTGTAAGATTGGGCTGCTTGTTCATAAATTTATTATAGCATTTTACCCTTATATAAAAGGGGTAACCGCTGTAGCAGGGTTTGGGACTACAGCGGTTTGGGATGAAATTCAAATTGTTCTTGACTACACTTATACTATAGTACTTTACCGGTGCGTAAACCAGGGTCTTTGGACCTAGGTCTACCTGGAAAAAGTACCTAGGAAAATTTGGGACCAATGTGCTATAATAAAATAAGAATTGGAGGATTTATGACGAGAATTTTAGTTTTAATAGGGTGTATCTGTTTGGCGGCGTGTGCCAGTTTAAAAACTTCTTCCGAATACATTGCCCGCGGTAACGGATATTTAAAGGACGGGAAAAAACAACAAGCCATTGCCTCTTACAATAAGGCCGTATCTCTCAATCCGCAAAATACCGAAGCGTATGAAGCCCGTGGTGCCGCTTACTTTTACAACGGGCAGTACCGGTTGGCCCAGGCCGACTTTGAGCGCGTGCTCAAAGAAAATCCGTATCGTTTCCCGGTATACACGGCTTACGCCAGTGTGTTAGCTGCTCAAGGGAATTTCCAGGATGCTTTGCAAGTGCTCAATTTGGCGGTGCGCTTGCAACCCAGCGCAGAAACATATTTTGCGCGTGGGGGGGTATACTATATGTTGGGTAAATATGACTTGGCCGTGGCCGATTATACCACTACGCTGCAAACCCGCCGGTCGGCGGATGTATTTAATGCCCGCGGTACGGCCTACCAAAAGTGGGGCAAACCCCAGCAAGCCAAGCAGGATTTTGAGTCCGCCAAGAACCCAGACATCCCGCAGCATATCAACGCATACGCCTTCTTAAATTAACAAAAAAATTAAGAAATTGCTTGCGCGAAATTAGCGATTTTTGATATAATAACTAGGTACGATTTACGTCACCGTAGCTCAGCTGGTTAGAGCGATTCTCTCATAAGGAATAGGTCGGTGGTTCGAGCCCACCCGGTGACATTTTTAACGCCCTTTGAGCTTTTAGCACAAAGGGCGTTTTGTTACACAGAAAACTTTCTCAAACGAACCTGTTAAAAATGATACAATATACACGTAGGGGTTTTTATGGCTGTTACACTTAGTACCCGGGCCCAGCAAATCGGGGATTCGCCCACCCTTAAAATCAATGCCACCGCGCGCGCACTAAAAGCCGCGGGTAAACCCGTCGTCCATTTGGGGGGTGGGGAACCAACCTATCCCGCTCCGCAAGCTGCGGTGGATGCTATTATCCAAAAAGCCAATTCCCGCAAAATTAAATATATCCCTTCTTCCGGCACACTCGAGTTAAAACAAGCTATTTTATCTTATACCCAAGCACACTACGGGCATGCGTTTGAACCCCAAAATGTGCTCGTTTCGGCCGGGGCAAAGCAAGCTCTCTTTAATTTTTTACTGGCCGCAGTAGAACCCGGGGACGAAGTGGTTTTTGCCGCGCCCTTTTGGGTCAGCTATCCGGAAATGATTAAGCTGGCGGGGGGAACCCCTGTTATTGTAAAACCGGCCAGCGGCTTGCGCGTGACAGCAGAAGAAATGAAAAATGCCGTTACCCCCAAAACAAAAGCCCTTATTATTAACAGCCCGTGCAACCCGGCCGGGCATATTTTAAGTGAAGATTTTATCCGCCAAATTGTAAAATTTTGCGAAGAGAAACAAATTTTTCTGGTCATGGATGATATTTATCATCAACTTGTTTTTGACGCAGCCAAAACGCCCAATCCGTGTGCGTACGCTACCCATTTAAATAACCTGGTGATTATTAACGGCGTGTCCAAATTGTACGGCCTTACCGGGCTGCGCATTGGGTGGGCTGTAAGTCAACATGAAGCCCTCATCCGCGCCATGGGGAAAATGCAAGCGCAGAGTACATCTTGTAACAGTGACCTGTCTGAAGCCGCTGCCGCTGCCGCATTAACCGGGCCGCAAGATTGTGTTAAAGACTTGTGCGCCGTTTTGCAAGACAATCGGGATACGCTGCTGGCCGAGTTAGCAAAAATTCCACATATCCGCGTGGAAAAACCGCAAGCCACGTTTTATAGTTTTGTAGATTTTAGCTATTATAACGCCGATTCCAACGCCTTGGCGGCGTATTTGCTGGAAAAAGCGTTAGTAGCCGTTGTGCCCGGGGCTGCCTTTGGGGCCGAAGGGTACTTACGTATTAGTTTTTGTGCGGATAAAACCGCTATTGTAGAAGGGGTGCGGCGCATGGCCGCCGCGCTAAAAAATCTGCCCCGATAGGGGATAAATTAGTAAAGAGGGAACAAAATGAAAACATTGAATGCAACGCCGGATTATTTTAAACCGACCTACGGTTTAGACAAAGCCGGAATCAAAACCACCAAGACCGTCTATTGGAACCTTTCCACCCCGGCCTTGTATCAAGAAGCTTTAAAACGAAACGAAGCCAACGTTGTGTACGGCGGGCCGCTGTGTGTAAGCACCGGTAAACATACCGGCCGCAGCCCCAACGACCGCTACTTTGTAGAAACCAAAGATATTGAAGGAAAACTTTTTTACAACAAAAGCAACAAAGGCATTAAAGAAAAATATTTTAACCAAATTTTTGCCAAAGTACAAAAATATGTAGCCAATAAAGATTTATTCGTGCGTGATGCCTATGTGGGATCCAGCGAAGCTTCCCGCGTAAAAGTGCGCGCCATTACCGAATGTGCTTGGACGAATATGTTTGTCAAAAATATGTTCATTGAACCCAAGCAGGAAGAACTGAAAAAATTTGTACCGCAATTTACTTTAATTTGCTTGCCCAAAATGAAAGTAAATCCGAAAACCGACGGTACCGTTTCCGAAACCGCTATTTTAATTAACTTCAAGAAAAAAATGATTTTGGTCATCGGTTCCGAATACGGCGGCGAAAACAAAAAAGCCCTGTTTACCGTGATGAACTTCCTCTTGCCGCAAAAAGGCATTATGACTATGCACTGCTCGGCCAACGTGGGTAAAAAGAACGACAGCGCTATTTTCTTTGGTCTGTCGGGCACCGGTAAAACCACCCTCTCGGCTGATATCACCCGCGGCTTAATCGGCGATGATGAACACGGCTGGGACGAAAACGGCGTATTTAACTTTGAAGGTGGCTGCTACGCCAAAGTAATCCGCCTAAGCCAAGAGGCCGAACCGCAAATCTATTCCACCACCCGCCGCTTCGGCACGGTGCTGGAAAACGTAGTTTTTGACCCGCAAACCGGCAAACTTAACTTGGATGATGATACGTTGACCGAAAATACCCGCGCGTGCTATCCCTTGAACTTTATTGATAACGCTGTGGAATCTAAACGGGCCACCCACCCCAAAAACATCATCTTTTTAACCTGTGATGCTTTTGGTGTGATGCCGCCTATCTCTAAACTCTCGGCCGACCAAGCCCTGTACCACTTTATCAGCGGCTATACCGCCAAAGTAGCCGGCACCGAAAAAGGCGTCAAGGAACCTACCAGCACATTCTCTACCTGCTTTGGTGGGCCGTTTATGCCCTTACACCCGTCCGTGTACGCGGAACTGCTCAAGAAAAAAATCCAAAAGCACAAAGTAAACTGCTGGCTCGTGAATACGGGTTGGATCGGCGGCCCCTATGGCGTGGGCAACCGTATCAGCATTAAATATACGCGTGCTTTGTTAAACGCCGCGTTGGACGGCAAATTGGCTAAAGCTAAATTTGTAACCGACCCGGTGTTTGGGTTCCAAATCCCCACCGCTTGCGCAGGCGTACCTGCTAACATCTTGAACCCGCAAAAAACATGGAAAGATAAAAAAGCATATATGGAAAAATATATGGCTTTAGCCAAATCTTTTGTGGAAAACTTCAAGAAATACGAAAAAGGATGCAGCAAGGCCATCTTGTCTGCCGCCCCGAAAGTGAAATAAACTTTCCGACGAGTTGCAAAAAATTGGGGTGCCTACTATACAAAGGCACCCCAAATATACTATACTAGAGGTAACTTAATTTAAAGGAGGCCTATCTATGGCAAAAGCTAACGCTCAATTTATGAAACCCTGGACCCCCAGCGCCACCTTGGCGGCTGTGATCGGCACCACCGCTCTTCCCCGCACGGAAGTAGTCAAAAAAATGTGGTGCTACATTAAAGCCAACGGTTTACAAGATACCACCAACAAACGCATGATCAATACCGATGCGAAATTGGCGCCCTTGTTCGAAGGCAAAAAACAAATCAGTATGTTTGAAATGAACAAATATCTTTCCAAACACTTAAGCTAATTAGAAAAGTTTACCACAAAAATCCCCTGGTTCTGCCAGGGGATTTTTGCGTGTATACTGTTTATTTATCTTTGGGCATTTCTACGGGTTTATCGTAGCGGGGGCCTTTGTCAAAGTCCGGGCGGGGACCTTTGGGGCCTCTAAAGTGGCCATGACGTCCTTTCATACCTTTGCCGTGGCGGCCCATTTTCGGGCCGGGGCCCATGGCGCCTTCCGGTTTGAACAGGGCCTTTAGGTCGCCGTTGTTGGCAATGAGTTCATCGGTCTTTTTGTTGACCCATTCTTCTCTGCCTTCGGCGGAATTTTCCTTGGCAAAGCTGTCTTTCATGCCGGCCAGGCGCGCTTCAAATTTACCCAGCTGTTCGCCTTTGAACTTAAGCTGTTCTTCATGAATGGCGCCTACTTCTTTAGCGATTTCTTCGCGCTTGGCATCTTTCTTTTTGCCAGCCGGAAGTTTGTTATAGTCTTTGACTAATTTTTCCATTTTTTCTTCCGTGGCTTTCATCTTTGCCAGTTGTTCTTTGCGCGCTTTTTCAAAGGCCTGGTGGTCTTTGCCTTGCTCCATGCGCGGCATGGGGCCTTGGGGCATTTCTTGCGGTCTTTGGTCTTGCGCAAAGACGGGGGCACTGACGAGTACGGCTACGGTTGTGAGAAGTACTTTATTCATACTTACCTCCTAGAATTCTTGTTCAAACAAATCTAAATCACTGGTAAAGACATAGTAGTCGTCTTGGTTAGACTCGCTCATATATGTTACCAGCTCTGCCCGATTAAACGGGGTGGTCCGTTGGCTGATGCCATACACGCCGGCCGCTATAAACAGGGCCGCCATGCTGCCAACAAGTACTTTCCTCCACCGGATCCACAAAGGTTGTTTGCGGGTGGTTTTGGCTAGCACCGCGTCCACTAAATGGGCCGGTGCGGCGGCGGGAACCAGGGCTTGGCCGATCGCTTGGCTTAGGGCCTGTTGTTCCCGGCAGTAGGCACAAGTTTTTGCATGGGTCTGCCACTGTGCTTGCTGCTGCGGGGTTTTGTCACCCTCTTCAAATTTGATCCATTCTTTGCATGTCATAAAATTTCCCCTTTTGTTAAACTCTTGCGTACTTTTTGTATCGCCCGGTGGCCATCGGCCAACACAGTTCCTAACGGTTTATGTAACATTTGGGCAATCTCTTTAAACGACAGATACTGCCGCAAATAAATCACATCGCGTTGTGCGGGCGGAAGAGCATTGATGCATTCTCTAATACGCTGTGCGGTTTCGCTGCTGGTCAATTGCTCTAGCGGGGGGAGGGAATCATCTGGCAAAGTTTCGTGCCAAATTTCGTTTCCTTCTTCATCCTGTTGGTCCAAGGAAGTCAGGGCTTTATGATCCCGCAAGAAGTTAAATGCCTTATTGCGTGCGGTCAAAAACAACCAAGACTTTACCTTCCCCTGCGCTTTAAAATCCGCCGCATGATTAAATAGTGCTAAAAATACTTCTTGGAATAAATCTCCCGCGGCGCCTTCATCCTGCACCAAGGCCTTTAGATATTGGTACAACGCATTCTTATACCGAAATACCAATTCTTCAAACGCTTGGTTTTCACCGTTGGCGGCCAACTGCACTAATTCATCATCGCTGCGACCATTAATTTGTATGTCCATATCTTACTAACACCTTAGGGTTTAATTTTATTGCACCTCTTTATAACATATTGTATAATAAATAGGAAGTTTAAAAAAATAATTGCACAACCAATATTGTTTTTGCTACAATAAATACGTTGTGATTTTAGTAAAGTAGAAAGAATATGTTTTTAAACGCTTATTGTTCCAATTTTTCTAATAAACATTCCGTGCTAAATTCTATTATTAGCATGGAGAATCTAATTTGGATGCGTAAAGAGAAGTTGGGGAGCGTTTGTAGTTAAGATATAATTTGATTTTTGATTTTACAAACCCGCCCCTAGTAAAAAAGGGGCGGGTCTTTTTGGAAGTATAAAATAGGCCTTTTGGCCCTGGTTTGATAGATTATAAAATTCGATAATATAAGTTAGGAGTATAAATGAAAAAAATTATTTCGTTAGTATTAAGTGTTACTTTACTGTTTAGCAGTGTTGTTCCTTCCGTTGCGGAAACGATAGCTTCTCCTTCCGCTTTACAAACTCACATTGTCCGGCGCACGATGCAAGCGCGCGTGGAAGGGGTAGATCCGGCTGCTTACGGGTGGATCAAATTAGCGGCGCAAGCGGTAGGTTCAGCCAGTGGGGAGGACGTAATTAGTTACGCAGCGGGG
>JAZNWD010000031.1:0-2476 GCA_045593185.1 Elusimicrobiaceae bacterium | reverse complement strand
CCCTACAGACGGATTGCTCCGCAGCGTTTTCACGCTTTAGTAGGGTCTCTCAGGATAAGGCACGCAGCTTTCACACAGTGCAAGCCGAATTTACCATGCGCACTCTTGACAGAGTATCGGGCATGAGCATCCATGGCTGCCTCACCTCGTGCGCTTTGGCCTTCTATTCGGTTCTTGTTCATCCTGTCTGTGTTTCGCCTCCGGCTTCCTTCCCACCCCACATTACTGTGACGCAGTTGCCTTTGGCTATTTGCTTCCGCCCTGTCAGCGGCTCATTGGGGACTTCCACCCCAGTTGCGTATCATGCCTGACGTACAAGGAAGTCTCCCGGCGATCCGAAGACCACCGGGAGCCCAACTACCCTATGAAATGGACCCTTTTCGGACCCAAGAACCAATTTTACGTCTGGTTCCAAGGACGCCGCCATTCTATAGTTTTCTAGCCGTTTTGTCAACACAAAAAATTAGATTCCACTCGAAATAACATCTGCATAACTCATAACAAACTAATAAACGCCATATTACAAAAATTGAAACTGTTCATTTTTTTGTCATCTATAATTATTAAGTACCCCTTAAACGCTCTTTCGGCATTTTTTTGCGTCTGTTTCTAAAAAAAAGCTTGCACATTTCCTCATTTATCGCTAGAATCTCCCCGCACCCTTACCGGTGCACCTACAAAGCGCAGTTAGCTCAGTGGTAGAGCACATCCTTCACACGGATGGGGTCACAAGTTCGAATCTTGTACTGCGTATACCAAAATAAAGCCGTAAGTTTTAATAACTTACGGCTTTTGTTGTATAGGGGCTACAGATATAAAATAAGGTCGGCAGCCTCAGTAACGCGCCGGAGCGGCTACGCCGGGACGCAGACCGCTACAAGAGCAACCCCAGGCCGGACACCACCCTCAAAGCAGGCACCACCCTCGCAGACCTCCAGCTCGACATGGGCCACCGAGACGCCACCATGCTACGCGCCCGCTACCTCAACATGGCAGCCCTCACCCGCCAACTCGCCACCGCCTACCGGTCCCTCACCCCCGCCAACATCCTGCACACCCCGCCGGATTGTCAACAGAAATTCAACACCCAACATTAAAAATTCAACATAAAAAAAGAGCCCCGCCCACCCGGCGGAACCGATGAGCGGGGCGGGGCGTGGTGCTTCACCTTAGCAGCTGCACAACCTTGGTTATGATTTCCAGAATATACCAGACAATCGCCAGGACTGCCACAACTGCTTTGGTGTTTATGGGGGATTTTTTAAACATAGTAGAAAAAACCGTCCACCGGCTGCACGCTTATTTTAACGCATTGACGCTCAAAAAATAAAGATAAAAATATCAATTCCCATAAAAAACTTCAAGCCGCTGAGTACTTGCGCACTCAGCGGCCGGAAATCTATGTTTAAACCGGGACCCCTCCCGGGCAAGGCTTGCACCCTACGCCACTTATTATACACAACACCGCCGGGTTGTCAACAGAAATTCAACCTCCAACATTAAAAATTCAACATCAAAAATCCCGTTCGTCGACTACAGAGACCTCACCCCTCCACCACCTTGCGAGGGCGTCCCCGCGGGCGGCGCGGCTCCGCACTCATCGGCTTGCAACCATTCGGGCGGCGGTGTTTGTCCTCCCTCACTTCATAACCGGCATCCGCCAACTCTCGGCGCACCAGCTGCATCAACAGGGCAGTTACCGTCACCCCTCGGCTTGCTGCCAAGGCTTGCAGCTCCTCTGCCTCGCTCGGGGCTATGCGGAACGCAAAAAGCTTCTTTTGTTCTTTCTCATTCATGGCTTTATCTTCTTTATTTTCGGCGAAAAAAGGTGATTCTTACAGGGCGATTGCAAGAGCCGCGCTACCCATTTACAACGGGCAGAATCCAGCAGCCTTGTTTCTAGCACTTTCAACTCTTCTTGTCAATAGGAATTCAACATCCTCAAAACTCACCACGCCAT
This sequence comes from Elusimicrobiaceae bacterium, assembly GCA_045593185.1. Taxonomy (GTDB): domain Bacteria; phylum Elusimicrobiota; class Elusimicrobia; order Elusimicrobiales; family Elusimicrobiaceae; genus Avelusimicrobium. The sequence continues at coordinate 516 of JAZNWD010000031.1, read as the reverse complement.
TGGTCGCCATGCTCTGCAAGGAGCGCGTCAAACTCTCTGCCGCGTCCTTATTACCCAAGAGCACCTCCATGGAGGTCTGCACGTTTTCCACCGCCCCGAATGCCTGAATAGGCACCATCACCGCAGAAAAAGCCGTGCGTAACCCGGCAGCAATGCCTTGCAGACCCATAAAAGCCTGCCCTATTTTATTCAAAGAATCCTGCACCTTGCCCATCGACCCCACAAAGGCACTACCATCGGCCCCTATCGTAAAATTCACATCCGGCTTGCTCATAAAAAAATAGTTTAATTTTAATAAAAATCTTGCTAAAAACTTGAAACAGTGTTACAATGACAACGATGAAGCGCACTCTTACAGCCCCGGAATGCCTCAAATACTTTTTCCATACCAGAAAAAGCTTTAATACTCGCATTCTCGACCTGTTCAGACAAGCAAAAAGCTCTCATCGCAATTTTCTGGGATATAGAGTCACATATTGTCAGCGATTGCTTTCCCTTCTCCCCGAGCGCATTGCC
>JAZNWD010000030.1:0-157298 GCA_045593185.1 Elusimicrobiaceae bacterium | reverse complement strand
TCTTCAACGCATATTGTTAACAATAACAAGTCATCCCCGAAAGCTTCTATCGGGGATCCCCACCTTGTTTACCACGCAAAGTGGTGGAGATTCCCGATTACAAATTTCGGGAATGACGCCTAATTTAATGGGATTCACATTAATTGAATTATTAGTAGTCGTTCTAATCATTGGTATTTTGGCGGCGGTGGCGTTGCCGCAATACCAAAAGGCCGTAGAAAAAAGTCGTATGGCCGAAATGCACTTATTGATGTCTTCTTTGGAAAAGGGAGCATCTATATGGATGATGCAACATGGCACCCCTGCTGTAGATATTGTGGACCAAATGGATATTGAATTTGCTGACTTTGAACCTGCTGCCGATGTGGGCCGTTACTGCGATGCTAAGGGGGTGTGTATACAGGCCAGCGTAGATACGCTGGGTGGGGCACTAATATCGGTAGAGAATTGGAAAAGCGGGGAGATATCCGGGCCCTCTTCTTATTTGCTGGTGTCTAGGTACGATCCTAGCGAGGGGTGGATCCGTGAATATCACTCTTGTACGATGAATATTGATAATTATGGTTTGGAGCAGTTTGGCTATGCAAAAGGATTAGAGTGTTAAAAACTGCTGATTTGCATTTCCCCCGGGCAATCCACTCCCGGGGGTATTTTTTGCTATAATTTATGTATGAAGAAATGCCTATTGATTTGTCTGTTTTTGGCGTCTTTACCGTTGCTGGCTCAAACCCAACAGACCGAGCTCCAACCAACCGATCCGCAACCGGATCAGCCGGTGCAAACGGTTAGCAAGTCTTCGTTGGCGGCCCGCCGGGTTGATAGCAAATTAAATGAAGTTACTTTGCACAAAACGGTGCTGGACTATTCCCTCCCGCCCGAAATTGCCCAAGCCGCCCAAACCTGCACCCAGGCAGAGGAGGATTGCTACTACGCCTTCAAAACTTTTGAAAATGCCCCCGATAACCGGCTGGCTGCGGCGGCTAATTTGGAATTGTCCGTCCTGGCATTGCAACGCGGGATGATTCAACAAGCCATTGAGCATATTGATAAAGCCGTTTCTTTAAACCCTGATGACCCCTTCACTACGTTGACCCAAGGGTGGACGTTGTTATCCGCCGGGAAATACAAAAAAGCGCGAGAAAGTTTTGACCGTTTGTTCTATTTGTCCGCCGATTTTGAATACGTTTCTTCCGCCAAACTGGGTACAGCATTGGCGTGGTATTTGGAAGGTAATAACGAAAAATCAGCCGAGCAGTTCCAATACCTATACACGGCTAATCCGTATGTAATTTCATTCGTGTCATATATGTTGGGGCAGATTGCTTCGCAAACTAAGCAAGCCCGCAACATGGCCCCGGTGTTTTTGCAGCAATCGCTGTCGCACGACGAAAAAAATTATGCGGCTGCCAAGCTTTTTGCCCAATTATCTGAAAAAGATAAAGACAAAATGCGCGCTTGGCAATATTATGCCACGTTATACAGCTTAGACCCGCAAAATGAGGATTTGGCCCGCAAAATTGAAAAATATTCCGAAGATTTGGGCAATAAAAGCATTGATTATTTGTTTTATTTGCGCTTGGAGCAACCCATTGTACACGAAATGCAATCCACCCCTTCCGAGGTGGTAAAAATGGCCCTGTATGCCAACCGCGAGCAGGTTCCCCAAGAACTAAAATCCGTATCGATAGTGGCCTCGGGCACGGTGCGTATTACGGATGAAAAGAGGGGGGAGGTCGTCCGGGTTCCTTCGTATGTGGAAAAAACGATTGAATTTAACGAACAGACCCGCGGCGTAGATTTTAAAAATTCCAAGGGCCAGGTTGAATTTTCTGCCATGTATCCTTTTAAAATTATGTTGGAGCATGACAACAAAACATTACTGGTGCGCAACGCGCAGACCGAAAATATTTTTGCCGCCGATTTGAGCGATAAAGAACTCAAAGGGGAGCTGGTTGTCATCCCAACCGAAAACGGATTTAAACTTATTAACAAAGTGTATTTGGAAGATTTAATCCCGGCCCTGCTGGCTACCCAGGTGAAAGATGTTACCCAAGAAGAAGCCCTCAAATCACTTGCGGTGGTGTTGCGCTCGGCCTTGTTGCAAGCGGTAAAAGATAATAAGAATAACCCCTATCACATTACAGATAACGACGTGAAATTTCAATTTAAAGGGATTAATCTGATTTTTAAAAACTTGCTCGATGCGTCCAATAATTCGGGCGAAATCCGCCTGATGCAGGCCGCCGCCGGTGCGTATGCCAACTGTGGGGTGGTAACGGCTGAAAATATACTCAATACGGCCGATAAACCCAATTACCAATTTTCACCGGCCAACGTAAGCAAGTATTTGCTGTCGAACCCGCCGGCGGATTTAGTGTCTGCCCCGCACGACCCGACCCAATGGTCCGCAATCAAGTGGATGTATTTGTTTGAAGCCAAAGACATTGAGCAACGCATCGCGCAAACAAAATCCATCGGTAAATTGCGTGCCATTACGCCCACGCGGCTTTCCCCCAACGGGCGCATTTTAGAAATGCGTTTTGAGGGAAGCAAAGGGGATTATTTGGCCGATACCCCGCAAAAGATTTCCTTTGTGCTAGGGGCAGGGACGTTGCGCTCGAATTTCTTTGATGTGGTGCCTCTCTACAAAGGCAAAGATATCAAGCAAGTATTTGTGCGCGGCTACGATACCGGGCTTGGCGAAGGGCTTTGTTTGCAAGGGGCCCAGGGCTTGGCCAAACAAGGGCGCGATTATAAGGGAATTATTAAGTATTACTTCCCCGAGGCACGCATTTTAGATACTCAAACAGGAATGATTCACTAATGCAGAAAACAAAAATTCTATATTTTATTACACGGCTCGACCAGGGGGGAGCCCAGGCCAGCGTGCTTACCACCATTAAAACGATCAACAAACAACAGTTTGAAACGTATTTGGCCACCGGCCCCGGCGGCAGGTTGGACGGAAAAGTAAAAACCGAACAGGTTTATTTTATCCGCGCGCTCAAGCACGATGTAAAGGCTAAGTATTTTTTTCACGATTTAGTAGCCCTGTTTCAAATGGGGATCGTATTGCGCAAGGTGCGGCCGGATATCGTGCATACCAACGCCCCTAAAGCCGGGATTTTAGGCCGCATTGCGGCGCGCATTTTTTGGCGTAAGGCCAAAGTAGTGCATACGTTCCACGGTTTAGGGTTTGCCAAAGAACAGGGAGAAAAGCATTTCAAATTCTTCGTGTGGGTAGAAAAAACCTGTGCTAAGTTTACCGATGTGTTGGTGTTCGTTTCCCGCAAAAATGCGTTGGAAGCCAAAGAACTGGGCATTGGCAAAGGCGTGCGTAGCGAGATCATCCGCGCCGGCATCAATTTCAGCCCCATTTTACCGTTAAAATTTGACCCGGTGGCTAAAAAGGCCGCGCTCAAAATTCCGCCCCATGCTAAGGTAGTACTGGCACTGGCCAATTGCAAGCCGCTCAAAAATCCGCTTCATTTTGTGTTTGCCGCTTACAAAGTATTGCAGCAAATGAAAGATGTTTATTTCATTTTTACCGGCGATGGCCCACTGCGCGAACAGGTGCTTGTACTATTAAAAAATTTGAATATTGAAAAACAAGTATTTTTTCCGGGATGGCGTAACGACGCGTTGGAGCTCTTGGCTATTAGTGATGTGTTTGCCAGCGTGTCTTTGCGCGAGGGGCTCCCCATGTCACTTTTGGAAGCTATGGCTATGCGCGTGCCTGCCGTTTGCTACGATGTGGACGGCATTAGCGAAGTGATTACCAACAATAAAACCGGTTTTTTGGTGCCCCCTAGCGACATCAATACCTTTGCCGATAAATTAAAAGTAGTTTTGCGTCACAAACAGCTGCGCGAACGTTTTGAAGCCAATATTGACCGGCGTGATTTTGCAGAATTTACCAGCGCAACGATGGTTAAAAAGCAAGAACGCCTTTACCGCAGTTTGGTGCCGCCTACTAAAAAGAACGGCGGATACCGGCATTTTTGGCGCAAAAAACGCCACGCCAAAGCTAAACCCCAGGGAGTCAACTAATGGACTACGCAATTAACGAAATGGAACAGGAAGTACTCAATACCACACGCGAATTGGCCCAACATAAACTTAAACCGCTGCGCGCCGAAATGGACGCCCAAGAAACGTTTTCCCGTGAAATGTACGAAGAGTATCGCAAGGCCGGCATTTTTGGCCTATGGTTACCCACAGCATATGGCGGCCTGGGCGGGGGGATTACGTGCCTGGCAATGGCGTTTGAAGAACTTTCCCGTGCGTGTGCCGGGCTGGCTCTTACGCCGGGGACGTCTGCATTGGGGGCTATTCCCATGTTTTTGGCGGCCACTAAGGAGCAACGCGAAAAGTGGTGCCCCGATTTGGCTAGCGGCAAAAAACTATGGGCCTTTGCCCTTACCGAGGCCGAGGCCGGCTCCGACGCTACTGCTCTCAAAACAACCGCTATCAAAGACGGTGATTTTTATGTAGTCAACGGTTCAAAACATTTTATTTCCACCGGCAAAGAGGCCGATTTTTATACCGTAGCTGTTAATACCAACCCGGCACGCGGGCCGCGCGGGATTTCGCTTTTAGTTATTGAAAAGGGCACCCCCGGGTTTACGTTCGGCAAAAAAGAAAAAAAGATGGGCATCCGCTCTAACCCGACGTATGAACTGATTTTTGAGAATGTGCGCGTGCCCAAAGAAAATTTGCTGGGCAGCGAGGGCCGCGGACTTTTGTACTTGCAAGAAACGCTGGATTATTCCCGTCCCGGTGTGGCCGCGCAAGCGGTGGGGATTGCGCAAGGCGCGCTTGATACCACGATCCCATATCTGCGCACGCGCAAGCAATTTGGTCAACCGCTCATTACCTTTCAGGCCTTGGGGCACAAAGTGGCCGAGCTTTCTGCCAAGGTGGAGGCCGGGCGCGCACTTGTGTATACCCTTACGCACCGTATGGACGAAGAATATCTGCCGGCGGTCAAAAATGCGCTGGCCAACGGTACCACCGTGCATGATGAGCTTAAAAAATTAAAGGGCCAACGCTGGACCAAATACAGCGCACAGGCCAAGTTGTTCTGCTCCAACGTAGCCATGGAAGTAGCCGATGAATGCGTAACCCTATGCGGCGGCATTGCCTATATGCGTGATTTCCCGCTTGAGAAATACATGCGCGATGCCAAAGTGACTCAAATTTACGAAGGGACTGTGCATATTCAGAAAAATGAAATTCTAACGGCGCTGATCAAGGAATATGCTACCGGTGATACCCTGGCGGCCGGTTCTGCCGCCCCCAAAACGGTTTCGCTTGAAGACTTGCTGCGGGACTATCACAATAAACACGCCGCATCTGCCCAGCCCGAAGGGAAAGCGGCGGATTTATCGCAAGCGGAAGTAGTGGTGGCCGGTGGCCGCGGAGTAGGGGGCAAAGAAGGATTTGAACTCTTGCAAAAATTGGCCGATCAATTAGGCGGCGTGGTGGGGGCTACCCGCCCGGCTGTGGACCAAGGGTGGATCGGCGCGCAGCATCAAATTGGGGTGACGGGAAAGACCGTGAAGCCCAAGCTCTACATTGCATGCGGGCTTTCGGGCCACACGCACCATACGGCAAGCATTGGCGGCTCGCCCATTGTGGTGGCTATTAACAAAGACCCCAATGCGCCTATCATGCAAAGTGCCACGTACGCGGTGGAGGGGGATTTGCACGAAGTCATCCCCGCTTTGCTAAAAGCGTTGGGCTAGTAACCATCTACCTTTTTTTACATAGGACTTGAAAAAGAAGCATTTTCCCTTTATACTAATAGAATGATGCTGTTTGTAAACCTGTAGTTTAAGGAGAAAATAGTATGAAGAAAATCCTTTTTTGTTTTGTTCTTCTGGCAGGGGTATGTGCTGGCGGGCAGGCCAAGGTAGACTTTACCAAGCCAGTTCCCCTTAAGCAGTTTGAACCTGTGCCGCAAAAAATGGGAGGCGGTGTCAGCGTGGGGGGAGTTCCGGCCAATTCCCGCTCTGGTAGCCGGCCGACCGCTCAGGGCAGGGGGTCTGCACCTGCTAATGTTGTCCCTATTAACATAACCCGAATCAAAAAAAACAAGCAAAACACGAGCCTTTGTTCTGCGATGCGTTTAACCCCTACCTTAATCCTTACAGCAGCGCACTGCTTAGCAGTGGATGGCAACGGAGGATTTACGAACGGAGAACGCATATCATTAGCAGCTGTTTTTCAAACACAAAACAAACAATGGCGCGTGGACTTAGCTCCGTTTGATAAACAAAATGTTATACAACCCAATGCTACGGTTATATTCTATCGGCCAAACTACAAAACAGATGGGACCCATACATCGGTGGCGTTTGATTTTGCGTTGATTAAGTTGGACAGTTCCCTCAAATTAAATCAAGCGGTTGTACATTCTATGTTAAACGCATCGGATTTGGAAAATCTGTCGGAAGAACTACAGGAACAGATGAAAAATCTGCTTATGCAGCAGATTAATACATCCTTTGAAAAAGAACAAAAAAACTATCACGCGTTTATGAAGACAACGCTTGCTTCGTATAGTTTGTTGCAAATGGATCCGGATGTTGTTAAGAATTTTATGCAGCAGCGGTTATTGCACGCATATTTTTGGGGGGTAGGTGATGATGACTCTGGTCACAGCTACCGTACATCGGTTGAAACATTTATAGGGCACTGCGTGGGAAACGATGAAGGCCATCAAAAAAGCACGCATACGTTACTTTTTAATATGAAAAGCGTGAAAGGAACTTCCGGATCGCCTGTTTTGGATGTGGTAAGTAAATTAGTAGTGACAGTGGTGAATGGAACTACCGATCATTCTTATGGGAATCAGGGCGGCTTTACAAAAGGGGGTCTTATTTCAAAGGATGTTTGCCAGTGGGTTAAATCCTATGACTCCTCTGTGAAGTGCTTGGCCGTAGAAGGAGGGGCTTCCTACGCAGAGACGGACAAAACCGCCAAGTGGGGCCGATAAAACCATTTACAGATTCTTAATCGCCCAGTGTTTGGGATACAAATTATTGGCGCGCTCGCCCAGGTTTTTTACAAACCCAAGCGGGCGCTCTTTATAAGTCACTAACACAAATCCGCGCGGCGTATGTGCGGGTAAAATTAAGCTTTCCCGGTGCAAATAACGTTGGGCTTGATCCAACGTCAGCTCCGCGCGCGGGTAAGCATCCGTCGGTTGTGCAATAGATAATGCTTGCGCGGCCGACGGGATTTTTTCTTTCCCTTTGATGTCTTCGCGGGGAATGCCGTCGCCAAGTACATGCATGTGGCGAAATCGTTTTACTTGTTCCCGCAAAGACGCGGGCAGCGTGGCACGCTGGGGACCTTCGCTGGTTTTGCGTAGCACCGCCATAAACAGCCCTTCCGTGCGCGTAATACCGGGGATAAAACGGTAGACAGGGGCGTCAAATCCGCCTAGCAAAGAGCCGGTAATATTCCACTGTGCCGGTGTAGAAATGGGCAAAATCTGTGCGCCCAGTTCTTGCAGGATCCAGCGTACGTTTTCTTCGTTCTCGTGCACGTTAAACGTGCAGGTGCTGTAAATAAGGAGCCCACCCGTGCGCAAGCAAGGCCAAATATCTTTCAAAATTTTGCGCTGACGTTCTTGGCAAAAGTGTACGTTGGGCAAACTCCATTCGCCCACGGCGTTTTCATCGCGGCGAAATAACCCTTCGCCCGAGCACGGTACGTCGGCCAAAATCACGTCAAAAGCTAAATGGGTGTGGGCAAATTCGTGCGGTAAATTGTGCGTAACCAATACGTCCGGGTGACCTTGCTTGAGCATATTTTCAAGCAAAATATGGGCGCGTTTGCGGTCCGGCTCGTTACTTACTAATAGGGAACCTGTCGGCAGTGCAGCGCGCATTAAGGTGGATTTCCCGCCGGGCGCGGCGCATAAATCCAAGGCAGCCACCGGCCCGCTGATGCATTGGCGCAGGACGGTATCCAAAAAGCACGAGGCGGCTTCTTGTACATAATATACGCCCGCATGAAATAAGGGATCCCGTGTAAAATTGGGCCGCTTGCCGAGCCAATAGGCGTGCTGGCACCACGGTACGGGGGTTTGATTTGTAAACAGGTTTTCGTCCGGGCACTTAAAGGGATTAAAACGCACGCTAACCGGGGCCGGCTGCTCCAGTGCTTGCAAAAAGCGTTGCCAGCGCGCGGAGCCCAGGAGTGCGGACGTATACGAAATAAATTCTTGCGGCAGTTGCATAAAATTATTTTACAAATTTTGCCCGAGGGAAGGGCCTGCTATATTTGGTAAAATATAAGTATGATAGACATCAAAACGCTCTCATTTCACTTTGGCCTGCGCACGTTGTTTGAAGATACGTCTGTGCTTATTCACGACGGGCAAAAAGTGGGGCTCGTGGGCCCTAACGGGTGCGGAAAATCTACATTGTTTAAACTGATTGAGGGCAAATTCTCGCCGGACGGGGGGAAGATTGAAATTTCGCGCGGCACGCAAATTGCATCCGTTGCGCAGGATATTGCCGATCCGTCGGTTTGCCTGCTGGATTATGTTTTGGCAGCCAATAAAGAGCTTACGCGTTTGGAAAAAGAACTTGAAAACCCGAATATCTCCGGCGAGCGTATGGCCGAAATTTTTGACCGGCTGGAATTTTTGGGCGCACACAGCGCTACTGCGCGCGCCAGTGCCATTTTAAGCGGGCTTGGGTTTGTCAACGAAGATTTTAAACGCCCCTTAAAAGAGTTTTCCGGCGGGTGGCAAGTGCGCGCCAATGTGGCGGCGTGCTTGTATGCACCGTCTAACTGTTTGCTTTTGGACGAACCCACCAACCACCTGGACCTGGAAACTGCCATGTGGTTGGAAAATTACCTCACGCGTGTGGATAAAACCGTGTTTATCATCTCGCACGACCGGCACATTTTAAACCGTTTGTGCGACCATATCATCCACGTGGAAGACGGGCAATTAAAGCTTTATAACGGCAATTACGATACCTACGAACGCACCCGTGCCGCTGCCATAGAGGGGGCCAAGTTGGCCGCCGCCAAGCACGAGCGCGTAGTGGCGCATTTGCAATCGTTTGTGGATCGGTTCCGCTACAAAGCCACCAAGGCTAAACAGGCACAAAGCCGCCTTAAGATGATCGAAAAATTAGGGGCCGCCCCGCAAATTCCCAAAGATCCGCAGGCCCATTTTGAATTCCCTTCGCCGGAAAAATTAAACAACTCGCTCTTGACTATTGAAAACGGCGTGGCCGGCTACGACGACAAACCGGTGCTCCAACATTTGGATTTGCGCATTGAGCCCGACGACCACATTGCCCTGTTGGGCGCCAACGGCAACGGTAAATCTACCTTGGCTAAAATTTTATCGCACCGGTTGCTACTTATGTCCGGCAAGATGACCACCGCCAAGAAAATGAAAATTGCGTATTTTTCCCAACATCAGACGGAAGAACTAGACGTGGAAAAAACCCCATACGAAATGCTCAGCGCGCAAATGCCGCTGTCTACCGAGACGCAAATCCGCGCGCAGTTGGGGGCGTTTGGGCTCAACAAGGCCAAGAGCGATACGCTTATTGGCAGCTTGTCCGGCGGTGAAAAATCGCGCTTGCTTTTAGCACTCATCACCAAGGATGCCCCGCACCTATTAATTTTGGATGAACCCACCAACCACCTGGACCTGGTATCGCGCGCCGCACTGATAGAGGCCTTAAACAATTACGAAGGGGCTGTGGTACTTATTACGCACGATTTGCACGTCATAGAACTTACGTGCGACACCTTGTGGATTGTGCGCCGCGGTACGTGCCAAACATTTGCCGGCGATTTGGAAGATTACAAGGCGCAACTCTTAAAAAATAATGACCGCAACGACCTTGCCAGCGATAAAATGACCTCCAAAGAGTTTCAACGTAAAGAAGCCGCGGCCCGCCGTGCGCGGGTGGCCCCGCTTAAAAAAGAAATCCGCGTGCTCGATGAAAAAATGGAAAAACTTTCCACCCGCAAGGCCGCATTGGAGGAACAATTGCTTGCGCAATATAACGCCGATAGCAGCATTGAGCTGGCGCTGCTGAACGATGAACTCAAAAAAACGGAAGAACGTTGGATTAGCTTAAATGAAGAAGTGGAGGCCGCTTTAAATGAACGTATTTGAAACGCTCCCCGAATTTTTGCAAACCGCCTTAAAGCGCATGCTTATTGATACGCCTACGCCCATTCAGCAGCGTGCGTTGCCGCCGGCGTTGGCGGGGCAGGATGTGTTGGGAACTGCGCAAACCGGTACGGGCAAAACGCTGGCGTTTTTGCTGCCGTTGGTGGTGCGTTTGACGCAAAGCCCGGCGGAAAACGCGTTGGTGTTATCGCCCACGCGCGAACTGGCCCAACAAATTTTAACCGAACTTGAAAAACTAACCGACGCACTGCCCGCTGCGCTGATTATCGGCGGGGATAATATCCACAAACAGTACGCCGCATTGCGCCGCAAACCGCGGGTGCTTATTGCCACGCCCGGGCGGCTGATTGACCACTTGACGCGCAAAAGTGTGGAATTGTCCCGCACTCATTTTTTGGTGTTGGACGAAACCGACCGCATGCTGGATATGGGATTTATTGACGATATGCGCCGGATTATAGCCGCACTTCCCGGCCCGCGGCAAACGCTTTTGTTTTCAGCCACGCTGCCGGATGAAATCAAACAGCTTTCGCATGAATTTTTAACCCGCCCCGTACGTGTGCAAATTGGCGAAGTTACCTCGGCCGCGTGCGGGGTATTGCAAGAAATTGTGTATGTGTCCGTGCGCGAGAAATTGCCGCAACTGATCCACGAACTCAACACGCGCGCAGGTTCTATTTTGGTGTTTGTGAAAACCAAACACGGGGCCGAACGCTTGGCCAAAGAGCTCAAACGCTACGGTCAAAAAGTGAGTGCTTTGCATGGGGAACTGCGCCAAAATCGCCGGCGGCAAGTGATGGAATTTTTTAGAAACGGCACCCTGCGTGTGCTGGTAGCTACTGACTTGGCTGCACGCGGGCTGGACGTGCCGCAAATTGCCCATGTGATCAATTACGATTTGCCCCAATGCCCGCAGGATTATATCCACCGTGTGGGCCGTACCGGGCGTGCGGGCAGTGTGGGCAGTGCGCTTTCTTTCATCAGTGACGATGGCGCCAAGTGGAAAGAGATTTGCCGCGTAACCCAATTTGCCAGTGCGGTGAAAACCATTCAAAAAACCAGTGACCCCTTGCCTGCCCCCAAGTTTGTGGCGCACGAGGAGGGGGAAATACACGCCCAGCGCCGCAAAAAGAGCGGGGCGGCCCGGCCCGTTTCCAAATATACCCAACGGGCTAAAGAGCTTTTGCAAAGCGGTGCGGTTCCCCTGCCGCAACAACCCAAAATTGCCATGCGCGCGCTTAAAAAACCTAAAACTTTTAAAAAAGCTACGGCGGCAGCCCGCGTGTTGGAACAGGAGCAAACGCAACCCGCAACGTCTTTTCGCACGGTAAAAGTAGGGCTTAGCAAAAAAGCACTTCAAAAATTAGAGCAAACAAAAAAATCTACCCCCCCGCGTAACGGGAAAGCCAATTTTAAGAAGTTTTTCAAACAAAAAAAGAAACGCTAACATTATAGAAAGCGTTTCTTTTGTGTGTTTGTAAAAAGCGTTTAATCTGCGCTGACACGAGTGCCGTCTGATACGGTTTCACTTCCTAAAGAATCGCACACAAACTGATATTTATCTGCGTTATTAGCCTTGCAGATAAATACGTCGCGCTCCCCATTAGGATTTGCCGGGGGATATTTGTAATAAGCCGATAGCGAAAACAGTTGTTTTCCGTTGCTGTCTACTTTGGTGGCTATTACAGATCGGTAAGCAGAATAAAACTGATACTTAACTTCGCCGGATTGATTGTCGGAGTCGGAATTGAGCAGCAGTTTGACGTCCAAATTGGAAAACGAGCTTGGCCACGCACCGGTTTGGGCGTAGTAACGTTTGGAAGCGTCCAACAGCACCCGCAAATTGATTAGCATGTTGGCCGCTTCGGCGCGTTTGACGGCCTTGTGATATTGCGGCACGGCAATAGCGGTCAAAACGCTTAAAATCAAAACTACGGTTAATAATTCTATCAACGTAAAACCTTTTCTAAATTTCATAAAAATCTCCTATACAAGTAGTATAACGGTTTTTCGCGCATTTTGCAATAGCTGGTTGGGTAGTGGATATATTTTTAATAAACCCCTTGAAAGTGCTCCAAAAAACGCTATAATAATAAATAGCGAGGTATTTTATGAAACGATATCAAAAAATAAATGCTGGTTTTACGCTGTCGGAATTATTGGCGGTAGTTATCATTGTTGGGATGCTTTCCATTTTGGGTGTAGGGTATTATAACAAGTCTGTGGAGCAGGCCCGCTTTCGCGAAGGAGAGTCGTTAGGAACGGCGATGGCCGAAGCGTACAACAGATGGTGTTATGACCGGTTGTTAGAGGGAAAAACCACCTGTCAATATGCTAGTAGTGAGTGGGCGCCACCTTTTTCTTCGTTGGATATTGAAATTCCGCATGCAACGAGTTGCGGGGACCGTTGCCGTCAAACAAAATATTTCCGACTGGAGTTTGCAACCAATGGAAATGTGCACGTGACACGCGGGAAGGCCGCGGAAGATTGGGCAAAAAACTATCGATTGTGGGTTAACCCCGGCTTTAAGGCAGGTGGCGCCGTGAGCTATACAAGTGACATCCGTTGTGTGGCTTCAAAAGCCAAAGGATCTAGTTTTTGCCAATCGGTTGGATACACTGCTTGTTCCGTGCCAAGCGGGGCGGATTACCATGTATGCACTCGGCCCAATTCATAATGTCCCCAATATTTTCAAGCCGCCCCACCGGGCGGCTTTTTTGTGGGCTTAAAAATTATATAATGTAACTATGAAAGTTTTAGATACGGATTGTTTGGTTATCGGGGCCGGGATTGCCGGGTGCGTGTATGCGCACCAGGCCGCTAAACAGGGGTTGCAAACCATGTTGCTGTGCTGCGGGGAAATGCCCCAAGCTAACAGTGATTTGGCCCAAGGCGGTATTGTCTACGAGCCGCAATTGCAAATGGCGGATTTGCTTAAAGACGTAGAGCTTGCTACTGCCAACATGTGCAACGAATTGGCCGTGCGCGAACTTTCTGCCGCCGGGTGCCAAGCTGTGGAAGAAATTTTCCTGCGTGATTTAACCGTCCCCTTTGACCGTGACGAGCACAACCAACTGCGCTTCACGCGCGAAGGTGCCCACCGCAAAAACCGTATCATTTATTCCAAAGATACCACCGGCCACGCCATGCTCAGTGCCATTCAAGCGGCCGTGCGCGAAAATCCGCAAGTAATCGTCAAAGAAAATTGCAGCGCGATTGATTTGCTCACCCTTTCGCACAGTTCTGTAAATTTAATGGACCGCTACTACCCCTTAACGGTGTTTGGGGCGTACGTGCTCGATAACAAAACCGGCGAGGTTTTTGCCGTAACCGCCAAGAAAACTATTTTGGCTACCGGGGGAGTGGGGCAATTGTATTTGCATACGACCAATGCCGATCACGCCTACGGTCACGGCATAGCCATGGCCTACCGCGTGGGCGCGCGTGTGATGAATATGGAGTTTGTGCAATTCCACCCCACCGTGTTTGCCAAGGGGAAAAGCTTTTTGCTTTCCGAGGCACTGCGCGGGGAGGGGGCTGTCCTTCGCAACGCGTTGGGCGAGGCATTTATGGGGAATTATCACCCGCTTAAAGATTTGGCCCCGCGCGATATTGTTGCCCGCGCCATTGAAGAAGAACGCCTCAAAACTTCGCACGAGTGTGTGTATTTGGATATTACCGCTAACCCCGCGCAGGAAACCAAAGAACGCTTCCCGGCCATTTACAAAAAATGTTTGGAAGGCGGCTTTGATATGACGAAGGTGCCTGTGCCGGTGGTGCCGGCCGCGCACTATTTTTGCGGGGGCATTTACGCTACGCCCGCCGGGCGCACGAATATTTTGCACTTGAATGCCATTGGCGAGACGGCCTGCACCGGCTATCACGGTGCCAACCGCTTGGCCAGCACTTCGTTGCTAGAGGCCGTGGCGATGGGATACTTGTGCGCGCAAGCAGATGCAAAAGATATTCAAACGCAAAATTTCCACATTCCTACACCCAAAGAATGGGTACTTCCTAATCAAACGCCCGACGTCAATTTGATCAAGCAAGATTTGGCTACCCTGCGCAGTACCATGTGGAATTACGTGGGCTTAATCCGCAGCCGCAAACATTTGGAGCGGGCCGAAAAAATCCTGCGCCACTTGCATAACGAGATTGACGTTTTCTACAAAGGCACGCAGCCCTGCCAGGAGCTTATTGACCTGCGTAACGGCGTGCGCACGGCGTTGCTGATTACCTACGCGGCCCTGCAAAATAAGCGCAGTGTGGGCTGCCACTATTTAAGCGACGCAAAATAAAATTATTTTTTCTTGAAGAATACGGTTTGGCCGTGCTTGTTGAAGAATTTCTTGAGCAAGAGGACCGCCAACAAGGTGGAAATTCCGTCCGCTACTACCGGGGCTAAAAACACGCCGTCCAGCCCCCAAAACAGCGGCAAAATCAGCACCAGCGGAATGACCAGCAACACTTGGCGCGATAAACTAAGCAACGCGGCTTTAAGAGGTTGGTTAATCGCCTGAAAGAAGGTGGTGGCCATCATTTGCAGCGGTACAATGGGCAGCAATAGGTTAATAAAGCGGATCACGCGGCTGGCCAAATCAATAAGGGCGGTATCCTGTCCGTTAAAAATAGCGGCAATCGGCCGGGCAAAAATCTCCAGTAAAATAAACCCCGCCGTGGTAACCAACATCCCCCAGCGCAACGCCATTTTAAGCGTGTGAATAGAGGTTTTGTATTTGCGCGCACCGTGGTTGTAGCCGATTAAAGGCTGGGCCCCTTGGCTGATACCCATCGTGGGCATAATGATAATGGTATTCACGCTAAGCGCCACGCCCATGGCGGAAATAGCCAAATTGCCGCCGTATTTTAAGAGCGCGTGGTTCAAAATTACGTTAAGTACGCCGGACGCCATTTGAAATACAAATTGCGAAAATCCAATTGCCACTACGTCCAACACAATTTGCAATTTAAGCTTAAAGTTGTGCCACATTAGGCGGTAGACGGCGCGGTGCCCCGTTAAACAATACATCACCCAGCTAAACGAAATCACTTGCCCGCACACGGTAGCCAGCGCGGCGCCTTTAATACCTAAACCCATTTTAAAAATGAACAGCGGGGCGGCAATCAGGTTGATAAACGCACCGATAAATTGCGTGGCCATGGCCGTTTTGGGCCGGCCGGAGGAGCGGATAAAGTGGTTCATCCCCGCACCGACAGCAAATACAAAATACCCCGGGAATGCCCACATGGCATACTCGCGGGAGTAAGGCAAAATCACTTCATCTGCGCCGCAAAATAAAAGCAGTTTATCCAAAAACAGGTAGCTAATCGACGTGACAAACCCCGCCATGATGATTAGCAAAATAAACCCGTTGCCCATAACACGCAGGGCCTCGTTGGGACGTTTCTCACCCAGGCGGATAGAAAAGAGCGAGTTGCTGCCAATGCCGATTAGCGCACTAAACCCCATGTAGAGCAACCCAATGGGAAAGATGACCGTAATGGCCGCAATACCCACGGCACCTACATCCTGCCCGACGTAAATGCGCGAGATAATATTAAACAGCGCGTTGACAAACATGCCCGCCACAGCCGGGGCGGAATATTTGAACAGCAGTTTAGAAAGTTTTTTATCCTTAAACGGGTTTTTCAGGGTTTGCGCAGCGCTGGACATATCTATATTTTACTAAATTTGACGGGGCTCACATCAGCCGTTGCAGATGCTTGTAAAATGTTACAATAAAAAATAAGGGAGATTTTATGAAATTACACAAAAATAGGGTTGTTGTTGCTTTACTCGTTTTATTTGCCGCGGTGCAATCGAATGCTGCCGCGCCTGCACTAAAAGTGCTTTCCGCTGCGCCCAAGGGCCAGCAAGGGGAAATGGGCCGCCAAGAAATTAACGTGCATTTTAATCAGCCCGTGGTCGCGCTTGGGGAAGAAAGCCAGTTTGCCTCCAAGGATTGTCCGCTGACGATCACTCCGCGCGTGGAAGGAACGTGCCGCTTTAACGGAACCCAAACGTTGACATTTGAACCTGCCGCCAATTGGCCTGCTGCCCAACAATTCACCGTAACTATTGCGCAAGGGTTTACTTCCAAAGTATCCGGCCAAAAATTAGCACAAGCATATACGTTTTCGTTCCAAACGCAAGTGCCGCGCGTGCTTTCTGTGTGGCCGTACGACCAAGAACACTGGATCAGCTTGACGCCTACTTTATATGTACTTACGTCCATGCCTCTATCCCTTAACAAGGCCGGCCGGTTTGTAAAATTAAGCTCCCCGCAACACGCGGTTCCCGTGGAACTTAGCGTACCCAGCGAGGCGGAAATTAAACAGAATTTTTCATATCTTTCCAAGGAAGAAAAACAAAATCTGTTTGCTGTGCGCCCGGTTGAACCCTTAAAAATGGGGCAAAGATATGCGCTTTCTTTGGAAAAAGGTTTGCCCGCGCAAACGGGGAATATCGGTATGGAAAAGACGCATCAAACGGTTTTTTACACGTATCCGGCCCTTAGCGTAGAAAGCGTGATTTCTACCGGGTGCTTGCCGTTTACGCCGGCTATCCGTTTCTCTACCCCGGTGCGCAAACAGGAAATGTGGACGCATTTGGACGTGCAACCTGCGGCTGCCAAACAAGAGCTTTTAGAGCGTGAAAAACAATCCGTAGGGGACTCTTTTTCCAATCCGAAAACGGGGGAAGCATACTTTAGTATGCCGCTTTCGTTCATCCGCTTGCAAGCCCATCAGCCCGTGCAAGTAACACTGCGCAAAGGTATGCGCGATATTTACAATAACGTGCTGGCGCAAGATTATTCTTTTACCATTCAAAACGACGGCTATTGCCCGGCGGTGGATTTCTCGGCCGACGGCGTGGGCGTGCTGGAAAGTTACTTGCCCGCCCGGTTGCCGGTGGACCTGATGAACATTGCTTCGCTGCCTGTGGAAGCTGCCCGCTTTAGCAAAGAGGATTTTATCCCTTTCTATGAAAAAGATAACTCCTTCTGTGCCAAAAAGCCCTTGGCACAGGCAGTTTTCTCAGGCGATTATACGTTTAAAGACGTGAAGGATAAAACCTATAAAACGTATATTGATTTATCGCGCTTTAACCCTACCACTACGCAAAGTATTATCTTTAGCCAATTTAAAATCAAACGCCAAAATCAAAACGAAGATTGTTGGCTGTCGTCCACGGATAACATTACCGATGTAGGGGTTACGTTTAAAACCTCAGCCGAAAATATTTTAATTTGGATCACTTCCCTTAAAACCGGTCAACCTTTAGCCAATATGCATGTGCAGTTGCGCGGCAAGGACAATAAAGTAGTTTGGCAAGGCACTACCAATGCCGACGGTATTGTAGCGGCCCCCGGTTGGGGGAAGCTGGATGTGCCCGATGCTAAGTGGGGGCAACCTGCGTTGTATGCGTTTGTTACCAGCGTTGGGGGGGATGCTGTGGTAAGCAATTTGTGGAACGACGGCTTAGAGCCCTGGCGGTTTAATGTGGATTACGAATATAATCCCGCAGCCCAAACGTTGCACGGATATTTATTTACCGAGCGCGGTATCTATCGTCCGCAGGAGACTGTGCACGTTAAAGGAATTTTGCGCCAACTTAAAGACGGCTCTTGGCATTTACCTTTGTTGCAGCAAGGCAAATTAAAAATAACCGATTCGCGCGGCGAAGAAGTAGTTGCCAAAACTGTTTCCGTTTCCCCGGCGTGGGGTACGTTTGATGCCAGTTTTGATATCCCGGCTACTGCGGCTACCGGATATTGGGAGGCCTCTTTTATCCCTGCCGGTAAAGAACAGCAAGAACCGTTGGCGTATGCTTCTTTCCAGGTGGAAGCTGTCAAACAGGCCGAGTTTAATATCGATTTACGTGCCGGTTCTTCGCAGTATTTGGCATTAGAAAAGGCCACGTTCTCAACGTCGGCTCAGTATTATTTTGGGGCCCCGCTTGCCGGAGCCAAAACCAAATGGACCTTGCGCCAAGAGCCCGCCTCGTTTAGTGCCAAGGGGTATGACCAATACACGTTTATCCCTTATTTCTTGCGCCGCAACGAATCTACGCAAGAGGATAAAGTTTTGCTGAGCGGATCGGGTGAATTAGACGCGCACGGTGCGCTTGAGTTTACTGCTCAAATGCCGCAAACACCGCTACCGCTGCGGGTATATGCAGAGGTGGATATCCAATCACCTGCCCGTCAGAATTTGTTCAAGCGGACCTCCGTGCTGGTGCATCCGGCCGATTTGTATGTAGGGGCCAAACCTGCCAAAGATTCGTACGAGGCCGGCCAACCGGTGGAGATTGAACTGGTAGCCGTTACCCCGCAAGGCAAACCTACGCAAACCACCGCCACTGCACAACTCTACCGGGAAGAATATTATAGCGTGCGCAAAGTAGGGCTGGCCGGGCGTTTGGAATGGGTGAGCGAAAAGAAAGTAACCCCGCTGCCTTCTCAAACCGTGACGATTTCCAAAAAAGGCGGTAAGCTGACTTTCACCCCGCAGCAAGCCGGTTCGTATTATATTGAGTTGACCGCTGCCGATATGTTCGGGCGGACGGTTAAAGGTGGCGTGGACGTGTATGTTTATGGGAAAGGTCAATCGTATGGTCCACGCAAAGATGACGATTTGCTTAAACTCACGCAAAATAAAAACGAGTACAAAGTAGGGCAAAAAGCGCGCATCCGGGTCGAATCCCCTTACCAAACTGCCAACGTGCTCGTTACGGTGGAGCGCGAAGGCGTGCTGGATAGCTGGACGACCCAGTTTTCCGGCGGTACAAACTATGTAGAAGTGCCCATCAAGCCCAACTATTTGCCCAACGTATACGTAAGCGTAACGGCGGTGCAAGGCCGCACGGCAAAACCCGCTGATTATAAAGAAGATTTGGGCAAACCGCAAGGCAAGATGGGTTACGTCAATTTAAATGTGGTGCCGGATGCCAAACGCATTACCACCACGCTTAAAACCAATGCGGCTAAATATCAGCCCGGGCAGGAGGTACAAGTACAGCTCAACACCAAGGTGAACGGGAAGGCCGTTCCCGCTGAGGTAGTGGTCATGGCGGTGGATGAAGGGGTGCTGGCGCTGAGCAATTACCAAACGCCTGATTTGTTTGCACAATTTTACGGCTCTAAACCTCTTTCCGTGTTTACCATGGACAACCGCGCCTATGTAATCGGCCAGCGCAGTTTTGGCGAAAAAGGGGAAAACCGCGGCGGTGGCGGTGCCGCACAAAGTAAACTGGCCGGGACGGATTTGCGTTCTCGCTTTGAATTTACCCCGTTCTATGCGGCTGCCGTGCATACGGACGGCAAGGGCCAGGCAAAGGTTTCGTTTACGTTGCCGGATAATTTGACTACGTTCCGTGTGATGGCTGTTGACCTTACACCGACGGAATTTGGAAATGCGCAGCAAAGCATTACCGTTTCCAAGCCGGTAATGGCTACACCCAGTTTGCCTCGTTTTGCCCGGGTGGGAGATCAGTTCTCATGCGGGATTATCTTGTACAATTATGAGGACGAAAAGGGTATCTTCCAAGTGCAGCCCCAAGCGCAAGGAACCGCCGTACAAGTGGGCAATTTGGTGCAAACGGTTACCGTTCCCAAGGGCCAATCGCGTGAAGTATTGTGGCCTTGCCGGGCGGTATCAGCCGGCGAAGCACGCCTTACGTTTAGCGCGCAAGGCCGTTATAGCGATGCAGTGGAACAAAGTTTGCAGGTTTCCTTGCCCAGCAAAGAGCAGACCCTGGGCGTGAGTGGGTTCACCACGTATACCAAAGACGAAAAAACAACCCAGCCCGCCAACGTCAATCCGGCCGCGTTTAACCGGGTAGTTGTTTCCGTGGCGTCCACGGCCCTGTTGCAACTCAAGGGTGCGTTTGCGTATTTGTTGGACTATCCATACAATTGTTTGGAACAGCAAATTTCTAAGATGATGCCCGCCGTTTCAGCCCGGCAATTGGTAAGTGATTTTAAATTGGCCGACGCCGCGGAATTGCGTAAGCAAGCACAGCAAATTATTAGTAATATTCCTGCCTATCAGCACGCTAGCGGCGGATACGGATACTGGCCCGGTTCTTCGCCGGATCCATACGTCACTGCGTATGCCTTGGAGCACTTGCGCCAGGCCCAACAAGCCGGGTTCACCGTGCCCGAAAAATCCATACAAAAAGCGGTTGCCTGGTTGGAAAACGCCTTTAATAGCCACGCGGTTCGTTCTTACGAATATGTCGCGGCAGAGACGAACATCGCCCGTGCTTACAGCGCGTATGTGTTGGCCGGCTATGGCAAAAATATAGACAGTTTGTTCAATACGCTTTATCAAACGCGCACCGGGTTAGCGCAGGAAGCGGTGGCCTATTTGTTGCAAGCTGCACAGCTTACTCAGCGCCCGCCTGAAGTAAAAGTGGCGTTGGCACAGCAACTTATCGGCCATTTGACCTATAGCGGGGAATCGGCCTATGTTAGCCAGCGCAGCACTTTCCCGTGGGTGCATAGTGATAATGTAACCGCTACCGCTCATACCTTGCATGCGTTGTTGGTGGCGGGCTTTAAGCCCGATGTTGCCCCGCAAATGGCTGCCTGGTTAGTGGGGCAAATTAGTGCGCAAGGCCGCTGGAATAACACGCAATCTAACGCCGCTGCCGTGCAAGCGTTACAGAAGTATTATGAGGTTTTCGAATCCGAAGATCCCAACTTTACCGCTACGGTTACCCAAGCGTATCAAACCCGGTTAAGCGATACTTTCCAAGGGCGCAGTTTGCAACAAAAAACCGCTACTGTGCCGTTTGCGCAAGTGTATCAAGGCGGGCCCAGTACGCATTTTACCTTTGCCAAACAAGGGGCCGGCACCTTGTATTATACGCTTTCACAAATCTATACACCGTCTGCGTATGAAACCCCTGTTCAGGCAGGGTTTAGTGTAACGCGTCAATTGCGCAGCTTGGCCGGAACTGCGGTTCAAAAAATCGTACCCGGGGAGCGCTACAAAGTAACGTTGCAAATTCAAACCGCGGCGGACCGTACGTTTGTGGCGGCCGAAGATTACATCCCAGCTGGTTTTACGTTGGTCAACACGAATTTGGCTACGGAGTCGTCCTCCCAAGCCCAAGCACTTGACGAAGAAAATTCGTCCTTTGCTCGCGTAGAACAATATGACGACCGCATCTACGCATTCGCCGACGTGCTGCCGGCCGGTACACATACGTTTAGCTATTTGGTGACGGCTACCTCGCCGGGGACGTACACGTATCCGGCGGCGTGGGTCAGCCAGATGTATGAACCCAGTGTGTTTGGCCGTACCGCTACGCAAAGTATAGTAATTCAATAATGCGCCGATTTCGTTTAGGATGGGGGATACTGATTTTGTTGCACGGGATAGGTGCGGCAGAGTCGTTGACCCCTTCCAAGCAACTCTATGATCGCAACGGTCTGCTGCTGCACAGCGCGCTTTCTGCGCAGCATACGTATTATCAGCCCGTTTCGTTGGCGCAAATTTCTCCCTGGCTTATTGGCGCTGTGGTAGCAGTGGAAGATAAACGCTTCTACACGCACCCGGGGGTGGACGTGCAGGCCTTGCTGCGTGCATTTTGGCAGAATGCGCAAGAAGGCAAAGTAGTTTCCGGTGCGTCTACCATTACGCAACAATTGGCCCGTGCTATTTCGCCGCGTTCCAAAACATGGTGGGGCAAAACCAAAGAGGCCGCCCACGCATTGAGGTTGGAACAAACCTACACCAAAGAAGAAATTTTAGAGCAATATTTTAATGTGTTGGAATTTGGCAACTTGACTCAAGGCGTGCAAGCGGCCAGCCAGTTCTATTTCCAAAGCGACGCGGCAGATTTGTCGCTTTCTGAGGCGGCATTTTTGGCGGGATTGTTAAAATCGCCCACGTATTACAATCCGGTCAAACATTTCGACCGGGCTCTTAAAAGACGCAACCTAGTGCTGGAAAAAATGCACCAAAACGGATTTATCGATCAGGAGCTTTATCAACTGGCGTTGGAAGAAAAAATCCAGCTGCGTTTGCAACCCCGGCCCTTTGAGGCCCCGCACTTTGCCCGTTTGCTTTTAACGCAAACGGACGGACCTATTACCGACGTGTATACCACCCTGGATTTGCCTTTGCAGCAATTTGTGGAGCAGACCATCAAAAATCAGCTGGCACTGCTGGCGGATCATCACGTAACCAATGCTGCGGTGGTAGTACTTGATAATGCCAGCGGGGAAGTGTTGGCGTATGCGGGTTCGGCCGATTTTCACGATAAATCCGGCGGACAGGTGGACGGGGCACGTGCTTTGCGCCAGCCCGGTTCGGCATTAAAACCGTTTGTGTATGGGCTGGCTTTTCAAGAAGGGAAAATGACGCCGGCCTCTTTGCTGGCCGATGAAGACACTTTTTTTGAAGGGGGGTTCCGTCCGCGCAATTATGACGAAACTTTCCACGGTTTAATTTCCGCGCGCGAAGCGTTGGCATGTTCCTATAATATCCCGGCCGTGAAAGCGGCCGACATGGTGGGGACGAGCGCGCTGCTGGATTTGCTGCGTCAAGCGGGGTTTGCCTCGCTGGGGAAACCGGCTGATTTTTACGGGCTCGGGCTAGCCCTTGGCAACGGGGAGGTGCGGCTTTTGGAACTGGCCAACGCTTACGCACTTTTAGCGCGGGGGGGCGTGTTTAAACCTGTTAAACTGGCCCGTACTCCCGAAGTGAAACTGCCCGGTCATACAAGCCCGGTCTTAACACCTCAAACCGCTTATTTGATTACGGATATTTTGGCAGACAATCACGCCCGCGCTGCGGCTTTTGGGCTCAACAGTGCCTTGCAGGTGCCCTTTGAAATGGCAGCCAAAACAGGCACGTCCAAGGATTATAAAGACAATTTTGCCATCGGCTACACGCCGCGCTGGACCGTGGGTGTATGGGTGGGCAATTTTGATGCCAGCTCCATGCAAAAGGTTTCCGGCGTAACGGGGGCGGGCCCCATTTTGCACGACGTGGCTTTGTACCTAAACGAAAAATTTCCTTCGCCCGCCTTTACGCTTACGCCCGGTGTGGTGCATCAAAAAGTATGCGCCGATAGCGGGCTGCTGGCGGGGCCTTCCTGTACGCACACGCGCGAGGAAGTGTTTGATAAAAAGCACGTGCCCGCTCGTTGCAACGGGCAGCACATCAAACAAATTCAGGCAGTAAAGATCGTTTCGCCGGTTGCGGGGGATATTTTTTATGTGGACCCGTCGTTTCCGCGTCAGTCCCAGCAGGTAAAATTAGAGGCCGTTTGCCAAGCCCCTGTATGCCACTGGCAAATAGACGGCAAGGCATTGGCGGACACTTCCTGCCAAACGTGGTGGCCGCTAGCAGGGGGAAAACACACCGTGCAAGTAACGTGCAACGCGCAGACGGAGCAACTCTCTTTCCAAGTAGTGCAGTAAAACTTCTATTGATAAAGCCGTCATTCCCGAAAGCTGTAATCGGGAATCCCCGCCGCTTTCGAATCGATACAAGGTGGAGATCCCCGATAGAAACCTTCGGGGATGACACCAATAATAAACCTTCGGGGATGACGCCAATAATAAACCTTCGGGGATGACATCACACCGATGACTCAAATAAAAATCCCCGGGTTGGTGCCCGGGGATTTTTTTAAGCGGTTACGGAAGTCTTTTTCTTGGTAGTGGTTTTTGCCACCGGTTGCGTTTTGCCTTCCTTCTGTTTTAAACTGGCTTTGATAAGCCCGTCAAACAGCGGGTGCGGGCGCATCGGGCGGGAGCCAAACTCCGGGTGGAATTGGCCCGCAATGAAGTATGGGTGATCTTCGCGCTCGACAATCTCGGGCAAAACGCCTTCGTGCCAGCCGGATACCTTCAGCCCCGCATCGGCTAATTGCTTAACGTAAGCGGGGTTAAATTCGTAGCGGTGGCGGTGGCGTTCCACAATTTGGTCCTTGCCGTACAAGCGCCGCGCCAGCGAACCTTCCTTTAAATCGGCCGTGTAATTGCCCAGGCGCATGGTGCCGCCTTTGTAGACCACGTTTTTTTGTTGCGGGGTCAAATCCACTACCGGGTCTTTGGTGGTGGGGTCAAACTCGGTCGAGTTAGCATCGTGCAGGCCGCACAAATTGCGGGCTGTTTCAATCACGGCGCATTGCATCCCCACACAAATCCCCAGGAACGGTTTTTTGTGTTCGCGCGCGTACTGAACCGTATTGATTTTCCCTTCAATACCGCGGGTGCCAAACCCGCCCGGGATTAAAATCCCGTCCACGGTTTCAAGTTTTTCGTGTACATTGTCTTTTTCGGTATTGACGTAAACAATTTCTACTTTTGCGTCGTTATTCATGCCGGCGTGGCGTAAGGCCTCGTTAATGGATTTGTAGGCATCTTGCAATTCGGAATATTTCCCGGCCACGGCAATACGTACGGTTTTGCTGGGCGTCATGGCTTTGTCAAAAAATTCAAACCACGCAGGGTTCACTTCTTGGGTGGGTTTTAAGCCCAGCAGTGTCATGATTTCTTTATCCACGCCTTGTTTATAGAACATTTCCGGCACGTGGTAAATGGATTTGGCATCGGCACATTCAATAACGTGTTGCGCAGGTACACTGCAAAATAGCGAGATTTTTTTCTTCAGCCCGTCGGAAAGGGGTTTTTCCGTGCGGCAGATGAGCATGCTGGGGGCAATGCCCACTTCGCGCAGTTTGTTGACGGAATGCTGGGTCGGTTTGGTTTTGAGTTCTTGTGCTACGGCGATGTAGGGCACCAACGTAACGTGTACGGAAATAACGTTTTGCGGACCCTTTTCCAAGCACAGCTGACGCGCCGCTTCCAAGAACGGGAGCGATTCAATATCCCCCACGGTTCCGCCAATTTCAATAATGGAAACATCGGCCTCGTTTTCAAACGCGGTGAAGCGTTTTTTGATTTCGTTGGTAATGTGCGGGATCACTTGCACGGTGGCGCCTAAATATTCGCCGCGGCGTTCTTTATCAATTACCGTTTGATAAATGCTGCCGGCGGTATTGGTGTTGGCACGGGTCATGGTGATGTCCAAAAACCGTTCGTAGTGGCCCAAATCAAGGTCGGCCTCAGCCCCGTCGGTAGTGACAAACACTTCCCCGTGCTGATAGGGGGACATCGTACCCGGGTCCACGTTAATGTACGGGTCGCACTTAATCATGTTGACCTTGAGGCCGTTAAGTTGCAAAAGTTTGCCAATGCTGGCGCCGGAAATCCCTTTGCCCAGTGAGCTGACTACCCCACCTGTAATAATGATGAATTTAGACATAATTTTCTCTCCTGTTTAGCTGTCATCCTGAACTTGTTTCAGGATCTCCTTCTACGCTATTAAAAGCGGATGAGATGCTGAAATGAATTCAGCATGACTTCTTTTTTAAATGTCACTACCGTAACATAAACTGAGTATGACACTATTTTTGAAATTGCCGTTTGATGATATTTATCATCAAACACTTGTCATCCTGAACTTGTTTCAGGATCTTCCATGTGACGGATTATATCATGCACATATTTCGTTATATAAATCTTGCCACGATGGATTCTTTTCATTAATTAAATTGTTTTTCCACTCTCTATGCCACCTTTTAAGTTGCTTCTCTCTTTCGATAGCACGGGAAATATCCTGTATTTGTTCGTAATAAACCAATTTATGTAAATTGTATCTTTTACTGAACCCTTCCACCATATTATTCTTATGTTCGTATATACGGCGCACCAGGTTGTTTGTTACACCTATGTATAATGTTGTATTGCACTGGCTTGTTAAAATATATATGTACGCCATAGTTTGTTCTTATAAGGTGGAGATCCTGAAACAAGTTCAGGATGACCTCATTATATTAGGATATCTTTTTATTCGTCGTCATTCTCTGAAAATAAACAGAGTTTGATACTTTTTCTCTTCCTTTTTTAGTTGCGGTGTAATTGTTTGTAATACGCTTCTGCGCGGGTTAAATCGTCGGGCGTGTCAATGGCCGGGCCGGCGGGCTCAATCTGCACACACTTAATGGTCAACCCGTTTTCCAATGCGCGTAGTTGCTCCAGCTTTTCCATTTTTTCAAGCGGGCTTTGCGCCAGCGATACAAATTTTTTCAATGCACTTTTGCGGTATCCGTAAATGCCGCAGTGGTGCCAATACACAAAATCTTTATTCTCGGCGGACGGTTCGCGGTTGAACGGCACGCGCGAGCGCGAAAAATACAACGCCCGTTTGTCTTTCCCCAGCACCGCTTTGACGCAGTTGGGGTTGTCAATTTTAGCATCATCCGTGGTGGCCATGACCGCGGTGGCAATATCGCACGTGGGGTCGTCTTGCAACAAGCGGGCAATGCTGATAACGGTTTTGGGGTGGATGAACGGCTCGTCGCCCTGCACGTTAATAATATAATCGGCTTTTAGCTCGCGGGTGGCTTCAAAAATACGGTCCGTACCGCTTTGACAAGCCGCACTGGTAAGCACCGCTTGGGCCCCAAATTTAGCGCATATATCCACCACGCGCGGGTCTTCGGTAGCGATGACTACCGGGCCCAAATTTGCTTTTTGGCAGGCCTCGTATACGTGCTGGATAACGGGTTTGCCGGCCAGCAGCGCTGCTACTTTACCGGGGAAACGCGTCGATCCATACCTTGCCGGAATTGCAATGACTACTTGGCTCATGAAAGCACCTTTTCAATTTCCTGCACAGTTGTGCTGGCCGTGCCGGATTTGCCCACCACAATGCCAGCCGCGTGATTGGAAAGCACGGCTGCCTCCTGCAAGCTGGCCCCGGCCGCCAAGGCCAAGGTAAATACAGAAATTACGGTATCCCCGGCACCGGTTACATCATATACTTCGCGCGCCATGGTGGGGATGGTGGTGGGGGCTTTTTTACCTTTTTCAAACAAGCTCATTCCGTCGGCGCTGCGGGTGATTAAAATCGAATCGGCCTGCAGCATTTTTAAAATCTTTTGCCCTAACTTTTCAATTTCTTTCTCGCCGGGTTTAGGGGATTCGCCGGCACCTTCCCACGCTTCTTTGGTGTTGGGGGTCATACACGTGATATTTTTATATTTTTTGAAATTATCAATTTTAGGGTCCACGCAGACGGGGATGTGTTTCTTGCGGCATTTGTCGATGATAGCTTTGATATTTTGGTCGCTTAGCATTCCTTTTCCGTAGTCGGATAAAATGACCCCTTTGGCGGTTTTGATGGCCGAGTCAAAGCTTTTCATGCACTGTGCGGCAATAGCGGGGGAGATGATTTTTTTGCTTTCGCGGTCATAGCGGACGATTTGTTGCTGTTCGGCCATGACACGGATTTTTTGGGTGGTGGGTCGGTCGGCATCTTCGCAAACGCCGTAGGTGTTGATATTACGCTGGCGCATAATGTTTTTGAGCATTTCGCCGCCCAGGTCCGGGCCGACGACGGAGATCATCACCGGTTTGGCGCCCAGTGCGGCCAGGTTGACTGCCACATTTCCGGCACCGCCCGCGACAAAAAATTCGTTATTTACAGCCACCACCGGTACCGGGGCTTCCGGTGAAATGCGCGTTACGGCCCCCTTGATAAAGTGGTCCAACATCACATCCCCTACTACAATAATTTCCTTGCCTTTAAATTGTTTTAAAATTTCTTTTAAGCGTTTGGTTGTAATGGTCATAGAGTTGCTCCTATATTTTTCTATTATAGCTTAATTGCGTTTATATTCCAACAATTCAGCCTCTACACTGCCGATAAACACTTCCACTTCCATTTTCACGGGCATGCGGTATTGGTCGTCGGTAATCCATACTTTTAAGCTTTTGCCTTTGGCTACAAAAATACCTTCCCCGCGAAATTGCGGTTCCACCACCCAGCAGTCAAATTCACCGGCGGGGGTTTTGACGGTTTCCTTGCCGAGGACCTTCACCAGCAGCGGGTATTGCTGTTCGCGGTTGACAATGTCAAAAGTGATGTCCTTGCCGATTTGCAGGGGTTTGGCGCGCACAAAGTAGAGCGAAGAAAGCATATCAAGCACTTCTTGGTTGAGTGTGCCGGAAAGGGTTCTTTTCCCTTTCTTTTTTTGCACTTCACCGTAGTAACGTTTGTGGGCAGGGTCGAAAATCACCCATTCATCACGCACGTAATTGCCTTCGCGCACACTTTGCGAATATCCCAGCGAATGCAGGTCTTTTACGTCGAGCCACGAATAGTTTACATCGCGCACTTTAAAAACCGAGTCAATTACACTGGCCGAAAATGCCGTAGTTTGAAACAAATACGCTTGGCGGCCGTCGTGCTGGATGATGCCGCGTGTTTTGATGTACGCCGTGCCTGCTTTTACAAAGGAATAATAAATACCGTATTTGAGACTTTCGTTACTCCACGGGGCGTGGGTAGTATCGGGCAAAATGGGTTCATACGAAAGCGGGCTGAGCAGCCGCCCGGTGGTGGGCAACAACTCTTCTTTCTTAAAAACCGCGTGATCCGCCACCGGGGTTTTTAAGGTCTGCCGGGCGCGCAAATCGGCAATGAGGGCCTCCACGGACGGGGGCTCTTGCGTTGGCGCAGTAGCTGCATCCGGTTGGGCGGTAACCGCCGCAGCTGTCGGTTGCGTTTTGACAGCGGCCGGTTTTGGTTGCGCGGGCGCCTGGGCTTGTGCGGGGGTTGCTTTTTCGCCAGCGGCAGCAGTTGTGGCAACCGGGGTGCTTTGCACTGCTGCGGGTTGCACCGTAGTGGCAGTAGTTGTTTCCTCCGTGGGGACTTGTACCTGCGGTGCAAGCGTAGTTTGAGTACAACGGCAGTAACACGCACAGAGCAACGTACTTATTATTCCCAATAAAAACAGTTTTTTCATAACGAATCCTTTACAATAAATTTAGCCGCGTTGAGCAAATTGGTGGCTATTTTATCGGGGCGTAACGCGGGATATTTCTGCAAATGATGCTTGCCGTTGGCGGTGGTTACCAGCACGGTTTTACAGCCCAGGGCTTGGCCGAATTCAACGTCGGCCTTTTTATCGCCGATCATATACGAACGGGCCGTATCAATATGATACTTTTTAATTAAATCCAGCCCCATTTTGGGCAGCGGTTTGCGGCACGCGCAATGTTCATCCGGCGCGTGCGGGCAAAAAACAATTTCTTCAATGCGTGCGGGCTTTAACAAAGTTTTCAGCCGGGCGTGCACGGCGTTGACTTCTTTTTCGGTAAAATAGCCGCGCCCGATGCCCGATTGATTGGACACAATAAATAATTTAAACCCGCTTTCGGATAACAAAGCCAAGGCGGGTTTAGTGCTTTTATAAAGGCGCAGTTGGTTGGGATCGGACAGATAAACCCCCGGTTTTTCGTAAATCAGGGTGCCGTCCCGGTCCAGGAAGATGGCTTTGGTCATAGGCGTTCCTCCGGGTGGGCGTTGAGGTAGGCCTCGCCCTGGGCTTCGCGTTTCCAGCGGTTGTGTGCCCATAACCAGGATGCCGGATCCGCATACACCCAATTTTCATAATAAATTTTAAGCGTGTTGGTAAATTGGCGCACATGTTCCATACTATACTGCTTGGGGGGGAGAACCGGGTCAAGCACGCGGCAGATGATGACACCGTCCTTATCGCGCGTTACTTGTACCGGGAATACGGGAACTTGCACTTTGATAGCCAACAGTGCCGTGATGGGGGAGAACGCCGCAATACGCCCCAAAAAGGGCAGCCACACTTCGCTGGAGCTGGCACTTTGGTCGATTAAAATACCCAGGATTTTTTTGCGTTTGAGCCAGCGCATTGCGGCAAAAAACGGTTCTTCGCCGTGGTTACTGTAGAACGTACGGCCGGAATAAACGTTGCGCAGGCGGTTGGTTTCTTCGTCAATATAGGGGTTATCTACGCGCTGAGCCAGCACGGCTTTATCAAACCCGTAAATGGACGCAGCCAAGCCAAACGCTTCCCAATTGGTAAAATGCCCAATGTGGATAATGCCGCCGGTAGTACCTTGCGCGGCGGTTAGTTTTTCGGCCCCGATAATACGGCAATGCTTTTTAAATTCTTCCAGCGAAAGCCCGTTGGCCAGGTGGATAAACTCGGCCGCAATCGCGCCCATATTCTGCCAGGATTTTAGTGCAATTTGTGCTACTTCTTGGGCGGATTTGTCCGGGAAGGCACGGGCAATGTCCTGGCACATGCGTTTGTAGCGCTTGGGCAAAAATACGCGCGCGTATCCCACAGCCTTGCGGCTTAAATTGACGGAAAACCGGTACGGCAAGCATACCAGGATTGCGCACGCAAGCCTGAGCCCTATATATTGGATGTAATGCCCCGGGGTTTTTTGAAAACGTGTTTCGGACATATTTTTATTGTACTTTTTTTAGTCGGCGTTTTCTACCTGTTTTTGAGAATGCGGTGGCGCTCTGCCCGCCCAAAAAGCTATAATATAACCAGGAACCCTTTTATGAGACGCATTTTTCTACTGATTTTATTTGTTGTGGCGCTTGCCTATCCGGCCGGTGCCAAACCTTTGCAAGCATTTTTGTTTACTTCGCCCTCGTGCCCGCATTGCCGGCACCTCAAAGATGACGGGTTTATTGAATCGTTTCGCGAAAAATACCAAGGTCAAATTGAACTGAAAGATTACGATTTAACGCAAGAAGCCAACAATGTGCTTTTTATGGTCAAGTTGCAAAAGCACCCGGATGCGCAACCGGGCATCCCGGCGTTGTTTTTGGGCGATACACTGCTGCAAGGATATCCCACCGATATTGGTACCCAGGCCGACCAAGCTGCGCAGGCGTGGCTGAATGCGCAAGCACAAGCGCAAGGAATCCCTGCCGCGCACGAAACTTCCGCGTCGGCGGAGTTGCCTGCCTCGTCCGCAACTCCCACCGCGCAGGAAGTTATGCAAGCGCACCAAATGCTTTTTGGGCAGATTACCTTTTGGGCCATTGTGGGGGCAGGGTTGGTGGACGGCATTAACCCGTGTGCGTTTGCGGTAATTGTGTTTTTTGTATCATTCCTGGCGGCGTATAAGTATACGAAAAAAGAAATTATTGTCGTGGGAATTTCGTACTGTTTGGCTGTATTTTTGGCATACGTGCTGATGGGCTTTGGCGCGTTTAAGTTTTTGTATGCGTTGCGGGCATTCCATTATATTACCTTGGCCGTGCAGTGGGGGACGATTGCGCTGTGTGCCGTTTTCTTGGTGTTGTGCTGCTACGATTTTGTGATTTATCAACGCACCCGGAAATCCGACAAAATGCTTTTGCAACTTTCCAAAGGCAGTAAAGAATATATTCACAAAGTGATGCGCTTTTTCCTAAAGGATAAACACAGTTCGCTGTGGCGGTTGTTGGGCGCGTCGTTTGTGGTGGGGTTTGTAGTGTCGGGCGTGGAAGCGGTGTGCACTGGCCAAGTGTATTTGCCCACTATTATTGTAATTTTAAAACAAGCCGGCGAACATTTTTGGAAGGCAGCTTTCTACTTGCTGACGTACAATTTGATGTTCATCTTGCCGCTGGTATTAGTGTTTGTACTGACGTTATGCGGCAAAGAATCCGCGGCGTTTAACAACTTCCTCAAAAAGCACTTGGGGTTGACCAAACTGTTGTTGTGTGCGGTGTTTTTAGGCCTGTTGGTGCTGCTGCTAGCCAATATGTTTTAAGCGGATTTGCCCCAACAAAACCCCGGCGTTTAGAGCGCCGGGGTTTTGTATTTGCGGGCAGATTAATAAATCACGGTGCCGACTTCTTTACCGCACAGCGCTTTTTCAATGTTCCCTTTTTTGTGCAAGTTGAATACTTGAATGGGCAGTTGTTTTTCCATACATAAAGCCAGGGCGGCGGTATCCATAAATTGCAAGCGTTTGGCAATCGCATCGGCGTAGGTAATTTTGCGGATGAGCTTGGCGTTGGGGTTTTTCTTGGGGTCGCTGTCGTACACGCCGTCCACCTGCGTGGCCTTTAACAAAACGTCTGCATTAATTTCGCTGGCACGCAAAGCGGCTGCGCTGTCGGTTGTAAAATAGGGGTTCCCGGTTCCGCCCGCAAAAATGACAATGCGCCCCTTTTGCAAGTGGCGGATGGCTTTGCGGCGCACGAACGGTTCGGCCAGTTGGTAGATGTTAATGGAGGTCAGCACGCGCGTGGGCACGCCGGCATCTTCGATGGCAGATTGCAAGGCAATAGCGTTGATGACGGTAGCGAGCATACCCATATTGTCCGAATTGACGCGGTCAATCACACCGCCCCCGTCGCGCACGCCGCGCCAAATGTTTCCGCCGCCGATAACAATTGTCAGTTCGCAATCGGCTTTTTTGTAGGCCTGGGCAATTTCCACGGCAATTTCTTTTAAGGATTGCGGGTTGATGCCGCGGTGGCCTTCGGTGCTAAGGGCTTCGCCGGAAAGTTTTAATAAAACGCGTTTTTTGGGGTTGTCGGATTTAATCATAATGTCGCTAGCGGTCATAGAAATCTCCTTGCAAGTTTTTTACAGTATAGCAAATTATTTCCCGTTCGCACACAAAAAACCCCCGGCCGTAGGGGGCCGGGGGAAAAACACATTCGGGCTTACGCTTAGAAACGCACAAAGCGCGTAACGGTTAACGTACCGCCCAACGCAGTGGATTCTTCTTTCAAGTAATCGGCAACGGTTTTTTTGTTGTCTTTAATCGTGCCTTGTTCCAAGAGGCAGTTTTCTTTGGCAAACTTTTTGACTTTGCCGGGCAACATTTTTTCAATAGCTTGCTCGGATTTGCCTTCGTTTAACGCCTGGGTTTTGTAAATATCGAGTTCTTTGTCGATGACTTCCTGCGGAATGTCTTCGGCTTTAATCCAACCGGTTTGCATGCCTACGGTGTGCATGGCCAGGCCGCGGGCAATTTCGGCGGCTTTGGTTTTATCCACATTGCCGGAAACAGCCATTTCAAGCAAAGAGGCCTTTTTGTTATCGCTATGCACGTAGTAAGCCATTACAGCGCCGTCAGCCGGGGTCCAGTTATAGGCACCCTTGAAGGTGGTGTTTTCGCCAAATTTGGGGGCTTCTTCGGCAATTTTGGCTTTGATCGTTTCATCGGTATCATAATTGACGCCGGGGTGAGCCAATACGTAATCGGCCAAGGCGTTAGCCAAGTTGATAAATCCGTCGGTTTTGGCTACAAAGTCGGTTTCGCAGCCCAGGTAGACCATGGCAAAGTTTTTACCGTCGGTCTTTACGGCAACTCTTCCTTCTTTGGTTTCGCGGTCGGCGCGTTTGGCCATGGCGGCCAACCCTTTTTTGCGCAGGTACACGATGGCTTGTTCCATATCGTTATTGCATTCGAGCAATGCTTTTTTGCAATCCATCATACCGGCGCCGGTTTTGTCGCGCAGGGTTTTAATATCATCCATTAAAGACATTGTAAATCTCCTTTTTATGAGGGGGAACCCACGCGGGGTTCCCACCCAAATTTATTTAGCTTCTTTGTCGGCTGCTTTTTTGGTTTTGGCAGCGGTGGTTTTTTTAGCCGCGGTTTTTTTGGCAGCCGGTTTTTCTTCTTTATCGGCAGCGGCTTTTTTAGCCGTGGTTTTTTTGGCAGCCGGTTTTTCTTCTTTATCGGCCGCAGCTTTTTTAGCCGCGGTTTTTTTGGCAGCCGGTTTCTTGGCTTCTTCGGCTTTTACTTCGGTCTCTTTTTGAGCCAATACTTCGCCTACTTCTTGGGCTACTTTTGCTTCTTCTTGAATTTCGGCGTCAACGGCTTCTTTTTCGGCGGCTAACATGGCCGATTCAAACGCTTGCGCCATGGCCGGGTTTTCGGCGGCCGGGGTTTCGGCTTGGGCTTGGGTCGGGTTGGCTTCGTTTCTGCCTTCTAAAATAGAGTCTGCAATTGCCCCGCAGAACAGTTTAATGGAGCGGGCAGCATCGTCGTTACCGGGGATAGGCAAAGAGATCAAATCCGGGTCGGCATTGGTGTCGCACACGGCTACCACCGGGATGCCGAGCACGTGCGATTCGCGCACAGCGCCCATGGTATCCACCGGGTCAATGACAAAGACCACGTCCGGCAGTACCTTCATATCGCGGATACCACCCAAGAGCTTCTGCAAGCGGGCCAGTTCTTTGGTTAAGCGGCTGGCTTCTTTCTTGGAGATGGCTTTAAACACGCCCGAGGTTTCCCATTTCTCGAGTTCGTTCATGCGTTCGATGGATTTTTTGACGGTTTGGAAGTTGGTCAAAGTTCCGCCGAGCCATTTTTCGCTGATGCAGAAAGCACCGCAGCGTTCGGCCTCTGCCTTGATGGATTCTTGGGCTTGTTTCTTGGTACCGACGAACAAAAATTTAGCGCCTTTCTTGCTTTCTTCTTTCACAAAAGCACAGGCCTTTTTAAGTTCTTTAGCGGTTTTTTGCAAGTCTAAAATGTGCACGCCGTTTCTTTCACCAAAGATAAAGCGGCCCATTTTGGGGTTCCAGCGGGAGGTTTGGTGCCCAAAGTGGACGCCGGCTTCCAGCATGGATTTCATAGATACGTTACTCATGTTATTCTCCTGTGGCGCACGTCTAAATTAGGGTAGAGGATACCCCGGGTGACGTTTGCCTGGGTGACGTCGGCCTCCACTTGAATTTACAACTGGTTGCGTGGGGCCGCTCAGTTTCACCTGTGTAAATTATAGCAAAAAAAACCGCCCTCCACAAGAGGACGGTTTTCAAACTTATGTGTTTGCGATTAGAAGCGGCCGTTCACAAAGATCATAGCCGGCAGGTAACCGTTTTTGGCAATGTTTAACAGCCCGATTTGCAACCCTTTGATGTGGCTGACGTAGTTGACAAAGCCCAGTTGCACCCCGGTTAAGTGGTTGGCTACGTTGACAAAACCATATTGCACGCCGATAACTTCGCCTTTAGACCAGGTTACGAAACCGGAATGTAAACCTTGCATTTTGCCTTCGTTGATAGCCACTAAACCGCCTTGGATACCGCGCATATCTTGGCGGTTGACGGACACTAAAGCGCCTTGAATACCGTATACGATATCAGCCGTGTTGTAAATCCAGGCAGATTTGATACCGCGCACTTTGTGGGCATTGTTGTAGATGAAATCGAATTGGATACCATCTACCGTGTCGGCTTTAGAACCGATACCCAAATCCAAACCAGTAATGTTATGGATGTTGTTGGGAAGAGCTACTGCAATATTATCCCACAAGGACAATTTTACGTAGCCGGTATTGCCTGCAAATACAGGCGCCGCCGCGAGTAACACAGCGAGTAATACGATTACTTTTCTCATTTATGTTGCATCTCCTTAATATATACGTCTTAAAAACGTCCGTTTACAAAAATCATAGCCGGCAGGTAGCCGTTTTCGGCAATGTTAATAAACCCCAGCTGCAAACCGTAAATATATTTGGCGTAGTTGACAAACCCAAACTGCACCCCGTTGATATATTCGGCTTGGTTGTAAAAGCCCACTTGCGCCCCAATGACCGAGCGCGAGGACAAGTTGACCGCGCCCAATTGCGCGCCGGTGATCGAGTCGCTCATCGTGACAAATGCCAGCTGCGCACCTTGTGCATACGAGGTTTTGCTAATACCCCACGCAAAGTTGGCCCCGGTCAGGTTGCCGGTTTCGGCCCAAAGCAAATCGCCTTGGAAGCCGGTCACATTGTGCGTGGTGGAGCCGATGCCCAAATCCACCCCTTTAATTTCATCTAAATTATTGTGCGGGATAGCCACCGCATAGCGGTCCCACAAAGAAAGTTTTACATATCCTTCCCCGGCGCAAAAAGCCGGCAGCGCAAATCCTGCAAACAACATGAAAAGTAATAATTTTTTCATAACCGCTCCTTTGTATGGTTTTCTTTATTGTAGCACTTTTGCGGGGGGAAATTGCAAGTAGGATTTTGTGAGCCCAACACAAGCCACAAGCACCGTCGTGCAAGCCGTGTAGATTTCCGAACCCTGCGGGCCGCCAAAACATCGGGAATGCCGCTTTGTTTTGCCGTTATAGGCCCAAATTGGGTCTTTTTTTAGCTTGACAACATTTACAACACTTGCTATTATATAAATACGCCCCCAGTACGGCGGGCACATTTTAACCGGGGATAGGAGACCTATGAAAGCTACTTTTATTATGCGTTGTAATTATGACGATATTTTTCAATCCTTGTCCGCTTCGCAAGCCGGCGAGGTAATCCGCGCCATTTACGCTTATGTAAACGGGCGGGAAGTACCTCTTTTTGCAGATGCAGCCACGCAAATTGCGTTTCAATGCATACAAAAAGATCTTGTATTTGATTTAGACAAGTACAAAAAAGTGTGCGAAAAACGCAAGCAATCGGCCCAAAAGAGATGGACGAAGAAACATGCAAAAAAATGCAAAAGCATACATAATGAAGATGAAGATGATGATGAAGATGAAGAGATGAGAAGAGAAGAAAATATATCTACTGCGCAGCCCACGCCTGCGCAGGGAGAAAGCGCTTCTTCTCTCTCTTCCCCAAAAACTACTTTGCACCGTTTTGGGGCTAAAGTGCTTGAGCATTTTGAACCCCCGCTAAACGCTACCCAGCAGGAAATTTGGTTCAAACGCAATGCCCGGTGCCTGCGGGATATACTGCGGTTTTGCGAGGAAAATATCCCGCTAGCTTTGCAAACAATAGACGTATGCCTGGCACGCTTGCAACAAGCCGGGCTTACCGGCGGGTATGAGGCCGTGTGCCGCAACCTGCCCGAGTACCTTGAAAAAGCACGCACCCAGATGAGGAATTCGCCCTATGCCGCGTAGAAGTTGCGCCAAACCCGTCAACCCCGCCGAAACGGGCGATGCGCAGGAAATTTCCGACCCGGTGGCTGCAGCCATGTTGGCCAAAGGGTTGACGCTGGTCCCTTACTGGGGATATTCCCCGGACGGCAGGAGAGTGCCCCTAAGTTGCTGGGTCAAGCTTCTGCCCGGGGAAGACATCAGCCACGCGGCGCGGCGTTTAAGTGCCAAGTGTTCCTCCTAAATTTGATACAATAATACTATGCGTACCGTTTCAAAATCCAAAAAATCCCCTAAAAACATCGTCAAAAAACCGTTGCGCCGGCAATTGTTTCATTTAACCAGCCCGATTTTCTTTGAAACATTGCTTTTAATGCTCACGGGTGCGACGGACGTGTTTATGCTTAGCCGCTTCTCGGACGATTCCGTAGCTGCCAGCGGGGTGGTTAATCAACTGGTATTTTTGGTGTGCCTGGTATATATGATTACCACGTTGGGTACGTCGGTATTATGTGCGCAATACTTGGGCGCCAAGCAGCACAAAAACGTGCTGCAAGTGATTGGCGTTTCGCTGCTGGTCAATTTTATAATGGGCATTTTGGTCAGCGCCGGACTGTACGGGTTTGCGCCGCAACTGTTGCACTTGATGGGCATTGACCCCAACCTGATGCAGTACGCTTTGCCCTATATGAAAGTGGTAGGGGGAAGTTCATTCCTTTTGGCCTTGGCAATGACGCTGGGCGCCATTTTGCGCAGCCACAACAAGGCCTATTACCCCATGTGGTCGGCGCTTATTATCAATGTGCTAAACGTAATCGGCAATTACTTTTTAATTTTTGGCCACGGCGGGTTTGCGCCGCTGGGCATTACCGGGGCCGGGATTTCCACGCTCCTGTGCCGCTTGGTAGCGGTGGGGATACTCTACACAATTTTATTTCGCAACGTATCACAAAAACCGCCGCTTGCATACTTTAAGCCGTTCCCGTGGGATAAAATTAAAAATCTGCTCATTATCGGGTTGCCGGCGGCAGGGGAAAACCTGTCGTACGATTTATCGCAAGTGGTCATTACGTATTTTACCGTACTGTTGGGAACCGCCGCGCTGACCACCCGCACGTACATCATGCACATTGTGATGTTCTCGTACGTGTTTGCGATAGCTATCGGGCACGGGGCATCGATTACCATTGGGCATCTGATCGGCAGGGCGCGCAACCGGGCGGCGTTTTCCTTGGAAAAATATTCTATCCGCTGGGCACTGTGGGTAAGTGTGATTATTTCCCTGATAACAGCCCTTTTCGGGCGACGGATTTTTGGGTTCCTTTCGCAAAATCCCGAAGTCATCCGCATGGGCGTGTGCGTGCTTTGGCTGGATGTAGTGCTGGAAATCGGCCGGGCTGTTAATATTACGTCGGTCAATTCGCTCATTGCATCGGGCGATGTGTTCTTTCCGTTTATTACCGGCGTGCTGGTGATGTGGGGCGTGGCCACGTTGTTTGCCTACGTCCTGGGTGTATGGCTGGGCTGGGGACTGGTGGGGATTTGGCTGGCCATGACGTTGGACGAACTCATCCGCGCGGCTATTTTCGAACGCCGCTGGCATAGCCGCAAGTGGGAAAACAAATCGTTTACGCGGTAAATTTGCTAAAATATCTCTATGACACTTTCCAACTACGCAGATTTTGACGTTCCGCGCGATTTAAAATTTAAAACACACGATTTAATCCGCCTGGGCAATTTTAATTGTACGGCCCAGCTGGCGGCATCTTATTTAAAGGACGTGCTGGAACCCCCGCACCAAATTGTAAAGGCAACGGTCAAATTGGCCTTTAGCGTAACGCCCAAAGATATTTTGGTACAAGGTACTGTTTCCGGCAGGCGTCACGTGCAGTGTGCCCGCTGCTTGCAGGAAGTGCAGCAGGATTTTTCCGAGAGCTTTGCAGAAACTTATAGCACCAAATGCGAAATAATTGATATAATGTATGTAGTCAAACAAACCTTAGCACTCACGGAAGAAATCCGTTTTTTGTGTAAACCGGATTGCAAGGGTTTGTGCGCGCAATGCGGAAAGAATTTGAATGAAGGCCCCTGCCATTGCACGCCGGAGAATTTGTCGCCTTTTGCTGTGTTAAAAGGCAAATTTAAGTAGTAAAGTTCAGTAGAATTTTTACTAATATATAGGAGTAATTCACATGCCGAATCCAAAGAAAAAACACACTCGTTCCCGCCGGGATATGAGAAGATCGCACAACTCGGGCGTGGAGCTTCCGCAATTAGTGGAATGCCCCAACTGCCATGCCAAACGCTTGCCGCATAACGTGTGCCCTTCCTGCGGGTACTACAAAGACCGTGTGGTAGTAGCTCAAAAAACTAAAGAAGAAGCTGCCGCCCCCGAAGCCAAATAAACAATCGCTATGAAAATAGCTTTGGACGCATTAGGCGGAGATTTTGGTGCGCACCCCAACGTGTTGGGGGCGCTCCAAGCCGTCAAAAAGCTAGGGGTAGATATCATCTTGGTAGGGGATGAAACCGTCTTGCGTCAAGAGTTGGCTGCTTTAGGTCACAAAGAAATCCCTGCCCACATTTCCATTGTTCACGCGCCCCAAACCATCGATATGGGTGCCGAGCCCGCCAAAGAATGCCGCAACAAAAAAGATGCCAGCATTGTAGTGTGTGCCAACTTGGTGCACAGCAAACAAGCCGATGCATTTGTGTCGGCCGGGCACTCCGGCGCGGCGATGGTGGCCGCACTTTTTGGGCTGGGCCGCATTAAGGGCGTGCAACGCCCGGCCATTGCCACCCCGATGCCCACTTATAAAGGAGTGAGCTTGCTTTTAGATGCGGGTGCCAATGCCGACTGCAAACCCATTCACCTGTTGCAATTTGCGGTGATGGGTTCGGCGTATATGCAAAAAGTATTTAATATTCCTGCTCCGTCGGTAGGGATTTTGTCTATCGGGGAAGAAGAAACCAAAGGCAATATGTTGGTCAAACATACCGTGCCGCACATGCGCGACATCGGAATCAATTTTAAAGGAACGGTAGAAGGGCGCGATGTAAACACCGGCGACACGGACGTAATTGTGTGCGACGGGTTTGTGGGAAACATCGTCTTAAAAATGGCCGAAGGTATGGCCAAGACCATGATTGCTATGATCAAGCGCGAAGTGAAAAAACGTCCGCTGGCAATGCTGGGGGCGGTGCTCTCGCGCGGGGCCTTTAAAGGGGTCAAAGCCCATACCAACCCCGATTGCTACGGCGGCGCACCGCTGGTGGGGGTAAACGGCGTAGCCATTATCTCGCACGGCAAATCCAACGATTTTGCTATTTTCAACGCTTTAAAAACGGCTGCCCGCCTGGTGGAGAAAAATTTCATCGGCGATATTGCCGCTAAAATGGATAGCTTAAAACCTACGTTTGATAAACTGGAACAAGAAATCCAGCAGGAGACGCACGTATGCTAAACTTTACCGGTAAAACCGTTATGATTACGGGTGCTTCCCGCGGCATCGGCCTGGCGTTAGCGCACGCGTTTGCCCAAGCGGGGGCTAATTTGGCTTTGTGTGCCACGCACGAAGATGCCCTCAAAACCGTTGCCGCGCAACTGGCTCAAAGCGGCGTAAAAATTTACACACAAGCCGTTAATATTTCCAACGCGCAGGATTGCGAAAGCTTTGTGGAAAATACCGTTAAAGAATTGGGCCAGCTCGACGTACTGGTCAACAATGCCGGCATCACCAAAGACAATTTAACCGTGCGTATGAGTGAAGACGATTGGAACGCCGTAATCGACGTAAATTTGAAGGGCACGTTTTTAATGTCCAAAGCCGCACTCAAAGTAATGTTTAAAAAACGCAGCGGAAATATTGTGAATATTTCCTCAGTGGTGGGGCAAATGGGCAACCCGGGCCAGGCCAATTATGTGGCCAGCAAAGCAGGGCTTATCGGGTTGACTAAAACCTGGGCCAAAGAGTTCGGTTCGCGCAATGTGCGCGTCAACGCCGTGGCCCCCGGGTTTGTGCAAACCGCTATGACCGATTCCCTGCCCGAGCAAGTAAAAGAGCAAGCCCTGCAATCCATCCCGCTTAAACGTTTTGCCAGCGCGCAGGACATTGCCAACGCGGTTCTATTCCTAGCCAGCGACCAGGCCGCCTACATTACCGGCCAAGTACTTGCGGTCAATGGTGGATTATATATATAATTTGGTATAATACTAGTAAGGGTCATCCCTTTTTTATTGGAGGATAACATGGCTGTAGAAAACGTACAAGAAAGAGTAAAAAATATCATCGTTGAACAATTAGGCGTTGAGGCCGACCAAGTGAAGCCCGAAGCTCAATTTGTGAACGACTTGGGTGCCGATTCCTTGGACACGGTGGAACTCATTATGGCCTTAGAAGAAGAATTTGACGTCGAAATTCCGGATGAAAAGGCCGAAAAAATCAAAACCGTCGGCGAAGCTGTAACTTACATTCAAGAAAACGCTAAAAAATAATTGTGCAGACGGATATTGAACGTATCTTAGGATATCGCTTCAACGATAAAGCCGTTTTAAAGCAAGCACTCACTCATAAGTCCTTTGCCGGGGAGCACCGGGGCGTGAAACATAACGAACGCCTGGAATTCCTGGGGGACAGCATCTTAGGTGCCATTGTTGCGGATTACATCTACCAGGAGTGCCCGCATGATGAAGAGGGAGTGCTTTCTAAAATTAAGTCTAACTTAGTTTCACGGCGCAATTTGTATCTTTGGGGCAAAGCACTCAACCTGGGCCACTTTATGGCACTGGGAAGGGGAGAGTTGGCCACCGGCGGCCGCACGCGCGATAGCATTATTTCCAACGCGGTGGAAGCGGTTATCGGGGCTATTTATTTAGACGGCGGCTACAAGGCCGCGCGTGATTTTATTTTGCCGTGGGTGCGCACACAGCGGCTCACGCAAGACGACCAAGATTACAAAAGCCGTTTGCAGGAATTATTGCAACAACACAGCCCGCACGTGCCGGAGTATGAAATTATTCAGACCGTCGGGCCCGAGCACGATAAAGTATTTACCGTGCGTGTGAGTGCCGCCGGGGAGGAATTGGGGATTGGCAAAGGCCACAACAAAAAACAGGCCGAACAGGCAGCCGCCCGCAGCGCGTTAGAGCGGCTGGAAAATACCCCTTCATAATTATGTCCGCACCGATGCCCAAACGCAAGCATACCTTATCTAAAATCACGGTTATCCCCGACGGGAAAACCGCTAAAGCCGTGGAAGCTGCTAAAAAGAAACCGCGCACGGCGCTGACTATTTTGGCGGCTATCCCCGTGATTGCGTTGTTGGTGTTTACCTTTAAAAGCAATTTTGTGCCGTCGGCCCCGTCGCGCAAGAAGGCACCTAAAATTGTCATCACGCAAACTTCTACCGAAATTGCCGACGAACTTACCGCCGCGTTACAAAAAAAAGATACGCAAACATTTTTGGAAGTTTTAAGTAATAAAGTGTCCGACCCCAACATTGTCAACTCCAAGGGCGACCCTATTTTGGTGGCTGCTGCTACGATGGGTAACTACAGCGCCGTGGAGGAACTTATTTTGCTGGGGGTGGATGTCAACTTGCCCAACTCCTTCACCAAGGACACGGCCCTCATCCGCAGTTTGTACAACGGCCATACCGAAATAGCCCAACGCTTGGTATATTCCGGCGCGGATATTAACGCGGTCAACAACTATAATCACTCACCTTTGTTCATTGCGTTGGAAAAACAGAACGTCCCCATGATTGAACTGTTTTTAACCAGCGGTGT
This sequence comes from Elusimicrobiaceae bacterium, assembly GCA_045593185.1. GTDB lineage: Bacteria > Elusimicrobiota > Elusimicrobia > Elusimicrobiales > Elusimicrobiaceae > Avelusimicrobium. The sequence continues at coordinate 114,624 of JAZNWD010000030.1, read as the reverse complement.
GAAAGAAGGGCTGACGCCTACTTATTTATTCCGGGCGGTAGCGACTAAAAATCAAACCGGTGTGATGACCATGTTAAAGGGGGGGATTGACCCCAATATTGTTAACGAAAAAGGCAACACGCCGCTGATTGTGGCGTCCTCGTTGGGGGATGCGGCGGTGGTGCAAGATTTAATGGCCTACCGTGCAGACGTCAACATGGCTAATAAAGACGGTAACACAGCACTGATTTACGCCGCGCGCTACAATCGGCCCGAAGTAATCAAATTGCTGCAAACCCCGCAAACCATGCAAACCCCGCTGGACGTTAACGCCCAAAACAAAGCCGGCGAAACCGCCTTGTATTGGGGGGCTGCCAAGGGATATGTGGAAGTGGTTAAGCGTTTATTGGCCGCCGGGGCGGACCCGACCATTGCCGCCAACAACGGCTTAGTGCCTTACGCGGCCGCGCAGAAAAACGGGCAAAAGCAAGTGCTTGAATGGTTCAATAAAGACGTGCGCGAAGTAGAGAACGCCGTTATCGAGCAAGACAATGCCCAACTGCTTGCCAAACAAAAAGAAGAACAAGCCGCCAAAAAAGAGGATGATATTTTTGCTGCCACCGCTAAAGGCAATGGGGATCGGGTGCGCGAATTAGTCGCGCGGGACCGGTCTTTAATGTCGGCTAAAAATAAATACAGCCAAACCCCGCTGCTCGTCGCGGTAGAGAACAACCGCCCTGAACTGGTGGAATATTTTGCCAAGCAGGGAGCTTCTTTGTTTGAAGTGTCCGGCTATGGGAACGCGCTGCATATTGCCGTCTCTAAAAAGAATTTGGAAATGCTCAAACTGTTGGTGCAAAAGGCCCGCCAAAACGGACAATTGGCGCTGATGCTGGAATATAAGGTCAGCCCCGCCAAAAACGTGCCTGCCTTGACCCCGCTGGGCTGGGCGGCGCGCCAGTGTAACCGTGAGATTTACAATTACCTGGTTTCCGTTGGTGCGCGCGAAGGGTTAGCCAATCAAGCGGGCAGCCCGGTATCACTACTTGGTAAGTGTAAATAATTTTTTGCGGATGAAGAAAGGATGTCGCCTTGCAACCCACGCAAAGGGACATCCTTTTTCTGTAAGGGAAAAATTCTAAAAATCTTTTTCCTTATATTCGTTGTAGCTGACGATTTCTTCCAATTTGCGCCGGCCGTGGGGGGCGTCTTTAAGCGCTTGCGGGGAAGGATACCCCACAATAAACAAATGTTCTAATTTCTTGCCGGAAGGCAAATTGAAAAATTGGGCGGCTTTCTTGGCGTCAAACCAGCCCATCCAGCACGTCCCCAGGCCCAATTCCCATGCGCGCAGTACAAAATGTTCGCCGGAAATACCTTGGTCTACCAGATAAAATTCCGTCTTGCGAAACCAATTTCCCATGCGGCTGGTGAAGTTGCCCTGGTCCGATACGACCGCCACAATCACGGGGGCATTGGCGGCCCAGGCACTCATTTTGTAAATGCCGTCAAAAGCCGCTTTGCAAAAATCGGCTTTCACTTGCGGATCGTCAATTACAATGTAATGCCAGGGTTGTGCGTTGCAGGCCGAAGGGGCCAGGCGTGCGGCCTCGAGGCATTGGCTGATTTTTTCCCGTTCAACGGGTATGTTTTCAAATTTGCGGATGCTGCGCCGCGTTTCAATGGCTGTTTTAACGTCCATAAAAATCCCCCTGTAAGTTTCTTAAACATAGTGTAGCAAATTTTATAAAATAACTATATGCATTTTACTAAGTATCACGGACTGGGAAACGATTTTATTTTTTTGGAGGGCGCGGTTGCTTTAGGGGTTCAAGATCCGGCAGCCCTGGCGGTACGTTTGTGTAACCGCAGGACCGGTATCGGTGCCGACGGGTTGGTGCTGTTGCTGCCTTCCCAAAAAGCGGACGTGCGCATGCGCATTTTTAACAGTGACGGCAGCGAAGCCGAAATGTGCGGCAACGCGTCGCGCTGTGTGCCTATGCACTTGTTGCGTAGCGGGCAAACACACAAGACACAACTTGTGTTGGAAACGTTAGCCGGCCCCATTGCAACTGAAATCATTGACGGGCCCAACAGTTTAGTGCGCGTGAATATGGGCCGCCCGCGCGATATTCAGTTCCCTTTTTCCGTTTCGCTTAACGGCCAAACGTGGACGGGCACAAACGTCTCTATGGGCAACCCGCACTTTGTGGTGCAGGTGGAAGAGGTGGAAAAATTTCCCGTGGATAAAATTGGCCCGCAGTTGGAAACGCACCCCGCTTTTCCACACAAAACCAATGTGGAATTTGTACAAATTTTGGATCCAAACACCGTGCGTATGCGCGTGTGGGAGCGCGGGGCCGGCATTACCCAAGCGTGCGGCACGGGGGCGTGTGCCACGGCCGTTGCGTGCGTGCGCAACAAGCTTACAGGGCCGCAAGTAACCGTTAAACTCGACGGGGGGGATTTGCAAATTGCCTGGCCTAACCAGCAGGAAATTTGGATGACCGGTCCGGCAACGTACGTGTTTGAAGGAGACGTAAAATGACACAGCTAAACGCCTCTTACTTACGTTTACAAGGCAGTTATTTGTTTGCCGATATTGCCAAGCGTGTGCGCGAATATAAGGCCGCGCACCCCGGGCAGGAAGTAATCAGCTTGGGCATTGGCGACGTCAGCCAGCCCTTGGTCCCAGCGGTGGTGGATGCATTGCAGCAGGCCGCGCGCGAAATGGCAGACGCCAAAACATTTCGCGGATACGGGCCCGAGCAGGGCTACGAGTTTTTGCGTGCGGCCATTGCCGCGCACGATTATCAAGCCCGTAACCTGGACATTGCTGCCGACGAAATTTTTGTGAGCGACGGCGCTAAGAGCGACGTGGCCAACTTCCAGGAATTATTTGCACAGCAAAGTGTGGTAGCGCTGCAGGACCCGGTATACCCCGTCTATTTGGATACCAACGTCATGGCCGGGCGCAGCGGGGAATTTTCCGGCGGGCGTTTTGAGAAAATAATTTATTTGCCCTGCACGCAAGAGAATAATTTTTGCGCGGTGCTTCCCAAAACCCACGCGGATATTATTTATTTATGTTCTCCCAATAATCCCACCGGCGTTGCGCTCAATAAAGCGCAGCTGCAAACGTGGGTGGATTATGCGCGCGAACATAAAAGCATCATTTTGTTTGATTCGGCTTACGAAGCGTATATTACCGCCCCGGATTTACCGCACTCTATTTATGAAATCCCCGGCGCGCGTGAAGTAGCTGTGGAATTTCGCTCCTTCTCAAAAACGGCCGGGTTTACGGGTACGCGTTGCGCCTACACGGTGGTGCCCAAGTCGGTCCATGTTTACGACCCGCAAGGCGGTGCGCATGCGCTGCACGCGTTGTGGCTGCGGCGGCAAACCACCAAATTTAACGGCGTTCCCTACATTGTTCAACGCGGGGCGCAGGCCGTCTATTCCCCGCAGGGGCAGGCGCAAATCAAACAAGTCATTGCACTCTACCGGCAAAATGCCCAAGTCATTTTGCGCGCGCTCGAGGCGATAGGGTTGCACGCTTTTGGCGGTGTTAATGCGCCCTACATTTGGCTCAAAACCCCGTCTCAAATTTCTTCCTGGGAGTTTTTTGATTTGTTGCTACATCAAGCCCAGGTGGTAGGTACGCCTGGGGTGGGGTTTGGCCGGTGCGGAGAGGGATATTTCCGCCTGACTGCGTTTAATACGCCCCAGCTCACAGAGCAAGCGGCCCGGCGGTTGGGTGCGCTCAAAGTGCTATAATTTGCTACAATACAAATACGGAGGAAGTATGAATAAATTAGGTTTTACGTTGACGGAATTATTAACGGCAGTTTTGATTGTGGGTGTGTTGGCGGCGGTGGCTATGCCGCAATATGTGCGCTCGGTAGAACGTGCCCGCGCCACCGAGGCCATGGCCTCTATTAAAGCCATTAACGACGCTATTTATACTTATTATGTAGCGCAAGAACAATGCCCGGTTCGCTTTAGCCAGTTGGTGACTAGTTTGCCGGCCTCTAATACCCAAACAGCCTCAATTGACGGTAAGCATTTTACATTTGCGTTGGGAACCGCGCCCAATAACGTGCCCGGTACAAGCTGCCCCGGGGTGTTGGCTACCCGCATTAGCGGTAGCGGATATAGCTACCGAATTTGGAACCCGTATACCAGCACAACGGCCAATGCCTCGCTTGAATTGCAATGCGAGCCCCTTTCCGCTTCGGACGAAAAGAGCAAAAGTGTTTGTGAGTCGTTGGGTTTATTGCGCGAAACGGAAGAATAAATTGCTTTTTCAACATACAAAAAAATCCCCCGGGTTTACGCCCGGGGGAAATTTTTTAAGGTCATCCTGAGAAGTAGTTGCTCAGGATCTCAACCTTTTCCGGCAAGAATTATTTCGCTACCGGTACACCGCCGGTTAAATCTTTAATGGCAGCTACGGCACCAAGCACGTTGGAGGCCTCGTAGGGCATATAGATAATTTTATTATCTTTGCCTTCGGTCATTTTTTCCAACGCTTCAATGTATTTCATGGAAATCATATAGCTGGCCGGGTTGGACGACTGCGCCACGGTTGTGGACACAATTTTCACCGCCTCGGCTTCGGCCTGGGCTACTTTAATTTTGGCTTCAGCTTGCCCTTCGGCTTCCAAAATGGCGGCTTGCTTGTACCCTTCCGCTTTCTTGATTTCCGATTCGCGGATAGCTTCCGCTTTCAAAATTTGCGCTTTTTTGGTACCTTCGGCTTCGGTTACCATAGCACGGCGGTCGCGTTCGGCCTTCATCTGTTTTTCCATGGCTTCTTGAATGGCGGAGGGGGGAGTGATGTCCTGCAGTTCCACGCGGGTTACCTTCACGCCCCATTTATCGGTGGCGGCATCCAAAATATCGCGCAGTTTGGAGTTAATCGTTTCGCGCGAAGTTAACGTTTGGTCCAGGTCCAATTCACCGATTAAGTTACGCAAAGTGGTTTGCGTAAGCTTTTCAATGGCCGTCGGTAATGATTCCACTTTGTAAGCGGCGTCTTGCGGGTTGGTTACTTGGAAATAGAGTAACGCATTGATTTGAATGCTTACGTTATCGCGCGTAATTACGTTTTGGCGCGGGAAGTCATACACGGTTTCACGCATATCTACTACGTCACGGTATTCGGTAAACGGAACCGAGCGCGACCGGCCCGACACGTCCATATATTCCCGGCTGCTGCGCCATTCCATGCGGTGGGGTTTATCAAAAATCGGGATAATCCAGTTGAACCCCGGGTCTAATACGCACGAAAATTTGCCCAAACGCTCAATAATCACGCGTTGTCCTTCTTTTACAATCACAATCCCTTTAATTACTAAGATAATGATAAAGAAGGCAAATGCACCTAAGAACAACAAACCTACTCCTGCTGCTTCTTCCATGTTTTCTCTCCTTTCACTATTTTTCTTTTACAAATAGTGTGACGCCGTTTAATTTTTCCACCACACACGCGGTTCCCTGCGGCAGGGGCTTGGCGGCGGTGGCTTTCCAGCTTTCTCCGCCCACGCGCACGCGGCCCATATTGTGTATCGGGTCGATGGCTACTTCCACCATGGCTGGTTTGCCGATTACATCATCGGCCGGTGTTTTTACTTGTTTGTTTTTGTTATACAGATGCTTAAGTAGTACCGGGCGCACCCCTAACCAACACGCCACCGATACGACAGCAAATACCGCCACTTGCACCCATAAAGAGGTTCCTAGCCAGGCAGCCAGTGCCGCGCCCAAGAGCCCAATGCCCAAACAAGTGAGGGAAAATTCCGTAGTGAATAATTCGCCTACGAAACATCCCAGTGCAATAATTAAGTAAATATAATAACTCACGTGTCCTCCTATCCTTTAATAATTTCCAAATAGTTGCGCAGGTATTTCAAGCGGCGCTCGTCATGCAATTTATTTAAGATGTAAATCATATTGGCAATAAAGCGCCGCACAATCAAGCGCGAAGAAAGAGGCACAAACAGCTCGTCCTCTTTTTCCAACCCGCGGGTGTGGATGTAATGGCGGCAATCGTCTTCGCTAAGCATTTTGCCGTGATCGAGCGGATCAATTAAGAAAGAGGTTTCGTGGGCGTTGTCGCGCACGTGCACCAGCAGCCGCCCGGCCATATCTACCACGTCCATTTCCATTCCGAAGCGTTGCCCCAAACACAGGTATAAGCATGCCATGGTAAGCCCCGAACCTTGCTTGGTTTGCAAAAAATGCGGAAAGGACAAATCTTTAATGTCCGTAACGGTGGGGACGGTTTGGAACCCTTGCAAATTGAAAATAAAATGCCCCAGCAGGTCAATGATCTCGGCATATTGGGCAGCGTTGACCAGTGCCGGGCGCAATTTGGCGGCCATGTCATCTAGCGGGGCGGCCAAATCTCCCCGGGAAGTAGTGGGCGAAGTAAATTTGGCTAAAAGCGAAAGGCCTTCTTCTAAATCCGGATTGATTTTTGCGCAGAAAGCGGCCAGCGCTTTGGCTAAATCTTCCCAGCAAATTTCTTCCAGCGCGCGCACCACATTGCGCGGTGCCGACGAAGAAAATTCCTCTTGCAGGGTGCGTTGCACGTCGTCCGGGTTTTGCTGGATGGCACGCGCCAGAGCCTCCTTTAATAAGGGGCCGTACTGATCGGTTTCCGTTTCCAACAATTTAAACAACGCTTTTAGACGGGAGTTCGCTGCATTTTCCATACATTCAAAATAGCAAATTTGCAAGCCCTTTGTCTAGATAACAATGCATAAAAAATCCCCGGTCCAAAAGGCCGGGGATTTTGCACATGCGAAAAATTATTTAATATCTTTTTCGTTGGCGGTAATGGTAAGCACTACGCGGCGGTTTTTGGCGCGGCCTTCTTCCGTGTCATTAGAAGCCACGGGGTATGCTTTGCCGTAACCCACATAAGTAATGCTTAACGTTTTAAGCCCGTTAGCAAGCAGGTAGTTGTATACCGACTGGGCGCGTTGTTCGGAAAGGGTTTGGTTGAACTCGTCCGTGCCGGTGGAATCGGTGAACCCTTGTACCACAATGCGGTTTTTGGGATATTTTTTAAGTACCCGGTTCAAATCCGTTAACGTTTGCATAGCTTCGGTTGATAACACGGCGCTGTTGAGACTAAACAAAATATCGTTTTTCAGATAGACCTGTAAACCGTTGTCGGTTTTCACCACGTCGGCAATAGCGGCCAGTTCTTTAGCTTGTTTGTCATAATAGTTGCCTAAAGCACCGCCGGCGGTCAATCCTGCTAACCCGCCAATGAGGGCACCCGTACCGGCTTTACCGCCCGTAGCGTGCGAAATCAAGGCCCCGGCCCCCGCGCCTACCGCAGCCCCAGCACCGGCACCAATAGCGGTGCGTTTCCCGGGGGTGGTACACGCTGTCAACAACATAGCACAAATTGTGCCTAGCAAAACAGTTTTCTTCATGCGTCTATTCTCCTTTTTAATAAGATAGATATATTGTACTTTTTTCCCGCACCCGGCACAATGAAAATTTAATTAATTTTTTAGCCCGTTGCACCGCGGCGGATAATTTATTATGATATACATAGTGCTATTTCGCGTTTCGCGCGTTCGGGGAACAAGAGGGGTTTATGGCAAATAAATTATTTTCACTTTTTTCCAAATCATCACCTGTATCGGCGGTGCGTGTATTATCGGCCGAAATGATGGAATTTCTAAAGCAGTATCCGTTGGCGGTGTTGTTGGTGGATGCCACGGGGCGGGTTAGTTTTGCCAACGCCAGCGCGGCCCAATTGCTACACACTACTGAGCAGGATTTGCAATCCTCGTACGTGGACCGGTTTGGGCTGACGATGGATAAAGTCCGTTCCATGGCGCAGGCAGAGAACCGCAAAAAAATAATTATTGAGCTAATTAACCAACAGGCCGAATCTGTATTTGTAGGGGCAGCAGCCAGTTTTTTGGCACAAACTCCATTTGTTTTGCTCACGCTTGAATCAATCCCTTATTTTACGCAGCTTACGTCGGATAATACGTTTTTGCATGATGCGTTGGATGTTTCTGCCTCTGCGGTAGTGGTGCAGGATTTGGCCGGGCATTGTTTGTTTTGGAACAAACGCGCCGAAGATCTGTTTGGCTATCAGGCCGTTGATATCACCGGGCAGGATGTATATCCGTTTTTCCCCAAGGCAATTACAGCTTCTTTGCAACAACTAGACCAAGAACTTATTGAGAAGAAAACCGCTCCCAAGCCAACGGATCTGGTTTATAAGGACGAGCAAGGCCAAACCGTTGCTTTGTGTGTGCATAAGGAATTTTTTCCTGCCAAACCCGGGCAGGAACTGCGCATTTTAACACAGTTTACGGATATTACCGAACGTTACCAGCAACAGCAAAGTTTGTTACAAAACCGCACATTGCTGCGTGCTGTACTTGATAACGTCCCCTTGGGGTTGTATACGCGCGATATTGACGGCAATATGACGTTTTTTAACCGCCAAAGTTTAAAAACGCTTAACGAAAAAGACGAAAAAAGTGTCAACCGGGCGCACTCCTATCAAACCCTGGAACAGGTAAAAGCCAACCGCTTGCGCGAACAAGAAATTTTGCGCGAGGGGGAAGTAAAGGACTATCCCGAAGAAGAATATGTGGATTCCCAAGGCAATAAACGCATTTTGCACTTGCGTAAAGTGCCGCTTATGGATGCCGGACCCAAACCGTTGGTGCTTTCGATTGTGGAAGATATTACCGAACACATCCAACGTAGCCGAGAAGTAAAACGGGTCAACAACTTACTCACCGCGGTGATACAAAATATTCCGCTGGGATTGTATGCGCGTTTCCCCAATGGGCAAATGTTGGTAGTCAACAACCAAAGTGCAGAAATGTTTGAATCCGCAGTGCACATGCCTTTGCAGGATAATAACGTAATTGAGCCGTTTCCCAACGAAACCCCCGAACAGGTCAAAGAATATGCCCAGCGCGAGCAGGAAATTATCGACTCTGGCAAAACAGTGGATATTCCCGAAGAAACTTACGTTACCGCCAAAGGGGAAACTAAAACCTTGCGCCTAATCAAAGTGCCGGTATACGGGGAAGAAAAAACAGATGCCTTTGTGCTTACCTTGGTGGAAGATATTTCGCAACGTAAGAGACAAGAAAAAGACTTGTTGGAAACTAAAAACTTCCTGCAAACCGTGCTCGACAACGTGCCGGTGGCTATCTACGCCCGCGGGACCAATAGTACCTTGCGGTTGATGAACCGCAAAGCGCACGAATTATTCCCCGGAGAGGACGAAAAAGACCAAGAGTCGGAAAAGAATGATTTTTACGAAAAGCGTGAGTTATCTATTTTCGAAAATGGAAAGATCCTCGAAATCCCCGAAGAAGAATATACGACCATAGAAGGGAAAAAATTAAAGCTGCACCTTGTCAAAGCCCCGGTATTTGATAAAGAAGGAAATCCTTTTATTATCTTAACCGTGGCCGAAGATATTACGCAGCAGAAAGCCCAGGAAGCGCAAATTATCAATGCCAGGAACTTCTTGCAAACCATTATTAACAATTTGCCGGTGTCCTTGTCGGTTAAAGGATACGACGGTAAATATATCTTGTGGAATAAAAAGAGCCAAGAACTCTTTGGCGTCAGCGCCGATAAAGTAATTGGCAAAGAGGCCTATCGGGCGGACCTGAACAAAGAACAATTGGAATTTGTGCGTGAGGGGGACTTGCGCGTATTTGAAAACAAGAAAGAGCAAGACATTGCGCAAGAACTCATTTCCACCCCTAAAGACGGGGTTAAAATTATGCACACGGTTAAAACCCCTGTGTTTAACGAGGACGGAACCCCCAGCTCGCTGATTATCGTGTCGGAAGATATCACCGCCAAAACCCACATGGAAAAACAAATCCGCGAAGCAAGCGACAAAAACACGCTATTCGTGGAAAATGCCCGTGAGGGGGTGTTCTGGGCGGAAGAAAAGAAGGTTATGTACAGCAACCACGCATTTGCGCACTTGCTGGGGTATGAAAACACGCAAGAGATCGTGGGTAAACCGTTGGTTTCCTTCGTAGCGCCCGATTATCAAGACTTGCTGCATGAAAAGTACGAGGCTGTTTTGTCCGGCGCGGAGGATGCGCAAGAGTCGGTGGATATTTGCTTTAAACGTGCCGATGGAACCCTGGCGGAAACGGAATTCTCAGCGATTGCTTCGCGCTATTTGGGGCGGCGTATTGTGCTGTGCTTTGTGCGCGATGTAACCCAGTTTAACCGCTTGCGGCGCGACTTGACCCGCCAGCGGGAAAATTACCGCAATGCGTTTGAAAAAGCGGCAGTGCCGGCTTTTATCCTGCGCAGTAACGGATACATCCGCTCGATGAACGACGCGTGCCGCAATTTGTTCGGAATGAAAGAAATTGACAAAACTTTCTACCAAAACGTGTACGTCCGCCCGGGTTTAAAGTTGGATGTGCGCCGCAAACTGCGCGAGGGCGAAGAAGCGCAGATGGACTACCGGTTTGATTTTAAACGTGCGGCGGATAAATTCCCGGGGCGTTTTGATGCAACCCGCCCCAGTTTGGACTTGCACCTGCATTTTAATCCTATCCAAAAACGCATAGGCCCGGCCGGCGAAGTCGTGGCCGACTACGTGGTCACGTTCAACGCGCCCGATTTCTCGGGCGGGAATTCATTCAAACAACTTTTGCGCCGGCCCTTGCCGCCCACGGCATTGCGTCCGGCTCCCAACAGCGCGCGCGAAATGCTGGTGCTGCCCAATAGCGAACCGTACGTGCTTTGTTCGTCCGATTTTAAAATGCGCTCTTGCAATAAACTGTTCTGTGAGTTGTGCCAACTGGGAGAAGACGAACTTTTAGGCCAGGAAATTTGGCATATTATGGATGAGGAATCCAAACCTGTCTTCCAAAAGGACTTGCACCTCTTGGCCCATGAAGGCACCCTCTCCAACCGCGATTATTTCATCAACCCGGCCAGCGGGCTTGAAAAAATAGCGGTTCGCTTGACGGGGGTAAAGGCAGATGCGGGCCGGTACCTGTTTGTACTGCAAAACCGCACCGGGCATTTACAGCTCATTAAAGTGTTGGAAGAACGTTCAGCCCAGCTTAATGCCTTGTTGGAATCCACCAACGGGATTGTGTTTTCTATTTTGCTGCACCAAGGCAATTGGGGCGAAATAGATACCGTCAGCCAACACTTGGCGCAATTGTTGGGTTTCACGCAGGATGAGCTTTCCCACAAACAGTTTAAAGACTTGTTTGCCGATACCGCCAAAACGCCTTTTGCCCCTGTATTAAATAAAGCCAAAAAAGATTTGGCTGCCAGCGGCAAGGCCGTGTTTACACATCCGATGAAACGCAAAGACGGGGCCCGCTTTGAGGCACAAGTAACGCTTACGGCGCTTGATCTGCCCGGGCAAGAGGCGGCCCTGGTCGTCCTGCGTGATTTATCCGACGAGCGGGACCAGTGGTCCAGCACTTCTAAAGAAGCGCAAGAGCTCAAAAGCGTGCGCTCTGCCTTGCCGGGGTTGTATCTGAAGACGGATAGCAACGGTAAAGCGCTGGAAGTTTATTCCAACTTGCACTATTTGCCCGCTAAAGAAGCGGTGGACACCTTTATCGGCAAAATGCCCAAGGCCTACTGGGGGGAAGATGCCGCCCAGCAAACCTTGTTGTCTATCAAAGAGGCGCTTTCCATGAATATGGCCACGCAATTTTCGCTCACGTGGAAAATGCCGCAAGGCACGCGCTATTTTGAAGTGAGTGTAACGCCTATTACCGGGCGTGAAGAAACCGTGTTGTGGCTCAAAGATGTGTCGCAAGATCACGACTACGAACAACAAGTGCGCGATTTGTACCGCATCACTTCCGAGCCGGGTTTGTCCATGACCCAGCAGGTGGAACAAATCCTTGCCTTTGGTTTGAAATCTTTCCGTGCGGACGTAGGGCTTGTACTGCGTTTTGATCAAAAGGGCCAAACCCGCGTGATGTATGTTACGGATAATGATTTGGAGCTCGAGCGCGATATGTCCTTTGCGCTGGAGGAATGTTTGCTCGATACCAAGGACGGGCGCGTACTGCTCTGGCCGGATTTATCGTCCGCCTCGTGCAAAAATTGTTTGCACAAAAAACGCCGGCTCGGTTCGCTGGTGGCTGCCCCATTGTATACGCAGGGTAAAGTAACCGGCGCGTTATGTTTTGCTTCCAAAACGGCGCGGCGCGGGTTTGAACCCGGGGCCGAAGAACTGATGGGCCTTTTAGCGCGTCTATTAAGCTTGCGTATTGAGCTGCGCCAAGCGGGCAAACTGCTTAACGAGGCCTCGCGCTCGTTCGCACATACCCTGGAGTATGTAGATAAACCCGCCGCCTTGCTGGATTTGGATTACCAGATGAGCTTTGTCAGCCCGCAATTGCTGGATTTAACCGGCCGGCATATCGGCAATATGCTGGGGCGTAATTTCTTTGAAGAAATTGTCCGCAATCCGGACTTGTCCAAACGTGCCTTCAAAGAGGCCACACGCCAAGCCAGCGGTAACACGTTTACCATTACCTTGGAAGTGCTCGACAAAAAAGGCGTCTACAAAGAGATCCCCTTTGAAGTCGTCCTATGCAAAGAGGACAGCGGCAACGTAGTAAGCTATGGGTTAATCGCCGCCGCGTAGTAAAATCCAAATTAACGAGGAGAATATATGAAATATATTAAATGGATAGGTGTTTTAATAGCTTTTTTGACGGTGGGGGCGTTGGCATTAAACAGCCAGGCCGCAGAAACAAGCAAAGTCCCCGCACTGATATTAGCCAGTGAAAAAGGAGATCTTGCTCAAGTGAAAGCATTGCTTCAACAAGGAGCGGATGTAAATGCCAAAGCCAACAATGGCCGGACTGCGTTGATGTCTGCCAGTCTGAACGGCTACTTGGGAATAACCAAAGTATTGATTGCTGCTGGTGCCAATGTAAATGCCAAAGAAAACGAGGGCTGGACCGCGCTGATGGGTGCTAGTCAAAATGGTCGTTTAGAAGTGACCAAAGTATTGATTGCTGCCGGTGCCAATGTAAATGCCAAAAAGAATGATGGTTGGACTGCTTTGATGAGTGCCAGTCATAATGGCCACTTGGGAATAACCAAAGTATTGCTTGCCGCCGGAGCCAATGTAAATGTCAAAGACAACGAAGGCAAAACCGCGTTAATGGTGGCGAACCAGGAGGGTCATACACAGATTGCCGATTTATTGCGCCGGGCCGGCGCCAAAGAATAAGTTTTGCCCTGTTTAACCTTTATCCCCGGCTACCCCCCGGGGATTTTTACGGCTTTTATTTTAATAGGTCATCCTGAACTTGATTCAGGATCTTCAACGCGTTTTTTCACTCGTCATTCCCGAGGCCTGTAATCGGGAATCCCCACCACTTTGGAAAACGGAAGAATAAGGTGGAGATCCCCGATAGAAACATTCGGGGATGACGCCCATAAAAAACATTCGGGGATGACGCCCATAAAAAACATTCGGGGATGACGCCCATAAAAAACATTCGGGGATGACGCCCATAAAAAACATTCGGGAATGACGCCCATAAAAAACATTCGGGAATGACAACTGTTTATGTTGGGTTCACACCCAACCTACACCCCCGATCCCCAGGGATTTTTATGGTTTATAATTAGCAAACAAATAAAATAGTTGCTAATTTTGAATAAATTTGCTACAATAACCCCATACGGCAAGGTTTGTCGTCTTAAAACCGGTGCCAAAGATTTTGCAGGTAGGGGGATTTTATGGAAGAAATCAAGAAAACAACACTTTCTTTGCCTAATGTAGTACCGGCGGTGGCTATCCGCGATGTAGTGATGTTCCCGGGGATGAATTTGCCGCTCTCGGTAGACCGCGAAAAATCTATCGCGGCGGTCAATTTTGCACTTTCGCAGCCTGGCAATTACATTTTGGCCATTTCCCAAAAAGATGCCGAAATGGACGAGCCCAAAGAGGCCGATTTGTATCACTTTGGGGTAATTTGCCAAATCACGCAAAATTTGCGGATGCCTAACGGCTCTTTAAAAGTATTTTTGCAAGGGCTCGCGCGTGCGCGTGTACATAAATTAGAGGTTAATTCCGTGCAAAACGCGTGGTTTGGGCAAGTGGAATATATTGAGGAACCCGAAGATAATACCCCCGTGGTGCAGGCCCTCATGCGCCGGGTGCTTGACGAGTTTGACAAATACGCCCGCCGTTCGCACCGGGTAGCGGTGGAGGGGGTTTCCTTCCTGCGCCAAATTAGCGACCCGTCCAAACTGGCCGATACCATTGCTTCCAATATGTTGGTCAAAACCGAGCAACGCCAAGAAATTTTAGAAGAAGTGGAGCTTTCCAAACGCTTGGAAAAAGTGCTCAAGCTCGTCGCGTCTGAATTGGAAATTTCGGAATTGGAAAACAAAATCCAAAACAAAGTGCGCGCGCAAATGGAAAAAAATCAAAAAGAGTATTATCTCAACGAGCAGATGAAAGCCATTCAAAAAGAGTTGAGCCAAAAGGACGATTTTCAAAAAGAGCTCGACGATATGCGCGCTAAAATTAAAAAGAACGGCCTGCCCCCGCACGCCGCGCAAGAAGCCAAAAAAGAGATTGACCGCCTGGCCAAAATGCAGCCCTTCTCGCCCGAGGCCACCGTGGCGCGTACGTATTTGGATTGGCTGCTCAATATGCCCTGGAATATCACCACGCCCGACGTACTGGATTTAAAACGTGCCCGCAAAGTGTTGGACGAAGACCACTTCGGCCTGGAAAAACCCAAAGAGCGCGTATTGGAATATTTGGCCGTAAATAAATTAACCAATTCCCTGCGCGGGCCGGTGCTGTGCTTTACCGGGGCGCCGGGGGTGGGGAAAACCTCGCTGGCTAAATCCATTGCGCGGGCCATTGGGCGCAAATTTGTGCGTATGAGCCTAGGCGGCGTGCGCGACGAAAGCGAAATCCGCGGTCACCGCCGCACGTATATTGGCTCTATGCCCGGGCGCATCATTCAGGGCATCAGCAAAGCCAAAAGTTCCAACCCGGTCTTCCTGCTGGACGAAATTGACAAAATGGGGTCCGATTGGCGCGGCGACCCGGCGGCTGCCCTCTTGGAACTGTTAGACCCGGAACAAAACAAAGAATTTACCGATCACTTTTTGGACGTGCCGTTTGATGTTTCCAAAGTGATGTTTATTACTACGGCCAACTCGCTCGCGTCCATCCCGGTTACGTTGCGCGACCGCTTGGAAATTATCCATTTTGACGGTTATACCGAGTACGAAAAGCACGACATTGTGGACCACTATTTGCTCCCCAAGCAAATGAAATTGCACGGGTTAAAACCCGGCCAGCTCAAAATTGACCGCGACGCGGTGGCCCTGCTTATGCGGGACTATGTACGTGAAGCCGGCGTGCGCAATTTAGAGCGCGAAGTGGGGTCTTTATGCCGTAAAGCTGCCAAACAATTGGTGGAAGGCAAAAAGAAAATCGTGGTCACTAAGAAGAATTTGCACGAATTTTTAGGCGTGCCCAAGTATTCCAACTTTGCCACGGAAGACAATGGCATCGGCATTGCTACCGGCCTGGCGTGGACCAGTGTGGGCGGAGAAACGCTGACCATTGAAGCCACCAAACTGCCCGGCAAAGGGGCCCTTATTTTAACCGGTATGCTTGGCGACGTGATGAAAGAATCCGTGCGCGCTGCGCTCACGTATGCGCAAAGCCGCGGCTACGGCAAAGACCTTGCGTTTGATAAGACCGACTTTCACATCCACTTCCCCGAAGGTGCCATCCCCAAGGACGGCCCGTCCGCCGGCGGTGTGATTACCACCGCGCTGACCAGCTTGCTCACGGGGCTCCCTGTCAAAAAGAAACTCGCTATGACGGGTGAAGTTACTATTACCGGGCGCATTTTGCCGGTGGGGGGGATTAAGGAAAAATTCTTGGCCGCGTACCGTGAAGGCGTGAAAACCATTCTCTATCCGCACACCAATCAAAAGGATGTTAGCGAATTGCCCGCGCGCGTGCGCAAAGAACTTACGCTCATCCCCGTCAAACACATGGACGAAGTGCTCCCCTTGGCCTTGGAAGGGTGGAAGGAATTTGCGGTTAAATTAAAAAAAGGCGCAAAGCCCTCTAAAAAATCCGCCCCCAAAAAGGCCCAAAAGCCGGCTAAAAAAGCGGTAAAAAAAGCCGCCAAAAAAGGCGGCAAGCGTACGGCTAGCAAAAAGCGTAAATAATCAGCTAACACATTAAAACTATCCGCCCTGTATCTTGCAGGGCGGAACTTTTTTTATTATACTATAGATACAATTTAATCTGTTTTTGGAACCGCGGAAGCGGACCTCCCGCAAGGGATATATTCGAATCCAAAAACGGCCACTAAAGGCACACAAGGACGGCCATCTTTGTGTGCCAAATGCTCCTCGTTTTACACGAGAAGTTACGGCTGTTTGTTGGGGGTTCGAATATACTCACAGTAAGCAGCCGTTTTTGCGTGTATTTTTCCAAAAGCAGAGAATTGCAACAAACACAGGAGAGAACACATGCAAAACGGAAATGTTATAACGAATAAATACAATAAAGTCATCCTGAACTTGATTCAGGATCTTCGACGCTTGCCGTTACTGTTTGTAAACAACGTACGTGGAAGATTCCAAATCAAGTTTGGAATGACGTCTTTATTTAAAGATGAGACCCTGAACAACAACTCTTTCAGGGCTCCGCTGCGCTCCGGCTTTACGCTCATCGAACTGCTGGTCGTTGTCATCATCATCGGCATTCTGGCGGCTGTGGCGTTGCCACAATACCGCTATGCGGTGGAAAAATCCCGATTAACAGAAGCACTGGTAGCGTTTAAGGCGATTGAAGAAGCAAGTGACATTTATTTACTAGACAATGGGTGGCCTTCTACGCATACGGAATTTTTTGGAACAAATGCAACAGCCTCGTTAGTGATTGATCTCCCCAAAGCACAGGGATATGCTCCAAACTTTGCACGTACAGCAAATTTTAAAATTCGGTTTTATTGTGATGTTGCGGGGAGCGGAATTCCGTATTGTGACTATATGGCAGATCGTGTAGTAGAAAATTCATCAACAGACAGAGAATATAGGCTTTTCAAACGGGTGTATGAAAACAAAAAAAGTTCAAGCTCGTGCACCGTTAAAAATGAATCTTCCGTTTATACCAAAATTTGTAATTCGCTAGGTGCATTTTAATAGGAAATTATCCTTTTGTTGTGTCAAAATGGACTTTGTTGCAAAACATCTCGCTCGCTTCGCTGCAACGGTTAAGTTCGGCTTGTAGTTCTTCTTTGGCGCGCGGAATGTCGGCTTCATCCTTGACCCAAATGGCTTTTCCGTATTGAAAAACCGCTTTGCCAAACGGCAACGGGATGCGCATTTTATCCCACGAGCCCGCCTTGAATTTGTGCGAGAGCGAAATCCCGCCCGGCACAATCGGCCAGCCCAATTTTTGGGCGAGGAATAAAATACCGGGCTGTACTTGGTAAATCGGGCCGCGTGGGCCGTCGGGCGTAATCATCAGGCGGTAGCCGGCGCGGGCGGCTTGCATCAGTTTAATAAGGGCCCGTGCTCCGCCGCGGGTGGTGGAACCGCGCACGGCCAGCATGCCAAAGTGCGGCAATACACGCGCGATGTATTCCCCGTCGGAAGATTGACTAATCAGTGCCGCAATTTTTTGCCCTTTGTAGGGATAAAGTAAAAAGAGTTGTTGGTTATGCCAGGCAGCATAAATAATACCTTTGCCGCTTTTTTCCAGTTCGATGGCCTCATCGGTTTTGAACCAATAGACGCGGGTGGTCCACCCCAAAAATACGGAGTACCACCACGCCAACGTGGAAACGACGGTATGTTTTAGTGAAAAAGGTTGTTTTTTTTCTTCGGGATGCATTAGCGTTTTCCTTTTCTTTTGGCTTTTTGCCAGGGTATAAAAAATACAGCTGTGTAGGGGGGGAGTAAATTCCCTTCCTGCGTCAAAGAAACATCAATTTTTTCCGCTTTTAAGTGTGGCAGAATTACGGGCAGGACTTTTTCCGAAAGTGTTTTGTCCAGCCGTTGGGCCTCGCGCAACATTTTCGGTGCACCCGCCGCCCCGAAGGGGGGTAAATAGACAAACTGCAAGTCCAGCGTTTCGCATTCTTCTTTGTCGGCCTGTTCTTTAATTAAGTCGCACACAAAGTTGGTAGCGGTTTTTAAAAATTCCAAAATTACGGTAATGGCGGCGGTGCGCTTGTCATCATTAGGTAATTGCTCTAAATAGGGCGTTAATTTATCGCCCAGTGTTACCGCGCAGGCCGAAAACATTTCTTTATGGATGATGCTTTTATCGTCCAGTTCCCAGTGCGCATCTTGGTTGAACTCATACACTACGCCGGGATCAATGAGTTTAAAGATTTCGGTAATAAAGGCAGATACTTCCGGCTGGCTTTGAAAGCCGGCCCGACGCAGTAGCGGCAATTCCCGCAGGAGGCGGTTTAAAATTTCGCGCGAACGGGAAGTAATTTTAAAACGTTTTATTTTGCGCATATCTGTGTTAAACAACTTGTAAACCGGGCCCCGTGAGCCCCCTTTATAAATTGTTTAACGGAGCCCCTTTTCGGGGCTCCGTATTATAGAATTAGCGGTGATGTTTCTTGCGGTATTTGCGGGGAGTGTTTCCGTTTGAATTGCGGATCATCCGCTTTGCCGCGTGATAGGCCGCTACGGATTGTTCGGCCTGATTGACGTGTTTCTCTTCCTTTTTTTCGCTGCCGTCATGATAGACGCCGTGGCTCCACGTATAAACCAGGGGGGTAGTCAGCGCGATGGTGCTATACACACCCGAGATACAACCAATGAGCATAGCAAACGCGAAAGAGTTGATAACCTCGCCGCCGAAGAGGTACAAAATTACCAAGGCAAACAGTACTGTGAGCGTGGTAATAATGGTACGCGATAGCGTTTCGTTGATGGAAAGGTTAATTAGTTCCCCAAAGCTGATTTTGGGGTGCAGACGTACGTTCTCGCGCATACGGTCGAAAATGACGATCGTGTCGTTAATAGAGAACCCGGCTACCGTTAGGAAAGCCGCCACAACCACCAGGTCAATTTCGCGCTGCGTGATGCTAAACGCTACCGCCATTAAGAACAAATCGTGGAATAGAGCAACTACGCCCGAAATACCCCACAAAATGTTGCTAAAGCGGAACGCTACGTAGATAATGATAAACACCATCGACAGTAAAATAGACCACAGTGCGCGTTCGGTCATATCCGAACCGACGGCCGGCCCTACCGAGTTGGTTTGCAGTACCGTGTAGGGCACGTCCAAACTGTCCAGCGCGTGCGTAATGCGCTGTTGTACGGCGCCCACTTCATCTGAGGTGCTTTTTTCGCTAATGGCGAAAGAATTATCCCCAAATGATTGAAGTTCCGAAGTGGTTCCCGTGGCATTTAACGCCTCACGGATTTTAGCCATATCTACCGGGGAATGAAATTGTACCTGCACCATGGTGCCGCCGGTAAAGTCAATCCCCAGGTTGAGTCCTCTGGTGAAAAAGCAAAATACGCCTACCACAATTAACACAGCAAACAGCGTAAAATATACTTTTCTGTATTTAAGGAAATCAATGTTTGTTTTAGGAAGTAAACTGATCATAAGCTGATCTCCTTGGTGTTAGAAGTTAAAATAAGCTCATAAATAGCGCGCGTGACAAACACGGCGGTAAACAAGCTGACCAGTAACCCGATGATCAGGGTTACCGCAAAGCCCTTTACAGGCCCTGTGCCAAATTGCAACAGACACGCACCCACGATAATGGTAGTGATGTTCGAGTCGAAAATAGCACTCCATGCTTTGTCGTAACCCAAGCTGATGATTTCGTACACGGGTCTGCCGGCGCGTTTTTCTTCGCGCATACGTTCAATGATTAGTACGTTGGCATCGATAGCCATAGCCAAGGACAAAATCATACCCGCGATACCGGGCAAGGTAAGCGTAGCGGAGAAATAGCTCATAATGGCTACGGTAAAGACAAAGTTTAGCAGCAAGGCAATGTCCGAAATTACGCCGGCTGCTTTGTAATACACGGCCATAAATAGCAAGATCAGCAGCAGCGCCATACCCGAGGCAGATAGACCCGATTTAATGGAGTCTTCACCCAAGGTCGGCCCGATGGTTTTCTTTTCAATTACGTGCACCGGGGCGGGCAAGGCACCGGCTTTAAGCACAATGGCTAAGCTGCGGGCTTCTTCGGGGGTGAAATGACCGGTAATGCGCCCTTCGCGCGAAATGCGCGATTGGATAACCGGGGCCGATTGTACGGTGTTATCAAGCACAATGGCCAGTTGTTTTTGCAAATTGCTGCCGGTTAATTTGCCAAATTTTTGGGCACCTTCGGTATTAAAACGGAAGGTAACCGCCGGGTAGCCGTTTTCATCCATCATGACCACGCGGGCATCTTCCAAGTCTGCACCGGTTACTTCGGCTACGGCATCCACCAGTACAGGGCTGCCTTCTTTGCTGCGCATAATTTGGTAACCTTCCGGTACCAATGCGGCAATTTCGGGGGCCAGGTTCCCGTCGTCGTCAAACGGATTGGCCGTATCTTCTAATTTAGAGAAAGCGGCTTGCGCAATGGACTGGTCGGTTTTTACGATATGGAATTCCAACATAGCCGTTTTGCCAATCAGTTCTTCGGCGCGTTGCGGGTTGGAAACGCCGGGCAGTTGCACCATAATCCATTTATCGCCTTGTTTGGTGATAGAGGTTTCCGCTACACCGTATTGGTCAATGCGGTTGCGGATAATTTCAATCGCGCGTTGCATGGCTTCGTGCAATGGCTCGTTGGATTGCAATTTAGATACGTCTAATTCCAAAAGCAAGCTTGAACCGCCGCGCAAATCGAGCCCCAAGTTGAGCATACGTTTGGGGCGTTCGCCCAGGGTATCTAATTTTTCGCGCTCGGCGAGCGGTTTAGAATACCACTTGTAATTGGGGTAAATTAAATAAATTGCCCCTAGTAAAATGGCGATAATCAGCCCCCATTTTACAGCTAGTTTGTTTGACATTATTTAGATCCTCCTTGGGCCGCAGTTGCAGTGCGGTCATTTAAAAATCCGGCCACGGCTGTTTTGAGCACGGTCAGTTTTACGTTCTCGGACACTTTTACTTCTAAGGCCTCATCTTTAAAACCGACCACGGTGCCAATGATACCGCTGGCCAAAATAACTTGGTCGCCTTTTTGCAGGGCATCCACTTTGGTTTTCAGTTCTTGCTCGCGTTTTTTCTGGCTGCGCGCCGGTAAAAAAATCATAATAAACGCAAAAGCAAAAAGCAGGAACCAAAAGAAGGTGGAACTCCCTTGTGCAGCTGTTTGCATGAAAATCCTCCTAAGATATATTTAAATACCTCATTATTGTAGCATATTTTGACGGCGGGGGGGAGCGAGTGCGTAAAGCAGTTGTTTACTGCGTTACAAACGTGCTCATTAGGTCCAGCAGTTGCTTGTCTTTCCAATGGGTGGAGTTAAACGGTACCACGCGGGTTTCGGTTTCGGTGGTTACTACAGCGTAGTCTTCCTTAATATCAAACACACTGCGCCGCACGCGGGTATCAAAAATACTATGGCCAAACATACCGCGCGGCATATCTATATTGAGCAAATCCAAAATAGTGGGGGCAATGTCCAGCTGGGAAAGCATTTGGCTGCGGTCCACCGGGGCCGCAATTTTATCTTTAGTCAAAATGATAAAAGGTAAGTTATCAAACTGCGGCTGAAAGGGCTCAAAAAGTGCGTTGGTGGGGGCATTGGCATAGGCCGGGTGGTCGGGCATGATCAGTATGAGGGTGTCGTCGTCAAATAATCCCTGTTGGCTTAGCCCCGCCAAAAAACGTTCTACGTCCTGCCCAAAGCGTGCAAACGCGCGCGGCAGGGTGGGGGCATCATAAAAGCGCTCGTTAATTTCGCGGTAGGTTTCGCCCAAATAATCCAACCGCCCCAAGGGGGAGTGGGAATCCACCGTCAACAGCGTAACAAAAGTGGGCTCGTTGCGGTGCACGTGCAAATATTCTAGCGCATAGTCAAAAAGTTTGCGGTCCAAGAGGCCCCACCAGCTGACATACTTCCTATATTCCGGCCGTGTTTGGAAATACGTGGCGCCGATTACTTCGTCGAACCCGGCCTGTTTAAAAATCAAGTGTTCATTCATATAGGTTTCGTTAGCGCCGCGCAAGAAAGCGGTGTGAAAGCCGTTCTTTTTGAGTTCTTTGACAAACGAAAAGGGATAATTGTTTTCATACGTTAGTCGCACAAACGGGTGTGATGTAAAAATAACCGATAGTCCATAAAGCGTGGAAAGTGACACGTGTTTGAGCGACGCGGAGGGGTTGTTTTCGTACAGTCGGTCCAGCGGGGCGCTGGCTTGCGGGGGAATATTTAAATTGAAATGGTGCATGTATTTGTTGGAAAGCGATTCACTGGCAATTAAAATCACTCGCATATAATTTTTGCCAACGGGGGTTTGCTTGGCGGAAAACACATTGTATTTTTTTGCCAAACTTTCCACATCTGCCGCAACCACCGGGGAAATACGCGCAGCCGGTTGCGGGGTAAGCACCGCACGCACCGTGTATACCGGGGCGGGCGGTGTCATATACACGCTGTAAAAATCGGCCGGGGCCGGCAGCAACCACAACGGGTTGATTAGATATAACAGCAAGGTTCCTACGGTACATACGGCCAAGCGATGCAACGCATTGGCGCGGGACGAATTTTTTAAAAATACGCGCACTGTTACGATCGCAAACACGGCTACCAATGTCAAAAAACCTGCTACGCGCCAATCGGTCAAAAAGGCATAATCGCCGCCTTGCAATGTTTCTAAATATTTGGCGCCGAAGCGTTCCTTAAAGTACATCAGCAGCACAAAATCGGCAATTACGGTTAGATAATATAAGAAGGTGCCTATTCCCAAGAACCATTTGTTTTTAAGCCCGATCAGTTGACATACGGACAAAAGCATCCCCAAAAATAAAAACTCACACACAAATTTGATGATTTCGGCCGGAATAGCTACGCCTAGGTTTAGTACTCCCAACTGGTTAAGCCCATAAATACCCACCGCCACGGCGGGCAGAGATAAAATGGTTAGCAATTTCCAGTCGTGTTGAAACGGTTTCCAAATTACATTACGCAAAAAGTGCATATTCTGGCTCGGTTATTAAATGATATAATTATTATATCTTAAAATGAGGCACGTTGTGTTGGCTCGGTCATCGTGGCTGACAGCCCAACGTGAAACAAACATGGAAAAATTAGACTTACAAACCAAGCGCCACTCCTGCGCGCATATCATGGCGCAAGCGGTGCAGCAGTTGTTCCCCGGTACCAAGTTGGGCATCGGGCCGGCCATTGAAAATGGTTTTTATTACGATTTTGACTGCCCCAAGCAGTTCACTCCCGAAGATTTAAAAACCATTGAAACCAAGATGAAAGAAATCATCAAGGCCCGCCAAAAATTTGAACGCAAAGAGCTTTCTAAACAAGAAGCGCGCGATTTTTTCCAAAAACGCGGCGAAACCTATAAATTGGAACTTTTGGAAGAATTGGAAGACGGTACCATCTCCATTTACACCAATGGCGATTATGCCGACTTGTGCCGTGGTCCGCACGTGGAACACACGGGGCAAATAAACAGCTTTAAACTTACCACCATTGCCGGTGCGTACTGGCGCGGGGACGAAAAACGCCCCATGCTCCAGCGCATTTACGGCCTGTGCTTTGACAATAAGGACGAACTCAACGCCTACGTCAAACAACAGGAAGAAGCCGCCAAGCGCGATCACCGCAAACTCGGCCCGGAATTGGACCTGTTTAGCATTAACGATAACATCGGCCCCGGCCTAATTTTAATGCACCCCAAGGGGGGAATGCTGCGCAAAATTTTGGAGGATTGGATTAAAGACCAAAACTTAAAACGTGGCTATGACTTGGTAGTCAGCCCGCACATTGCGCGCTATCATTTGTTTGAAATCAGCGGTCACGCCGGGTTTTATAGCGACAGTATGTTCCACCCCATGGAAATCGACGAAGAAAAATATCAAATTAAGCCGATGAACTGCCCCTTCCACGTGGAAATTTACAAAACCCACTTGCGCTCTTACCGCGACTTGCCCCTTCGCTTTAGCGAACTGGGCACCGTGTACCGCTACGAACGTTCCGGCGCGCTGCACGGCATGCTGCGCGTGCGCGGGTTCACGCAAGATGATGCCCACATTTTCTGCACGCCCGAGCAAGTAGAGGGCGAGGTCAAGCAAGCGTTTGAGTATGCTATGCACATTTTCAAAACCTTTGGCTTTGAAAAATACGCAGTGGAACTCTCCACGCGCGACCCTGAACATCCCGAACATTTTACCGGGGATCCGGCCGAGTGGGAACGTGCCGAAAGCGCTTTAAAGAAAGTGCTGGAGGAAAACAACATTCCCTACACTACTCACGCAGGGGAAGCCGCTTTCTACGGACCGAAAATTGACATCAAAGTAATGGACGCGATTGGCCGTTTGTGGCAGCTTTCCACCATTCAATTTGATTTCAACTTGCCCGAGCGCTTTGACCTGGAATATGTAGCGCCCGAAGGCCGCAAACGCCCCATTATGGTGCACCGCGCGATGTTTGGCAGCATTGAACGCTTTACCGGGGTGCTCATTGAGCACTATGCCGGTTGGTTCCCGCTGTGGCTGGCTCCCGTGCAGATGAAAATCTTGACGCTTACGGACGATCAAATCCCGTTCGCGCAGGAAGTATACGCCAAAATGAAAGCCGCCGGCCTGCGCCCAGAGCTGGATATCCGCCCGGAAAAACTGGGCTTAAAGATCCGCGAAGCGCACATGCAGCGCATCCCGTACACGGCCATTATCGGCAAGAACGAGGCCGCCAACGGTACCCTCACCGTGCGTCTGAAAGACGGTACCAACACACAGCCCTTAACGGTAGATGATGCTATTAAGGCAATGCAAGAAGAAGTAAAAACGTTTAGTTTAACAAACTTGCTCAAATAAAAAGTTATACCACAGTACACCCCACCTTTTTGCGCAAAAGCTAAAGGGTGGGGTTATTATTATATTTGGGCCTAGGTTGTATTTGGGCCTTTTGACCCTGGTAAATGATATGTTTCTTGCTTAGAATAAAAATACAGTGAATTATTAAAAAAGGAAAAACTATGGGCATAAAACATATATCTAGTTTGTTGATTTTGTTTTTATTTGCAGTCAGTCCGATTGTTGCTGAGGAACCTGCATGGGTTTCTTATGATATGATCACCGGTGAAGAAACGACACATGTCATGCGACCGGGGATAGCGCTGGAATTGGAACCGAGTGAAACTCTGCAAGGAAATTCGTTCCTAACCGCCGGGTATACTAAACAAATTGTAGGGCCGGATGGCCGTGTGGAAATTACGGGTAGAGCTCCCAGCTCCTACAAACCGGCAGTAGTGCTGGAAATGCAATTTTCCGGTAACAAAAAATCCATCTGTTCTGGAACGATGGTGGGGAAAAATTTAGTATTAACGGCGGGACATTGTCTTTATAATGATTTAGGTCATATGGGTATGCGGTTTGCAGAGTCCGTAACGGTTCGGGCGGTTGGGCTTCCTATGCAACAATCCACGCCCATCCGTCATCGGCGCAAGGATGCCAACCGTGAAATAAAAAAAACGTCGGACACGTTTGCTTCTCCTCTTCCTCTAGTAGCTTTAACGCGCGTTGTGGCAGAAAAAGAGCAACAACAAGCAGCTCAACAACAGGATGGTTTTGTAACGGCTAAATCCAAGAATTTACTTATTCCGCGGGAATATCAGAGGCAGGCCAATAGCGGTAATGCGGACAATTTGAAAGGATTTGCGTATGATTATGGAATTGTGGTACTGGATAAAAATATCGGCAAGCAAACGGGTTGGTTGGGCGTACGTGTACCTTCCAACGGAGAAATGGATGAATCCTTCATAATAACATTAGGACGTGGGGGCGACAAACCGAATAACTCTTTGTGGGCTTCCTATGGCAAGATATGTGCTGTGGAACGGGAATTTATCCGGCATGATGCTGACACTGTAGGTGGCAATAGCGGTGGGCCCATTATACAAACAAGAGATAACAGATACATTGTTGCCGTGACAGTTTTTGACAAAAAAACTCCTTCAATGTGTCCCAACGGAGGATTAAGAATTACCTCCGCGATCGTGAATCTGATCAAACAAGCGCAGGAAAAATATAATTAAATTATTGGTTCAAAAGCTATTTATATAAAAATAACAAACCCCCGGCATAACCGGGGGTTATTTTTGCACACGTAAAGGTTAGTCGTTAATTTCTTTGATTTCAATATCAAAGGTGAGGGTTTTACCGGCTAAGGGGTGGTTGAAATCCAGCACCACTTCCGTGTCGGTAATTTCTTTGACCACGGCGCGAAACGTATGCCCCGCGTTGCTGGCGCCTACCATATCGCCCACTTTTAGTCCGTCAGCCCCGCCGATAGCGGTTTTGGGTACGCGGCGGATAGCTTCTTCTTGCACAAGGCCGTAGCCCTCTTCAGGTTGAACGGTAACGGTTTTTTTATCGCCCACGTTCATGCCGGTCATTTCTTTTTCCAATCCTTTAATGATATGCCCGGCTCCGTGGACATATTCCAAGGGGGCGCGTCCGGCGGAAGTATCTTCTACTTTGCCGTCCACGGTCAGTGTGTAATCAAATTTCACTTTACTTCCGTCTTTAATCATACGCTTGCTCCTTACTACAATTGTCATCCCCGAAGGTTTTAGTCGGGGATCTCCACCTTGTTCTTTCACGTTTAAAGTGGAGGGGATTCCCGATTACAAATTTCGGGAATGACGTTTTAATAATTTATTCATTTCCAAAAATGGTGTTAAGCTGCCGGTTTACGCGGTAGAAAGACGCGCATTTGGGCATATCTTTTAGGCGTTTGGCGCCGATGTACGTCATGCAACTGCGGATGCCGCCCAAAATCGCCAGTAGCGTGGGCTCCACCGGGCCGCGGAAGGGGAGTTCCACTACTTTGCCTTCGCTGGCGCGGTATTTTTTAAGGCCGCCGTAATGTTGCTCTTGCGCATAGGCAGAACTCATGCCGTAGAATTTCTTGTACTGTTTTTCCACCAAAGCCATCGCGCAATGTTTGCTATCCACCATATTTACTTCACCGGTTTGAAATACTTTGGTGCTCATTTCACCGCCGCTTTCTTCGTGCCCGGCTAGCATACCGCCCAACATTACAAAATCCGCCCCGGCGCAAAAACTTTTGCACACATCGCCCGGCACGGTGCAGCCGCCGTCGGCGCAAATCATTCCGCTGATGCCGTGTGCGGCATCGGCACATTCAATGACGGTTGAAAATTGCGGTCTTCCTACGCCGGTCAGCTTGCGTGTGGTGCACACGGATCCCGGCCCAATGCCCACTTTTACAATATCGGCCCCGCTTAAAATAAGGTCTTCGCACATATCGCCGGTTACTACGTTGCCGGCCATAATCAAAGCTTTTGGCCAGGCCTTGCGCACCTTGCGTACAAAGTCAATTAGGTAGGGGGAATAGCCGTTGGCCACGTCAATGCAGATGTTATCAATGAGCTTGGTTTTTAAAACGGCGGTTAATTTTTTGTAATCCGCGTCCGACACGCCGGAACTTACAAAAATAAAGTCATTGTGTCCCATTTCTTTTTTGTTTTGTTTTAAAAAAGCAATTAATTCTTCGGCGCTGTAATGTTTGTGTAAGGCGCAAAATAAATTTTGTTTTTGCATTTCGCGGGCGATAGCAAAGGTGCCGGTGGTGTACATGTTAGCGGCTACAATGCCCGTAGCGCGCAATTTTTTGGGAGACCATTTAAACGTGTATTCGCGCAGGACATCCACGGCCGAGCGCGACGCCAAGGCCGAGCGTTTTGGGCGCAACAGCACATCGCAATAGTCAAGTTGAACATCATCATGAATTCTCATAAAACCTCCCGAATTTGGGGTCAGGCCCAAACCTTGTATATCATAGCAAATTTCGGCCCAATAAAAAATATGCAAAATTGCTAATTTTTAGCTATAATGGTATTGTAATTATGTAAAAAAGGATTATACTTATTAGTAGGAGATTGTATGCAACACACGGGGTTTACGTTGATAGAACTGTTGGTGGTGGTTATGATTATAAGCGTTCTGACGGCGGTGGCTATGCCGCAGTACCGCAAGTCGTTGGATCGGGCCAAAGCGGCCGAAGCCACCCAGTTGCTGCCGGCTATTTTTGAGGCACGCGAACGGTGGATGATCGAACACGGCTGTAAGTGGACGGATGATGGGTATACTTGTGCCGATGGCAGTACAATGACCTTTAGTAAACTGGATATAGAAGCAAAAGGGAACATAACCACTGACACGAATACTTTGTCCAATAATAAATTGGTCACCCCATACTGGGAGTATTACTTGCATTTGGGCAAGCCCAGTACCTCTTGGCAGCCGTGTGTGGGGGCCAAACCCCGCTGGGGAGGAACCCGGTATGACGATGTCGTTGTTTATTATCGCGGGGATCATTTGTCCTGCCAAGATGGTGATGCCGGCGATCTTTGTGATATTCTAAATGTTGGTGAATTTGCGATGGGATGTCAATAGGAGATTTTTATGAACAGAAGGGGTTTTACATTAGCTGAAATGCTTACCGTGGTACTGATTGTAGGGCTGCTCTTGGGGTTGGCACTGCCGCAATATCGTCGGGCTATTCAAAAAGCCAAAGCTACTGAGGCCGTTGCTATGTTGCGTACAATTGTGGACTCTAGCGAACGCTTAGCTACCGTATATGGCTATAAAACATTCAAGGACTTTGCGGCCGCGCATCCGGATAAAGCCGTGTTTACACGTATGGATATGTTTGGTGATAGCGCAAGTGAGGATTCTTCCCAACGCACGTTGGGGTGTGTAGTAGAACCTTTGATCATCAAATGCAAAGAATTTAATTATGAATTAAACCGATCGAGGAACTTTGTAGCATCCGTAAAGAAAAGAAACCCTTATGTCGGTTTGGAATTCCATATGTACCGTTCCGACTACAAGATTGAGTGTGGAGGTTCTTCTGGGATTCAGTTATCCGAAGAGGAAATTGCCGAGGCGTGTGATTTGTACGGTTTTTACAATTATGGGGGGACAGATGCAGATTATTAGAACAAAACACGGTTTTACATTAGCGGAAATTTTAACGGCAGTCATCATAGTAACTATTTTAACGCTGATGGCGGTGCCTATGTACGAAAAAACGATCGAGCGCTCCCACCTGGCCGAAGCGCGTACTATTATGCTCAAGCTGCAAGAGGCCAAATTGGAAGCTATGGACAATATGGGCTGTGCTTTGGATTATGAAGGCGGAGATGGTAACCCATGTCATGTGCGACCCAAAATGGCCCATTTAGGGGTGGCATTTGCGGATACCATTGGGACCTATTCATTTAGTACCAAGTATTTTACCTATTCTATCTATCCTTCCACAACGCCGAGTAGTAAATATCGCAATGGTGTCTGTGCCAAACGTGTAGGGGGGGATAACAACGGTGTAGTATTTGTATATATGAGTGATGCCGCCATTCGCAAAGATGGGCAAGAAGCCGGTTTCTTTTGTATAGATTCAACCGGCAATAACCGCTGTGACGTATACGGTATGGACAGTACCAGCGGTACTTTTACGTGTAACTATAACTAGGAGGGAACAATGCATCATTTTACAAAAAGTTTTTTGTTGGCAATCATTTTATTAATCGCCCCGGCAGTATTGCGGGCCGATAATGCGGTGGAGATGATTACTTTCTTCCCCACTACGTATGTTACGTACGATAATTTGTACATTGCGGAACAGTTGGACGTCTTTGGGGCGAATTATCAAAGTTATACGGCGTTGGCTCCTGCTACCCGGGGAATAGATTTTTTAAATTTTACATTGGATTTGGGGGAAAGTAGCGATAATTGGGCCCTGGCTGCATTGACTCTAAATATGAACGAGGAGAGTAAACTTGTTTTGCATAATTTTGAAAAAATTATTTCCAAAGACGTTATTTTTGGGAAAACAGACGTGTCCAATAAAAACCCGACAATAACCTATAACCAAAACTTAACTTGGATGGAAAATTTGGGTTCAAGTGGAGTTGAAATCGCTAAATTAACAGTAACGAACGCCGACGTAAACGCGCTAAAATGGGATAACAAAGATTTTCCTCCTTGCCCATTCGGGAAAACATGTAAGTGGACAAACAATAGCAACACGGCGGATAATTTCTTGATTGCTCAGTAATAAAATTCCGCAATCATTTACTTCCCGAGACCTCTAAAAAGCCCCGCATTTGCGGGGCTTTTACGTTTGTAATTGTTAAACTATTTATTCTTGGACAGTTGCTTAAGCTCGGTTGTTAAATCATCCGGGGAGACGTTCCCGGCCTGTAAAAGCAGCGAGGTTACTTGCCCGTTGTTTTTAGCTTTCTTTTGATAGGGCGCAGCGGCTTTTTCCCACACTTGGTTGCCCCATACATAGCTTACGGCTTGACCCGGGTTGGCTATAATGCTAAACAACAGCTGCTGGGCTTGCTCGGACGTAAAGCCGTTGTTTTCTACTAAGAAGTTTTGGGCTTCTTCATAGGTGATTTCTTGGGTGTGCAAGCGCTTGTCCAACAAAGCTGTAATGGCGCGCAAGTAATTTTGAAAGCTAAAGAACAAATGTTCTTCATCCGTCAAGAAATAGTGCTGGTCATTGGCAATGTTGAGGGCATAAGTTTCCCACCCGTTAGCCAACAGCGGGGTTCCAAAAACCCGTTTGACGTTACTTTTGGTAACACTATTTTGGTAATAGGTTCCCGGTACCAATGCTTGGCTGATGAACAGCTTATAAGCAGGTTCGTTGAAATCTTGTTTAAGCATTTCCTTTTTGGCCAATTCATTGCCGGTAGGTACACGCAAGAAAAATGCGTTGTATGCCGGGAAAAATTTGTAGGCCTGTTGATAGGCAAAGTAAGCCGGTAAGGGCTGTACTTTAAATGCCACTTTAGAAGGGAGAACTTTATCCTTAACCAATTGGGCCATAAAGGCAGAGGCTTGTTTGTTAATCTCTTCGTTTACTTTGTCGTTCAACGTAAAGGGGGATTCTAACTGTGTTGCCACCGCATAAAATTGATTGGCAGTGGGGGGAACATATTCCGGTTTTTTCGCTTTTTGGGGCTTGGCATCTTTTCCCGTTTCTTTTTGCGCGTGTTGAATGAAGGGAATCTCGTTTAAATCTTCTACGACGGTTACTTCTTCATCCTCGGCAGATAAAGCAAACGGTTCTAAGGCGCTAGCTAATTCGTGTTGAGCTTGGTCAAATTGTTTCTCCAGCACTTTGCTTAAAGAGGCTGACTTTTCCGTAATTTGGTAGGTATCTTTTAACATCGTGGCATAAGCTTCTTCCCCCAAGCGGAAATCCTGGGTAGCACTTTCTTGCTGTGAAAGTTGTTTAAACAGATCAAATAATTGGCGAATGGCCCCTTTGGCCCGCTGAACAGCCCCTTCCGTTTTAGAAGCATCGTTCGAGTCATTAGTTAGGGCCGGTCCCTCGGTAATTAATTTGGCTACTTCATCAAACGAAATATAAGCGTAGTAGGCTTTCTCCATAGCTAACCGGGCCAAGTGGGGGGAAACATCTTCTAAATTCTCTTGTGCTTGTTGTGCTACCAAAGGCAATGCGGAAATACGCCCCAACAAATTGAGGCGTTTGGTGCGCAAGTTGCTCTGTGGAACCAGTAACAAATCGTACACGGCATCCAAGGCCTGTGCATAATAAAGGGGGTTCTTTGTTAAGCGGTTCTGCTGCAACTGCCAAAGGTTACTTTGTAAAGTTTGCTTAAGCAGGTGATATTCGGACTTCTTATTTTCAGAAAGATTGGAAAGATCAATTAAATCCAAATCCCGTACCACGGCTTCCAGTGCCTGTTGGGCTTGTTCGTCGCTATTAGCGCTGCGGTCATTAAGCAGGTTGTTACCGTTCGAAAAGCCCAAACGGGTAGCTTCTTCCGGGAAAAAATAAGAAAATACCGATACATAACGGGTAGCAGCATCGCGCAAGGAATTGTCTTCCAAAATGGCGTTAATACTGCCCACTTCTAACCCTGATTGGGCATTAGCCATTGTCGATACGCTAGCCAAACCCAAGAAAAAAAGCCCAAAACACACTAATTTTTTATTCATAGTTTGTATGCAGTCCTGTTAAGTAATATAAAATACTCCTCTTATATTTTATTGTTTACGAGAGGGATTGTCAATGAAAACTTGCCATAATTAGGTAAAAAGACCTATACGGTATTGGGCCTTTAGGCCCTGGCGAGGAGAAAGTAATTGTGATAAACTAAAGTAAGAATCTTTAAAACAGGAGCGAGTATTTATGTCTACAATAGTCCGTTTGTTAACAATCGCAATGTGTTTGCTGATAGGTGGGAATTTGTTAAATGCGGAAGAGGTGTTTCCTAAACCTCGGAAAATAAAAATCAAAAAAACATACACCAGAAAAACTCCCCGCAGAGCTCCCCGCAAAACTTTTGCACAAATGAGAAAGAACGCCCTTAGAACCAAACATTTAATGGAACGCGAGGCCGCCGTGTCGCTGGAAAGTTTGAATTTGGATGCTAATGAAAAACGAAATTTGTTTTTTGAAAAGACAGGGGTGGATTTGGAACGGCGGGTAGCTATTTCCACGTCGGCTTCAAGTGCGAATAAGCGCCATTCCATTATGCCTTCTGGTACGCTTGCCTATGCCAATTCCGACGCTATCAAAAGCGGCATAGATGTGGATTTGGCCGCCAAACGTACAGGGTTTGATTATGATAAAGGATATCTCATTGGTTCATGGCGTGATCGTGTCCCTTGGAAAGAATCCAGAGAAACTTTGGGATACCTTTGGCGGAAAATGGAAGTTACTCCACCTTCGTTACGTTTTGGTTACCTCACGCACGAAGTGCCCATGGAAACGTGGAAATCGTTGTCTAAGGAATATGAGGACTTTATTATTAATTCTAAAGAGATAAATTCCTATCTCATAAGCCGGCTCGGTTATTTTGCAAGTGAGGATTATGCCCTTGAATTTGGGGATCGCACGCGCATCAATAGTTTTATCTATAAAATGACTACTGACGTCTTAAAATTGCGCAATGCTTTTATTAAGGATCCTTTTATCATGGCTCAACAGCAATATTGGGATCAAATGCGTGCGGCTTATGTCCCTATGTTAAAGGGGGTGCTGACGAGCTTAAGAATTTCTCGTCCGGATCATAGAATCTACAATGTGCACGAATTTATTCTTTATAATCCGGACCATTCCTCCCCATATTTGCCCGGGTCGTCCACTATGATTGCTGGCGAACAAGACGCCGATTGGGAAGATGAGTATGATGAAGAGGACTATACAACCGGGATGTCTGCCGAACAAAAAATGGCTCAACGTGCCGCAGAGCGCGCGCATGATGCCGCTATGATGAAATTTACCGATGAGGCAGATGAATTATTAACGCACATCCCCGAAAATTTACACATTGCCTTCATTAATGACGATTTAAACCCTCGCCTTAATTTTGAATCTTGGGGCAAAAAAGGGCTTTTGGGCAAAGGGGCCAGAGTGGAAACTTTTTCCGAAGGAAGAACTTTTTTAAATCGAGTGCGTTCCGGCTCCCAATATGACTTGGTTATTACAGATCTGTTAGTCCCAGAAGGGGGAATTGCCATGATGGAGGAACTACGCCGGTTGGATCCCAACGTGGCGGTAATTGCTTCCAGCAAATTTGAGCCCAACGACGGGGATGTAATTAAAACCGAATCTGGCAAAGAGGTGCTTACCACCGAGGATTACTTCCACGCCGGGTTAGATGGATATATGTGGTATAACAACAATTTAAACAACGGTTCTTACGGGTATATCCAATATTTACGTCAGATGAAGAACTACTACTATTACAAAAATCTGCACGGTTGGAGCCGTTAAGATAAACAGAATTTATGGATAGACACACCTCCCCTTGCATAACAGCAAGGGGAGGTTCTTCTTATCAGGGCTCGTTTTCCTTCTGCAAATATGCTATAATAAAGTATCGTTCGGGCCATTAGCTCAGTTGGTAGAGCAGACGCCTCTTAAGCGTAAGGTCGTGAGTTCGAGCCTCACATGGCCCACATTTTCAAAACAACCAATAGGACGGATGGCGGAATTGGTAGACGCGTACGCCTTAGGAGCGTATGGTTCACACCGTGAGGGTTCAAGTCCCTCTCCGTCCACATCTTTTTCGGTTCGTCCGAAGTATAAGGAGAAGTATTACATGTCTATTTTTAAAACTGCCCAAGAAGGGGAAGTGAAAACCAGTCAAATTTCCAAAGAGGGCTGCCGGGTTACCTTGTCGGTAGAGGCGGCTCCGTCTCTGATCACTACGGCCTTTCAAAATGCGGCTATTCAAGTGCAATCGCGTGCCCAGATGCAGGGCTTTCGCGCAGGCAAAGTACCGTTGGATTTAGTGAAACAAAATTTTGCCGGGCACATCAAAGAACGTGCATTAGATTTGGCGGTAAAATCCGCTATTAACGCCGCGTTGGTGCAGTCCAAAGTGGATGCGGTAGCCGTCCCAACTTTAACCAAAGCCGATTTTAATACGTTTAATGACGGCCAGCCCTTTACTTTTGAAATGGCGGTCGAT
The DNA here is from genome assembly GCA_045593185.1 of Elusimicrobiaceae bacterium. Classification (GTDB taxonomy): domain Bacteria; phylum Elusimicrobiota; class Elusimicrobia; order Elusimicrobiales; family Elusimicrobiaceae; genus Avelusimicrobium. The sequence continues at coordinate 79,905 of JAZNWD010000030.1, read as the reverse complement.
GTAGCGCCCGAATTTGACGTTACCGGTTATAAAGGAATTGAAATTACCAAAAAATCCGATACAGCCACCGATCAAGATGTTGCGGATAATTTGAACCGTGTGTTGGATGCCAATGCCCGCTTAGAAAGTGCGCAGGATGGCACTGCCATTGATGATACTTGCTACGCAGTGGTACACTATAGCGGCAAACGCAATGGCACGGATGATTACAAGCTTTCTGCCGATAGCGAATTGATTGATATGTCTGCCCCGCAAACCATGCCCGGCTTGGCCGAAGGCCTTAAAGGGCTTAAAAAAGGGGACGTGAAAGACATTGAAACCAAAGAAGGGGATGATACTCTTTCCTTCCACGTTACGGTAGACGATATTAAATACAAAAAAGTGCCGGCTCTGGATGACAATTTTGCCAAAGATATGGGCTTTGAAACGCTCGCTCAACTTAAAGCCAAAGTTAAAGAAAACTTGGATAACGAGGCCAAACGTGCTTCCGAGCGCGATGAAATTGCTCAAATTGAAAATGCCTTGGTAAAAGCTAACAAGTTTGATCTCCCGCAAAGCTTGGTGGAAGAATATACGGAATCTTCGTTACATAATTTTGTGCACAGTATGACTCAGCTCGACCCGCACAAGCTGACCGCTCAGCAGCACAAAATGTTTGAAGAACGTATCCGCCCCAGTGTGGAGAAAGACTTGCGCATCGGATATATGGTTCACGCCATTGCCAAGAAAGAAAACCTGCAAGCCACCGAAGCCGATTGGCAAGCCGAATTGGATAAAAGCTTAGCGGAAAGTAAACAAAAAGCTGAAGAAAAGAAAATAAAGACTTTCTTTGCCGAGCGTAAAGATCAAATCATTGCTACGTTGACCGAACGAAAAGTGTTTGATTTTCTTAAAAAAGAAGCCAAATACAAATAATCTGAGTGGTTCTAAGTAAAACTCCCCGGGTACAAATTGCCCGGGGAGTTTTTGTGTGTTAAGGAGGATGGAGGACTAATGCAACATAATCGGTTGGACGGTTTGATTAGGGGCAATGGTTTTTGCTTTTTGGAGCCCTTTCTCTAAAGTTTTTTCCGCCTCTTTGACACGCTTATCAAAATCCGCCTGGGAAGTGGCTGTATAGGCGGCGTTCTGCAAGTCGTCATTGAACGCTTGGAACAATTCTTTTTCCATGAGGGATAGCTCTTTGTTGTTATCCATATAGAACTGATCCGCTTTTTGACTATAGATGCTTACAGCTTGAGGAAGTAGTATGATTTTTCCTTTGCCTTGGCGGCACAGTTCGTTGGTAAATTCAAGGTATCCCGCATCCAAGCGTGCCTCTGCCTGTGCATAGGCCTTGTTGAATTCTTCCAAGGTAATCGTCTTTATGAAGGCATCGTTTATATCGTCTTGGAATTTGGAGAGCAGCGCATTAAACTGTTCCAGCGCATAGAGATCGTACTGCATCAACGAAGTGGATAGAGAGTCGGCTTTAGCATGCATTTTCTTTACAATGCCTTCCATGGCCGCTTTTTTCCATTTGATTACTCCGTCCACAAACTCTTGTACTTTCTGATTTTGGGCAGCTACCTCTTTTTTGGTCAAGGGGTTCTGTAAATCTTGCATTTTTTTGTTGTATTCTTCTTGTGCTTTCTGCAACTTGTCCGAGGCCTGTTGCGTCAATTGGTCGGCGGAGAGGGACTGGTTTTGTAAAGCACGTTTGGACGCAGTAAACAGCTCAATTAACCCCTGTTCTCTTTGACGTAAGAATTGGATATCAATGGTTTTGATTTGTTGTTGTACTTCTTCCGTCATGGTGAAGGGGAACAGCGTCTTAAATGCTTGTTGGTCCATAGCAATAGTCAACGGGATTTGTTGGGTAATATAGGCCTTTACGCAGCGCACCATTACATCGGCTTGCGTATTGATGAATTTTACGGACATTGTTTCGCGCTGATTTTGAGCTTTTTGCAGGTTTTGGGCGGCCATATTCTTCAACTGTTTAAGGTCCTGAACGTAGGTTTGATAAACCGTTTTAAGTTCCTTTTCACCGGTCGGAACGGCTTGCAGGAATACTTTATAACCCTTCAAGAATTGTTCCTTTTCCTTGGTGATAGAATCAATTTCTTTATCCAATTCTTTTTGAAACTTAGCCAAATCATTGGCTTGGACGGCTCTGTCATAGGCCTCACGTTGGGCAAATAGGTCAATGTTTGCGCGGGTATCTACGGTAATGTAATCCCGGCCGAACAGGTCATCCCCGAGTAAAGTGGCGGCTGCCAAGGGGAGGCGGAAGATACCGCCTTGATGTACGGTTTCCGCATCGGCGGCCACGTTATCAAGCCATCCGGTCGGCTGTTCCGTGCGTTCGCCATCGGCAGTGGGGATTTGGTCGTAGGCCTGGTTGATTTGCTTTGCGGTCCGGTCGCTTACTTTTTCCTCTAAGTTATTGGCCGGGTAACCTAATGCGTAGTCTTGCGCGTAGAAGGTTGCAAACCCGCCGGCAATACTCATGGTCTCTTCTACTCCGGCAGCCCGTTGTGCTGCTTTTGCCGCGGCTTCGGCTTGAGCTTTCTCATCTACCAAAGATACCGGCATAGTTTTGTCAGCTTCCGTAACGGCCCGCGGGGTACCGGGTTTAATTACTAAATTGGGGTTTCTTTCACCTAATGCCCATTCTCGTATATTTCTAAGGTTAGAGAATTGTTCATTCACATATGCCTCACCTGCGCGGGTTGTTTTAGGCAACATGTCCGGATGGTATTTTTTTGCCATTTCGCGGAAGGCTTCTTTGATTTCTGCTTCGCTTGCATCCGTGCTAAGGCCTAAGAATTTCAACGCTTCTTTGCGGCTTTCTACTTGTGGGACGGGGTGTCTCACTACGTAACGTGCATTGAGTTGGGCTTGTTCCGAGGCAAATTTCCCTCCGTCGCGGAATGCTTCTCTCACCCCTAATTTAACTTTTTTCCCTTCTTTGATTAATTTGACAACCGGTTTAAGGGTGCGGGCACTTACGCGGATGGTGGAGATGAGCAATTTCCAGGTTAATACGTCTATCATAAACTCAGTCATAAAGCTAAGGCCATCTTCCGCTTTTTTGTTTAAGTTAAGTTGAGGGGCTTGGCTCATGTATACCGTTACACCGGTAGAGGTAGTTACTTTGGCCCCGTAGTGAATCAATACCGTTTTGGTAGAGGTTCTTACGTCAACGTTGTTGTAGTCTGATGTTGTTTGTGACACGGAAACTTGTTCCGTATGGTCCGCATTCGGGGGCAGCACCACAGGATAGCGCTTTGGATTGGTAGTTGCGGGTTGAATGTAGTTATACAGTTTTACTAATTGTGCGGCTACTTCTTGCATTTGGGTAGCATCCAATCCGTAGGATTGCATCCCGTGCGCAGAACCGGGGGCGGTCATTTCCCAATACAAATCAATCAAGTATTGCAACATTACATCTGCGTAGTTATAGGGCATTTTACCCGTTTGGCGGAAGTATTCATATTCGCGAACCATTCTAGATTGCGCAGGATTTTGACGTACTTGCATATTGTAAATGGAAGTCATGTTATCAAAATCTTCGTACGGCAAGGAATAGTTGGCCATTTCGGGTTGCATTTCTTGGGAAAGATATTGGGCTCTGCTCCCGCCTAAGCGGTCACGGCTGTAGCGGGCTTGCTCGCGCAGACTAACCAACTTGGCCGCCACGGAAAGGGCACACAAACGTACCATAATGGAGTATTGACGCGGGTTGCTTAATTCTTTGAGTAAGTCCATTACTCGGCCCCATTCGTCGGCGGAGCGCCCGGGGGTAATAGCATATACATAAATCGTGTTAAATACTTCCGCAATAGCCGGTTGCGTTCCCTGGTACAGGTTGTCGTTTAAATATACGGGGGCTGTGCCGGCGTGGTTGGATTCGGCCAATTTATCGGCATCTAACAATTTAATTAATTCACGTACGTTTAACAAACGATGATCGAGCAAATCATATTCCGCAGTTGTTGAGGCTAACGTTAATAAACTGACGGAGGCCGCCGGGAATGGGCCCACATTGCTGGGGGAGAACAAATCCGTAATTTTGTCCATTCCTACCATATTTCCCAATAAGTTATCCAAAATTCCCAGCACATCCTTAAACAGGTTAATGAGCAGGAAGTCGCAGGCAAGGTCGCCCATCGCGGAGCCGAACGAGAAATTTTTCGTTTTATTGCGGGCTACCAACGTGTCGGCTAATTTTTTGGCGGTATAGCGTGTGGTTTCATCTTCGCCGACAGCTTTTTTAAGGGCAGTTATTTTTTCAATTAAACGTCTGCGGATCCATTCATCTTTGGAGAGCTGCTCATAATCTTCGTTTGCTGTCGGATTTTCATATATTACTTCTACGTCATCAATTACTTCGTGATGGTTTACATCTACAACGCTTCCATCAATTCTTCTTACAAGACGGGAACCCCCAATCACTACTTCAGGGATGCTAGTATTTTGCACATAAGCATAGTGCTCATTGAAATTTTCCATGGGGTCTTTCCCGTATAAGCTTTTAAATTTCAAGCGTATAGAGCTATAAGTGATGGCCAATTGTCCCAATAAGCGGGCCCGTTGCGGGTCCATACGGGGTTCATCTTTAGTCAGTTGGATGCTATGCAAAACACGCAGTTGTGCATGGCGTAAAAATTGTTCCAAGCCGGGATAAATCTCGCCGGTACCGGCTAAAACTTCGGTCAAATATTGTGCGGCATAGAAGGCATTAAGATCGTTGCGTTTGGCGGGGTCAAAAGGATCGATGAAATCCAAAATTTGCTCCCCTTCCATATTACCGCTTTTGATGCTTTCCAATACTTGGTTGCGCTTAAGGGCAAAATTTGTATTGGTAGCATAAATGCCCCGCCCACCTTTTTGCGAATCAATTTTTAACCAATCAAAATTTTCTTTAAGCGTGCGCGTAGCATAGTTTTGCCCCGCGTAGAGGGAATATAAGGCGTAGGAACTTTGCACAATATCCGCGTATTCAAAAGATTCTTCGTAAGGTTTGCGTAATTCCGCCGCACGTTGTTGCAGTTCTTGGGGAGTCAGGGGTGTTTGAGTTCCTAATTTTTCCGCCAATGCTTTGGCAAGAGGATTAGCAAAGGAGGATTTGGGCGTATTATGATTATTGTTGGCTTTGATTTGCGCCCAAGAAGGGACAAAATTTTGGTTGGAATTAGAGGAAGAATTGCGTTGTTGGCCGTTTTGTTGTCCCCAGCGGAAATTATTCCAACGTTGTGTTGGGGACGAATTATTAGTGCGTGGCAACTGCTGCCCCCAGGAAACGCCCGGGGTAAAAAACAAGCAATTAGACGTAAAAACAACGAGTAACAAACGGCTGATTAAACGGTTCATATAATATCCTCTATCCTTATTTTGGAATTACACTCCTACACCATTAGTATAGGGTAAATAGAGCACGCTTTCCAGGGTCTTTGGGCCCAAAATCATATAGGTCCAAAGTCCTAAAAAAAATTTTCATAAAAAAGCCCGGGTCTGTTAGAACCCGGGGAAATGTTATAGCGTATAGGGTACATTCTACGGAATAGAGTCCATAATCTCGCGCAATTCTTCTTCGCTCTTGTCGCGCACTTCGACGGTTTTTTCTTTTCCTTTGGCCCCTTTTACCAAAATAATGCTTCCTTCTTTTACGTTAAAGAAATCGGCTAAAAACACTTTCATCATGGCGTTGGCGGGGTCATCATCCACTTTTGTAGTTTTAATTTTTACGCGCAACACACTGCCAATGCGGCTGATGACTTCGTTGCGCTCTGCCCCCGGGATTAAACGTACTTTAATAATCATAGTCCCTCCAAATTGGATGTAAACAATAAACTGCCGATACGCGGCAGGGTGGAACCCTCTTCCACCGCTACTTCAAAATCTTCACTCATCCCCAAGGAAAGCTGCGCTTGGGGTACCCCTTTAAAATCTTGGTCAAAAGCTTCTTTTACCGTGCGAAACAAAGCCCTTAAATCGGCCTGGCTGGCCTCTTGTGGGGCAATTGCCATATATCCGCACACGGTTATATTTTCAAACGCGCCTTGCAACTTTTTAGCCAGCTCGCGGGCTTGCGGTAGGGGTAACCCCGCCTGCGTGGCCCGGTGGGTCAATTTGACCTGCACCAATACGCGTAGCTGTTTACCTTTCGGGGCGTGTATACTTAATAAATGAACCGTTTCAAAGTCATCTATACAGTCAATCCAGTCAAAGAGTATGGCCGCCTTGGCTGCTTTATTCTTTTGCAAATGCCCAATAAAATGTTTGCGCACCTGCACGAAGGGGGCAAATGCCGGGTTTTCACGCCAACGGGACCAGGCCTGCTGGACGCGGGACTCGCCAATATCGCTTAGTACACCCTTGTTGAGTAAGGTAAGCACGTCACAATCTTGTGCATATTTTGTAACGGCTAAGAGCGTAACCTCTTGTGGACTTCGATCGCCTCGTTTACACGCTTGTGCCAGGGAAGAATTTACGGCATTCCAATTTTGTAATACAATTTCTTCCCGTTGCATATAAAAATCCCTTGACATATTATACCAAATTTAGTGTAATCACACAATTTTTGCAGGTGGGGGGAAAATACGGTTTTATTGGGCTGTTTGCAATTGGGCCAAGGGGAAATAGTGCTCTAGAATAGTTTTGTAGTCTTGCCCGGCATCAGCCCGTCCGGCGGCACCGGTTTGGCAAAATCCCACCCCGTGCCCCCAGCCACCGCCGTAAAATACAAAGTATTTAAGTTGGCGGTTTTCATAATTGGGCTGTACAATGAAATAACTGCTGCGCAGCATTCCCAAGCTTAGGTTATTGCGGATAACGTTCTCTTTATTAAGCGTTATGCTGCCTTTGGTGCCTTTGACCAGTAGTTGGGTTACATAGCCCGCCCGGCTGCGTTGCAAAGGAACTAGGGCCGTAATTTGGCCAATATCTTTTTTCTGATTTTTAATTACTTGCCGCAATTCCGGCTCGCTGACGACACGGGCCCAACGAAATGCCGCCAAACTGACGTGTTTATTGTATTTGCTGTATGCTTCCGGCGGGTATTGTAGTAATTTTTTAAAGTGATAGGGCTCCAGTTTCTCAAAATCAAATTCTTGATAATCCGATACCGTATTGAGATAGGGGGTTTCATTCCAACCGGCATCTTTGGCACTTTGGGTGGCTCCCCCGCAGTTAGCGGAAAATACACCCTCGATGGGTTTATTGTGATAAGTTAGCACTTGTCCAAACGTTTCTTCTACGGCAGCGTTTCCGGCGGCTGTTTCGGCCAGTACGCCGCCATATACTTGGCAATTTTGGGTATCGCACAAATCATATCCATACGTTTTGTGTTTTCCTAAATGTTTAAGCGCATACGTGCGGGCTAATACGGCTTGCGCGTTGAGCGCTTGGGAGGGGAACCCAGCCGGCATTTCGGAAGCGATGATTCCTTGTACATATTCGTCGAGCGTTACTTTATTAACGGGCACCAAGCTACGCAGAGAGGGATTGTAAATAATTTGCAATTCTCCACGGTATTCTTTATCCCCTACACTGGCCCAGCTCATTCCGGCACCGCTCAAGATATTTTTGACTAAAATAGTAGGGGCCTGGGTGGGGGAATCTGCCGAAGGAACAACGGTAATATACTTGGAAAAAGGGATTTTTTTGCCTTTTGGACTTACCAAATAAGCTTGTTTACCTTCCAACACGGCGCTCCACGTTTCGCCCCCGGAAGCGGAAGTGATAAGTTTCCCGTTGGCGTTTAATACACTAAAGGGGTGCGAAGGACTAAAAACCACTTGATTGCGCGGGGAAGGTTTGCCGTTTTGGGTGACTCCCAATCCAATTTTAATTTCCACGGGTTCTTCTTGCCCGGGGGGGAGAACCAATGGCGAAACGGGGGTATGTTCTGCCACGGAAATACCGGGAGCTAGTTCTTTTTCGGGTTTGGTGATTTTTGGTTTTAAACGTGTAAGGGCGGCTTGGGCTTTTGTGTTTTTTTTGTCAGCAGCATAAATCATTTTGTACTGGCGGTAGGCCTCGTTGTATTGGCGGGAGGCCTCCAGTGTGCGTGCATACCCCAAGCGGGCCTCAATAAACTGGTGGTCATAGTCCAAGGCTTGTTTGTAGGCATTGGCCGCGTGTTTGAAATCCTTTTCTTCTTCGTAAACCTGGCCCAATAAAAAATTAGATAGCCCCGGATGAGAACCGGCTTTTACAGCGCGCTTTAGGTTGTACTTGGCCAATTTTTTTTCGCCCAGGCCCAGTTGAGCACGGGCTAAATTAATATGAAAAAATCCTGCGGTTTGGTTGTTTTCGGGCAGAAAGGATAATAACCTCTCCGCCGCAGCGTATTGACCGTCCGCCAACAGGGCTTCTGCTGCCATCTCGATAATTTCATCATCTTGCGGATAAAGCCGGGTGGCTTCCAGCGCAATATCCACTGCTTCTTTGGGTTTATTTTGCTCCATGGCAATGAATATTGCGTTTAAAAAAGCGCTTCTGTTCCCGTTTTCTTTGGAAAGTTCTATGTATTTTTCCAACGCTTCACCGGGTTTGTGGTTAAAGTAGAGCTCGGCGGCTTCATGCAAACGTTCCGGCACGGTATAAGCTGCGCCAAAAACGTTAGAAACAAATAACAAAAATAGTAGTATTCCGGCCAAGCGTTTCATAATTTCATTCCTTTTTAATATTATACCTTTTTGTATAATATGTGTATGACTACACTTCCCGTGCCGAGCTGGCTTAAAGAATTGGTAGGTAAAAATAAAGCTGCTTTGCGTAGTGTAAAGGCATTACGGGCGGAGAATTCTATTTCCGCACATGCCTTGCATACGGTGTGTCACGCCGCACGTTGCCCAAATCGCGGGGAGTGCTTTAATTGCGGGGATGCCACTTTTATGATTTTGGGGGATATTTGTACGCGCGGATGCCGTTTTTGTGCTGTGGATAAAAAACGTCCTTTGCCGCCGGATCCGGCGGAACCTCAGCGGGTGGCAGATGCCATTAAAGAGTGGAATATCCGCTATGCGGTGCTTACCATGCCCACGCGTGACGATTTGCCCGACGGGGGCGCTGCCCATTTTGCTCAAGTATTAAATGCTATCCATATATGTACACCCACTGTTAAAACGGAGCCGCTTATTTCCGATTTGCACGGAAATAAAGAGGCTCTGCAGCTTATTTTAAACGCACATCCCGACGTGCTAGCCCATAACGTAGAAACAGTAGCCCCTCTTTATCCGCAGGTGCGTATCGGGGCGGATTACGCGCGTACACTTAAATTGTTAGAAACTTCCAAAAAGTTAGCTCCCGGCGTGTTTACCAAATCGGGCTTTATGGTGGGATTGGGCGAAACTTCGGCCCAAATTACCCGGTTGATGAAAGATTTGCGCAGTGTGGGTGTGGATTTATTGACCATCGGACAATATTTGGCCCCGTCACTTGCCCACTATCCGGTGGTGCGCTATCCCGAACCGGCAGCGTATGAAGTATGGAAGCAAGAGGCACTTTCCCTTGGCTTTAAAGCAGTAGCCAGCGGGCCGTTGGTACGTAGCAGTTATCATGCAGGGCAGCTCTATAAACAAGCAATGGAAAATAAAGTATAATAGTTCTATATGAAACAGATCAGTGTATGTTTATTGGTTCTTTTGTTGGCTGCCTGTGCGGGCAATCCGCCGGCGTGGTGGAACCCTAACAACCGCTACGGTAGTGTGGAACAAAATGAAACCCAACCGGTGGTACCCAAAACGCCCGTTGTAATGGAAGAAACGTTGGCCCCACTTCCGGACCGTTCCTACGAGGAAGAAGTAATTACGCCTCTGCCCGACGAAGAAAATGAAAATGAAACGGGCTCTTCCTCGGCGCAAAATGACGAGGACGAACTTCCGCAACCCAGTGTGTTGTCTGCGGCATAATAAAATATTGCTTTGAAAGGAACATTACTCCCCGGCGGCTGCCGGGGAGTTTTCGGTCTAAAGTTTAGGGTTTCCCAATTAAAGACTCATTAAGTATTTGCGGGCTTGGCGTCCATCCTCCCCCATGGATTTGTATTTTTGTAAGGTGGCGCGATTTTTTACGGAGAGTGAGAATTGGTTTTTTTGGAGGAAATCACACATTTTTGCTATTCCAAAACGGTCGAGCAATAAACTGCCTTCCTTCAGAATTTCCGTCTTCTTCGCTTCCAATTGTGCGGGAGACGTCTGGGTTGTGCCACGATTGCAGAAGTAGGCAATGATTTGGTATAACCCGGGGAAATGCATAAATAGGTCCCACAGGGAGGGGTTGACCTTGCTATCTTCTACCATCAAATTAACTTTAAGATCGCTAAGCGTTTTGGCTTGTTGCTCCGTATAATCCTTATATCGGGCCAGCATATCATGTTTTTCAAGCATTTCGGCTAAATAATTGGCTTGGGCGGCAGGGGTTTTCCGAGCTGCTAGGCCCGCATCGGTTTGCTTATAAAATTCTACGATGGCATCTTGGAAGACAATTCCCGGCTTGGACATATTGTTCCATATATACCAAGCTTCACTGTTTTTGTTAAACGAGTCCGGTTCGTCCAAACGGAACAAACGGGGGGTGGTTTGTGCCACCCGGCGGGTTACTTGATTTTGCATGGATTGATGAGAGTGGCGGCGATTGGTAGAACGTCGGTGGGTTTGTGCAAACGTAGCCGTAGCTAGCACAAACAACATGGCAACTAAAAGTGTTTTTTTAAGCATAGATTCCTCCAAAATTCTATTTCTATCTATACTTATTCTAAAGTTTTCACGTGAAAATTTCCAGGGTCTTTGGGCCTAGGAGCCTGTGGGTCAAAAGGCCTATATTTGCTTAAAAAAGGGGAAAAAGCCCAAAAAAAGCCCCCTCAGTTTATCCAACTAAGGGGGTTCTACATCTCTATTTTACAACTACTCATCATTACTCCTTTTCCTCTGGGATTACCGCCAGGACTTATGTCGTCGTACATGTTCCGCAAGCCGAAGCAATACATCAACCCCCAGAACACGCCGTCTCGTCCGTTCCGTCCGGACCCTACGGCTCCACACACCCCAGAACCCTACTCTACAGCTTTCTAAGCGCGCCTTGCAAAACCTCCAGCAGTCAAGTAACCAACTAAACAACCGTGTCAACCGCCAACGTTCTTGCACTGCGCCTACTTACAACCGCTGGCAACTACACTTGTTGGCAACCGCTCTCGCCCTCACAAGGTGCTTCAAGTGCGGTGGGCTTTCGCCCTTTCCAACCACGCCTAGCGAACTACAGTTGAACTTCCATACCCATAGTATAATGGAAAACTCAAATTTGTCAAGGGGTAATTTTAAAAAATTTTTTTAAAATTTTATTTTCTCGACGAAAAAACCCGCATAAAAATATGCGGGTTTTGGCTAAAATAAGGGGGTTTTTAAGGTTGTATACCGTAATATTTGGTGCCTTTGAGCACATATACTTTATGGGTGCTTACATCAATCCATAAGTTGTAAAGTACGTGGATGTGGGTTTGCACCGGCTCTTGGATCATAGAGATGGCTACCACGCCTTTTACCGGGCGAGAGCACGGTACAAAATTATACAAAGACATTTTGTGCGATTCAAACATCCGAACGGCCTTGTTCAAATCGGCTTCGTTCATAGAGATCAATACTTCGGGATCCGGCACGACGACCTGATACCCTTTGATTACGGAATTGTTTGCTACGGCTTTGCGTAATTTCCCTAAGCGTGCATTAAACACTTCATGTTTGTGTCTGACGGGGAGCTGTTTGAAAGAGGGAGTAACGATTTTTTTGCCTTGTTCGGTAAGATATTCAAGAGTTCTTTCAACATGTTTTACTTGGTCGCCCCAATTGATGACAATAATTTCAGGTTTGGGTTTTTGGATTTGAGCTTGCGCTACGGCGTGTTGTACGCGGTCTTGTAAAGACGTATTGGCGGCTTGGACGGCCATGCCTGTGCTTAGTAGCAAGGTGCTTAAAATAACGTTTAATGTAGATTTGTAGTTCATGTGTATTCTCCTTACCTCATTAGTATAGGAAGTTTTTATTCACACAACCAGGGTCTTTGGACCTAAACAGAGGTGGGCCTTTGTGCCTATTAATACAGGTGCAGACTATATTTTGCTTTGGCGGTTGAGTAGAAATTGTCCGACATTAAATACACTTTTTTGGTGGGGGTATCAATCCAAATCTCTACGGCGCTAATCCCTTGCCCCAGTTGTACGGACAGTGTAAAAGGGCGGATCCGCTGCGTTTGCACGATAGGGGCATTGGGATCATTTTGGAAGAACGCCCGTAATGTAGCAATTTTTTTATCATGCAAGCGGGCTAGATCCTGTGCGATAGGAGCCATAAAACGATACTGGCGCAAGGCCGGATTTTTAGAGATATCTTTTTGCAGGGTAATGAGTCTATCGCGATAGGTTAAAGTATCTTTGGAAAATACAAATGAATCTCGCCCTAAAGGGAGAGGATCATCCGGATAATTAGAGCGCGCCTGGTGATATTGTTTTTCTATGAGGGCTAATTTTTCTTGCCAGGTGGGGGGAACGGCCCGAATCAGTACACGCTTTACTTGAGTGGGTGATAAGGGCACTGCCGGCACCGTTGCCGGAAACGTAAGAAGAAGGCCTAACGTAATCCATAATGTTTTTTTCATATTTCTCTCTACAGCGCGGTAATGTCGGCCACACAAGTCATTTTTTGATGCACTTGTGTAAGCAAAGCCAAACGGTTTGCACGTAAATCCTCTTGCGGTACATTTACCATTACATCCGTAAAGAATTGCTCAAGCGGTTCTTTAAATACTTCTAGTTTTTTCAGTTCCGCTTGATATTCTTGCTTGGTTTTAGCAGACGATGGTGCAAACGCTTGGGTCGTTTTAAACAGGGCCTTTTCCGCCGGGAGTTCAAACAACGTCTCCTGCACGGAGGAAGCTACCTGCCCCGATTTTTTTAAAATATTGCTGACACGTTTTGCGGCCTCGCGCACGGCGGTAAATTCAGCGCGCTTTTGCACTTGCTCCAAAGCTGCGACTAATTGCTCTGCCTGCGATAGAGGCAATTGTTGCCAGTTTGCAACAGCATTTAATAAAGCGGAGTTGTGGCCGCGTTCCTGCAAAATGCCGCTTACACGCTGACGTAAGAAATCACTCAAAGCCCGTAGGACTTCTGCAGATAATTTCCCGCTGTATACGCGGTTTACTTCTTGCAGTAAATCTTCCACAGTTAGCGACCAGTTATTCTCCAGCAAGATGCGCACAATGGCAAAGGCCTGGCGGCGCAGGGCGAAGGGGTCTTCGCTGCCGGTAGGAATTTGACCGATTAAAAAGTTGCCGGCTAACGTATCTAATTTTCCTGCTAAGGAAACGAGGTTCCCGGCCGCAGTGGTGGGAAGTGCAGAAGAAGATGTAAGCGGCCAATAAAATTCTTCCAGGGCGCGGGCCGCTTGTTTTTGAGCGTCCGTCTTGGCATGTAAAGCGGCGTATTGCCCACCCATATAACCTTGCAGTTCCGGGAATTCATACACGACGTGGCTGGCTAAATCGTCATAGGCGTGCAGGGCAGCATAATCTACGCTGGCAAGCAAGTCCGCAAGTCCCAATTTGTTGCACAAAGCGTTTGCCAATGCTTGCGTGCGCAGTGCTTTGTCTTTTAAAGAGCCCACGCCTTCTAAAAATTGGATGCGGTCCAATTTATTGTGGAACGTTTCCAAGCCGTCTTTTTTATCGTTTTCAAAGAAGAAAACAGCGTCGGACAAACGGGCCGACATTACTTTTTTAAATCCGTCACGCACTTCGTTTTGATTGGCGGAAGAACCGTCGCGCACGGCGATAAAATAGGGTTGCAAATCTCCCTTTGCGTTGAGCACGGGGAACATTTTAAGTTGCTGTTTGAGTACGGTGGTGATAAGTAGTTTAGGAAGGGTTAAGGCCTTTAGGTCCATATCCCCGCCTACCGCAACAGGATGCTCGGTAAAACAGACCGTTTCTTGAATTAAATTTTCATCCAAATCGGCCTGGCAACCACGCACTTTAGCTTCGGCCGATACGCTTTTAATCAAGGCCTCGCGCCGTTCTTGCGGCAGAACCAAGATGGGGGGCGTTTGGGTGCGCAATAATGCCACATAGGCCTCTTTATCGGCACTGGCTACTTTGAGGGGCTTGTTGCCGTAGGAAAGCATTCCGTGAGTTGTGCGCCCGGAGGTTACACCCGCTACCGTAAATTTGATTGCTTTATCCCCATACAAGCCGATTAGAGAACGAATCGGACGTCCATAGCGAAGGGCACTTTCTTCCCATACCATATTTTTGGCAAATTCCAGGCCGGTTACAATGCGGGTAAAAATTTCGGGCAGTAACTTGGCGGTTTTTTCGCCCTTGATATGAACGTGGGCATAGATGAAGGGGCCTTTGTCGGTTTCTTGGATGACAAGGTCTTTGGGGGTTAATCCGTTCTTTTGGGCAAACCCTGCCGATTGGGGCGTGAAATTGCCTTGGGCATCTTTTAATAATTTGGCCGGCGGGCCTTTAACTTTTTTTTCAATATCGGCTGATTTTTCAGCTAAGCCGTGGACAAATACCACCAGCCGGCGATACGTGCCAAACGTTTCTACTTCTTTATAATCCAAGCGGTACTCGGCCAGGCAAGTTTCCGTTAACGTTTTGAGTTGGGCCAAAGCCGGGCGCACAAAACGCGCCGGCAAGTGTTCGGTTCCGATTTCTAATAATGCATTTTTCAAAGTCATTTTGATTTTTCCTCGTTGGGTTTCTTTTCCACGCTTTCTACATAGGCCTTGGCGCAGGCCTTGGCTAAATTGCGGATTTTGGTAATGTTATTGGTACGTTCGGACACGGAAATAGCGCCGCGCGCCTCTAACATATTAAAATATTGGGAAAGTTTCATCGTGTCATCATACGCCGGTAGATAGAGCCCCTTTTTGCACAAGGCATAGCATTCTTCCTCGCACTCTTGAATGTAGCGGCGCAAACGTTCCACGTTGGTTTCTTCAAAATAATAATGAGAGAATTGTTTTTCTTGTTCCAGGTGCACGTCGCGATAGGTAACTTCGTCATTCCAGCGCAAATCAAAAACGTTATCTACTTTTTGACAGTACATGGCAATGCGTTCCAGCCCGTAGGTAATTTCGGCCGTGATGGGGTGCAAGCTGTAGCCCGCCATATTTTGGAAATAAGTAAACTGGGTGATTTCCATACCGTCCAGCCAAATTTCCCACCCGACGCCGGAAGCCCCTAGCGTGGGGGATTGCCAATCGTCCTCAATCCAGCGCACGTCGTGTTCTTTGGGATCCAGCCCGATGGCTTTTAAGGAATTTAAATAAATTTGTTGTACATTTTCGGGTGCCGGTTTAAGAATTACTTGATATTGATAATATTTGCCCAAACGGTTAGGGTTCTCGCCGTAGCGGCCATCGGCCGGCCGGCGGCAGGGTTCCACATAAGCGCGTTTAACGGGTTTAGCAGTTAAAGAGCCGAAAAATGTTTCGGGATTATAGGTGCCGGCACCTTTTTCTAAATCGTAGGGTTGCACTAAAATGCACCCTTGGCTCGTCCAATATTCGTTGAGAGCGGCAATAATATCTTGAAAATTCATTCCGTGTTTCATATCATTAATATTATATCAAATGTAGAAAATTAATTTTGGGGCTATCAGTTGTAGTCCATTATATAAAGAGGAAAATGATATGAAAAAAATTTTTGTGGGACTAGTTGCATTTCTCATCTTAGTTGGGGCAAGCGTGTCCGCAGAGGCACAAAAGCTTATCCCTAGATTGCCTAAAAAACCCGTGCGGATCATTCGTCCGGGAAACGGGGGAATTAGAATCCCCAGAAAGCCGACAAGCCCACGCCCCCGGCCGAGAATGCCCCAAAAAGCAATTCCGTCCACTCGCAACGGGATGAGAGATCGTGCCGTTGCCTTGGCGCTGGCTCCGCGCCTGGAACGGCAAGTGCTGGCCACTTCTCCCCGCGCTACCTATATAGTTCCGCAAACGACAGTGGTCTTTCCCACTATCCCAACTGATATTTTAACCGGCAGTGCTGCTCAACCCAAAGCCGCCAAACCTGTTGATCTTACCATAAAGAGCGAGGAACCTGTTTTGCCCGGTATGGGGGCTGTATTGCCGGAGAAAGACTCACTGAAGATTGGGCTGGGAAGAAGAACGATTGCACAAATAGAGCAAAGTGTGGATGTTTTAAGAGACTATGCTTTGCAAGATAACTACCGCGTTTTTTTGGGGATTAACGAAAGCTATTGGCGTGCAGTCACGCGCGATACGCCCCCTTATAATTACACGAATACTGAAGAATTGGGGCGGGCGTTGGAAAATTTCTACGGGAAAGATGCTCCGCGTGTGATGGACCATTGGAAGGAGCAATCGGGAGCCCTCTATCGGTTACCGGTGGAAGAAATCCGCTACGCGCCGCAAGGATATGAGCCGCTGATTCTCAAACCGGAAAAATATGCTGTGTTTAAAACCGCCCAGGGCACTCAAATTTTTAAATGGAGCGATATTGTTAAAGGGATTGAACAAGGCCGCTTTGAAATTGAAGATTTGGAACATATGAGCCGTTTTAGCGGGAACTATCCGAAAACGGCTGCCGAATTGCTGGATGAATATCAGGAAATTGGGGAGCGTGCCCGTTCCATGGGCTGGGGGGAAAACTGGTGGCGCTTGCACGGCCATCCCTGGATGTTTACCTCCGTCGATGAATTGGGAAATATATTACATATATATTATCATGGGGATGCCCCTGTAGTGCACAATTGGCTTTTGGGAAAAAAGGTTTTTGTTTACGAAATCCCGGTATATGGGCTTGCGTACAGGTTGGGAAGCCAAGCCCCTCGTACGCTTGATCCGCAAAACGAAGTAATTCTATACGACATAAATACGGGTAAAAGTCAGTTAATGCACCGCGATTCGTTACTGGGCGTTTATATAGAGGCCCATTTTTAGAACTTGGACCTTTGACGAAAGACGCAGTAAACCGACTAATGCCTTTGCAAAAACATTTCAGAAAAGCTATAATATACCTGTGGTTTTAAAACCCATTTTAAATTAGTATAAGGAGTTTACCCGCACGCGGCTGCGTTGTAAAGCACCGCGCGCGTGTATGTAAAAATTATGTTACCGACTTACAGACCTAACAAAAGAAGACGTGCCAAACACATCGGATTCCGGGCCCGTATGGCCACTGCCGGTGGGCGCAAAGTATTAAGTTCTCGTCGTGCTAAAGGCCGTCACGAACTCATCCGCGCCGCCTAAACCATGCGCACGCAAGGTCTACCGCCAAGTTGCCGTCTCCATTTAAAACGCGATTTTAAGCGTATCATCCAGGGCGGCCGGAAAGTTGAACAAAGCGGACTTGTTTTATGGGCGGATTTTACCCGAGGGACAGGTCTTGCACGTTTTGCGGTAGTGGTGTCTAAAAAGCTAGGCCCGGCGGTTGTGCGCAACCGCACCAAACGCATTTTAAGAGAAGCCTTTCGGACCAGTGATGTCCGTTTTACACAAGGGGCGGATTTTATTGTAAAGCCCCTGGATAGCGAAAAGCTACCTACCGTGCAAGCAGCGCAATTGGCGCTCACGTCACTTGGCGGTTTGGCCGCCCGTAAGTAGCTTAGTATATGAGTAAGGAACCATTTTCGCTTCTTTTACGTCGTTATGCGCTAGGGTTGTTGGCCGCAGGATATCAGTGCGTACGCCCGTTACTAGGGCCGCGCGGGGTGTGCCGGTTTACACCTACCTGCAGTCAGTATGCAAAGCAAGCCGTACAAAAGTATGGCTGGTGCAAAGGCAGTTGTCTTGCCCTAAAGCGTTTGTCTAGGTGCCACCCCTGGCACGACGGCGGCCACGACCCCGTTCCTTAAGGTTCTCTCTTACGTTTCACGTCTGTGAAACCAACCGATAGGAGTATTATGAATAACCGACAATTCCTAATTACCACCATGTTTTTCCTCTTGGTAATTACGGGGTATAATCAGTTTGTGGCTTTGCCTAAAGCCCGCGCAGCCCAACAAGCAGCCGAGGCCGAACTGGCTAAAAAGCAGGCTGTTCAAGAACAGCCTGTCTTAGCGGGAGAAGAATATTTTGCCAAGCAATCTCCTGCTGCCCCAAAACCCGAGGAGCTCTATACGATCTCTTTGCCAAAAGCGGATATTACCTTTTCGTCAAAAGGTGGGGGGATCAAAACTTACCTATTTAAAGATATTTTAGGGCCGGTAGATTTAACCCCATATGTGGGCGAAGGGTATTTGGCAACCTTGCCTAAAGTGGATTTTACCGAATCCGCCCGCACGCAGAATTCCATTACGTTAAGCGGAGATATCATCCCTGGCGTAAAAGTTTCTAAAACTTACCAGTTTTCCGAAAACGGGTTAGAACGGGTAAGCATGCGCTTTGATAACCGTACATCGGGTGCGGTTACGTTGGCTGACTGGCAATGGAATTTCGGCCCCGGTTTAGCGACCGTTAAGAGCGAAATGAAAGATAACGAGCGCGAAAGCAAAGCAGTCTATTTAGTGCAAGAATCCAACAAGAAAAATCCAACGTTGGAAACTTTTACCAAAAACGAAAAGCAACCCCAACTTCCGTGGTTGTGGGCCGGATTGGAAAACCGCTATTTCTTGACGGTACTGGTTCCGCAAAATTGGAAGCCCGGTCAACTGATGACTGAAAAAGTGGTCATCGGCAAAAAGAAAGAGTGGTTAGGACTTAGCGAGGGCGATTTGAAAGGCCCACGCTTGCAAATTACCGTGCCGGGGGAAGTGCTCAATGCAGGGGAATCGAAATCGTACGATTCGGTTTTCTACATCGGGCCGAAAGATTATCAGCTTTTCCAAACGGCCGATTATAGCCCTTATCACTTTGAACGCAGCATTGCGTTTGGATTTTTTGGGGCGTTAGGTAAAATCGCACGCAACGTGTTGGAACTGTTCTACAAGTGGACGGGAAATTACGGGGTGGCCATCATTATGATTACCATCTTGCTGCAACTAATTTTGTGCCGCTTTACGTTCTTGCAACTCAAATCTGCCGCACAAATGAAGAAAATTCAGCCCGAAGTAAAACGTATCCAAGAAAAATATAAAAACGATCCGGCTTCTTTGCAACGCGAAACATTGGCATTGTATAAAAAATATAACGTCAATCCGCTGATGGGTTGTTTGCCGCTCTTGATACAGTTGCCCATTTTCTTGGCGTTGTTTAATGCGTTGCGTACGTCGTGGGCGTTGCACGGGGCCAAGTTTGTATGGTGGCTTACAGACTTGTCCGCCAAGGACCCGTATTACATCCTTCCTATCTTAATGGGGGTTGTAATGTTCCTGCAACAGCGTGGCAACATCCCGCCCGGGACCGATCCGGCGCAAGCCGCTATGTTTAAATATATGCCGCTGATCTTTACGCTGCTGTTTATGAATTTTCCGTCGGGACTCGTACTGTACTGGTTGACCAACAGTCTCTTGACGTACGGGATTCAAACCCTGGTCAACAAAAAAATAATTAACGCACAATAGGAGAAATTTATGTTATCTAAAGTGAAAGTACAAGGTAAAACCATAGCAGAAGCCATTACAAAAGGGCTTAAAGAATTGCACCTGCGCCGTGATCAAGTGGATGTAACGGTTCTTGAACAACCCAAAAAAGGTTTTTTGGGGTTTGGTTCTAAACCGGCCGTGGTGGAAGTGCACAAAAAACGGTGGAATTCAAGCAATTTGGATGCTGAAATTTACATGGATGTCCCTAAGCACCGCAGAGGTGGCCGCAAGGGTGGCCGGCGCAATGCACGCCGTTCTACCAAACGCAGCGAAAGCCGTGAAATGCGTGAACCCCGTCAGCCGCGTGTGCACACTCCTAAGGCCAACGAACCCCAGCTTTTGCCTAGCGAAGCTATTCAGCATGCCGTAATCCCGGAGAAGTTACAAGCCCCGATGGCTCAAGCCAAAGAATATATCATCAATGTGCTTACGCACATGGGTGTAAAACCGGAAAATGTAAACGTTTGGTGGGATGAAAAACAACAACGTATTTTGATAACGTTCGATTGCGACAAGCCGGCAATTGTTATCGGCAAAGAAGGAAAAACGTTAGAGGCAATTGAATATTTGTCCACCTTGGCCGTAACCCGGCAGTTTGATATGCCTATTTCCGTAGTGGCCGATACGCAAAACTATTGGCGCAAAGCAGAGGATAAAATTGTTGCCGATATTGAAAGAGGGGTGGAGATGATTAAAAATGGGGCGTCTGTGTTTCGTTTCCGGCCGATGAGCTCTCAGCTGCGCCGCTACATTCACCGCGCTGTGGAAGGCAACGAATACGTACAAACCGCCTCTGAGGGGGAAGGGAAATGGCGCAAAGTTACTTTCCGCCCCACGCAAAAAGCTATTGATGAGGCCAAGGCCGGTACCGCACCAGCAGACTTTGTGCCCGGAGTAATTGGGGAAGATATTCCTCAAGAGCCCGTGCAAACCACTGCCCAACAACCGGAAACCCCTACCGACGAAACCCCTACCCAAAAAATGGCCACGCAAACTGTTGCCCAAACGGTTTCACATACAGTGGTAGAGACGGATGGACATGTAGTGGAAGAACATTCCGTGGTAGTTACTACAGAATCTTCACAAGAGGGGAGTGAAATTTCCGAAGCTAAATAGGGAGTTGTAGTCTATTTTTACCGGGGGCCGAACAGGCCCCTATTTTTATAGAAAAACCTTGTATAAATTGCTACAATAAAAATATATCGTTTTATATCCAACAGAGGTACTTTATGGCTGCCCATTTATTAGAAGAACGTATTCCGCCCCAGGCCCTGGATGCAGAGATGGCCGTTTTGGGGTCTATGATGCTAGATAAGGATGCCCTGCAAGACGCCCTGGAAATTTTAAAGCCGGAACATTTTTATAAAGACGCTCACCAAGTGATTTTTGCCGTTATCAAAGATATGGCAGACCGCAATCAAGCGGTGGATATCGTTACCGTAACCGAGGAACTCAAGCGTGCTAAAGCCCTTAGTAAAGTGGGGGGCGAAGTGTATTTGGCCCAGCTGGAAGAAAAAGTTTCCACCGCTGCCCACGCCAAATATTATGCGGAAATTGTGTATAAGAAGTTTGTTGTGCGCGATTTAATTCGTACGGCTACTTCCTTGGTGCAACGCTGTTACAAAGAAGAAGAGGACGATCCTCAAACGTTAATTGATCAAGCGGCCGACCAAATTTATAAACTTAGCCAACGGCAAAAACTTTCCGGGTTTGTTTCTTCTAAAGATTTGGCCCCGGAAGTATTGGAAATGTTGGAGCGTGCCTTTAAAAACAAAAATACCATTCAGGGAGTTCCGACGGGGCTTAGCGAATTTGACCACAAAACGGGGGGATTGCGTAAATCCGACCTGATTATTTTGGGTGCACGTCCCAGCCAGGGGAAAACCGCCTTGGCACTCAATATTGCTCACCATGCGTGTGTGGAGTGCAATATCCCGGTGGCGTTCTTCTCGCTGGAAATGGGACGGCATATTATTTATGAACGTATGTTGGGGGCGGCAGCCATGGCCGAAATTCATAAATTGCGCACCGGATATTTTGAAAAAGATAAATGGCGCGATTTGACCCGCGAAATGGACCGCCTATCTAAAGCTCCGTTATACATTGATGATACGTCCGGTATCTCAATTACCGAGTTGCGCATGCGCTCGCGCCGGTTGGCTACGGAGTTGAAAAAACAAGGGAAAGAACTGGGGCTGATTGTAATTGATTATTTGCAGCTTATTCGCGGCGGGGAACGGCGCACGGAATCGCGCCAGCAGGAAGTGAGCGAAATTTCCCGTATGCTTAAAGATTTGGCCCGCACGTTAGACGTGCCGGTGTTGGCTCTATCGCAGTTAAGCCGTAAAAATGAAGACAAAACGCGCGTGGACAATAAACCTATGCTTTCCGACTTGCGCGAATCGGGTTCTATTGAACAGGATGCCGACGTGGTAGCCCTCATCCACCGCGAATCTTACTACAAACGTGATGACGATTCCCTTAAGCGCAAAGCCACGCTGATTATTGCCAAACAGCGCAACGGCCCTGTAGGGGATATTGACTTGGCGTTCTTTGGCGAGTATGCCCTGTTTACCAACCCCGCCCCCGAAGCTACTGAAGAAGCTTCCGAAGCGGTGGGAATGGATACCGTGATGGAGATTCCGGAATAAAATGCCCATTTTGCGCCCAACTATAGCTGAAATTGACCTTAAAAAATTCTCCCGCAACTTGCGCAGCGTGCGCAGCCAGGTTGGGGATAAGGTGGGGTTGTTGGCTATTTTAAAAGCCAATGCGTACGGTCACGGTGCGCAAAAACTAGGTTGTTTTATTGAAGAAAATCAGTTGGCTCAGTGGTTTGGCGTGGCCTCGGTGGAGGAGGGAATTGCCTTGCGCGAAGCCGGGATCAAAACCCCGATTTTGGTTCTGGGCAGCATTTATCCCTTTGAGGCCTTTGAGTATGCGGTCAAATATGACTTGGCGGTAACGATAGCCAGCTTGGCGGCGGCTCAGGCGGTTTGTGAAGCCGCCCAAAAAGTGGGTAAACCGGCTTTGTGCCATGTGAAACAAGATACCGGGATGGGGCGCATTGGTACGCGCCGCGGCGGAACAATAAGGGTCGTTGAATTTTTAAATCATAATCCCAATGCGGTGCTCGATGGGCTTTATTCCCATTTATCCAGCGTGGATACGGACCCGGATTTCACCCAACAACAAGTTGGTTATCTGCGCGATACGCTTACCGGTTTGCAACTTAGAAATATTCCCATTCCACACGTGCATTTGGCCGCTTCGGCGGCTTTAGTGGCGCGGCCGGATATTCACTTTAACTTGGTTCGCCCAGGGCATAGCATTTACGGGTTGGAACCGGGATATGAGCCCATTTTATCGTTGAAAACCCGTGTGGTGTATGTGAAGGATATCCCCGCCGGTTTTAGCGTAAGTTATAACCGTAGTTTCCGTGCTAAAGAACCCATGAAGGTGGCTACGCTTCCTTTGGGATATGGGGACGGATATCTGCGTGCTTTATCCAACAAAGCCGACGTATTAATCCGCGGGGTACGCTGCCGGGTGTTGGGGAATGTTACGATGGATATGATGATGGTGGATATTTCCCACGTGCCGGGTTGCTGTGTGGGGGATGAGGTGGTTGCAGTAGGGCGGCAAGGTTCGGAAGAAATTTCTCTGAAGGAATTAGCTGATTTAGCGGGCACCATTGATTATGAAATTTGTACCCAACTTAATGCACGTGTGCCGAGGATTTATAAGTAATTATGTTTGCGTCCATTGGTAAATACATGATGGGGTTTTTCGGCGAAATAGGTGGTTGCACCGAAATGTTGCGCTCGTGCCTGTTTTGGTTGTGGCGTTCTAAATTTGAATGGCACCAAACCGCCCAACAATGTGTTACTATCGGGGTAGAATCACTGGGCGTTACAGCACTTACCAGTTTGTTTACAGGAATGGTGCTTGCCTTGCAAGCCGGTAATACCATTGGCAATATTTTTGGTGATCCGATTTTTGTAGGGACCATTGTTACGTTTTCCTTGATTCGTGAGTTGGGGCCGGTGCTGACCAGCGTAGTAGTTTCCGGGCGGGCCGGTGCGGCCGTAACCGCCCAAATTGGAACCATGGCCGTAACGGAACAAATTGATGCACTCTACACGTTGGGCACCAACCCTATACGTTATTTGGTAATTCCGCGGATGTGTGCCTTTATTTTTACGCTTCCTATCCTTACGTTGTTTTCCAATTTATTTGGTATTGTTGGCGGGTATTTAGTAGCGGTATATGCTCTTAATGTACCGGGGGAAGTGTATTTGACGGATATTACTTCTTATATGGGTGTTTCGGATTTTATGCACGGGTTTATTAAAACCTTTGCTTTTGCTTTTATGATAGGGACCGTGTGTTGCTATAAAGGGATCAGCACCCGCGGCGGAGCCGAGGGCGTAGGGAAATCCACCACCGGCGCCGTGGTAACCACCATTGTGCTTATTTTGGTGTTGGATTATTTCTTGACGGCAATTTTAACGGCCTTTGGAATTTAACATGATAGAGATTAAACACTTGCAAAAATCATTTGGTGAAAAACACGTCCTCAAAGATGTGAACCTGACCATTGAAAAAGGCAAAACCACCTGTATTTTGGGCGGTTCCGGCTCGGGAAAAAGCACGCTCATTAAGTGTTTAATTGGGTTGTTGGAAACAACGGGTGGACAAATTTTAGTAGACGGCCGCGATATTACTAAAATTAAAAGCGAAATGAAATTGGCCGCCTTGCGCCGGCGGTTTGGCTATCTGTTCCAAGAGGGGGCCCTGTTTGATTCCATGACCGTTGGGGAAAACGTAACCTTTGGCCTTAAATACTTAACCGATGTGCCGGAAGCTGACTATCCCAAAATTATCAAAGAAAAGTTGGCCTTGGTGGGGCTCAAAGAAGACGTAGCCAAGTTAAACCCCAGTGAACTTTCCGGCGGGATGAAAAAACGTGTGTCTTTAGCGCGGGTGTTAGCTGTGGAACCGGAGGTTATTTTGTACGACGAGCCCACTACCGGGTTGGACCCGATTATGTCCGACATTATTAGCGATTTGATTATTGATTTAAAAAACAAACTGGGGGTAACCTCGGTTGTGATTACGCACGATATGCACTCGGCCTTTAAAATTGCCGATAAAATTGCATTTTTATATGAAGGGAATATACTTTTGCAGGGAACGCCGGAAGAGTTTAGAAAAACGGATAATCCCTACGTAAAGCAATTTGTAACAGGTTCTAGCAAAGGGCCCATTCAAATGAAACTAATGAAGGAATAAAATTATGAAACCAGAAACGAAATTAGGTATTTTTACCGTCATAGGGTTAGTTCTCTTTGGCTTCTCACTCTACTTTTTGGGCGGATTATCCGTCACGCGCACGTATGATTTGAACATTAAGTTTGATGACGTGTCCGGCTTGCCCGTTAAAGCCCCCGTTAAATTGGCCGGGGTGGAAGTGGGTAAAGTTAAAAAAATAAAGATAGAAGGCGAAGATGTAATTGTAGTGGCTGAGATCCACGACGGGGTAGCTATCCGCAAAGGGGCCCAATTTAGCGTAGTAATGACGGGGATTATCGGTAGTAAATACCTAAAAATAGTACAAGGTTTGCCGGGCGCTGCCGTGTTGACCCCGGATTCTTACATCGATGGGGTGAATGATGTCCCCATGGATGTAATGATTTCTCAAACCATGGGGAGTATCAAGGAATTTGTCGATAGCGTAAACAATAACGGGCAAATGGGTGCCCAGCTCAACCAAACCATGAACGAGTTGCGCCAACTTTCCATTAACCTCAATCAAATGATTGCGGCCATGCGCCCGTACTTAACTAGCTCGGTACAAAATTTGGATGTAGCTACCGAGAAACTTTCTGCCTTGCTTACCAGTATTAATCAGGGCGACGGCGTTATTGGCAGTTTGTTAAAAGACCAAGAAATGAAAGAAGAAGTCAAACAAACAGTTGCCGACTTGCGCTCCACCATGAGCGAAGTGAGAACCGTGGTGGGTAAAATGGGCAAGTTCCAAGTGTATTGGGATTATGATTTCTTCTATATGCCCGAGCCGAACTTGTCCACCAGCGATTTGGGACTTGATATTTATACGCCCAGTGGATATACGTTCTATCACGTAGGGATGGCTAACTTGGGCAATGAAGATGATAACTTGGATAGTAAAGATTATATTGAAAAGAATAAACTGGATGTCCGTTTGGGACTTTACAACAAGTGGGCCAAATTCTCGGCCGGTTTAATCCGCGGAGCGGGCGGGGTAGCCCTGGAATTGCGCCCATTCCACGACGTAGAATTCTTGGATCGCTTTACCTTTACGGGTGAATTCTCGGATTGGGGACGTGACCGCGTCATTAACGGCAGACGGTTTGATAAACCCAATATCAGCTACGGGGTAGACTTCCGCTTTAACAAGTACTTCTCGGTGGGGGCCTGGGCACGGGACGCGCTGGAAACCAACAACTTCGCTATTCGTGCTAACGTGGCTTTCAATGACCAGGATATTTCTTCCTTCTTTGGGCTAGCCGCTGTGGCAGGGACAAAATAATGAAATTTAAAACGGTCTTTGTGTGTCAAAAGTGTGGGTTTGAATCCCTTAAGTGGGCGGGCAAATGCCCGGACTGCGGGGAGTGGAACTCACTGGTGGAAGAAGTAAAAGCGCAGGAAAGTAAAAAACCGGCCGCCCGCACACGCAGCTTTACGGAATTTTCCAGCGAAGTGGTCAAGCTAGCAGATAGCAAGTCCGTACACGAAGAACGTTTGCTTACGCATATTAACGAATTTGACCGCCTGTTGGGCGGTGGCCTTGTAAAAGGGCAACTGACCCTTTTGGCGGGCGCGCCGGGCATTGGCAAAAGTACGCTGATGTTGCAAGTGGCGGCCGAACTTTCCAAAGATAAAAAAGTGCTCTATATTTCCGGAGAGGAAAGTGTTAACCAAATTTCCGGCCGGGCCGAGCGCCTGGGTGTGAAAGGGGATAATATTTTCCTGCATTGCGAAACGGATATCCAAAAAATTGTGGAATCGGTTCAGCAAGTAAAACCCGAAGTGCTGATTTTGGATTCTATCCAAACGGTTTATCACCCGGAGTTTACTTCTTCGGCCGGGACAGTAGCCCAAGTGCGTGAATGTACTAGCGAGCTGGTACGCTTATGCAAGCCGTTGGGCATTATGACGTTTATTTTGGGGCACGTTACCAAAGATGGCGAACTGGCCGGCCCTAAAATTTTAGAGCACATGGTGGACACGGTATTGTATTTTGACACGGAAAAAGACAATGTGTTGCGTCTGCTGCGTCCGCACAAAAACCGTTTTGGTTCTACGGGGGAAATAGGGCTTTTTAAAATGACGGGCCGCGGGTTAGAATCTGTGGATAACCCCAGCGAATATTTTTCCCAATCTTCGCGCGATAAAGCCCTTAAAGGCCGGGCTTATTCACTGGCATTGGAAGGGGCCCGCCCGCTGCTAACCGAAATTCAAGCCCTGGTTTCGCCCACGCATTACCCCTATCCGCGCCGGGTGGCTACCGGAATAGATTTAAACCGCTGTTTAGTACTGTTTGCCGCGCTGGAAAAGCATATCGGTTTGCCGTTAGATAATAAAGATATTTATGTAAGCTTGGCCGGGGGGGTAAAACTAAAGGACCCCGCGCTGGACCTAGCTGTTTGCGCGGCGGTGATTTCTTCATGCAAAGACATTGCCATTCCCTTCGACTATGTGTTTATGGCCGAGGTAGGCATTTTGGGCCAAGCTGCTAAAGTGCCGCTTATTGACCGCCGGTTAGAAGAAGCGCAACGTTTGGGCTTTAAAAAAGCGTTTTGCGCCCCGGTTACCCTGCAGGAAAAAGCCAAACTAAGCAAATTATCCTTGCTTGAAGTGTCCGATTTGAATGACCTGTCCCTTAAACTGCGCTAGTTTTATCCTGCTGTTGGATGAAAATTAAGCTAATTTGCGGGAGAAAAGGGAACTGTTTCGGACCGGAAATCGGGAGTGGTGCTGACTACCCACGTTCCGTTTACTTCTTTCCACGTTGTTTTCCCGATAGTAAGCCGCACATAACGGGTTTTTGGGTTCTTCCACAGGGCCTGTTCTACAGGGGTGGTGGTCATTTTTTGGGATGTATTTCCGATCCATAACAAGTGTTGGTTTTCGTCTAGTAATTCAAAGCGAGATACATATTCGTCCACCGGCAGGCGCAAGAGTTCTTTGCCTTGCAGTTTGACCTCAACAAGAGCTTTGCCGGGGTTGTGATAGGCCTGTACCAATTTATCCAAATGCGCGGCGGAAGCCATAAAGCCAATATAGGGTTCCCGTCCGACTCCTACAAACACGCCGGAAAGTTCGGCTTTGTCGTTAACGACCGGGCTGCCGCAAAAGCCCAAGCGCGCTTGCATATTGGCAAACGAAAGGGAGGTCTGCCGCATCCCCAACGAGGATGTGCGCGGGAGGAGCATAATTTCCTCCTGCAACAGTTCGTTGCGTGCGAAACCTTGAGCATAGAGGAAACTTCCCGGGGTTGGGGAAGCGTTTTCCAACGTGAGCGGACGCAGCAAGGGCTCATCTTGCGGACGGAATTTAATCAAGGCAATATCCAGGGCCTTTGCGGGGGAAAGTTGAACGACCTCTACGGGAAGAGTGGTAATTTTGCCATCGATTTGAACCATTGCCTCAAAATTCTTCCCCAAAGAACCGGGGGTAAAATATTCATCAAGCAGGGCGTGAACGGCTACAGCTCCAAAAATTTCGGTTTTTCCGTTGTGCGGAACTTTAAAAATAGTACCAGAAAATGAATTTTTGTCCGGAGTAGGCGCCCGGAAAGCAGCCGGCCGGGAAAAAGTAAAAATTTCCGTCGGTCTAAGAGGAACAAAACGGGGTATCTTGGCAGCAGGTTTAGATGGCAAACGAATTTTATTTTCTAATCCGTGCCGCAAGGAAGCTGCTTTTGAGGGGGCTTTGCGTATGGGTGGTTTTTTGATACGCTGGGCCTGCAAGGGTAGCCCACACAAAACTATCATCAAGAAACTTAAAAATATTTTCATACTATCATTATAACCTGTTTTGATTTCCTTGACCAGGGTCTTAAGTCCTAGGCCCTTATATTGACGAAATTAGGCCTTTTGGCCCATTTTGTTTTTTGAAAAATTATTTATAATAAAAGAGTACTCAATCATTACAGAGAGGTGTGTATGAAAAAAATAGGAGTATTGTTTGTAGGTATTTTCCTTGTTGGCGTACCTGCGCATGCAACGATAAATTTTTACCGTGCCCATAATGGACAGTTTGTTGTAGAAGCGACGGATTGCCGCTCGGCCCAGCGCTTAATGGATTTGATAGATATTCCGGATGATCCGCCCGGAGATGATGACGATGATAAGCCCGGTGTGAATGATGACATTAACCCTTCTGGAGATACCGACCCGGAGGGAGGGGAAACAGATGTTGATCCCAATATTACCAAAGGATCCCAGCAGCTCTTGCAAGCTCTTTTTGGAAAAGATGATGAATCAGGCTACACGCGAGAATCACACGAATTTCTTCAAAATGTTGATTTCAACGGAACAACAGATTTTGATGATGTGCAAGAGGCCTTTTTGACCTTTGTACGGGATGTCAACTGGAAAACAGGACTTAAATTAACATATCGGGATATGAGTGTTTTCCGTCGTTTTCGCATGGCGTGTTCCGGGATAAACTCTTTAACTAAACCCTTACGTATTAATTTAGAGAGTCACATAGGCAGTATGGATGATATGGCTGAAATGTTTAGCGATGAGCTGGTCCAAGATCTTGAAAATATGGCGCGTAAGTATTCGTTTGACAAAATGACTAAATTGACTTTGGCTGGGCTTGGCATCGCAATAGAAGTAAAGAATCCGTTCTTGCTGCTTTTGTTGGATGAAGATACCTTTAATAAATTAGTGGAGATCAATCCAAACATTCTTACCCTGTACAAGGATATGTATAATTTCTTTAAAACGCGCGCTATTTTGATGCCTGGCGAGGAATATGATGCTAATACCCCAGAACTCATTCGTGTGTCAAAATATGGGAAAGGCGATGCTTTTACCACTTGGAGCATCATGGCTGAATTTGCCAAAAATAGTTTGGAAGACGAACGGGCGGGTACACTAGATGCAAACAGTGAAAAGCATATTCGTATCTATCTTTTGGAAAAAAAGATGAGCGAACTTCGATGGAACATATGCGTAGAAAAACGGGCCGTTGAATTGGCGGTAAAAGATCCGCAAAACGCCGCTTTGGTGGAAGAGGTAGAAAACGGACCCACGCAGGAAAAATCTTTGGATGATGAAGCGCAAAGATATTGGAATAGTCTCACTCATGACCAACAGAAACATGATGTAGAAAAGTGGTATACTCCCAAAAAGAAGAAACAAGATAAAACAAAAGTGCAAAAGAAAAAAACTAAGTAAACGCATACAAAACAAATTGGCAAGTCTTTCGCCTGCAAGCCCCGCCCTAAAGGTGGGGCTTTTGCTTTGTGCGTTCGCTCTATAAAATTAGTAAAATATAATTATATGCTATCCGATACGATTTGTGCAGTTGCTACCGGCCCGGCCCGCGGGGCAGTGGCGGTGGTGCGTATGTCCGGCCCAAAAGCCCTGGAAATTTTAAACAGGGTTATATCGCGCGCGTGCGCGTGGGAACCACGCCATCAGTATTTTTGTATCCTTTTGGACGGCGCAGAGGTATTGGATAAAGCCCTGGTTACTTATTTTGCGGCTCCGGCTTCGTTTACCGGGCAAGACGTGGTGGAATTTGCCGTGCATGGGTCGGATTATATCAAGGGAAGATTACTGGAAATTTTATGTGCTTGCGGGGCGCGTCCGGCCAAGCGGGGGGAATTTTCTGAGCGGGCGTTTTTAAACGGCAAGTTGGATTTGGTGGAAGCACAAGGTATTTGCGATGTAATTGCTGCCGGTAATAAGGCGGCTCACAAGCTAGCCATGGGTTCTTTGGAAGGCAAACTGTCCAAACGTTTGCAGGACATGAAGAAAACATTGGCGGAATTATTGGCGCAGATAGAAGTGCGGCTGGATGATGTGGATGAAGAAATGCCCCCTCTTGAAGTGCCCTTTGTTACGCAGCAGATTCAAACTGTTTTAACCCATATTCAGGCGTTGGCCGATACATTTTCCGTCGGCCGTTTGATTAAAGACGGGCTAAAAGTAGCTCTGGTGGGGGTGCCTAATAGCGGAAAATCCAGCTTGCTCAATGCATTGGTGGGTTTTGACCGCGCTATTGTAACCGAGGCGGCCGGCACTACCCGTGACACGGTAGAAGAAATGCTGGATATTCAAGGGCAAAAAGTGATTCTGACGGATACGGCAGGTATCCGCGATCACGCCGTGGATATAGCGGAGCAGGAAGGAATGCGCCGCAGTGTGCGTGCCATGGAAAATGCCGATGTGATTGTATGGGTGAGTGACGGTTCATTAAGTTTAAGTGCGGCGGAACAAACGTTATGGCAGCAAATTAAACGGCAAAACAAACGTATTCTCTTGGTGCGCAACAAAATGGACCGGACAGCAGTTCCCCTGGATTTACCTGCGGATGTGCAAGGTATCCCTGTCTTCGCGGTTTCTTGTAAAACCGGGCAGGGAATTGCAGCATTGAAAAATGCATTAGTGGAACAAATGACCCGGGCCGAAAGTGAAGACGGAATTTTAATTTCTAATTTGCGCCATTATGAGGCATTGCTGCGGGCTCAAACAGATTTGGAAGAAGCCTTGTTAAAGGTAAACAGCGGCGGAGAATTTTTGGCTGAACATCTACGCAAGGCCTTGTTCTATTTGCAAGATTTACTGGGGGAAGTAACCCCCGATGATGTATTGGGAATTATATTTTCAAAATTTTGTATGGGTAAATAAATGTTTGTTTGCACGACTCGGTATGATGTGATTGTAATTGGCGGGGGGCACGCCGGCTGTGAAGCGGCCTTGGCCAGCGCACGGTTAGGGGCGCGCACCCTGCTTTTAACGCAAAATTTAGATACCATTGCGCAGATGTCTTGCAATCCGTCCATTGGCGGCATTGCCAAAGGGCAAATTGTACGGGAAATAGATGCTTTAGGCGGCGAAATGGGTAAAATTACCGATATTGCGGCCCTGCACTATCATATGCTAAATACCGGCAAAGGCCCGGCGGTCCACTCGCCACGGGTGCAGTGCGATAAAAAAATATATCAATTTGCTTTCAAACACGCTTTAGAGAAACAACCCAACTTGGATATTATGCAAGATGAAGCGGTAAAAATAGCTACTTCCGATACGGCGGTGGAAGGCGTGCTTACCTTGCGTAATACTTTCTATCATACCCGGGCCGTTATTTTAACTACAGGTACCTTTTTGGCCGGCACCATTCATATCGGCACGGTGATGACCCCCGGCGGGCGGTATAATGATATGCCGTCTAATGAGCTTTCCAAAAACTTGCGCGAAGAATTGGGGCTGCAGATTCGGCGCTTTAAGACGGGAACCCCCATGCGTATCAACGCGCGCGGGTTGGATTTTACGCAGTTTCGGCCGCAACCTAGCGATAATCCACCTTGGCGTATGAGTCACTTTACACAAAGCTCGTTGCACGAAAATAGAACTTTCGGCCAGTGCTTTATTACGCATACCACGTTGGCAACGGATAAAATCTTGCGCGAGAATTTCCAGCGTTCCGCTTTGTATGGTGGCAATATCCATAGCCAGGGGCCGCGCTATTGCCCTTCCGTAGAAGATAAAATTAAAAAATTCCCGGAAGTTACTTCACACCCGTTATTTTTAGAACCGGAAGGTTTCCACACGGAAGAATATTATATCCAGGGCTTTTCAACCAGCATGCCCGAAGATGTGCAGCGTGCGTTAATTGCCTCTGTGCCCGGGATGGAGAAGGCCTCTATCACACGCCCGGGATATGCTGTGGAATATGATTTTTCCGACCCGCGCGATTTGTATCCTTCTTTGCAGCATAAACAAGTGCCCGGATTGTTTTTAGCCGGACAAATCAACGGAACCACGGGTTACGAAGAGGCCGGTGGACAAGGGCTACTAGCCGGTATCAATGCAGCCCGTTGGGTGCAGGAGCAGGAACCGTTTGTCCTGCGTAGAGATGAAGCATACATTGGGGTGCTGATTGATGATTTAGTTACCCGCGGAGTTAATGAACCGTACCGGATGTTTACTTCCCGGGCGGAATATCGTATCTTGCTGCGTAATGACAATGCGGACTTGCGCCTTACTCCGCATGGTTTGGCATTGGGATTGGTAGATAAAAAATACAAAACAGCATTTGAAAATTATCGGCATTTGTGCCAGGAACTTTGTGCCGGTAAAAAAATTACTTCGGCGGAGGATTTGGGGCCCTGGTCCTTGCAAAAGGCACAACATTATGCCGCGGTGCAGGAAAAATATGCCGGTTATTTTGAACGCAACGTGAAAGATGCGCAAAAATTAAGCGAGATGGAACACGTTAACATACCCGCAGGATTTGACCCCGCTTCCGTAAAAGGACTTTTGTTTGAAAGTGCCCAAAAATTACGGGAGGTCAAACCCCAAACTTTGGGGCAAGCCAGCCGTATCCCCGGGGTAACTCCGGCGGATATTCAGCTTTTGGCTGTTCATATAGAGCGCTTTAGGAGACTGAAAAATGCCACACAAAAAGCTAATTAGCTTTGCCCAAACGGTGGGGCTTAATTTAACGGACTTGCAGGCGCAGCGGCTGTTTGCGTACGCTCGTTGTGTGTGGGAGAAAAAAGATTTTTTAAATTTAACCAGCGCTCAAAGTTTAGAGGAAATTCTTTTGCGCCATATTTGTGACGGTATGGTGGCCGCTGCATGGATTGCTAAAAAATATCCCGAAGCTTTGCAGGTGGCAGATGCCGGGGCCGGGTGCGGATATATTGGAATGACGGTGGCAATTTGTTTGCCACACACGCAGGTAACGTTGATTGAAAGTTTAGAGCGGCGTTGTAAATTTATGAACTGGGCGGCTATACAAGCCGGTGTTGGTAATGTAGAGGTCAAGAATGTCCGTTTGGGGCAGGGAACTCATTTTCAGTTCGATGTATTGACGGAACGTGCCATGGGACCATTAGCACAAATTGGGCCGCTTTGCTTGTGCGCCTTAAAACCCGAGGGAACTTTTTTGGCTTTCCAGGGAGAACAGGCCCCCTTGTGGGGAAAGGGAACCGTGGAAAAATATACACTTCCTTGGGACGATAAAACCCGTCATTTAGTATCATATAAGAAAGATGAAAATGAAACGTGTATGTAAGGGCTTGATAGGGACGATTGCTTTGCTCTTGGCGGGGAATGTGTTGCATGCCATGAGCTTGCGGGATATTGCGCGCAATTTAACGCAAGAACCAAAACGTTTTCAAAATCATCCTGCTGATCAAAGTACAGTTGTAACCCCTCCCAGTGACAGCGATTATCGGGGACATGCCCAACAGATGCGCCCGGATATTTCCGTCCCTCCGCCCGCCCAGCCCGACGTTCCCAACACGGTTCAGGAAGCCCCTGCTTCGCAAATGGAAGGGTTAATAAGCGGACTAGAGCAAATTTCGGCTGTTGCCCCCGTTGGGGATATGGAAGAAATCCCGACCGAGGCCTATCGCCCGCTTAATTCTGCCCAAAAAGTGCGTTGGGTACCACCTCCACCCGGCTTTCTAACCGGGGATACTTTCAACTATCTCATTTACCGGGAACATGACCCTGTTACCCCTAAAGTTAAAAACGTATTGGATACGATCCACGGCAATTTAATGCTGGATTTGACTCCGTTTACCATTGTGGTAAAACCCAGTAAAATTTTGGTGATGTTGTTTAATGCTAAAGAATCTTATATGGACTTTACCAAGCGGCCGGTTTGGAGCGGGGCCTCTTCGGATTTGCAATCCGATACCATGTACGTGATCGAAAAGACAGGATTTTATGCCCTAACCGTACACGAGCTGACACATTTGTACTTTGACCAGTATTTTTTGCCTAAATTGTCGCCCCTGTGGCTTTCGGAAGGGATGGCGGTATATATGCAAGTATATGCTAGTAAAAAGCGCCCCAGTTATGTGGAGAAAAGACTCACGCAAATCGTTCAAACAGGTAAAGTGATTCCGTTTGAAGAAATGATGGCCGCCGAAACGTTAAAGGATTATTCCCACGATAAAGCGGAAGTGTGGTATACGCAAGCATACAGCGTAGTAGACTATTTGCTTAATACGCGCTCACGCGATGAGTTCTACAAAATGTGTGAGGAACTTAAAAAGGGAACCCCTATTTATCAAGCCCTTTACCGGGGATACGGAATGCCTTTTAACAAAGTAAGTACGCTTCAAAATGTATGGCTGCATGATTTGCAAAAAGCATACAAAGAGGGCCGTTTGCAGTTTGCCCAACCGGGAGGTTCCAAATGACAACCTGGACACATATTCCGATTATGGCCCCGGAAATTGCCTCTTATTTGCTGACCAACCCGCAAGGGGTATACGTAGATGGTACACTTGGTTTGGGGGGGCATACACGCTATTTTTTGCAAAAACTTTCCCCACAGGCCAAAATCTTTGGATTTGACCGTGACGCAAAAGCCCTTGCTATGGCACAGCAACGCACGGCAGACGAACGCTTGACGGTGTGTCACGCCAGTTACGCACAAGCTGCACACATATTGGCTGATTATGGCGTGAAAGAGGTGGACGGGGCTTTGTTTGATTTAGGGCTTAGCTCGTATCAATTAGATGATCCTTCCCGCGGTTTTAGTATCTTGGCAGACGGCCCGCTGGATATGCGTTTTGACTCGTCGGCTGCGCTGAGCGCGGCGGATGTGGTAAATACGTGGGGCATGGAGGACTTGGCTCGTATTTTTGCCGATTACGCAGAGGAACGCCGTGCGGTGCAATTGGCCCATGCTATTGTGACGGCTCGTCGCACGCAGCGGATTGAAACAACCGGCCAACTTAAACAAATTGCCCAGCAGGTGTTAGGCCCCCAACGCGGCCGTATTCATCCGGCCACGCAGATGTTTCAGGCCCTTCGGATTGCCTGTAACCAGGAATTAGAACATGTGGCCAAAATCCCCGAAGTGTTGGCTCAGATTTTAAAGCCCGGTGCGCGCGGAGCCGTGCTGACATTCCATTCGTTGGAAGACCGCCTGATCAAAAACGCTTTTAAAACGTTGGTGTCCGGGGGAGGGTGGAAACTAGTCAACAAACATGCCTTGGCTCCTTCCCGGGAAGAAATATGCCAAAACCGTCGCGCGCGGAGTGCTAAACTGAGGATAATTGAACGCTTATGAAATACGTAGGTTGGTTGCTGATTTTCTTTGTATTTGCTTTTATTATGATTTCTATCCATATAGGAATTGCACGTTCCGGGCGGGTTATTAGTCAATTACAGAACGAGGTGGCCATCAAAGAAGCCCGCAACCAATATGAAGAATTGGAAATTTCTCGTTTATCTAGCCCGCAGGAAGTGACCCAATTTGCTGAGCAAAATTTGGGGATGGTTGAAGTAAAACCTCATCAAGTTGTTGTATTGGAAGGGACCAAATGATTAGACGCACGCCTTTTTCCGCTCCCGGTGTTTTCAACGTTAAAAAAAGAATGAGTTGGGTGCTCGGTGTCATGTTTTTAGCTCCTGCGTTGATTACGGGAAAGTTGTTCTATTTGCAATTATTCCGGCATGAAGAATATTCCTCCAAGGCAGAACGTGCCATTTATAACTATTTGGCGGAGGATCGTGTCCGGGGCGGAATTTACGACGTAAATGGGCGTTCTTTGGCGGAGTCTGTGCGTACGCACTCCTGTGGAATCGTAAAACGTTATGTGAAGGATAAAGATGCTACCTTCACTTTTTTGGCAGAAACCTTGAACATCCCCAAAAAGCAAATTGCGGACAAATGGAATCAATCTAAAAATTTCTTCTTTGTGGCCAAGCGGATTAAACCGGACGTGTATATGCAACTGGCCCAAGTGCGACGCCAAGACCTAGGTCAAGGAATGGAATTGACCCCGGAATACGAGCGTATACATCCTTTTGGGCAAAGTGCCCTGGATATATTGGGGGCCGCCAATTCTAAAAATGTGGGTCTGTCGGGCATTGAACAAATGTATAACGAGCCCATGACGCAAGATGTTAGCAAAAAACGTGCCAAACGCTCCGGCCGCGGGGAAATTATTTATGACCGCAGCTTGAAAGAAAAAATAAATGTGGCCAATGTATATCTGACGATAGATTCTACAGCCCAATTTTATGCAGAACGTGCGCTAAATCATGCCGTGGAAAAACTAAAACCGCAACGGGCTATTGCCCTGGTTCAGAACCCCAACACGGGGCATATTTTGGCCGCCGCTTCTTACCCCGTAAAGGACGGGCAATCCCTCGCGTTTCAATTTACTTACGAGCCGGGCTCTACATTTAAAAGTATAGCCGTAGCCACAGCCATTGATTCCGGGGCGCTTCCTGCCGATGCTTCTATCTACATGGAAGGGCGGAATTGGGAGGTAGCCAAAGGGTTTGTCATTCACGACAAACAACATCAAAAAGATCATTTGACGTTGGCGGAAATTTTACAATTATCTTCTAATATCGGGGCTGGCAAAGTGGCCCTGGAAATAGGAGCCAAAACCTTGTTTTCGTATTTTAAAGCCTTTGGTTTTGGCGGTAAAACAGATGTGAATTTTAATGGGGAATCAAAGGGAAGTATCCCGCCCTATAATACTTGGACGAAGGTGGATTTAGTAACTAAAGGGTACGGATATGGGGTCTCGGTAACGCCTATTCAGTTGATTACGGCTTACTCAGCCATTGCAAATGGTGGAATTTTGATGCAGCCGCATTTGGTAGACCGAATTGTTTATACCAATGGCAAAGTGGAAAAGCTTTCCAAGCCCGTTAAAATCCGGCGTGTTATCAGCGCGCAAACAGCTCAAACGATGCGTGAACTGTTGCAGACCGTGGTGGAAGTGGGATCGGGCAAGCGGGCTCAAATTAAGGGTTACAATGTAGCCGGAAAAACGGGGACAGCGGAAAAATTATCCCAAGAGGGGGGATATGGTAAGCGCAGCCACGTAGTTTCTTTCGTCGGCATGGTACCTGCTACGAAACCTGAATTTGTAATTTTAGTGATTTTGGATAATCCGGAAGTATATGCCTTTGGTAGTACGGGGGCTGCCCCTGTATTTAAAGAAATTGCAGAACCTATGCTGGCAATGCAAGGAATTGCGCCGGATCAAACTGATTTTGAATAACGACGAGGAGTTTGTATGAAATTGAATTGGACGTTACGTAAAATAGCAGAAATTACTCACGGGGAGTTGCAAACTAACACGCCGGATGCATTGATTACGACATTGGTTACCGATTCGCGCGTAGTTACCCCGGGGGACGGTTTTATCGCGCTTAAAGGGTCTAATTTTGATGCGCGGCAATTTATTCCACAGGTTATTAATCAAGGGGCCGGGGTTGTTATCGCTCAAAAAGGATACACGGGGGCCTGCCCAAAAGACGCCAGTTTTATTTGGGTGGAAGACCCGCTAAAGGCACTGCAAGCTTTATCTAAATATCATCGGTTTCATAACCCACTAAAAGTAGCAGCCATTACAGGTTCCAACGGGAAAAGTACCACCAAACAAATCCTATGTGCTATCTGCCAGGCAGCCGGTTCTACCGTGGCCAATGTGGGGAATTTAAATAATCAATATGGGGTGCCGTTTTCACTGCTTGAAATTCAACCCAAGCATAAGTATGGCGTGTTTGAGTTGGGGGCCTCTCATCCGGGCGATATTTTGGAAATTGCTTCCTTGGCCGTGCCGGATGTAGCTGTAATTACCAATGTGGGCCCTTCCCACTTGGAGTTTTTTCACGACTTGGAAACAGTTTATAAAACTAAAATAGAAATTGCCCGCTGCTTAAAAGAAGGCGGTACGTTAGTGTATAATATGGATAATGAATATTTGGCCAGATTATCAACCCAATATAAGGGCCAAGCTATTTCTATTGGTTTCCATGAACAGGCCGATTTGCATATTTTACAAACAGAAAAATTTGCCTTTACATACAAGGGGCAAGCTTATTTGTTTGATTTGAAGTTGGAACGCCATGATAAACAAAATGCCGCTTGTGCTTGTGCTGCGGCAATTGCGTTGGGGATTGATATGAATGCCATTAAAACGGGGCTGGCCTCTTTTACCCCGATGCCCATGCGGTTGGAGCGCCAAACAAAGGCCCATACTCAGTTTATTTTGGACTGCTATAATGCCAACCCGGCCAGTATGAAAAATGCCCTGGAAATTTTAGGCCGCGAAAAGAAATTTCCACGGGTAGCCGTACTGGGGGACATGAAAGAACTGGGATCTACTTCTAAGCAATACCATCGGTTGGTGGCCCGGCAACTTTTAGATAACGGGGTGGAATATGTGTTTCTGGCTGGGCCCGAAATGCAGGCCGCTTATGAGGTGTTGCAGGAAATGACGGGACTAAAAGTGTGGTACGGACAAAAACCTCAAGAATGGTTGCCCGCCTTAAAAAAAGTGTTGCGTGAAAAAGGCGGTACTTGCTTAATAAAAGCTTCACACAGCATGAATTTTGAAGCAGTTTATAAGGAGATATAACATGTTTTATTATCTTTCTCATTTAACGGGACATTTTAGTTTTTTAAATATTTTTAACTATATTACGTTTCGTACGGGAGCTGCCATTTTTACCTCATTTTTCTTGACGCTTTTGATAGGGCCGGCCGTAGTGCGCAAGCTGCGTTCGTACAAAATACAGCAAATTGAACGTGATTACGGCCCGGCTTCTCACCTTTCCAAAAGTGGTACGCCCACCATGGGGGGGATCCTCATCCTGGTAAGTTTGCTTGTTAGCGTGCTATTGTGGGCCCAGCTTTCCAATGTGTACATATGGTTATTAGTATTTACAACAATCAGTTTGGGGTTTGCCGGGGTGATGGATGACTATACCAAACTGGTAAAGAAAAATCCGGAAGGAATGAAGTCTTCTATTAAATTGGCTATTCAACTGATTACAGCTTTGGTTGTGGTGGGGTATTTGGCCATTAATCCACCTAACGCGCAGTATGCCACCTCGCTGATTATCCCGTATATGAGCAAAATGTTTATCAATTTGTCGATATTTTATTTTGCGTTTGCGATGTTAGTGATTGTGGGCACTTCTAATGCCACCAATTTGACCGACGGTTTGGACGGGTTGGCCAGCGGATGTATGGTATTTACCGCGGTAACATACGGTATTTTTGCGTATGTGGCGGGGAACGTAAACTTTGCCGATTATTTGAAAATTATTTACGTGCCCGGCGCGGGGGAAATTGCCGTGTTTATGGGGGCATTGATCGGTGCATGTATGGGATTTTTGTGGTTCAATGCCTATCCGGCCCAAGTATTTATGGGGGATACCAGTTCCCTGTTTTTGGGTGGTGTGATAGGTACGGCGGCCTTATGTGTAAAACAAGAACTGTTGTTGCCCATTTCCGGTGGCCTGTTTTTGATTGAAACGGCCTCGGTAATGCTGCAAATGGGATATTTTAAGATAACTCACGGTAAGCGTTTGTTTAAAATGGCTCCCATTCACCACCACTTTGAGTTGAAGGGAATCCCCGAACCCAAAGTGATTGTACGTTTTTGGATTGTGGGTGTTGTTTTGATGTTACTTTCATTAGCGTCACTGAAGATTAGGTAATTATGCGTTTATTTTCTGCAAATACAAAAAATCCCCGTCGGCGGCCTGTATTGGCCCGGTCTACTGCGTTTCGGCCCAGTCGCCCGCGCCAGGAAGGTTGGCAGCCGTTAAAGTTAGACAGCACATTGGCATTTATCAGCTTGGCATTTGTGCTGATTGGATTGCTGTTTACTTACTCGGCCAGTGCGTTTGAAACCAGTGTTTACGTAAAACGGCAAGTTGTGTTTGATTTGGTGGGGATTGGGGCGGCGTTGTTCTTGTCCCAAACGTTTACGCGGATTTTACAATTTAAAATTTTCCGCCCTATGAATTTAATGTATTTAACTTGGGTGCTGCTGATTATCGTTCTCTTTACCCGTACGCAAGCGCACACGCACCGTTGGATTGACCTGGGTTTTATTAAATTGCAACCGTCGGAAATTGCGAAAGTAACGCTGGTAATCTATTTAGCTGATTACTTAGAAAAAACAGCCGGCAAATTAGCTAAAAACTGGCAGTTATTGATCCCGCCTATGGGAGTGGGGGGAATTACGTTATTCCTTATTTTGCTGGAGAAAGATTTAGGAACCCCACTGCTGATGGGGGGTGTTTTCTTTTGTATGCTTTTTGTGGCAGGGGCGCGCTTACTGCATTTAGGGGTGCCGGTGTTAGTAGCCGGTTTAGGCGGCGTTATCGCTTTACTGGCAGAGCCGTACCGTCGCGCGCGTGTGTTGTCGTTCTTGCACATGGGAGGCAGTGCCGAAGAGACCATTAGTTACCAAGTAAGGCAATCTTTTATGGCGGTGGGTTCTGGCGGATGGTTGGGAAAAGGCCTTGGAAACAGCGAGCTTAAAATGCAATATTTACCGGCGGCTCATACGGATTTTATTTTCTCCGTCATGTGCGAAGAGGCAGGGCTATTTGTACTGATTGTAGTATTTGGTTTTGCTTGGCTTTTGTACCGAGGGATTGCCTTGGCGCGTATCGCCAAAACTACTTTTAATAGTTTGGTGATTTTTGGGCTGACGCTGACCATTTGTTCCCAAGCATTTTTTAATATGGGTATGGCGATTGGATTACTGCCCACCAAAGGGATTGCGTTACCCTTCTTTTCGTACGGGGGATCTTCGGTGGTGATGACTTTGGTGATGATGGGAATTGTGCTCAATGTGGTTGCGGTAGATCATACGCAAAATAATTTGCGTAGTGATGTAACCCATTACAAAAATAGGAATAAATAATGAAAAATACACGTTTTTTAATTGCTTCAGGTGGAACCGGCGGGCATTTTTACCCGGGTTTTGCGTTGGGGAAGTTTTTGCATGAACGCGGCGCCCATGTGCTGTTTGCGGTGCGTCAGGATGATCCGGCAGTTCGTGTGCTGGAAGAGCAGAATTTGCCCTATGCCCAACTTGCCTTGCAAACCGGTCTGCCGCGCAGTATCAACCCCCTGCGCCATATTCGGTTTATGAAGCAATTGTGTGCTTCTTTGCGGCAAACGTCCGCGTTAATTAAGGATTTTCGGCCGGATGTAACCTTGGGAATGGGGGGGTATGTGTCTTTCCCGTTAATTTTTTGTTCCCACCGGCTGGGTGTCAAAACGGCTGTGCACGAATCGAATGCTTTGTGGGGGTTATCCAACAAGATTTGTGCGCGGTTTGCTACGCTTCGTTTAATGGGGTTACCCATGCACGAAACATTTAAAAATGCCGTTTTGACAAGTACCCCTATCCGCCCGGAGTTTGGCCAATCCGTTTCGC
Source organism: Elusimicrobiaceae bacterium (assembly GCA_045593185.1). Taxonomy (GTDB): domain Bacteria; phylum Elusimicrobiota; class Elusimicrobia; order Elusimicrobiales; family Elusimicrobiaceae; genus Avelusimicrobium. The sequence goes on along the minus strand of JAZNWD010000030.1, from coordinate 37,903 downwards.
GTGAAACTGCATTGAGCCAATTGGGGCTTAAATCTTCCGTGCCTACGCTGCTTGTAATGGGTGGCAGCCAGGGTGCCAAAGGGCTTAACGAGGCCCTGCCCGCGCTGATTAAAAACAATCCCTCTTGGCAATTTATTCATTTAACCGGTAAACGCTGGTACGATACGCAGCTGCAGGTATACCGGGGCCTTGGCAACGTAAAAACGTTGGCCTATTGTGAGGAAATTTACAAGCTGATGAAATCGGTAGATTTGATGATTTGCCGTAGCGGGGCCAGTACATTGGCCGAAATTATGGCTTGCAAGGTGCCGGCAGTGTTGGTGCCGTTTCCGCACGCGGCGGGAAATCACCAATATTTTAATGCAAAAGTATTGGCGGACGCCGGGTGCGCCCGGATTGTGTTAGAGGGCGAGCATGTAGCTGCCGATTTGCAAGCGGCCCTGAGCGCTTGCACGCCCTCAGAATTAGCGGCTATGCGCCAGGCGTATAATAATTTGCCGGTGCCGGACCCCTTACACGCCACAGAAAATATTGCAAAGTTGCTCATGAATTTATAAAAAATACCGCCCGGCTTAAACCGAGCGGTGTTTTTTTATCTAAACTTGCTGATTATAAGTCTGTAAATAATTTACAAACCTGTTCGTAGTCTTCCCCACATCGATCAGCAGAAGCTGTCGGGGTAACCCCTCCGGTAGGTTGGGTATAGTTTATAATATAAAGGTCATCATCTCCGTCCACACGAGAGACAGCCAAAGTCGTCCCGTCAATGTGATAGCAAAAGTTCTTAGTGCTAAAAGTATTCATGGTTCCAGAGCAGCGGCCTCCAGTGCCAGCAGAAGTGTTACAGGAAGCACCCCATGAACCGCCCTTTAACTGTACATCTGCAATTTGTGAACAATTCGTTACGGCTTCCCCCGGGAATTCTTGATCGTGGCGTTGCATTGCATCTAAAATTGCTTTGGCGTTGATCATGGCCTCGGCCGCGCGGGATTTTTCCACCGCCAATTCGTATTGCGGCAAGGCAATGGCGGACAAAATGCCAATGATAATGACTACTACCATTAACTCAATTAACGTAAAACCTTTCATAACTTCCTCCTGTGTAATGATCCTTCTTACATAGTATAGCATTTTTTTGAATTTATGCAAGGGGCACAACCTCATTATCGCCCGCGGATGCGTTTGATGTTATTTTTATGTTCGTCAAACGTGTGGGAAAATACATGCCGCCCGGTCCGGTTCGCCACGAAGTAAAGGGCATTAAAATCCGGCTGCGGATTAAGGACGGCTTCTACGGATTTTGCCCCCGGATTGCAAATAGGTCCCGGCGGCAGACCTGCGTTGCGGTATGTGTTATAGGGGGAATCTACCCGTAAATCTTTAAAGGTAAGCCCCTTTTTCCAAAAGCGGTTTTCTTTGAGTGTAAAACCCAAGGCATATTGCACGGTAGGGTCGGCCTCTAATCGTTTACCAATGCGGAAGCGATTTAAATACACGGCTGCAATTTTGGGGCGTTCGTCGTGCACCAGGGCTTCGCGCTCCACGATAGAGGCCAACGTAAGCACTTGGCGTTCGGTCAAATCCGTCTTGTATTTTTTGAAAAGCGGGGCAATGTTTTTATTATATTGTGCGAGCATTTGGTCTACCACTTTTTGGGCAGAGGTGCTATCGGAAAATAAATAAGTGGAGGGGAATAAATACCCTTCCAAATCTTTCTCACGCACGATGTTTAAGAAGGCCTGCGGATCCGTTACGCCGTGAGCACCTAATTCGCTGGCAATTTCTTCGCTGCGCCAGCCCTCTAAAATGGTTACTTTTTCGTAATGGGTACACTGGCCGGTTTTGATGCAACTAATTACCTCCAGGTCGGGCGTGTTGCGGCGCAAGTCAAAACGGCCGGCTTTTAGATCGTTTTTATCGGCGGTTAAACGCAGAAGAATTTTAAACAGCAGTTCGCTGCGGATGACCCCCTTGGCCTTGAGTAGGCGGGCAACATCATTGCCGGTTTGCCCGGGGTGGATTTGCACCATTACCAAGGGCCCTTTGCTAAAAAAATACACTTTAGCCGCCCAAATCCCGGCGGCTAAGATCACTAGCAAAAGAACGCTTAGGATTAAAAATTTTTTCATTTAATCAGTTTGAAAAAATGGCGTTTACCAATTTGAAGCACGTCCCCGTCCGCAAAGGTAAGCGGACCGTCCTGCGTTACTTTTTCGCCTTTTAGGCGTACACCGCCTTGCTCAATGAGCCCGCGGGCTTTGTTTTTGCTAGGGGCAGCCCCGGCGGCAAAAATAACGGCGGATAACAACGCGCCTTCCTCAGGTTTGAAGGAGGGCATATCCGTGGGGAGTTCTTTTTTAGAGAACACGGTTTCAAAATGAGCTTGCGCGGCGTTGGCGGCGTCTTCATTATGAAAACGTGCTACCAACAGGTGCGCTAATTTTTTCTTGGCGGCCATGGGATGCATGGCTTTAATTTCGTCCAAATTTTCGGTGGTTAAAAGTTCATAATACATGGGCATTACTTCATCGGCAATGGACATAATTTTGCCGAACATATCTTCCGGTGCATCCGTGAGCCCGACGTAGTTTTTGTACGATTTGCTCATCTTTTTTACGCCGTCCAATCCAACTAAAAGCGGTACGGTAATGGCTACTTGCGGCTCTTGTCCGTTGTTCTTTTGGAGCTGGCGGCCAACGAGTAAATTAAAAATTTGATCGGTCCCGCCCAGTTCCACATCGGCCTTTAGCGCTACGGAGTCTTGCCCCTGGAACAAGCTGTAAAGTACTTCGAGCATGCTAATGGGGTTACCGGCGGCCATGCGTTTTTTGAAATCGTCGCGCTCCAATACTTGCGCGACGGTTACGTGCTGCAAGGTGGTCAGCAAATCACGCCCGGAGACAAACGGGTCGAGCCATTTGCTGTTAAAGCAGACCTCGGTTTTGGCGGGGTCTAGCACTTTGAAGGCCTGGTCCGTATAGGTTTTAGCGTTGGCTAAAATTTGCTCGCGCCCAAGGACAGGGCGGGTAGAATCGCGGCCGGACGGGTCGCCAATGGCGGCGGTAAAATCGCCAATGACGAGCACTGCTGTGTGCCCCAAATCCTGGAAACGGCGCAAAAGCGAAAGTGCCACGCTGTGGCCCAGGTGCAAGTCAGCAGAAGTCGGGTCGCAGCCGAGTTTAATTTTAAGGGTTTTGCCGGATTCTAGCTTTTTGGCTAAATCGGCTTTGGAAACGACGTCCACGCACCCGCGTGTTAAAAACGAAATTTGTTCATCAATGGTCATAATTTATCCTCTTATAATCCTAAAATTTTTACGATATATATTAGTCCGCCAAACGCCAGAAACGCTAACCCACAAAATAAAATAGCCCATATAAACCATATTAGTCCCTTTGTGCTAGGTTGCATGTTGGCAGATGGGATTTTCTTAATGATGCGGTTCCCTAACATTAAAAACACTTTGAAACAAAATAGGGCGAAAATGACGCATAAAGTTAAAAATAAAAATGGACGTAGCGGCATACCGGTACCGGCGGCAAAAATCACGACAGGAAACATCAATAATAAAAAGGCCGCTATCCATTTAAACCGAGAATGTGTCATAAATCGTACCTCCTAAAAATATCACTTATATTCTAGCAAATTAGTAAAAATTATAGGGGTCGGCGGATACTTGCACGCCGGCCTTTTTGGCGGGTTCAAAACTGTCTAGCTGGGCTAGCAAATCCAAATAGTGCGCGTCGTCCGTCTTAAACAAAAGATATTGCTTTTTGAGTTTATCGGTCTTTTTGGCGCACCATACGGGGCCTAAAATTTCTATGGCCCGGCCCTGGCCTAATTCTTTAATGCGTGTGGTTTCGGCTTGCAGAACGTCCAATTCTTTGGCTTTAATCGTTACGCGGATAAGATGCGTGAAGGGGGGGTACCCAAACGATTCGCGCAGCGCGAGCTCGTTTTCTGCCGCCGCTTGATAATCCCCGGCCAGTAGCGGGGCGTAATCATACGCGTTTTGATCGGCAGTTTGAATGAGGAGCCGTCCGTTTTGCATGGTGGAAAGATGGCCGCGAAGTTCAAATAAAAGTTGCCCGTATTTTTCGCTGGAGCGGAAATCCGGCCCGTTGAGTTCCAGTTCTGCATCTAAAATAGCGGCCAACGTAACGCGCGAACCGTTTAACGCACCCCCAGCTAGCCGCGTGCCCACAATGATGTCTGCCCGGCCGGTTTTAAGCGCGCTGATCGCTTCAAACCCTTGGCCGCTTTTGGTTTTGAGCGAATCGGAATCCAGGCGCAAAAGCTTGGCGTGCGGAAACAGTTTCTCCAGTTCGGTAACGATTTTTTGCGTGCCGCCGCCGCGGGATTTAAAAATCAGGTTGTTGCACTGCGGGCATTTTTGTTGGAGGGTTTCCACCGCACCGCATTTTTTGCAATGTAGGCGCTCGGATCCGTCGTCTAATTTTTCATGCGTCAGAATTGTGCCGCATTTTTTGCACTTGGCATACGCCCCGCAGTTTAAACAATAGTACGAATTGGCATATCCCCGGCGATTTAAAATCAAAAGGGCGGGTTCGTTTTTAGCCAAGTTGTTTTGCAATTGGTCGAGTAATAGTTGAGAGAAATAGCGCGATTTCTCGCTCTTTTTAGGGGCGAGCGTAACCTGTGGCTTGAAGTTTTGGCCTGTAAATTCACTCAACTCCAGTACGTTTACTTTGTGTGCTTGCACCCACGTAAGCAGTTCCATACTGGGCGTGGCGGATACATAAGCCAATACAGCCCCGTGTGTTTGCGCACGGAAATATAATACGTCCCGCGCGTGAAAATAAGGTTTGTTTTCTTCTTGCTTGTAATTTTCGTCCTGCTCGTCAAACATAGCGCAAAAGCGCAAATTTTTAAACGGCAGTAATACGCCCGAGCGCGCCGCAATGACTACGCACGGAACGCCGTTGGAAATGTGCGAAAAATATTTTTTCTTTTGGCTTAGCAGCATGCGGCTGTGCCAACAATACACGTTATCTTTCCCTAGCAACTGCTGGGCATGCTCAATAAATTGGCGTGCGGCTACCAAGTCCGGCACGGTAATGAGTACTTGTCCGTATTGTTTTAATGCATCGCTGGCGGCTTGCAGTACGATGGCGGTTTTGCCGGTTCCGGCGGGCCCGGTTAACAAAAACGCTTGGAAGGAACCCTCGGCGGCTTGTTGTAAGCGTATTAGCGCATGGGCTTGGCTGGGGGTTTTGTGCGCAAGCGGATGCTGCGTAGGAAACACAAGTGTATCCGGCGACGGATTTAATTTAAAATACGGTTGTGGCGGAACAAGCGAAAACAAAATCTGCCCCAACGGGCCGCCCCAATGGTTTTTCATAAAGCGCATGAGGGCAAATAAGTCCGAGCCGAAAAGCGGTTTTTTGTCTACAACAGCAGTGATAGGTTTTAAGGTAATTTTGGAACTGACGGTTGAAATTTCACTCACGCAAAGCACTAACCCGCACGTGAGGACCCGCCCAAAAGGAGCCGTTACACGCACGCCGGGGACGACTTGACCTTCCAGTTCCGGGGGAATCAGATAGTCAAAATCGCGGTCCAGCGGTACGTCGAAAACCACCTTGCAAAACATACTATTTGCGTGCGCCTTTTAAGCCCAGTTTGTCCATAACCATTTGCAAATCTTGCCACGCATCCTTTTTCCAGTTTGGGTTGCGAAGCAGCGCCGCCGGGTGAAAAGTAGCAATGATTTGCACGGGCTTTGGAAGTTCCACAGAATCTAAATGTAAGTTGTGAAATTTGCCGCGAAGGGCCCCTAAACTACTGGCATCACTAATTAGCGCTTTAGCTGCCACACCCCCTAGGGCGACAACGTATTTCGGGCAGACAATGGCAATTTGCTGCTCAATGTATTTGCGGCAGCAGGCAATTTCTTGAGCGTTGGGGGCGCGGTCATTACCGTGTTTTTCGGGGTGTAAAGGGTCGGTCATGGGGTGGCACTTGGCAATATTGGCAATAAACACTTGTTCGCGCGAGAGCCCCATGGCAAGGATCATTTTATCTAACAGCTGCCCCGCACGGCCGACGAACGGACGGCCTTGACGGTCTTCATCAAAGCCGGGGCCTTCGCCTACGAACATTACATCTGTATTGACGTTGCCTTCCCCGGGGACGGCGTTTAAGCGCGTGGCCCCTAACGGGCAGCGCGTACACGATTTGATCACTTGTGCTAATTCATCTAATGCACGAGTTTTGTCGGCTTTTTTCATGGAAATGTCCTCTTGGCGGGGGGAAACTGTTTGCGGGGTTGCTGCACGCGGGAAATCCACTTCCAGCGTGGAATCTTGTGCCATGGGGGGCAACGATCCAGGCACGGTTTTCGAGCGGGCCCCAGGTGCAACAGCGGCTGCACGTGGGTGTGCAGCCGTCAGTAAGAATTCGTCTTCATCTTGGGCGGCTAAAAAGCGCTTAAGTTCGCGTGCCAGGTCCCGTACCGGATGTCCCATAATTACAGTTTCATGGGTTCTTTGGCTTTGCGTTCAGCTTCTAAGCGAGCTTCTTCGGCAGCTTTTTGCTCAGCAGCGTAGTTGGTGGTGCTGATATTTAAAATTTCTTCTCTGCTGATACGTTTAGACAAGATAGCATCCAACGCTTCTTTGATTACCGCAGCGGTAGGTCTATTTTTGAACTCCGGTTTCTTTTTGAGTTCTTTGGCATACATCGAGGCGAGTACGACAACGTCGTATCGGTCTCCGTCAAAGTCGGTTAATTTTGCAGCTAATTCTTGGTCGTTTTTTGCGGACATATTGGCTCCTTACAACTATTTTAAAAGTTTTATTTTTTTATCTTGCCGGCTGACCCGGGCTTGCTCTGCAGCAATGATTCCTGCCATGCGGGTAATGGCCTCTTGCAAGTCGTCATTTAACAAGGCGTAGTCATATTTATCCAGCTCTTTCATTTCCTTCTTGGCGGTTTCCAGGCGGATTTCAATGTCTTGTGTGTTATCGTCGCGGCCCAAAATACGCTTTTTAAGCTCTTTAAGCGAGGGGGGAACGATAAATACCATCGCCGCCTGCGGATACTGCATTTTAACGGTGCGTGCGCCTTGTACGTCAATCACCAAAATGGGGCAGATGCCTTTTTTGAGCAGGTCATCTACGGATTTTTTAGGGATGCCGTAGTAGTGCGTATGCACTTGGGCCCACTCCAACATTTGGTGTTTTTTGATGGCTTGTTCAAATTGTTTGATCGTCCAAAAGTGGTAATCTTTACCGTTCTTTTCGCCTTTGCGCGGGGCACGGGTGGTAGCCGTAACTACGCGCGCGACGGTTTTATTTTTTTTGAGAACCGCGTCCACTATGGTGGTTTTACCGGCCCCGGAAGGGGACGAAACAATAATCGGAAAAGCCTTCATATTGATATTTTAGTAAATATAGAGGGAGGTTGTAAACACCTTCGCCAAGTTCAGAATAACAATTAAAAACCCACCCTCGCGGGTGGGTTTAAAGTTACTTCTTAACAAACACTATTTGCGTTTCTTTTTGGCTAGGACGTCTTTGGCGGCGGCTTGCGCAGCGGCGAGGCGCGCTATCGGCACGCGGAAGGCCGAGCAAGAAACGTAGGTGAACCCTTCGCGGTGGCAGAATTCCACGCTCTCCGGGTCGCCGCCGTGTTCGCCGCAGATACCGATTTTCAAGGTCGGTTTGACTTCGCGGCTTTCAATTACGGCGTGTTGAATCAAACGGCCTACGCCGGTTTGGTCCAGCGTTTGGAACGGGTCGTGCTCCAAGATACCTTGTTTGAGGTATTCGGGCAAGAACGCACCAATATCATCGCGCGAGAAACCAAACGTCATTTGCGTAAGGTCGTTGGTGCCGAAGGAGAAGAAATCGGCTTCGGTAGCAACGTCTGCGGCTAAAATGGCCGCACGCGGGATTTCAATCATGGTGCCTACGGAGAAGTGCAGCTTTTTCACTTTGGTTTTGGCTACTACTTCGTCATACGCAGCGCGGATGAGCTTTTTCTGAGAGATGATTTCGTTCTTATCGCAGGTAAGCGGGATCATCACTTCCGGTTCGGCTTTGATGCCTTCTTTAATGAGCTCGGCGGCAGATTCAAAAATCGCGCGGGCTTGCATTTGAGTAATTTCGGGGTACGTTACACCCAAGCGGATCCCACGGTGTCCCATCATCGGGTTCACTTCGTGCAAACCGGCAGCGCGTTCTTTGAATGTATCCATGGAAATATTCAATGCCTTGGCCAATTCTTGCTGTTTGTTTGGCAAGGTCGGCACAAATTCATGAAGTGGCGGATCCATTAAACGCACGGTTACACCATAGCCGGCCATGGCTTTCATGGTGGCTTTGATTTCTTTTTTCATGTGCGGGAATAATTCTTCCACCGCGGCTTTGCGTTCGGCTTCGTTGCCCGATAAAATCATCTTGCGTAAGATGAAAAGCGGGGTTTCGGAATTTTTACCGTAGAACATGTGCTCAATGCGGAAGAGTCCAATCCCTTCGGCCCCAAATTTGCGGGCTTTTTTAGCATCGTCTTCCGTATCGGCATTGGCGCGCACCTTGAGGACGCGTACTTTGTCGCACAAAGCCAGGAAGTTGGCTAAATTTTTGTTGCCTTCGCCGGCACCTAACATCTTTAGAGCGCCTGCATAGACGTACCCTTTGGTACCGTTGAGGGTCAGCTCGTCGCCTTCTTTAAAGGTTTTGCCGCCCATTTTAACAGTTTTCTTGGCCAGATCAATTTCCAATTCGCCGCAGCCTACAATGCAGCATTTACCCCAACCGCGGGCTACTAACGCCGCGTGAGAGGTCATTCCGCCGCGTTGGGTCAAAATACCTTGTGCGGCACGCATGCCTTCAATGTCTTCGGGGTTGGTTTCTTCGCGCACTAAAATGGCAGGAACGCCTTTTTCGGCCAGCGCGATAGCATCATTGGAGTTGAAAACGATTTTACCGCATGCACCGCCCGGGCCGGCAGGAAGCCCTTGCGCAATGGCTTTGGCGTTCTTTTCGGCAGCCGGATCAATGGCGGGCAGTAACAGTTCACCCAATTGGGTGGGGGTTACACGCAACACGGCTTCTTCTTTGGTGATAAGTTTTTCTTTTACCATATCGAGTGCCATTTGTACGGCGGCAATCCCGTTGCGTTTGCCCACGCGGCACTGGAGCATCCACAAGCGTTCGTGCTCAATGGTAAATTCAATGTCTAACATGTCGTGGAAATGCTTTTCCAGTTTCTTTTGGATATCGTCTAATTGTTTGTAGACCTTGGGCATTACTTTTTCCAAGGTGGGCAAGTGGGCAGAATGGGCGTTGGTGGACCACTTGTTCATCGGGGACGGAGTGCGGATACCGGCCACTACGTCTTCCCCTTGGGCGTTGATTAAATATTCGCCGTAGAAGTGGGAATCCCCATTGCCGGGGTTGCGGGTAAAAGCCACACCGGTAGCGCTGGTGTCGCCCATGTTTCCAAATACCATGGTTTGAACGTTAACGGCGGTGCCCCAATCGTTGGGGATGTTTTCAATGGCGCGGTAAGCAATAGCGCGTTTTCCGTTCCACGAGGCAAACACAGCCCCAATAGCGCCCCAAAGTTGTTCAATCGGGTTATCCGGGAATTCTTTTCCCAGCACTTTTTTGACGGTTTTTTTGAATTCTACGCACAGTTTTTTAAGTTCTTCAGCCGGGATTTGCGTATCGTCTTTTACTTTGAGTTCCGCCTTTTTCTTGGCCATCATGCCATCTAAAATTTTGCGAATGCCTTCGCCATCTTTGGGTTCAATGCCGGCGGCTTTTTCCATTACAACGTCGGAATACATCATAATGAGGCGGCGGTAAGCATCATACACAAAGCGCGGGTTGTTGGTTTTGGCAATCATGCCCGGGATGGTTTTTTCGGTAAGACCAATGTTTAAAATGGTTTCCATCATCCCCGGCATGGAAGCACGCGCACCAGAGCGTACGGATACGAGCAAGGGATTGGTGGCAGAGCCGAACTCTTTCTTAGTTTCTTTTTCAACTTTTTTGAGATTGGCTTCTACATCGGCTTTTAAAGTTTTAGGATAGGTTTTTTTGTTGTTCCAGTAGTAGGTGCAGACTTCGGTGGTAATGGTAAACCCAGGAGGAACCGGCAATTTCAATTGGCCCGACATTTCGGCTAAGTTAGCCCCTTTTCCGCCTAGCAGTTCTTTCATCTTTCCATTGCCTTCGGCTTTCCCTGCGCCGAAAGAATAGACGTATTTTGTATTTTTAACTTTTTTAGAAACTGGTTTTTTAACAGCAGTTTTTTTAGCGGCCGCTTTCTTTGCGGTAGCTTTTTTGGTGGTTTTTTTAACCATGGTATTCTCCCTATTGAGTAAATTAGTACGCCCGTAGAGAGGCGCACATGAATATTCCTATATATTGTAGTAATTTTTGGGCTAAAAGGGAAGTAAAACCTAGCCAAGGGCCTAGAAACGTTTAGGTCTTTTGGCCCTTGTGGGGGAAATATAAGTAAAATGTAAAATATGAGTATGCGATACTTGAAATGGATTATTTGTTTGAGTGTAATTAGTTTGTCTTTCTGCAACGGATGGGGGCAAACGGGGCCCATTGTAAAAGCAGCAAGGCAAGCGAAGAAGGTTTCGTATATAAAAAGCCCTGCCGCCGCTTTGCCCAAATTGCGCCGGTTTATCAAACATCATGGCCGTAGGCCCCGCTCCAATATCACAAAACCGCCAAAGAGAGTTCTCTCTTATGAGCAGATGACCCCCAAACAACGGGAAGAAATTGTGCTGGGACGTTCGGTTTATTACATGCTTTATAATCCGGAAAAGTATGGTGGAACTCGCGAATTTGAAGAAATGAAAAAATTGTTTGAATCGTACCCGGTTCCACATTATGGCCGTATACGAGAGAAACCGCTTCGGATTCAACACCAAGAGTTAGGGGAGCGAGTTACACAGTATGTGCAGACTTATAGCAAAGTTCCGCGAGAGTCTATCAATAAAGACAAAATCCGTTTGAAAGTGGCGGATATGACGGAGAAACAATATGAGGAAACAAAATTGGGTTCTCAGATGGTATCCACCTTGGCCCGCAATCGCAAGGCGTCCATTCAAGATGCTAAGCTTGTTGAGCTGGAACGATTTGTTGCCCACGTTCGCATGGAAACGCGTGCCGATGCGATTCAAAAAGAACAACGGCAAATATTGCAGGAGTTAACGCAATTTTTGCAAGAATACGGACGTCCGCCCCGGAATGTGATTATGCGCCAATACAAATATATCCCTTCAAGCAACCTTTCTCAGAACGAGCGTAAAGAGGTCCGCTTAGCACGTGTTGCTTATAGAATTGTTAAAACTGCCCAAGCAGATCCTCGTTATTACAATGAAGTAGTGCAAATGATTGAAAAAATGCTGCAACGTCCAAAAATGGATGTATCAGATTTTTGGGAGAACCTATATCAGTGGATCGCAGACCATCACGATAGACGCCCCCGAGGAACTATCTACCATAAGGGAATCATCGCTTCTAAAAGATATTTAAGTGCTGCAGAGTTGGAAGAAGTCCAGTTAGCCCGCCGTTTATATAACACGAAAAGGAAAAGAGATATTTCCGACCAAGAACAAGAAAAGGTGAATGCTATTTATAACTTGCCGATGTATGACCCACAAGAAAATTTCCCATCTGAAGAGTAGTTATTTGTTTTTTAAAAAATCACCGTGGAACCCCTTCCCGGGGGCTACAAACCGTCCGATTGATTCAATTTTAGCTTGGATACATCCCCGGCATTGTTCGGGTGATTCCCCTGTGCAAATTTTCCCGGGATAAAGTTCATACTTTTTGCGAAATTCACCTTGAGTTACGTTGGGCATCACAACGTTGGCCCCGCACTGAAGGGCCAAAAGCCGGCCTTGCGGGTGAAGGGTTTCCATCGCGGTGGTGGCCGGGATATTGATGTCCGGCAACAACAAGCGCATCAAGGCCATCATTTTAAGAGACAATTCAAAATGTCCGGTTGTCCTTTCACCAGCCAGTGGAGTGTGCGGGTGGGGGATAAACGGCCCGATACCCGCCATGTCTACGGGGAGTTGTTTAAAAAATAACAAATCGTTGGCTAAACTTTCCAGTGTTTGGCCCGGCAAACCCACTAACGAGCCCGAACCCACCTCGTACCCTAGTTCTTTTAAATCGTTCAAACACCGCACGCGGTTGTCCCAGCTCATGCCGGGGTCTAATTTTTCATATAGGGCTTTGTCTGTAGTTTCAATACGAAGCAGATAGCGGTCCGCCCCGGCTTGCTTGTAAGCGGCATATTCTTCTCGTAATTTTTCACCAATACTTAGGGTAAGGGCCAAATCGTATTTTTTAATTTCACGGATAATATGGCACATTGTGTCCGTGTCAAATTGAGGGTCTTCCCCACTTTGTAAAACTACCGTTTTATAGCCATATTGCGCTGCTTGTTGGGCCATGCCGATGATTTGCTTAGGTGTTAAACGATAACGCTGCGCCTGGGTATTGGCACGCCGTAACCCGCAGTAAAAACAATCATTTTTGCAGTAGTTTGAAAATTCAATTAGCCCACGCAGATAGACGCCGTCTCCTACATAGTTTTTGCGCACAAAGTCGGCCGCCTGGAACAAGAGTTGCGGTTCTGAACACGCTAACAAGGAAACTATTTCTGTGTGAGTAAGAGTGTGTGCGCGGGTGGCTTTTTCAAGTACATCTCTCATATACTAGTAGTGTAGCAAATTTTGATACAATAAAAACATGAACAAATTTGTGGAAATGTGCCAACAAACCGCCCAGTGTATGCAAACTCCGCAACAAGATTCAGCGGGTTGGGTGATATGGACGATATGGATTTTGGCATTCCTACTAGTTGTTTGTGGGTTTATAAGCAGTGCGGATGCGCGCCGGGCTATCTTTGAGGTGCTTCGGAATCCTACGGAATATCGTGGACGTATCGGCCGGGAAGAATTTTTATCGGTTTATTACCCTTTGCAAGTATTGCGCTGTTCTACGGGGTTGGCAATTATCTTGGCAACGGCTATTTTGAGCCGTAGCCCCTGGGTGTACGTTCCTCTGATTTTGGGGGGAGGATTACTGCTTTGTGCCAGCGCAGCTCTATATTGTGTTATTATCCGGCGCGGGCATGATTTCGGGTTTGGGGCTTGGGAATCTTTGCAATCTTATCTATTCGGTGCCCACCTTCTAAAATACTTGAATAAACGTTTCGATCTCAAAGGAGAAAAAGCGCACACTTGGTCTATTTTGTGCAGCAACAAAGGTAGCCCTTTTGCCAATGTGTACGGTTCCGCTCCGGCTGAAAATAATTATTTGCTCTCTAGCCGTGCCGACGAATTCCAGCCCCCGTTGATATGGGATAAGATGGACTGGAAGAATACGCAAAAATAGGTCTAAAGTCCTAATTTGTACTAGGTCATATTTTTTGTAAAAATGGGTCTTATGACCCTGTTTTTTTTGCCTAAAAACCACTACTATATAAGTGTAAGCAGGTAATATTAAGAAAGGAGGTGGACCGTATGTCCGGTAAAAATAATGAAAATAAGATGATTCAAAAAATAAAGCAAATCCGCCTCGAACGTGAATTTGCCTGGATTAAAGACTTGCTAGAAGATAAGGATTTATTCCTCTTATAAGTGAACTCAAACCTCCTACAAGAAAGAGTCCCAAGCGCCCGCCACCCCTCCAACCGGCGGGCGCCCCTTTTTATATAGTAAAAAACTCCCCGTGGGTTGGAATCCCGGGGAGTTCTATTTGAGTGAATCGTCTTTAGGGTAAGTAGATAATGTAGTGTTGTTGAATGGGAGATTGGGCATGGGAATCTAGCCCTGCTACTTGGTTTAAACGTTGCTGTAATCCTTCTACTGCAGGGTCTACCACCCCCATTTGGGCCTTGCGTGTTTTAAGTCGAAAGTGTGGGGCCGTTTCGTCCACAGCAGGTAAGCTGGCCCAAGCTTGTGCCTCCTGCTCTTGGCGTTGGGCAGAAGGTTTGATATAAGTAAATTGCATCCCTGCTTGATTATAGGCCTGCCCCATTAGATCTAGTACGTCTTGGTTATTGACTTGTAAATTGTTATTTATAGGTTCAAATGTGATTACAACTGCCGGCTGATTCATCAAATCTACAATAGTTGACGGAACCCCGGTAATATGGGCAGCCCCACCCCAAACAATGATCAAGTCATAATTGTCTTGAAATTTTTGCAAGAGTGTGTGCCAATACTTGGTGCGTTGATCGGTTCCCCAATCGGAAATTTTAATTACTTGTTGTAAATTAAAGGTGTGATCCTGCCCTAAACAGTTTTGGTACAGGGCTTCATCAAAGGGGAGTGTGGCATGCGTAGCGAGTTTTTTACAACGTACTATACTGCCTTCCGTACCCGCATCAAAGGGTTGTAGTAAATTTTGTACTTGCGGTAGGGCGGGGTTAATTTTAACAATTTGGTTCCCTACTTTAACTAATATGTGATTTTTTTCTACGGAAAATTCTGATATATCTTCTTCAAGAGCGAGTACGTCCATACTCAGTTCAAAAGCAGCTTGTTTGATAAAACCATAAGATGGCCTTAAATATTCTCTCCACTGGGGTTGAGGATCGGTCAATAGGGGAGATTTGGACAAATTACGTAACCTAACAAATTCTGTAGCTAAAAGTATTTTTTTGTTAGGATATTTTTGGCGGATTTTATGTAAGATGGTTTGGACTTCGTCTTGCATGCTTGCTACGCCATGGTGTTCACCGATATAAATGTATTTGACGTTTTCTGGCAAATTCTCATAGGTAGGGGTTCCGGCTTGTTGTTGTAAGTTAAATTGAGAATCTAAATTTGTTTCCGTGGCTGCAATTTGATTGAGCAGATTGGAAATGGTTTTAATACGTACGGATTCTTGCTCGTTGTTCGCTACGAATTGTTCCCATACAATGCCTCCGTGTGCAAATTGTTCTTCCAATACATGGGGCTGGGGAATTACGCGTGCACGTTTTTGGGCGGACAAAGGCATATTTAGTACTAATAGCGTTAACACACTCAAGACGGCAAGTTTATATCGTTTCATCATTTTATTCTCTCCTAAATTCTCTTCTATCTTAAGCATAAGGGGGATATGCGGTTTTTTCAAGGGACTTTGGACCCAGCAGGGAAATAGGCCCTTTTTACCGGTAATCCTTTACAAATTCAGTGAAGAAATGTTATATTCTACTTATGAAAAGCTTTATTAAACACAATATGTATGGGATTACCCATTGCTTAACTACCGACGGCCGAGATAGCCGTTGCACCTACCGTGACATCTACCGTGGGTTTTTTGTGCTGGCCTTAGCAGGCGTTTGTATTTGCTTGTGGCGTAATAAATTGGCCGTTATGTTTGTGCGGGATTGGTTAGCTATTTCCGATACGGCCTGCTGGGTGTTGTGTGGATTGTTTGAATTGGTCTTAATATTGGCCTTTGCCTGTGCAGCTGCACGCCGATGGCACGATTTGGACATCAAAATCCCTAACGGGGAATCCATTTCCTCTTTGGTTATGAACCCGCGTTTTTGGCAAGTATTGGCTCAAGAAGAGGGGGGACAGGAAAAAAACCAATACGGCCCGGCCCCCGCGGAAAATCCGGCGCCGTTATTGGATGCTGGGGAGGTCCAAGAATCCGTCCGGCGCAAATTGTTTGCCGAAGTAGACGGCATAGACGAAATCAAATAGCTTCTATTGTTCCATTTAAAAGGCGCCCCACAGGGCGCTTTTTATTTGCTATAATTAAGGGGTACTTTAGGTTAAGTATAAAATTAAAAAGGAGAAGGGCTCCGCTCCGGCTCGGTCGTTTTTGGGATAAATGCGGCTTGGTCGGCAGGTTGCAGCTCTAAGTGTACAAAAAAATGGTATTATCCAATCAAGACAGAAAAGACATTATCAGCAAATTCCAAGCTAGCGCTAACGATACCGGCTCTGCCGCTGTGCAAATTGCGCTTATCACGGAACGCATTCAATACATTTCCAATCACCTCAAAGCCAATCCGAAAGACTTTGCAGGCGAAACGGGCCTCAACAAATTGGTAGGTCAACGCAAACGTCTGTTAGCTTATTTGAAACGCACGGACTTTGAAAAATACCAAGTAGTAACCAAAGAACTTAAATTGAGGAAATAAACTACATGCCTAATTTTAACCATAACTTTGACATCCAAAGCGTGGAAGTAACTGTCGGCCGCGATACAATTAAACTGGAAACCGGTTTAATTGCCAAACAAGCCGATGGGGCTGTGGTAGCCAGCATGGGGGATACCCGCATTTTGGCCACGGCCGTTTCCACCAAAGAACAAAAACCGGGGATTTCCGATTTTACTCCCTTGACCGTCAACTATAAAGAAAGAACGTACGCGGCGGGGAAAATCCCGGGGGGTTTTTTTAAACGCGAAGGAAAACCGAGCAAAAAAGAAACCTTATCTTCCCGTATTATTGACCGCACTATGCGCCCGATTTTCCCGGAAGGATTTGCTTGCGAAACCAACGTAACGGCGATGGTTGTTTCGGCCGATCCGAACAACGATGCTGAAATTTTAGCCGTGCTCGCTTCGTCCGCTTCTGTGGTTATTTCTTCTATTCCGTTTAATGAACCGGTAGCTGCTGTACGCATCGGTCGCATTAATGGGGAATATATTGTCAACCCTACCAAAGAAGAACAAGCTTTGCCTGAATGCGATATGGACTTGACCATTGCAGGTTCCGCGCAGGGCATTTTGATGGTAGAAGGTGGCGCAAAGGAAGTGGAAGAAGAATCTATCATCAAAGCCATGGAAGTGGCCAAACCGGAAATTGACAAAATGTGTGCCGCGCAACTTCGGTTGCGCGAGTTGGCCGGTAAGCCGAAATTTGAATATGTGGTAGAAAAATTACCGCAAGAAGTAGTAGATTTGGCCAACGGTTCTTTCCGCGAAGAAGCCAAAAAAATCTTGCACGCTTTTAGCGATAAACAAACGCGCGACTTGCAAGTAGCCCAACTCAAAAAGACCTTTACGGACCAACTTACCGAACAATATGGTGACAATGCTGCCATCTATGCCGGGATTGCGTTGGAAAACATTATGTATGAAGAATCCCGCAATTTGGTCTTGCACGAAGGCGTGCGTGTGGACGGCCGCAAACCGACCGAAATCCGCCCGCTTAGCTCGTTAGTAGGTTATTTGCCGCGTGCTCACGGTTCTGCCGTGTTTACCCGCGGGCAAACCCAATCTTTGGCTGTAGCTACCTTGGGTACCAAAGATGACCAACAAATGGTGGAAGGGTTGGAAGATACTTCCTACGAACGGTTTATGTTGCACTATAACTTCCCGGGTTTTGCTACGGGGGAATGCAAACCGGACCGCTCTCCGGGCCGCCGCGAAATCGGCCACGGGGAACTTGCCCGCCGTGCGTTACTGCCGTTAATTCCGTCTGAAGAAGAATTTCCGTATACCATTCGTGTAGTATCGGACATTACGGAATCCAACGGTTCTTCTTCCATGGCCTCTGTGTGTGGCGGTTCGTTAGCCCTGTTTGATGCAGGCGTGCCGATGAAGTCGCCCTGCTCGGGTATTGCCATGGGTGCCATTAGTGGGGAAGGAAAATTTGTAGTACTTTCCGACATTATGGGCTTGGAAGACCACCTGGGCGATATGGACTTTAAATTGACCGGTTCTCGCAAAGGGATTACGGCCTTCCAAATGGACGTAAAACTTAAAACGGGTATGCCGTTGGACGTTTTGCGCCAAGCCATCAAACAAGCCACTGAAGGCCGCATGTTCATTATGGACCATATGGAAAAAACGATTGCGCAACCTCGCAAAGAAGTGTCTCCGTATGCACCTGTAATTTACAAAATGCAAATCTCTGTGGACAAGATTGGGGCTGTCATTGGGCCCGGCGGTAAAAACATTAAACGTATTACCGAAACTACCGGTACCAAGATTGACATCGAAGAAAACGGCGTGGTAACGATTGCAGCTGCTAATGCCGAAAAATTGACCCAAGCCAAAGCTGAAATTGAAATGTTAACTGCCGAACCGGAAGTAAATAAAATTTACAAAGGTAAAGTAGTTTCCATTCAACCCTTTGGTGCGTTTGTGGAAATCTTGCCCGGCAAAGATGGATTATTGCACATCTCTGAAATTGCTAAACACCGTATTAACAAGGTGGAAGACGTACTTAAACTTGGCGAAATTGTTGAAGTAAAGTGCGTTGAAATTGATAATAACGGCAAAGTACGGCTTTCCCGCAAGGCCCTACTCAAATAAAGAAGTTAATCTCTAGACAAAGGCCCCGCTTATAGCGGGGCTTTTTTTATGGGTACAAAGACCTAATTTGCAATAGGCCTTTTGGCCCTGGAAAAACGCACGGATGTTGTTTAGGATATAGATAGGAGAAACTATGTCTAAACTAAAACAAAGTTTGTGTGTTGTATTAAGCAGTGTATTGATTTTTTCCGGATTGATGCCGGCCTTTGCTGTTACTCCAAAGCCCAAAAAAATCAACACAGGTAAAGCCAAAGTTCAGCAAAAAGCAGGGGTTGAACGTAAGGCCACATTGGGGGAAGTGCGCCGCACCCGTCGCGTGGCCGGCAACACGGCAAGCCGCGCCGTACAAGCCGGGCGCAATGCATCCAGGCAGGCGGCTGTTTCCGCGGCAACCCACACCACCGCACGCGTGGCACCGCAGGTAACTCATTTTCAAACGATAGGCAGCAAAACAGGGCAAGTGGCAGGGCACGCGCCAACACAAGCTCAGTTGCAAGCGCAAGTGCAAGCCCGCATTGAAGCCGATATGGCCAACCAAATCCGCAGCTCCGCTGTAAAAACCACTAAAACCCCTCAGAAAAAGAACGGCGCGCCTCAAAACACAACGCCAAAACCGAAGGTGGTGGAACACAACATGGCAGTAGGGGGCCCGGGCGAGCCGCTCCAAATACAAAAGATTTCTCCCGCCCCAACAAATTCTTTGGATCAACTGTACCCAACGTGGCGGATGGAACTTGCGGCTATGTTTACACCGGAACAATTGGATTTAATTGCCGATTTGATAGCCAAGACGGATGAGTGGATTTTTGTGCAGGAAGCGGATGGTACCCTGGGCATACGCAACCCGGAGGAATGGGATTACGAGGCCCGTTTCTTTACACTTTTGGAACGAAGCGGTGTAAAATTTACCCCAAAGCAACTTAAGCAATTAACAGGCGGAAGTGGAGTAAGAGGATTTACTTTGGGAGACTTTTTTACCATAAGAACTAACCAGGGTTTTGCATTCGCTCATGATGCAACGGCTAGAACTCTCATCCCCGAAAACGGAAAAGCAGTTAATTTAAAGACTCTCAAAGAACGTGCCGCGCAAGGGGACGCACAAGCCGCTGCCTGGGCTAGAGAAGGAGAAGTAGGAATGAGATTGCGTAATCTATTAAAAAAATTGGGGTCGGATTCCCCGGTTTATCAAATAGGAATAGAGTTGAGAGAAAGGTACGGAAGAATAAATAATACTCCCAGTGAAACGGTAGCGGAACTCACTAAGTGGGCAGAAGAGCACGGAGAAATGCCAAGGCAGAGCATTCGGATAAACAACCGCTTGGTTACCTTGGAGGAACTGCGTGCCAAAGCCGCCCAAGGGGATGTACAAGCCGCCGCTTTAGCCGAAGAATTAAAGTTGGGATCCAAATTACATAATGCATTGCAAAGCTGGGACAAAGAATCTCCCGAGTATAAAGCCGTTATAGATTTAATAAAGAAGTATGAGGAAACCCACTGGCAGACTGTGGATGAAATTACAACGTGGGCCAAAGAGCACGGCAGAATGCCAAGGCAGGGTATTGGGAAAAACGGCCATAGATTTACCATTGAGGAACTACGTGCCCAAGCCGCCCAAGGGGATGCCAAAGCCGCCGCTTTAGCCGAAGAATTAGAGTTGGGACAAAAATTAGAGCGTGCGTTACACCGCTGGGACAAAGAATCCCCCGAGTATAAAGCCGTTGTGGATTTACAAAAGAAGTATGAGAAAACCCATTGGCAAACTGTGGACGAAATCACAACGTGGGCCAAAGAGCACGGCAGAATGCCAAGGCAGCATATTCGGATAAACGACCACAAAGTTACCTTGGAGGAACTGCGCGCCAAAGCCGCCCAAGGGGACAAAGAAGCAGCTGCTTTGGTCGAAGAAAAACAGTTGGGAACCAAATTAGACCATGCATTACAACGCTGGGAGTATGGCTCCGAAGAATTTAATGCGTTGGTCAAACTGCAAAAAGAGTACAGCGTGCGTGGCCGCACTGTTAAACAAATTGAACAATGGGCTAAAGAACACGGGGAATTACCCAATAAACCCACTCAAAACTTGCCGGAAGAAACTGTGCAAAACAGCCCGGAACTAACACTGAGTAAGGAACTGCACCAAGCCGAACAAGTGTGGAGTAGTCTTGCCCCTGAAGAATACCAAACCCTGGTAGAGTTGGAAGAAACCTACGGCGTAGAAGAAATTCCGCAAGCTTTAGAATTGACGGAAGAGCAGTTGTTTGCGGCGGATTTCCCGCAGACGTTACAAAGCCAACTCAAATACTTGTTAGACCAAAAGAAACGGGCTCACCCCGGTTGGAAAGATGGCCGCTATATTCAAAACGAAACCATCATAGAAAAATTGGATGAATGGACGGGGTATGATTGGGGAACGGACCCAGCCCTGGTGCAGCGCATGAGCGAGCTGGATATGACGTTGCAAATTGAGCAAATATCGGACATTAGTGCATTTGTTAGACTCCGCTATGATGGCAATTTGCCGGAGGGAGCATACCCCGACCCAGCCAAGTTCTACGTGGAGTATGAGATTAAGATCCCCGGTAAAATAAGAAGTGTTTCGGATTTGCGCCCGCAGGCCGGATATAACATCAGAATGGGCTTGCACGAGTTTGGTATACGCAAAAACGGGAATAACTTTGCCATGAATGGAGATAAATTCGAACGCGGTTTCTTGCATGCACACTATGAACACCCGGTTGATTTTAATGCCAAAGTGCCCATGTCTATTAACCTTACTAGAGAGATGGATGTGAGAGGCCTGACAGAGGTGGATGCTTCTAATCAGTTGCAATGGACACGGCTAGTTTCTAAAAACTATTTGCAAGCTTTTGGTCAGTATTTATCGGAAGATGCCCGCATGGCACTAAGAAGATTGCAAAGTGGGAATATCGTCTTATATCAGTGAGAAGGAAAATTATGTGTAAACTAAAACAAAGTTTGTGTGTTGTACTAAGCAGTGTATTGATTTTTGCTGGATTATCGCCAGTTTGGGGGCAAAGACGCCCACCCAAAAAAATTAAAAAGAGAGCTAATATTGAACACTCCGTGGAACGTAAGAGCAGGTTTGGTAAACTACGCCGCACCCGCCTCGTTTCCGGGCGTAACTTAACCCGTGCCGCACAAGCTGGGCACAATGCGTCAGCGTCGTCAGCTGTTTCCACGGCAACGCACGCCAACACCCACGTGGCACCACAAGTAGTTCATTTTCAAACCATAGGCGCCCAAACGGGGCAAGAAACCACGGGTTCAAGCGTACCCACACAGGCCGAGTTGCAAGCGCAAGTGCAAGCACGCGTTGAAGCCGAAATGGGAAATCAAATCCGCAACGCTGCCCCGCAAGAAACACATCGTCCGGCGCAACAGCCCGCCACATCACCGGTGCAGGGCCGTGTTGTTGCAGAACAAAGCCCAAGCAATCCGCTTACGGCAGAGGCAAAATCCCCGGCTGTTTCCGCACCAACAAATTCTTTGGATCAACTCTACCCAACGTGGCGGATGGAATTTGCGACTATGTTTACGCCGGAGCAATTGGATTTAATTGCCGATTTAATCGTCCAAACGGATGAATGGATTTTTGTACAGCAAGCGGATGGTACCCTGGGTATACGCAACCCGGCAGAGTGGGATTACGAGGCCCGTTTCTTTACGCTTTTGGAACGAAGCGGCGTAAAATTTACCCCGGCACAAATCAAACAACTCATGGGCGGGAAGGGAATAAAAGGTTTTACTTCGGGAGACTTTTTTGCCATAAGAACTAACCAAGGTTTTGCGTTTGCACATGATGCTGTAGCAAGATCTAGTATCTGGGAAAACGGGAAAAAAATTGCTTTAAAGGATCTCAAAGAACGTGCCGCGCAAGGGGACGCAGAGGCCGCTGCCTGGGCCAGAGAATTAGAAGTGGGAAAGAGGTTGAACAATCTATTGAATAAATTGGGGTCGGATTCCCCGGTTTATCAGATAGGGGTGGAGTTAAAAGAAAGGTATGGCAGACTCAATACTCCCAGTGAAACGGTGGCAGAACTCACTAAGTGGGCAGAAGAACACGGTGAGTTGCCAAGGAAGGGTATTGAGAAAAACGGCCACGAATTTACCCTAGAGGAACTGCGCGCCCAAGCTGCCCAAGGGGACAAAGAAGCCGCCGCTTTAGCTGAAGAATTAGAGTTGGGCAAGAAATTAAGCCATGCATTGCAAAGCTGGGACAAGAACTCGCCCGAGTACAAAGCCGTTATGGATTTAATAGAGAAATATGATAAACATCAGAACATTGTGGATGAACTCACCCAGTGGGCAGAAAAGAATGGCACAATGCCAAGACATGTTATTCAGATAAACGGTTCCCTTTTTACCTTGAAAGAACTGCGTGCCAAAGCCGCCCAAGGGGATGCACAAGCCGCCGCTTTAGCCGAAGAATTAAAGTTGGGACACAAATTAAATCATGCGTTACAAAACTGGGACAAGGACTTCCCTGAGTACAAAGCCGTCATGGATTTGGTCAATAAATACGGCCGTCGCAACGGAATGTAAAATTGTTAATTCAAGGGGCTTAAAGGCCCCACAGGCCGCTGGGCCTTTTGGGTTCTTGCGCCGATATAGAAAAGCTTAGTAGAATATATATATGAGAAACCAAATTACTTGTATGATGAAGTTGTTAGTAGCTGTATGCTTTATCGGCACGTTGGCTTGCCCAAGTGTTGCCCAGCGTTTCCCCAAGAAAGGGAAAGCTAAATTGTCTGCTATAAAAAAAGCCAACAAAAGGGTGGTTAGACCTCCGAAAGTGCGTTTACCACAAGTTCTTAAAGTAAAAAAATACACGCCCGAAACAACGAGGTTCTCTCAACTTTCTAACATTGAAAATATTACCGGCCGTACATTGGGGCAAATGCCAGGGCTGGCCAATCAGGTGAACAGGGCGGTGGCTTCCAGTTCGCGTCAAGCAGTTTCTTTGTCTACTATTGTGCAGGCCCAAACGCGCCCGATAGAAGCGATACGTTTAGTGTCCTTTAAAGATGCGCTGCTGGATGTGTTCCCGCGGTTTAAAGAAGAATTAAAACGTGCTAACCCGGCTCGGCCCACAGAAAAACTAGAAGAGGAATTACTTGCCTTGGAAGATGCATTTATTGCCACAGATAAAAGATTTTTCGTCCAAAAACCGGATGGGATTCACGTGAACAAAGATGCAGTGGTGCGGTATGGTAGTTATAAAGCGATGTGGTATTCGCATGTGCCCTTTTATGTGGATTTGCAGGTTTATTTATCCGAAGAAGGGCCGTTAAAAGCTGCTTTCCGGTTGCGGGAACGGCAAATCCTTCAATCGCTAAAACAACAGCCGTAACGACCTCAAACCGAATTTGGTATAATAGGCGTATGAGTACGATCATACGCCTATTTTGTGGCCTGTTTTGCTTGATGCTAATCCAAGCGTGTGCTTATCACAATCGGATCCCCCGGGATATTTTTGCCGGGCCCCTGGCGGAGGATAGAATTGCGGCATCTGTGTTGGTCGCTTCCGATAAAATAGCCCAAAAACAATTTGTACTCAAAGATTATCACTCATCCAATTCCGTCCATTCCTATAAAATAGATTTGGCGGACGGCTCTTTAGTGGCAACGGCTGATGCGTTGGCCACGTTGTTTGAACAGGTGGAAGTGAATCCATCTAAATACGCCACTAATTATAACTATCGTGCTGAGCTTAATTATACCGTTTCTAATGGAAAAACCGATAGCTTAGAAAGCATCCAATGGTTTGGCGGGCAGCCGCCTTTGTTGGAAACCCGCGTAGCCATTTCAATTTATGATGTGCCTACCGGCAAGCTTGTGTTTTCTATGTTTGCTTCCCGTCAAAACCGGGTGGAAATGAGCGACGCTGCTGCCGTTACTCAACGGGTGGAAAATAAGGGGAAAACGTTGTTCCTGCCGGTTACCGGCCCTGTATATTCCCAGCAATTTGGTAGCGACTTGCGCTATACGCTTACGCGTGATTTGTCTCAATGCTTAGAAGAAATCGCCCAAACTTTAGAGCAAAACAGGATGCTTTTTAGTGGGGGGAATTCTCAAACTGCTCAAAATAATGTAGAATAAAGGTACGTAGTTTAAAAGAGGGACTTATGAAAAAAACAACTGCTAAAAAGACTTCGGCCAAAGCCGTTAAACCTACCAAAAAGGCCGTCAAAGAATCTTCAATTTTAAAGGATGTAAAACAACTCTACAAATTTATGCAGGATAACAATTTGGATACCATTGAGTATGACCAAAAAGGGCTTTACTTGCGCTTAGTAAAGGCCAAACCGGCGATGGTTCCGGTGCCTGTGAATGTGGGGGGAAGTACGGTTGCCGGATCCTCCGCTTACGCAGTTGCGCAAGAACAATACAAAGAAGTAATGAAATCGGCCCTGACGGGGATTTTCTTCCGCGGGTCTACCCCCAGTGCTCCGCCCTTTGTAAAAGAAGGGGCCCAAGTAGCCAAAGGGGACGTAATTTGCTTGATTGAAGCGATGAAGGTATTTAATGAAGTCCGCGCCGATTTCCCGTGCGTAATTAAAAAGGTACTGGTAGAAAACGGCAAGCCGGTTAAACAAGGCGATGCGCTTTTTGCCATTGAACGGGTGTAAGTATGAATCCATTGCAAGATAATATTCAAGAAGCCGTGCAGCAAATGACGCAGTATTTGGCGGCCAACCACAAGGCCACCTCGTGGCAGTTAAAGGTAATGTTCCGGCTGTCCAGCTCTGTGTTGTATTTGGCGTTAGGGCAGTTGATGGCGCAAAAGAAAATCACCCTGGAAGCCGATGGAATTGATTACCACGTAACTTGGGGCGTTGAAGCCGTTGAAAAACAAGCGGCCGAAGCAGCCAATCCATTTGCTGTGCATTAAAGATTATTTGCTCTTTGTTCCAAATATTCCCCCGTTATTCATATGGGGGAATTTTGTTAATAGTGAAATTGTATTTTTTAAATAGGAATTTCTTTCACAAACATCAGCAAAAAATGTAAAATAACTTATATGCCGCGCTATTACTACACACACAAGAAATCCAAGAAAAAACAAGCGGCCGGTTCCAGCCGGGCTTGGTTGCGCACCATGCTCTATATTTTAGTGGGCACTTTGTGCGTGTGGTTGTGTGCCATTTTGTGGTTCCACGCGTCCAGCGGTAAATTGGGAGGTTCTATTGCACGGGAATTAGGGCAACTCTTGGGTGCCAGTGCCGCGCTGCTCCCGCTGTTTTTGATGTACTGGTTGGTGCAAACCATCCGCAACAAAAGTGCTTCCTTTTTGTTCTTCCTGTTGGGAACATCCATTACCCTATCCAGTATTTCCAGTATTTGTACCTGCTTGCAACAAATTTTTACCGGGGCCCATATTTCCGGCGGGAAAGTGGGGGAGTGGTTGTTTTTTACACTCAAAGGTGTTGTGGGAAGTGCTGGGGCGACTTTGTTCTCGCTTGCGTTTGTATTGGTAGGGCTGCACATGTTAGTGGCAATTCCGTGGCGTACGGTGATTACCAAAACTGCGGAGCTGATTCGCAATGACTTTAATGGCTGGATGGAATCGCGTGCGGAATTAAAACAAAAAGTAGCCGAAGGAAAACAAGAAATTAAGGAAAAAGCCGAAGCAGCTGAAAATCGTCCCGTGGCGGAAGAAGTACACGATTTGCCTGAAATCCGCCGCCCGGCGCAACCGGAGATTCGTCGCCCGGTAGCTGAACCCATTACGGAAGTTCCTACCATGCAAGAACCTGCTTCCAAAAAAGCAACCAAGGCGGCCAAAGCAGCGCAAGAAAAAGAAGAAAAACTCACCAATGAAGTTAAGAAATTTGATCCCGAAACATTTGAACTGCCTTCTTTGAATTTGCTTAATGATCCCGCGGGTAACGGCCTGGTCGGTCCGTCCGATAACGAAATTGCCAAAGCTACGAAGCGTTTGGAAGATACGCTCAAAAGTTTTGAAATTGGTGCCCACGTAACAGGTGTTTCGCCGGGGCCGGTAGTAACCCGTTATGAAATTCAGCCAGATGCCGGGGTTAAAATGTCTTCTATTACCGCACTCACGCAGGATATCCAGGCCAGTATGCAGGCACGTTCGATTCGTGTTCAGGCCCCAATCCCGGGCAAAAGCACGGTGGGGTTTGAAATTCCTAATGATAAATCCGTCATGGTAACCATGAAGGAAATTTTACAATCCCCGGTTTATGCCAATTCTAAAGCCGTGTTGCCTATTGCGCTTGGGCGCCACGCCAATGGGGACCCCGCCGCCACCGTGGCCGAGAAATGGCCCCATATTTTAATTGCCGGGGCTACCAACAGTGGTAAATCTATTTGTTTGCATACCATTATCATGTCGCTTTTGTTCAAGCACAAACCCGACGAAGTTAAATTTTTGATGATTGACCCCAAACGCGTGGAACTTACGCTTTATGAAGGCATTCCGTATTTATATGATCCTAAAACTTCGTGCGACGATGCGGATATTATTACCAAACCCAATGATGCGGCTAAATCCTTGCAGATGTTGGTAAAAGTGATGGAAAAACGTTTGGATATGTGCCAATCCGTTAAGGTCAAAAACATTGAAGGATATAACGAATGGGCCCGTGAAAATAATGAAGAAAAAATGTTTTACGTGTTTGTGATTATTGACGAAATGGCTGACTTAATGCTGCAAACCAAGGCCTCTATCGAAGATTCCGTGCAGCGTCTGGCGCAGATGGGCCGCGCCATGGGCATTCACCTAATTTTATGTACACAGCGTCCATCGGTAAAAGTAGTCACCGGGATTATCAAGGCCAATATGCCTTCGCGCATTGCTTTGCAAGTGGCCAGTGGGATTGATTCTAAAGTAATTTTGGATTCCGTCGGTGCAGAGAACTTATTAGGCCGTGGCGATATGCTGCTTTTGGATTCTTCCACACAAACGCCTCTGCGTATCCAAGGGGCCTATGTGTCGCCGGATGAGATCAAAGCGGTTGCGGACTTTTTGCGTGCCCAGGGCGGCCCCGATTACCCGGTGCAAATTGTGCAAGAACAACAACCCGGAATGCGCCCGCAAGATGGGTTGGGTACCAAACCCGAAGAAATTTTGCAGGCGCTGGAGCTTATTAAAGAGCGCCGGCGCGTATCGCAGGATTTACTCAAGGCACACTTTGGGTCTTCCGCACGGGCTACCAATATTTTAAGTGTACTGGAAATGCGTGGTTTTATCACCAAGCCCGAGGGATCCAACCGCTGGGAAATCCACTACGATTTGATTGACGCGGCCATTGAAGAAATGAAAGAACCCCCTTACGAAAAGGACTATAAAGAACCCGAATATGAAACCGTTTATAAATAAAATTTTTGTTGTTTTGGCTGTGTGTTGTTTGGGCGCGGCGTGTTCATCCAAACAAGAACCTGCCGAAGTTCCTGCACAAAAAACTTCGCAAGAGCAGAAAGCATCCGAAATTTTGCCCGTGCCGCAAGTGACGCCTGCACCAGAAGAAAAAACGCCGCAACCCCAGCCACAGCCCGCCCAAGAAGCAGTTAAGTCAACCCCTGCACCTGCCGTCAAACAAACCAAAACTCTCTATCCCAATGAGGTAATTATTCAAGTGAAAAATTGGGATAAAAAATTGAAATTTTTGAAAACGGACTTTACACAAACCAGCGAATATGACGGTGTGCCCATTAGCAAATCACAAGGCATTTTGTATTATGATAAAGCCAAAAATCTATTGCGTTTGGATACTACTAATACAGATGGAAAAACGGAACAATCTGCCATTACGGATAAACAACAAATCCTAATTTTGGACGGTCAAGGGCACGAAATTACTACCCTTGCTTGGGCCGAATGGCAACAAGGGCAGCCCAATCAAGCGTTGTTTGACTTCGGGAATTATACCGCATTATTGGACAAACACAACGTGGTTTTAGAGAAAGAAAATGTGTTAAAACTGACTCCTAAGGAAGGGGGAGAATATGTGCTGTATTTAACTTTGTCCGAAACAGATTATTTTCCTACCAATATTAAAATTGTATCGGATCTTATGGTGACGGAGGCCCACTTACTTAACACACAAAAAAATGAACCGTTACCCTTTGATATATTTCGCCAAGGAGGCCTTTTTAAATGATGACGTTAGCTAATAAAATTACGCTGATTCGTGCGGGATTATCGTTGGTGATGTTTTTCTTTATTTTGCTCCCTTTTTGGTGGGCGCGATTTGTTGCTATCGGCATTTTTATCATAGCCGCCAGTACCGATTGGGTGGACGGAAAAATTGCACGCCAAACCAATACCATCACTTCTTTTGGGGCCATTGTGGATCCGTTTGTGGATAAAATTCTCGTCATAGCAGCTTTCTTTGCGTTTGTAGCCATTAAACCTTTAAACGTTCCTATTTGGGCTGTATTTTTGATTTTGTTGCGCGAGTTAATGGTTTCCAACTTGCGCGCTATTGCCGCTTTGGACGGCAAAGTAATGGCCGCGGAACGCTGGGGAAAGTTTAAAACTGTGGTGCAAATGTCTGCTATTGGGGTCATTTTCTTTGTAATTTTAATTATGCACCTGGGCCAATTGTTACATGGCCCGGCCCAACGGTTTTGTTGGATGCTTTTTATTACATTAATCAAATTCCCTTATACGGTGACCGCAATCGCCGCCGTAATTACGTGGGTGAGTGCTATTTCTTATTTACGTAATAATTGGGATTTGCTGAAAAAATCGTGGAGTTTGCCATGCAAGTAATTTATAGGGCATTGGCTACGGGGTTGTTTATCAGCTATCTGCCTTCTAAACTCACTAAATTTAAAAAGAACACGGGCGCCGGTTTTTTGGGGACTTTGTGGGGCGTGCTTTTGGTTATTTTATTCCCGATAGACCAAATTTTGTATTTGGTGGTAATGCTTCTTTTTTGGATACTTGCCGTGTGGGTTTGCAAAAAAGTACAATTTAGAGGGTATACCGGGCATGATAACCCGAAGATTGTGATCGACGAGATGGCCGGGTATATTACCGCTATGGCATTTTTGCCGCATACATGGCCGTATTTATTAGCCGCGTTTGTGTTGTTCCGCTTGTTTGATACGGTTAAATTAGGGCCGGTAAAAACGTTTGATAAACTGGAAAATGCTTTTGGTATTGTGTTTGATGATGTAACAGCCGGGTTGTTGGCAAATATTATCATACAGATTTGCATTATTTTTGTAAGAAAAGGTTAAGGAGAAAATATGGACTTTACAAGCATGACAAATGTTCGCGAATTATTAGCTGCCGGAGGCCCGATTTTAATTATTTTAATTTTGCTTTCGGTTTATTCTGTCTCTGTTATTTTAGAACGGTATTTCCGTATTCGACGCGCTATAAATTATTCGCGCCGTTTGATTACCTATTGCCGTCAGCAACTTCCCTCCGGTAGTTATACTAAGATGGAAGAGGCCTGCCGCAAAGATGCGGTAAAAAATACGCCGGCCGGGGTGCTTATTTCCCGCTTGTGTAAAGAACGTAAACGCAATCAGGCAGATTTGGAAAAAATTGCACAAGGGATTATTGATTTTGAACTTTCTCGCCTACAAAAGCGTTTATCTATTTTAGGTACGTTAGGAAGCATTACCCCGTTTATCGGGTTATTTGGTACGGTTATCGGGGTCATGCACGCATTTAAAGATTTGGCTTCTACCACGCAAGCGGCGGGGGGAGCCTCTGTAGTAGCAGCAGGTATTGCCGAAGCATTAGTAAATACGGCTGCCGGATTGTTTGTGGCTATCCCGGCTGTAATTGCTTATAACTATTTCCTGTCTAAAACTTTGTATTTTTCCGAGGAATTAGACAGCTTTGCCCAAGATTTTATTTACGCGGATAAATTTTAATTATGGCCAGAAGAAGACAACGCCGTTTTATGGCTGATATTAACATGGTGCCTTTCATTGACATCACGTTGATTTTGTTGATTATTTTTATGGTAATGAGTCCGCTTTTGGTGCAAATGCAACTTACGGTGGATTTGCCCAAGTCCAACGCGATTAATACGCAAGAAGATGAGGATGTAATTCGGATTGAAATCCAAAAAAATGGTACGATTACCGTGCTTAACAAAGCGGTAAGTATGCAAAATTTGGAACGGGAACTTATTTTACGTTTAGGTAAGGCAAACAAAAAAACCATCTTGGTAGAAGCCGATAAAAACGTGCCTATTCAGCAAGTGGTTGATGTGTTTGATATTGCCAAAAAATTAGGAGCAGCTAGACTAGGGATTGGGGTGCTGGCTAAGAACTAATGAACTGGTATTTTGTATATTCGAGCGGGCTACATGCATTAGCCGCATTGTGTGTGATCTTGCTTTTGGCGCCAGGGGCAAATAAGCCAAGCGCCACCTATACCATTGATTTTATTGGTACCGGGAAAGTACAGGCGGTTACCGCACCTGCTGTTTCTAAAAAAACAACAGTTGCGGCTCCTACCCCAGCGCAAGAGGCCATCGCCAAGCCGGAACCTGCTGTACCCGCAAAAAAAGCATACGTTTCAAAGACGGAAATTTCCGCTAAAAAACAAGAAAAGAAAAAACCCGTTGCCACAGCCCCTTTACAGGCCCCTAGTGTGTTGGATGATGATGAACCCGCCCAACCGGCTAGCCAAGAGGGGGAATTTAACGGGGGAAACATTACTACCGATTTTGCCAATTTCCCGTACCCATGGTACATTTCGCAAGTACGAAATTCCCTATGGATTGAATGGGAAAAGCGCCGCCCGGCAGGGAGTGAACTTTCTGCGCTGGTGTCCTTTGCGATTGCGCGGGACGGAAAAATTAAAGATTTGAAGGTGGAACGTTCGTCCAACGATGATACGTTCGATTTTGCCGCTTCGTCGGCGGTTATTAACGCAGGGCCATTTGCGCCCCTGCCTATGTATTACGAAAAAGATGAACTTACCGTAAGCGTGGAGTTCAAACAGGAGAAATAAAATATGACAGGTGTTCAACGTTTCTTTATGCTGGCGCTGTGTGTGTTGCTGGTAATGATCTTATATCCCAATTTTGGCACGGCAGGTTGGCCTTTCGTGGGATCCATTATGTTGGTATGGACAGGGGTTATTTTGATTATGTCCATTGTTGGGAGTTTGTTTGGACTGTATCGTTATGACGGAGTAAACCGCTTCTTAAATATATTGCTTTTGGTGGGGATTATGGCTTCTTTGTTGTGGTATTTTCCGCAAGAAGACAAAGTTTCTATCATCAATAAAATTAAACATGGTCAATTTCCAACGGGGGCGGATATTAAGCAAGGCATTAACCAATTGACATTTAATTTTGCTTTTGATAGACGTAATGCCCGCAGCGAGAAAAATTTTGTAAATCAACCTGGCTTGCGCGACAAGACGGATTCTTCCGCTCCCAAAACGCCTAACAGTATTTCTAAAAAGGCAATAAACCGAGTAAACGCTATGATCGAAGGAGCCGACAATCAATGAAACCGCTGGTAGCCATTACCGGGGGTAATGGGTTTATCGGGAAAGCGCTTAGTACAAAATTGTTGCGCTGCGGATATCGGGTGCGCATTTTTACGCGGCACATTCCTAAAAATCAGCCCGCCAACCCGGATATTACCCTGGTTCAAGTAGATTATAACTGTACGGATTGGTTAGCCAAAGCTTTGGAAGGATGCGAAGGAATTTATAGTTTGGCGGGTACGTTATTCGGTTTTAAGTATAAAGATTTTGAAAAAGGGAATGTTATTGCTGTGAGAAATTTGGTGGCCGCTGCTAATCAAACAGATTCCGTTAAAACGTTGGTACATGTGTCGAGCTTGGCCGCCAGCGGTTATGCAAAAGATCCTCAATCTCCTCGGTTGGAATCGCAAGAACCGGCCCCTGTTTCGGATTATGGACGCACAAAACTCCTGGGGGAAAAAGAAATCTCCCAACTAAACCAACGTATTAAATATACCATCATTCGTCCACCCATTGTGTATGGAAAAAATGATTCGGGCGTATCTAAAATAGCGGCTTGGGTGCGCCGCGGACTGATGGTAAATACATCGGGCAACGGATATTTTAGTTTTGTATATGTAGAAGATTTGGTAGAAGCACTTTATCAAGCGTACACCCGTTCGGATACGCAACGCGAAATTTATTTTGTGGCCGAACCTGACATGTACACATGGGATTATTTTATTACGGAAATGGCACAAGCCATGCATGTTAAAAAACCGTTTATGCCCAAAGCCCCTACTTGGTTGATGCGGGGGGCTGCCTGGATATATGAATTGTGTGCCAAAATTACACATACACAACCCGCACTCAATTATGATAAAGTAGCCGAGGCAGCTATTGCGGGGCATTGGATATGTTCTAGCCAAAAATGGCGAACGTTAACCGGACAGCAATTTACGCCTTTGAAAAAAGGGCTTGAGAAGAGTTTTTAAAATCTGCTATAATAAGTGTTGTGCTTGGAGAGGTGGCTGAGAGGCCGAAAGCGGCGGTTTGCTAAACCGTTATACGGGTTAATTCCCGTATCGAGGGTTCGAATCCCTCCCTCTCCGATCAGTATAAACCAGATACAAATTCGTCGTTAGTTTGTGGGATTTGTAGTAATTTACGTTAATGTAACAAGATGAGGAGTTCTGTAATGAAAAAAGTAATAGCTGTATTATTAGCTGTATCGTGTTTGGGCACTACATTTGCCGTAGCTGCTCCTGTTAAGAAAAAGTTTGTTCGCTCAGTAATCGTGCAAGGGCAGTCTACTACCAAGTACGAAGGAGTGAATCTTACTGTTCCGCAAGGCCAAACTGTTTTGATTGGTCGCCGGGATAATGGTTCTATTGTTATTCGTGGTAAAGATTTAGAGAATTTTCAAATTGAAAAGACTTCTATTTCTGCGGAAGGTTACACTGTAATGTCTTATCGCCCTTCTGACCATATTGTTTTCCTCAATGCGGGAGATTCTATGACTGTAACCGATCCCAAAGGAAGAGTTGCAAAAGTTTACAAAAATGGAGCTGTTGACATATTGGACGCTCGCAATAACTCCAACGAAATAGTTGCTCTGCAAGAAGAAGCTAAGCAAGATGCCGCCGAAGCTGCAGAAGAGTTGGGATTAACCACAATTCCGGGTTTTGTAGCGGAAACTGCTACTACCAGCGCAGCTTATGAACAGGCCGAACGGGATGTAGAAGAAACGTTAAGTTCCTCTGCTCCGCGTTTATAATTTGAATCGTAGTTGTTGGGTACTGGGAGATTAAAAATTATGAAAAAGATAGTTACATTAGTGGTAGGGTTGGTGTTTGCTGGGGCTACTTTTGTTTCTGCTGCAACTCAGAAAGCGGCTCCCCGTGTTATCAAATCGACTCAGGACACTACTCTCAACTATGCAGGGGTTGAGATATTTGTGCCGGCCGGCCAAGCAGTTGTTTTGGGACAGGATGATAATGGTTCCATAGTTGTGCGCGGTTCGGATTTGAATGGTGTTCGTGTGGGGGACGGATCTATCTCTTCCAATGGACCGGCAACTGTTTCCTATGTTCCGCAAGCAGGTATCATC
The DNA here is from genome assembly GCA_045593185.1 of Elusimicrobiaceae bacterium. Lineage (GTDB taxonomy): Bacteria > Elusimicrobiota > Elusimicrobia > Elusimicrobiales > Elusimicrobiaceae > Avelusimicrobium. Next base: position 4,083 of record JAZNWD010000030.1, on the reverse strand, counting down.
ATGGTTCATACCGGGAATGGTGTTTTAGTGACTGATCCGAACGGCCGCACGGCTGAACTTTCCCAAGGGGCTGCGGTAACTGCCAAAGATATTCGTATCCCTGCGGGGCCTACGTTGGATTCGCTGCGCATCCGTGTAGAAGGCAGAGCGGCTGTTTTAACGAATACGTTGCCTTTGCAAAAGGAACAAAAAAAGCCAGCCAAACAAGAATCGCAAGCTCCTCTCACGGACGAAGACGGGAACTGGATTCCTGCTTTTGTGGCTGAATCGGAAGTCCCGAGTGCTGCTTATGAACAGGCAGGTTGGGACGTTGTTGAAACGGAGCAAGTACTTAGTACTTCTGCCCCGCGTTAAGTAAGTAGTTTAATGATTTTAATATCCTCCGAAGATCTCGGAGGATATTTTTTTAGGCTAATTTCTTTTGAAGTACCCATACGTCATAGGGGGAAATATAAGTTGATTTTTGGGTTTGATATAGGGGCTTATATCCCTTGTCTAATAGATCAGCCGGAACGGGTTGGGGCGTGTCCGATCGGTTCAGTAAAATTACGTAGAGATTTCGCTTGTACCGCCAAGTTTTTAGGGCTAGCGGATTGTCTACTGTGATGGGATTTTCTACAACAAGGCCTTTTTCCAATATTTTCTTAAATTTTGCAAGTTTTCGGGTTGTTCGGGTCACTCGTTCCCAATATTCGGGTGCGCTTTGGGGTAAAGGTTTGCCCAAGTGGTTAAACGTAAAATAAAATAGCCCCGTGGCACCATTTAAAATACCATCGTAAGACATAAAGCGAATTTCTTCTGCAGTTGGGAAACGTCCAATGCGGTCATTGTCCGGGCGATATTGTTTGAAATTTTTCCAATCAAAAATTTGAACCACGCCCCAAAGCGGATGATGGGTTGCGTGTGTTTGTTCCAGCCCTTCTAGAGTAAAACGGACGTTATCGCCAAAGGAAGTCAACAAAAGATGTGGGACAGGGTACCAATCCACCATAATGTTGTCTGTTAAATCATAGTAAGGAACGGATAGCTTTCCCTGACTAATGACTAACGTTGTAGAATGCAGCGGAAAAGCCTTTTTAGTAGTCAAGTTGGCTTCCTTTACTCTTTCTCGGGTCCAGTTCTTGTGTATGTCGGGTTCGTCTACTAAATACCACGCCAAAATTGGCCATTTTTGCGCCTTTTGTTCATAAGGGGTATCCAATATCTTGTTGGGATAAAAAACAGCTTTTAATCCCAGTTTTTTGGCTTCTTTGGCCAACGCTTCCAGTTTGTCCGGGTCCTTCTGATAAGTTTGGATGCATGAAAAGCCGGCTTCTTGGATCAGTTTTAAATCCTTAGGATTGTTTACGCCATACAGACAAAGGGGGAATTCCGCTCCAAGTAGAGGGGGTGAAACAAGCAGACATAAAAGGATTATTAAATTACGCAGATACATGTGAATCTTTGATGAACATTCTAAGCCCTGTTTTAACCAGAATTTCAAGATCAAGCGATATGGAATGATTTTTAATGTACCATACGTCATAAGCAAAACGGGTGAAGGCCCCTTCAAATGCAGCTTGTTCGGCTAGTTGTTTATTCCCGTTTTTGGTTTTATAATTAGGGGGGGCCTTAAAATTCAATTGTGCCCATCCCGTAATACCCGGCTTGGCAATACTGCGAATATGATGGTGAGGGATGTGCTCATTCAAAATTGTATATTCGCCCACCCATAAAGGGCGCGGACCTACAAGCGAAATATCCCCTTTTAATACGTTAATAATTTGCGGGATCTCATCTAGACGAAAACGTCGTAAAAATGAGCCCGTTTTGGTCAACGTTTCTTTCTCACTTTCTTGGGTTTTGGGAGTAATGGTGCGGAACTTATAGATTGTAAATTCCTGTCCAAAATATCCCACGCGTTTTTGTTTGAAAATGGGGTCGCACTTGTCCACCATGCGCACCAGGATCCAAATCAAACAGCCCAGCGGAAGTAACAGAGGTAACATCAGTACGGCAACTGTTAAATCAAATGCATTTTTTAGCATATGATACATGCTATTTTCATGGCGGTTACCAATGCCGCGCAGTAACCACATGTTATCCTCTACGCTTTCACGAGAAACGCGCTGAAACACTTGCTCATATGCATTAAAATCCGTATCTACACAGGCCCCTTTGGCAATGAATTTACGGGTAATGGTATCCCAGGCCTGCGGATTGTCATGGAACAATTTGCTGCCAACGATTACAAGATCAAGATTTTTTAAATTATATTTTTTATTATCCTGCGGAGTATGGTCATATTCCTTAATGCGGTATCCGCGGCTTGTGCGCATTCCTTTTACAAGTTCAGTAATTGTGGGGCTGGTGCCAAAAATCAGCACGTTGCGTTTAGCAAAATCCAATTTAAAATAATTGCGCCGCAGAATATAAATATAAGCAAAATAGAGTAGCAAAATAACAATTAAAATACGCCGTGGGGTGGGAATATGAAAAGGCAGAAGTACGGCAAAGTAAATAACACTGGCAGACCCCAACAGCGTTATGAGCCAGGCAATAATTAAACGTTTATAGGCAATTACTTGTTTGCGTAATAGTTTTACATCATAAAAAGAAAATAACCACAATACAAATGTGGCCAACGCAAAAATAGGAAAATAGACATAAAGTTGATCTCTAAATTGAGGCCAAGTCAGTCCGCCATGACGCAGGAACAGCGTTCCCCATGTAATTAGGAAGAAAACCACAGCATCCAACAACAAAAATGCACGACTGGTCATTTATCTGCTCCTATACCGTTACTTTGTTCTTCGTCTTGGTTGCAAGCCATAGTTGACGTAACCCTTCTTCTAAACAGACCGTGGGAGTATACCCAAGTTCCTTGATTTTGCTAATATCTGCCGAGGATTGATGTACGTCCCCCGGACGTTTGGGGCGGCTTACCTGTTTCAACTTTTGGCCCGATACTTTTTCAAGGGTATCGACTAATTCCAATAAAGTGCAAGTATGCCCGCTGGCTACATCGTAAATTTCTCCCGGGACCCCTTTAGTCATAGCCAGTAAATTGGCTTGTACTACGTCCTTGACGTTAACAAAGTCGCGGCTTTGCAGGCCGTCCCAGTCAATTTCCAGCGGTTTATTTTCTTGCGCCATTTGCACAAACTTGGCAATTACAGCGGCATGCGCGCGGTCGGCGTCTTGCCCCATACCAAATACATTGAAATAGCGTAATACCACTGTTTCCAAACCAAAAACTCTTGTATAGAGTTGACACAAATTTTCGCTTGCCTGTTTGCTCCACGCATACGGGGATTGGCAATTGCTGGGGATATCTTGCTGGCGGTTAGTATTATATATAGCCGCCGAAGATGAAAATACCACGCGTTTTACACCACATTGTTTGGCAGCTTCCAGAATATTGGCGGTGCCTTGTACATTGATTTGGGCCGTTTCCCGAGGTTTATCCATCGATTCGGCCACCGATGTTAACGCAGCCAAATGCAATACGTAATCCACCCCGTTACAGGCATCCAGTAAGGCATTATAATCACAAACATCACCTTTTATAAAGTTAATTTGTGCATTTACAGGGGCTAAATTTTCCAGTTTCCCGCCGGATAGGTTATCCAACACGGTTACTTTCTGCCCAAGACGTACCAATTCCTTAACAGTATGGGAACCGATAAACCCGGCTCCACCGGTAACCAACCAGTGAAATGTATGAGTAAGCATGATAGGGTCCTCTGAAATACTCCCATATATTATACCTTTTTTTGGACACCCTAAAAATGATATAATTTAATCAAGGAATACTACATCACGCTTATGCAACTCGCTTTTTCCTTACTAATGTCCGTTTATGCCAAGGACCGCCCCGCCTGGGTGCGTCAGGCCTTGGATAGTGTTTTATCTAACACTATAAAACCAAATGAAATTGTGACCGTTATAGACGGCCCTATTCCGGCTGCTCTACAGGCCGTTTTGGATGAATTTTCCGCAAAATATCCTCAAATCAAACTCTTCCCTTTGGCTAAAAACGGTGGCTTAGGCCCCGCTTTAGCCTATGGACTTGGGCAATGCTCGCACGAGTTAGTAGCCCGC
>JAZNWD010000028.1:0-82982 GCA_045593185.1 Elusimicrobiaceae bacterium | reverse complement strand
ACTAATAATTCAATTAGGGTAAAACCGCCGTTATTAAACAAAGGTGTCATTCCAAACTTGATTTGGAATCTTCCACGTATGCTGTTTACAAACAACGACAAGCGTTGAAGATCCTGAATCAAGTTCAGGATGACTTTCTTTATAATGAAACGGTCTCGTACTGCATTTTTCATACATTCTCCTTGTGTTTTAATGTCCAGCATAAAATTAGTGTAACAAAAAAAAACGAAACAACCCCCCAGTCAAAAAACGGCCTTTGCAATTAGGCAAAACATCCGTCATTCCCAAAGGCCGTAATTGGGAATCTCCACCACTTTGCGCGGTAAACAAGGTGGGGATCCCCGATAGAAGCTTTCGGGGATGACCCCTTAGACAAATCTTCCACGCACGGCATTTGCCGTTGTTATATAAAGCGTCATTCCGTACTTGATACGGAATCTTCCACGCACGCTGTTCTCACTTTCTTGGCCAATAAGTCCCGCTTTATTCCAGGCCTAAAGGCCTACACAAAATTGGGTCTAAATTCCCTTGCACTTAATTTTAAAATATTATTACAATAAACTATAAACTTATATTGGAGGACTTTATGAAAAAAACCTTAGCCCTGATAGCTGCCCTGTTGGTAAGCAGTGCGCTGTTTGCACAAAGCGTTCCGCCCGTGGCTGCTTCTTACCGTCCTACGCTACTTAAACGCTTTTTAACCTATACCACTTACAACAGCCAAAGTAGCGACGACGTGGACATCACGCCCGAACAAATTCAAACCGCCAACAAATTATTTGCGGAAATTGAAAAGTTCGGTTTTCAAACCCTGCTTACCCCGCACTACTACATTTATGTAGAAATTCCTTCTAACATGAACCAGCCAAGCCCCGTGCTGGGTTTTAGCTGCCATTACGATACCACGCCCGACATTAACGGCCAGAACATCAAAGCCCAAGTCATTGAAAAGTACGACGGCCAACCCATTGTGCTTAAAAACGGGCACGTGATTGACTTTAATTCAGATCCGTATTTAAAACAAATGGTTGGTAAAACGGTTGTCACGTCCGACGGTACCACCATGCTCTCGGCCGACGATAAAGCCGGCGTCTCGGTTATGGTTACCTTACTGCAAACGTTGGCCGAACATCCGCAAATTAAACACGGCCCGCTGCAATTTGTCATTACCCCTAACGAAGATGTAGGCCGCAGCGCCGATTATATTGACGAAACCCCCTACCGCCCGGATATCGCCTTTGACTTTGACGGCGGATTTGACGGGGAAGTGGTCGTCGGTAATTTCAACGCGGAAAAAGTAATTTATCAGGTGCAAGGGGTCAACGGGCATCAATCCCATGCGGCTCACAACGGCTATAAAAACGCTTGGAAACCCGCTTGCGAATTGGGCGCCGCCTGCGCCAAAGATGAATGGCTCCCCAATAATAGCGACGGGGACCAGGGCTACGCCGAGTTGCACCACATGAATATGGCAAACGGCAAAACCAACCTGGCCGAGTTGGATTTCCGCCTTCGCTCTTTCAAACAACAAGACATTGAAAATTGGAAAACCTACGCCCAAAACCAAGCCGATGCTATTGCCAAAAAATATGGCGTAAAAATCGAACGCCAAGTTTTCAAACAATATCAAAACGTGGCCGAGCACATTCACCCGCAAGCCCGCCAAGTCGTGCAACGCGCCTTTGCACGCGCCGGGGTCACCCCGCGTTTCTTAGAAGAGCGCGCAGGCACTACTGCCTCTATGTTTGTTACCAAGGGCTTAGTGGGGGCCTATACCATTTTTACCGGGCAAAACAATCCGCACAACTTTACCGAGTGGCTTAGCGAAGAAGATATGTTCCGCTCGTACGTAGTGGCCCTGATGATGCTAGACGAAGTCTCCAAGCTGCCGCAAAATCGGCCCACTGTGCAGGCCCGGCTACATCCGGCAGAACGTTAAATGGAAATTTTAATCGCTACGGGCAATGCGCACAAACTTAGCGAGCTAAGCCGCGTGTTGCCCGCCGCTTTGAGTGACGGCCGGAAAATTACGTACAAAAATCTGCGTGATTTTTCTTTGCAATTGCCCGAAGAAACCGGCACCACGTTAGCGCAAAATGCTATCCTAAAAGCGGTTTACGGAGCCAAACAAAGCGGCCTGTTGACCCTGTCGGACGATACGGGCCTGGAAGTGGATTTTTTGCACGGGGCCCCCGGAGTTCACACCGCCCGCTACGCCGGCGACGCGTGCGACGCTACCGCCAACAATCAAAAACTGTTGCGTGAACTTTCCGGCGTGCCCGCAGCAAAACGCACCGCGCGGTTTATCACGGTGGCTTGTTTGGCTTGGCCGGACGGAAAATATCAACTTTTTGAAGGCGTCTGCCCGGGGCATATTGCGCAAGATTATCACGGCACCAACGGCTTTGGCTACGATCCCATTTTTGTAGTGGACGAACTGGACAAATGCTTTGCCGAGCTTTCTGCTGACGAAAAAAACGCCGTTTCCCACCGGGGGCGTGCGTTTAAAAAAGTTTCTTCGTTTTTGCAAACCGTTTCCCAATAAAAACCCCCGGTTTCCCAGGGGGTTTTAATTGGCTCTTACTTTCAACTGTCTTTTTGATCCAAGAAATAGGTGGTTACTCCGGCTCCCTCACCAACGGTGACACTCATGGGGCCGAAATATTTTTCACAAAATTCGCCGTCATTGTCTTGGCAAAACCTACCATACCGTTTTAGACAAATAGGGTCGTCGTGCTCTGCACATTCCGGGTCCGCAGTCGGTTGCACCCCTAGCGAGAATTCCACCCCACTTCCGCCACACTCCAAACTAATATCACTTTCAACCACGCGTGACCACACGCAAGAACTACTTCCTATAGCCGGTGCGGGTGGTACATCAATATCCAACTCGTCCAAGTCGCACATATCCCCCTTTTGCGCTTCACAAACTTGCAGGGCATTTGCTATAGACTTTAAAAGCGGCCACTGTGCATTTAACCGGCTTTTCATCACCGCTTTCTGATATTGTGGCAACGCTACCGCCGCCAAAATACCGATAATTAACACTACTACCAACAACTCTATTAACGTGAATCCTTTGTTCATAATCGCCTCCTCTACGTCTTTAATAGTATAATGGAAATTCGCCAAAAAAACAAGGCCTACTTTGGGCCTACCCGAAAAGATAGGCCAGCCCTGTCAGCAAAAGGGGGTTACAACCGGTTGTAATCCATTAGGCCGCAATGCGCGGGAAAAGCGGGTCGTACTTTTGAATAGGCCCCGGTGCCAAACGCCGTTGCATCTCGGCCCCGATCGTGGGCATAAAAGGCGTAATCCACTTAGCTACATACCGTTGGCACACTATCAGCTCGTTAAGAATATCCAACGCTTTATTTTCGTCGGTTTTGATAAGTTCCCACGGCTTGGTATCGGCTACTTTTTTGTTCAAATCGGCCGAGTAACCATAAATCAACTCCAGCACTTTATCAAAGGCCAGCTCGTCGTAAGCGCGGGCAATTTCCGCCTCGGTCTTCTGCGTTTTTTCCACCGTTTCCATGGGCACATCGGCATGTTGGGGCAGCTCGGGCGTAATTTTGGCCATCATGTTAAGCGTGCGGGACAGCAAATTGCCCAGGTTGTTAGCCAAATCGGCGTTATAGCGGTTTTTAAAACTGGTCATAGAAAAATCGCCATCCTGTCCGAACGGCACTTCCCGGAACAAGAACGCGCGCACGGCATCCACGCCGTACTTGGCACCCAACTCGGCCGGGTCAATCACGTTGCCCAGCGTTTTGGACATTTTTTCCCCTTCCACGGTCCACCAACCGTGCGCAAACACTTTTTGTGGTAGCGGCAACCCCAGGGCCATCAGCACTGCGGGCCAAATTACCGTGTGAAAGCGGAAAATCTCCTTGCCCACCAAATGCAAATCAGCCGGCCAAAGCTCGGCAAAATCCGCGGCTTTAATCAGGGCCAATTTTTCGTCGTGCAAAGCGGGGTACTGCGGGTCCAAAAATTTCCCGGCGCCGGCGGCAGAAATATAGTTAATCAGCGCGTCAAACCACACATAAATAGTGTGGGCCGGGTTGCTTAGCACGGGCACGCCCCATTTAACTTTGGTGCGCGTAACGGACAAATCGCGCAACCCGCCTTTGACAAAATTGATAATCTCGTTAGCGCGGTACTTGGGAACCAAAAATTCCGGGTGTTCTTGGTAATATTTTAAGAGGGGTTTTTCGTAGCGGGAAAGTTTGAAGAAATACGTTTCTTCGTGCACTTCGCTCAGCGGTTTTTTATGTACGGGGCAGGTGCAATTTTCGCCCATTTCGCTTTCATCATAATATTGTTCACACGACGTGCAATACTTGCCCGAGTAAGACCCCAAATAAATATCCCCGCTTTTGAGCAGTTTTTCAAAAATAGCTTGTACCACCGCTTCGTGTGCGGGGTCGGTGGTGCGGATAAAAGCATCATAAGAAATGTTGAGCGTTTTCCAAAGGGCGCGGTATTTGGCCGACACTTCATCCGCCCATGCTTTGGGGCAAACCCCTTTTGCGGCGGCGGATTTTTCAATATTGGCACCGTGTTCATCGGTTCCGGTCAAAAAGCGCACATCCACCCCTTGGCTGCGTTTGTAGCGGGCTAAAATATCACACGCAATGGTGGTATACGCGTGGCCCAAATGCGGTACAGAATTTACATAATAAATGGGAGTTGTAATATAATATTTTTTGTCCATAAATAACCTCTAAATCAGGGAACGGCTCTATGCTTAGATCCGGTAAATCAGCCGCACCAAAACCGACATAAAATTTGCTTTCGGGTGAACCGTTACATGATGCCCGTCGGCACGGTCATGGCTATCGTGGAATTTTTGCCCGTTATAGCGGGCTTCCACCCCTACGCTTAGGCGCGAAGAAATCTCTTTTTCAAGCCCCACTCCGGCGTAATAAGCAAACCCGGTGTAATCAAATTTTTCATTGCCGCCGCCGCGCGAAGTAAAATCCATCGTAAAGCGCGTGTGAGCCAAACCGGCCCCTAAAGCCGCGTATACTTTCCACGGGCTTTGCGGGTTTAAAAACACGTGTCCCACGGCCATATAGTTTTGCATATTTGTGTGGTTATGCAAATACCAGCCGCTGGATAAATCCTTAGCAAAATATTGTTCCTGGAAACTCAGCCCCAACCCCACCCGCGGGCTAACGAAATAAAGCGCTTGCAATTCGCCGCCGATGCCGGGCTTACCCAGTTTAGCATCGTGGTGAGTGGGCACGGTGGTATCATCCACATAAATTTCGCCCCAGGCAGTTCCCAATTCCAGTGGGGAATATACCCCTGCCAAGCCGACGGAAAACTCCCCGCTTTGATAGGCATGCCCGCTTATTGCCGTCAACAAACCAATAAAAACGAATAATAATTTGCGCATAGGAACTCCTCGTGTACTATATTTTAGCAAATTTGACGAGCAAAAAAAGGCCCCCGCCAAGCGGAGGCCTCTTGTATTCAAAAGCCCTTATTTGACTTTTACTTTTTTGGGTTCTTCTTTCACCGTTTCGGCCTTCTTGCCGTTGTAGTGAATGCCTAAATATTTCACATACAACTTATCTTCAATTTCGTCGGCCAATTCGGGGTTGTCTTTCAAATACTGGCGGGCGTTTTCGGCACCTTGGCCCAGTTTTTCGTCGCCATAGATAAACCAACTTCCGCTCTTTTCAATAAGCCCGGCCTCGACGCCTTTGTCAATAATGCACGCTTCGCGCGAAATCCCTTGGCCTAAAATCATGGTAAATTCGGCCTGGCGGTACGGCGGCGCCACTTTATTTTTGGTAACTTTGGCGCGCACGCGGGTACCAATCACTTCGTCGCCTTTTTTCAGGTTTTCAATACGCCGCACATCAATACGCACCGAAGCATAAAATTTCAAAGCCAAGCCGCCGGGGGTCGTCTCCGGGTTGCCAAACATCACGCCGATTTTTTGGCGCAGCTGGTTAATGAAAATAATGCTGGTTTTGGTTTTGTTCAAAATGCTGGTTAGTTTGCGCAAGGCCTGGCTCATCAAGCGCGCTTGCAGACCGACGTGCGCATCGCCCATTTCGCCTTCAATTTCGGCTTGCGGAACCAGGGCGGCTACGGAGTCAATGATAATTAAATCAATCGCGCCCGAGCGCACCAACTTTTCGGCAATTTCCAGGGCCTGTTCGCCCGAATCGGGTTGAGAGACCAGCAGCTCATCCACATTTACACCCAAGTGCTGGGCGTAAACAGGGTCCAGGGCGTGTTCGGCATCAATAAACGCCACCGTGCCGCCCATTTTTTGGGTTTGTGCCGCCACGTGGAGGGAAAGCGTGGTTTTACCGCCGGCTTCGGGGCCGTAAATTTCAATTACACGTCCGCGCGGAAGCCCGCCCACACCTAATGCTAAATCCAAAGAAAGAGCCCCCGTGGGGATTGCTTCCACTTTTGCAACACTTCCCCCACCCAATTTACAAATGGCCTCTTTACCAAATGCTTTTTCAATTTGGCCCAAGGCCAAATCAAGTGCTTTTTGTTTATTTGCGTCCATAAAAATTCCTCCTAAATAAGTACGGCTTTTCTTTTTCCTGCTGCCGTAGTACTAAATGTCAACTTCCCGGCATCTTTGTCGAAATCAGCTTGTATTTTGGCACCGGCTTTCACGCGGCTGGTTAGAATATATTCTGCCAACGGGTCTTCCAGTTCGCGCTGAATCGTGCGCAACAGCGGGCGCGCGCCAAATTTAGCATCAAATCCTTTGTCCAACAGATGCTCTTTGGCCGGCGTCGTCAATTTTAAAGTCAGTTGGCGGTCTGCCAGTTTCGCATCTACTTTTTTAAGGGCCACTTCCAAAATAGCGCTGATGTTTTCTTTGGTAAGCGAATGGAACACCACAATTTCATCAATGCGGTTGATAAATTCGGGGTTGAAGGTCTTTTTCACTTCGTCCATCACATTTTGGCGCATATCCTTATATTCGTCATCGGCACTTTGCTGCGCGGTAAACCCAAGGGAATTGCCCTTGTTGGTAATTTCGCGTGCGCCTACGTTGGAAGTCATAATAATTACGCAGTTTTTAAAACTTACTTTATGGCCCAAATTATCGCTCAACGCTCCCTCATCTAATACTTGCAAAAGGATGTTGTAAATATCCGGGTGGGCTTTTTCCAACTCATCCAACACTACCACACTATAGGGGCGGCGGCGTACGGCTTCGGTTAATTGGCCGCCTTCTTCATAACCCACATAGCCGGGCGGCGCCCCAATAAGGCGCGACACGGCAAACTTTTCCATATATTCCGACATATCCAACCGGATCATGGCCTCCTCGTCTCCAAAGAGGAACGTGGCCAAACTTTTGGCCAGTTCAGTTTTCCCGACCCCGGTGGGGCCCAAGAATAAAAATCCGCCAATGGGCCGGTGCGGGTTGCCAAGCCCGGTGCGGTTGCGCCGGATGGCTTGCGAAACAGCTTTCACCGCATCTTCTTGGCCGATAATACGCTCGTGCAGGTGTTTTTCCATGTGTAAAATTTTATCGGTTTCACTCTGTGTCATGCGCGTAACGGGGATGCCCGTCCACTTAGAGGCCACCAACGCAATATCCTCTTCAGTTACTTTGGGGGTATGCTTGGTATTTTTTTCCTGCCATTGTTTTTTAAGGTGGTCAATGTACTCGCGCAAGCGGGCTTCGGTTTCCTTAAGCGCGGCCGCTTTCTCAAAATCTTTGCGGGCCATGAGCTCGTCTTTTTCGGCAATGGTTTGGTTGAGTTCGGCTTGTTTTTGCTTTACTTCGGGCGGTAAAATAGCATTTTTAAGCCGCGCGCGGGCACCGGCCTCGTCAAACAGATCCAGGGCTTTATCGGGCAATACACGGTCGGTAATATAGCGGTCGGCAATGGTGGCAGCGGCTTTTACGGCTCCGTCGGTATATTTTACCCCGTGATGTTCTTCATATTTAGAGCGAAGCCCTTTCAAAATGGTAATGGTTTGGTCCACGTCCGGCGGGTCCGCCACAACGGGCTGAAAGCGCCGTTCCAAAGCGGTATCTGCCTCAATATATTTGCGGTACTCGTCAAACGTAGTAGCGCCGATGCACTGCACTTCGCCGCGGGCCAGGGCGGGCTTTAACATGTTGGAAGCGTCGATCGATCCTTCCGCCCCGCCGGCGCCGATAATGGTGTGCAATTCGTCAATAAATACAATGGCGTTTTTGGCAGCGGCCAATTCATCAATGATGTTTTTGAGGCGTTGTTCAAATTCACCGCGAAATTTCGTCCCCGCCACAATAGCGCCCATGTCCAGGGCCAAGAGGCGTTTGTCGGCTAACACGTCGGAAATTTCACCTTTCGCCATTTTTTGGGCCAGCCCTTCCACAATAGCGGTCTTCCCCACGCCCGGTTCACCGATGAGCACCGGGTTGTTTTTGTTGCGCCGGGCCAAAATTTGCACCAAACGTTCAATTTCGTCATCGCGCCCGATAACGGGGTCTAACTGGTTTTTCAAAGCCAAGGCTGTCAAATCGCGTGAGAATTCATCGAGCGTAGGGGTCTTGCTTTTTTTAGAAACGCTGTTTACTTCGCGCCGGGGTGTAAAATTTTCTTCTTCGGGCTCGCGCGGGGCCGGAGCAATTTTTTCTTCGTCGTTAGCTTGCCCGTCGCCAATAAAGGTAAGCACCGTTTCGCGCACCAAGGTCAAGCTCAGCCCCAAGTTGGAAAGAATTTTCCCGGCCATGCCTTCTTCTTCACGGATCAGCCCCAATAAAATATGTTCTGTACCAATATATTCCGAATTTAAAATCTGGGATTCTTCTACCGACATTTCCAACACTTTTTTGGCGCGCGGCGTAAACGGGATTTCGCCCAAAAGCATAATGGTATCGCCGATCCCCACCATCTTCTCAATTTCTAAACGTACTTTGCGGAAACTTACCCCTAACGTGGTTAAAATTTTGTTAGATACGGTGCCTTCAATCGCGCACAGCCCCAGCAAGATGTGTTCCGTACCGACGTAATCGTGATTTAAGCGTTTGGCTTCTTCCTGCGCGATCAAAATAATTTTTTGCGCATTTTCGGTAAATCGTTTGGCCATAAAAAGTAAAATCCTCTATGTAAAATGAATTAGCTTTATTATACAAAAAACAAATGTCTAGTGGGAAATTTGTCCCCTTTTTACACAACACGCTCCGATTTAGTGTCGTTCCCCCTGCAAATTTGCTACTATATGTGTATGATTTTTACCGACAGTGCCGTCCTGCTCTACCGGCAGGATTTCCGCGAGGCCGACCGCCTGGTCTGCCTCTACACGCAAACGCACGGGCGCATCAACGCGCGGGTGCCGGGGGTAGCGCGTGCCACGGGCAAACTTAAAGCCCTGGCCGAACCGCTCACCTTGGCGGAATTTCGTTTTTACGTCAAACGCGGGGGCGTGATCGGTACAGTTACCGGGGGCAAAATTCACAGCGTTTTTCCTGCCATTCACCGGGATTTCAAACGCACTTCGCTGGCGCTGCATTGTTGTGAACTTTTTATGCGTTTGACGCCTTTGCATCAGCCCAGCGTGGAAAAATTTGAACTTCTGACCACCGCGCTGACCGAGCTGGAATACGCCGCCCCCACGCCGGCATTTTCGGCCGCGTTCACGTTGCGGCTGATGACCCTGGCGGGCTTTGGGTTAGATCATCCGGTCCTGCAAATTCCGTCTGTGTTTTGGCAGCGCATGCACGAGGATAAATTCTCCAACCTGGTATTTGAAGACCCGCAAGATTTGCTTTCTCTTTCCAAATGCAACAGCGTCGTTCACCGGTTTTTGGACCGCTATCTAACGTACCCGCTTAACACGGCCAAACCCCTGGGGTTAGAAGAAATTTCCCTACCGCAGGAAGAACCTGTTTTGGTGTCTGCCCTATGATTACGTGTGTGTTATTTGATATGGACGGGCTCTTATTTAATACAGAGCTCATTTATTTTGAATGTTACCAAAAAGCCGCGGCCGAAATGGGGCTTACGTTCCCCTTTGAACTTTTTGCCCAATGTGTGGGCATCCCGCGCGAAGAAGCCAACAAATTTATGCTTCGGTACTTTGGCCCCGGCACCGATACTACCCGCCTGGAACGGCGCACCTATCAATTGGTGGAACATTATCTGCAATCCGGGGGAGACGTCCCCTTAATGCCCGGCGCGCAAGAAGCCGTGGAACTTTTTTACCGGCGGCGTTTAAAAGTGGGGTTATGTTCGTCAAACATTCGCAAATGGGCTGAATTTTATTTGGACAAAACCGGCCTGCGCCGTTATTTTGCATCCATCACTACGTGCGAAGATGTCACCCGCCTCAAGCCGGACCCGGAAATTTACCTCAAAAGTGCCGCCCTTTTGCAAGCCGATCCGGCCCAATGCCTGGTCTTTGAGGATTCCGCAGCCGGGGCCACGGCGGCCATTCGGGCAGGCATGCGCACGTGTATGGTTCCGCAAATCAAACAGCCCGATTCGTTTATCCGCGAACATGCTTTTAAAATTTATAATTCGTTGCTGCAGGTCCCCGCGGACGCGGAGGAACTGCTGGGCTAGCCAACTTGTTATCCGGCCCAATTTTGGTATAATAATTTAGGAGCAATTATGCAAAACGCAAAAGAACGCGCCACGCGCATCAAAGCCATTTTAACCGATGTAGACGGCATTTTAACCGACGGAAAAGTGAATTTTTTTGTAGCCCCTGACGGCCGGATTGAAGAAATTAAATCCTTCAACACGCAAGACGGGGTAGCCGTTATGCTTTGCCGCAGCGCGGGAATTATTTGCGGGATTATTACCGGGCGGCGCCACCCCACCACGGTGGAACGGGCTAAAAACCTAGGTTTTAAATATATGTATCAAGGTTTTTTAACCAAAATCGGCCCGCTTAACGACATTTTGGAAAAAGAAAATCTCAAGCCCGAAGAAGTATGCTATATCGGCGACGATATTACCGACATTCCCCTCCTTAACGAAGTAGGCCTGGCCGCCACTGTACCCAACGCCTTGGACGTAGTGAAAGATCACGCCCACTTTGTTACCCAACGCAACGGGGGGGACGGTGCTTACCGGGAAGTAATTGATTTTATCTTAGATGCTCAAGGCAAATTAGCCCCGCTGTTGGCCCTGGTGGAAGAATCCGCCTGGACGCACGGCAAAAAACCACAGTTAGAGATTGTAACCTCTCAAGAAGGAATTAATTAGTGAAAGGAAAATTTATTGTATTAGAAGGGCCGGACCGGTGCGGCAAATCCACGCAGGCCAAGATGTTAGTCAACGCGCTGTTAACCCACGGGAAGGATGTGGTCCTCACGCGTGAGCCGGGCGGAACCCCCACGGCTGAACAAATTCGTCAAATTGTATTGCAGCCGGGGCTGGATGTACGCCCCATGGCCGAATTATTTTTGTACGAGGCCTCCCGCGCACAACACACGCAAGAAAAAATTCTTCCCGCTTTAGAGGAAGGGAAAATCGTCGTGTGTGAGCGCTATACTATGTCCACGGCGGCCTATCAAGGTTATGGGCGCGGCATTGATTTAAAAATGATTGATACGCTTAATCAAATTGCCACTTTAGGGCTCACGCCGGATTTGACCCTCGTGTTTTTAATGTCGGATAAATACTTCACCCAACGCGGCGAATATTTATTTTCCGACCGTTTGGAACAGGAAGATTTACGCTTCCGCCAACAAATGCGCCAAGGGTACTTAAAACTCATCAAAAGCACCCCTAACGCCCACCTCATTGATGCCGATGCTAACATCGATGCCATTCACGCGCAGGTAGTGGAATTGTTGCACAAGTACAAGATTATAGAATAATGTGGAATGATATTTTAGGGCAGCCCAAAGCTGTGGCTTATTTGCAAAAACTCGCCGCTCAAAACCGGGCGCCGGGGGCACTTTTGTTTTATGGGCAAGACGGCGTAGGCAAGCGCAAAAGCGCGTTGGAACTTGCCAAAGCGTTAAATTGCGAAGATTTTTTCTCCCGCCAAACCGGGGATTCGTGCGGCGCGTGCCCCAGCTGCCAAGCCATTGAAAAAGGCACTCATCCGGACGTGACTTTAGTAGATTTTGTGTATCAAGCCCGCCTTTGTTTAAAACAAGACGCCACTGAAGATGACTTAGAAAAAGAAGTGGAAAAGCAGCAACACCTAAGCGTGGATACTATCCGCCAAGTTACGGCCAAATCCCAACAAAAAGCCGCCTCAACGGGCTGGAAAGTATTTATCATTGACCACGCCCAAACGATGCAAGCGGCCGCAGCCAATGCACTGCTTAAATTTATAGAAGAACCGCCCGCCAAAACCGTATGGATTTTGCTTACTACCAAGCGCGCGGCCATGCTCCCCACCATTTTATCGCGTTGTCAACCCATCGGGTTCGCCCCCCTTGCCTCCGCACAGGTGGCACAAATTTTGCAAGCTACACAAGCCGACGTAGCCGACCCGGCACGTTGCGCACAATTTTCGGGTGGAAGCATTACGGGGGCCCTGCAAGCCGCACAAGCATTGGAACTGTTGGAAGAGGGCCAATGGAACACCCCGCAAGGGCCTGCGCAAGTAGCGGGGAGTTTGTCGCGCACGGCTGCCCTGGCCCGCAAAGAAGCCCAAGCCGTTTTGGACGTTCTTATTCAAGCCCTGCATACGCAATGGGCCCAGGCGGACGAATCCCAGCGCACTTCTTTACAAACAGCGTTGGTTAAATTTGAAGATTACAAAAAAAGTATCGGGCGCAATGTATCCCCCGCGTTAGTATTGGAAACCGCCCTAATGAGTTTAGACGGTTTAAACGTAGAGGTATAATTCTTTATGGAAATAATCAGCCAATGTATTGATATTTTTTTACACCTCGACGTTTACCTCAACGCCTGGGCCGCCAGCGCAGGCCCGTGGCTTTACGTGGGGATTTTTATCATTATTTTTTGCGAAACAGGTTTAGTAATTACTCCGTTTCTGCCGGGGGATTCCCTCCTGTTTGCGTGCGGTGCGTTGGCCGCGCATCAAGCCAGCTCCATTAATTTATGGATTTTTGTTCCCGTTATATTTATAGCGGCCGCCTTGGGGGATTTTTGCAATTATGAAATCGGCAAGTGGCTGGGCCCCAAAGTTTTCACGCAGGAAAGCAGCCGTTTTTTAAATAAAAACCACTTGCTAAAAGCCCATGCTTTTTATGAAAAATACGGCGGCAAAACCATTATTTTGGCCCGTTTTATTCCCATCATCCGCACGTTTGCCCCGTTTGTGGCGGGCATCGGCAAAATGACGTATTTCAAATTTGCTTCTTACAACCTGGTGGGGGCCGCGTTGTGGGTGTGCTTATTTACGTTAGGGGGCTATTGGTTTGCCGATTTACCAATCGTAAAAACGCATTTCCATATCGTCATTGTGGCTATTATCGTGATATCGGTCCTGCCTGCCGTTTATGAGTACGCATCGGCCCGGCGCTCAAAGTAGGGCCATGGTCCGGCAAATCCACCGGCAACACTCCGTAGGCAGTACGTCTTCCTAAAATAATTTCAGCCGCCGTCTGCAACGCAAACCGGTTTAGCCCATATGTGGCCAATACGCCGTCCGCTTGCGGGTAGCGCACAATGTCATACGGGTTCATGGTGGAAATTAAAATCAAATCCGGCCGCAATTCAAAAAGCCGGTCCAACGTTTTTTTCTGCGCCAAATTAATTCTATCGGCCCATTGCAAACTGCCTGCCACTACCACATCGGCATCCTTGGCACATTTAAAAGCACGCTCTGCATCTTTGGCTTGAGGGGAAAGCGGCGCGTTGTACATCCGCACATTATAATTGTAATCGTAAAACGGTTTGGCAAAATACGCCAGCTGATCGGCAAACCGCGGCGGCGCAAAAAAGATCGCACAGAGCGAAGGGTGTTCCCCCTCCGGCGATACGGGGAGCAAGCTTCCCCGGTTGCGCACTAAAGTTACCGCCTCTTGGCTTAATTCCTCTAACGTGGTGCGGTAAGCCCGGCCGATAGGCGCCGGGATGGTGCGGGAATTATCCAACAGCCCCAACTCTTTTTTAAGTGTCAAAATGCGTTGGGCGGCGCTGGTCACCCGGCCCATTAATTTTTGCTCCGTGACTTCTTGATCAATTTGGTCAAACAAGGTAAGCGGCCGAATATAACGCCCCAGCAAAATCATATCGGCCCCGGCCCGCAAACTGCGCACGGCACATCCGGCAATTGTGCAGAACGACGTGGCGCCCTTCATGTCCAAACTATCGGTTACTACCAGCCCTTTAAAACCCATTTCCCCCCGCAAAAGATCTTGCAAAATGGGTTTAGAAAAAGATGCCACATCCTTTTTATCCAGTGCTTTGTAGAGCACGTGCCCGGTCATCACGCCGGGAACCCCGGCATCAAAAGCCGCTTGAAACGGAGCTAAATGTACACGTTTGAGTTCTTTTTTGGAAGTCTCTACTACCGGTACCGCATAGTGGGAATCTACTTGCGTATCCCCATGCCCCGGGAAGTGCTTTACAATAGGCACAATGCCGGCTGCCTTAAAACCGTTAATGAGGGCCAACCCCATGGAAGTAACTATCTTCGGGTCCGACCCAAAAGACCGCACGCCGATAATCGGGTTGCGCGGGTTGCTGTTCACATCCAGCACCGGCGAGAAATTGATATGTACCCCCGCCCGGCGCAATTCCTGCCCGGCCAAATAGGCCAGGGCAGCCGTCTTTTCCTCGTCGCGGCTGGCGGCCAAAAACATGTTGGTGGGCAAATAATCAAACCCCAACGTAACAGGGGTATACACAGTTCCGCCTTCATAATCAATAGAGATTAAAAGCGGGATTTTGTGTGGGCTTTTAGCTGCCCAACTTTGCAATTTATCCACCAGGCGTCTTGTTTCGCGCAAAGAATAATTGCCCCATTGGATAAGCACCCCGCCTATCTTCCCTTGCTCAATAGCGGGGCGAACCAGTTCCGCACTATCTAAATCCACAAACGCCACCAACGTCTGCCCCAACTGTTCCTGCGGGGTTAGATCTTCTATATTCACCGTAGCGTACACGGGCAACGCACAAGCCAGCACGAGCCCCAAAATCCACTTCTTCATTGATTTACCTCTATGATTACAATTTCCGACGGGGCCAAAAAGCGCAGCGGTATCCCCCAATAAAACACGCCGGAAGTAACGTATAATTTCATTTTACCAATTTCGTAAAGTCCATAGATATGCGGAAATGCCCATTTTACTAAATAGGTGAAAGGCCATAACTGCCCGTTGTGCGTGTGCCCGCTAAGCATCAGGTCCGCCCCGTGTGCGGCAGCAGTATTTTCTAAGGAGGGGGTATGACTTAAAAGGATAATGGGTTGGGTGGGGTTTAAGCCGTCCAAAAGCCGGGCCACCTGCTCGGCGGACACCCCGGCCGTGCGAATATCTTTCAGCCCAGCCACCTGTACCCCGTTGGGCAGGGTGGTGGCCGTATTTTCTAAAAGGGTAATCCCGGCTTCTTTGAAAAATTGTTTGCTATCCCCATAACCCACGTAATACTCGTGATTACCCAGCACCCCGATACTTCCCAGCGGGGTGTGCGTTTGCCTTAGGCGCGCGGCATATTTTTCACGGTGCGGCCCATACTCAAAAATATCCCCCAGCACCAGCAGAGCATCCGGGTTTTGCGTCTCAATACGGGTCAGTGCCTCGTCAAAGCGTTTGAGGGATACCCCCATACCTAAATGGGTGTCTGACAAGAGCGCTAATTTTAGGGCAGGGGCCCCGGGAATTTGCACGGCAACGCGCTTGATTTTGGGGGCCGAAAACCCGCCCCAAAACGCCAAAACCCACACCCCTAATATAGTAACTATACTAACAGGAAATAACCAAAAAGTTTTCACGTGAAAACTTTTTAACAAAATATACACTATAAAGAACCCAATACTTGCGCAAAACGTCAAAAACACCAGCCCGAAATAAATGTATGAAAAATAATAAAGGGCACTCCAAAACAGCCCGGTTTGATGCGTACGCGTAAGGGTAAACCCGGCAAACATCACGGCCGTGCACAACAAACAAACGGCTAGCGGCCCCCGAAAGCCCAAAGCCGGGAAACACTTAACAAGCCACGCGCAGACGGTGAGCTGCATTAAAAATGCCACCGCGCAAAAAATAAAATAAAAAGCACCCATAGGTATATTGTAAAAAATTTTGGGGTGCTCGTGGCATAAAAATCCCCCGGCCTTGAAGACCGGGGAGTTCTTACACCATAAAAGTACTTTTCTACATCCCTTGGGCAGACGTACACTCCTCTATTGAAGATGCTGTTATACAGTTGACAAGATGTGTCTCAGTCCAAAAACCATTGTTAACGGTACGGGTAGCACAGCACATAAATGAACCACCCTCAGAATCCTCCTGCCTCTTGTCATCAGTTTGTACTTCAAAGTAAACAATGCCACCGCTACCGCCACCACCGCCGGTACCGCCACCGCCACCACCGCCGGTACCGCCACCGCCACTGGTGTAGTCCGGGCAGGGATTTTTCACCCATTTACAAGCATCGGAACACGTCCATCCCAAATCGTGTTGTTCGATCTTATAATTAGGCAAATTAGATGAATTTGACGATCCGACACCCATTTTATTTCCATTTCCTCTATCGTATTCATCGCTAAACCCTGCAGGGATTTGCTCTTCTGCATATGCCGGGGAATCTGCAACTTCTTGAAATCCAAAGACACGCACGCTGCACATATTGCCCCCTTGTTGGCGCGTCTGGCCGGGCACACATTCCCGTTCGTCATCCGGAACAGAAGAGCACTTTTCTTCTGCACATTCGCTGGGGGCTCTCTTGTCTGAACATTCCCCTTTGTTTTTTATGATCCAGCTAACTGTTCCTCCCACGTTACGACATTCCAGCTCCACGACTTTTGTTCCATTGCAACCACATGGCATCTTCCTAGATAGTGAAGAAGAAGGGCATTCAAAAGGAATGGGCTCTTCCTCATCAATGGGACACGTTTTGTCATCTTGTTTTTGTATCCAGGTACAAGTTGGGTAACCCGAAAAACTCCACGTAGTAGTTACCGTACAACCATTAGCATCCGTTGTAGTTGTGGCCCCCGCTTGATGATCATTGGCATTACTGCATTCTTGAATCACCTGTGTCCCTGCCGCGCAATCCGGGTTCGGTTGCGCAAAGTCCGATTTGGCTTGTAATTCTGTGCATTTTGGATAGTCTTTGTCCAATTTATCGCATCCCGAACCACTGCATCAAATGCGTCCGTCCGTATAAGAAGGAATACTTAATGTGTAATCGCCCTCTGTACGTTGCGCCTCTATCCCGGTGTTGGTTAACGTATAGCTAAAATTGGTCCCCGTGTTCTTGGGCATAGAGGCCAACAAGTGCCTTTGAGACTGCTGCTCTTGTGTTACATACGGTTTATCGAGCATACAACGCGCTTCCTGCTCGCTACGCACGGCGGCCATCATTTCTTCCGCCTCGCCGGTTTTGCGGGTTTCCAATACTTTGGTGAATTTGGGTAATACAATCGCGGATAATACCCCAATGATTACTACGGCTACTAACAGTTCGGTTAGTGTAAATGCTTTCTTTTTCATGACAAACTCCTTGTGTGCAAGGAGTTTGCCTCCTCGCTAGCAGACAAGGTTATTTTATGTTAAAAGAGAGGACTTGTCAATAGCACGCCGGGCAAATACACCCGAATTTCCGTCTTGTAATATGGTAGAATAGAGATATGATTTCTCCGTTTCAAATTCTAGCCAAGGACCCGCACTCCCAAGCCCGCACCGGCATTTTGTATACAAAGCACGGCCCGGTACATACGCCGGTATTTATGCCGGTGGCCACGCAAGGTTGTGTAAAAGCCCTTACGGACGAAGACCTGAAAGCCACCGGAGCCGAGTGTTTACTTTCCAACACGTACCACCTGTATTTGCGCCCCACCACCAAACTGCTTAAAGAATTGGGCGGCTTGCACCGCTTTATGCACTGGAACGGAAGTATTTTGACCGATTCGGGCGGGTTCCAGGTATACAGTTTGCCCAAATTCCGCAAAATTAAAGAAGAAGGCGTTACGTTTCAATCCCACCACGACGGCAGCCGCCATTTGTTCACGCCGGAAAACGTGATTGGGTTTGAAAGTGAAATCGGCTCGGACATCTGGACTATGTTGGATGTGTGCATCCACGCCAAAGATCCTTCTAAGCACGATGCGCGCGAGGCATTAAACATTACCAAACGCTGGGCCCAACGCGCCGCTGCCGCCTATGCACAAACCGTGCCCGAGCAACACATCACCCAAAACCCGGACGGTAGTTTTACGGTGGCTAACTCTTTGCTTTTTGGGATTATTCAAGGGTCCATTTTCTCCGATTTGCGCCAAGAGGCCGCCTTGCACATGGCCGGGCTACCTACGCACGGGTATTGTATTGGCGGGCTTTCTTTGGGCGAAACGTTAGAACAAATGAATGCGGCTGTAAGCGCCGTCACGGAAAACTTGCCCGAAGGAAAACCGCGCTATTTTATGGGGTTAGGAACGCCGGTTGAAATGTTAAACGCTATTGAACGCGGCGTGGATATGTTTGACTGCGTATGGCCCACCCGTGTGGCCCGTAACGGCATGGTGATGACTTCCGGCGGACGCCTTAACATCAAAAATACCGAATTTCGCACGCAGGATATTGCGCTGGACCCGCAGTGCGATTGCTTTACCTGCCGCAACTATTCGCGCGCGTATTTGTGCCACTTGTTCCGCGCGCAAGAGTTAACCAGCCACCGTTTGCTTTCTATTCACAACATCCGCTTTCTAATTCACTTAATGGAACGCGCCCGCCAAGCTATTGCAAACGGTACGTTTACCGCTTTCAAAGAAGAAGTAATTGGTAATTATTTGGCTAAGTAACCCGCGCGCTGTTTGCTATATTTGCACCCGCAGTAGGTTTGCTGATACAGTTTGAACTCTTTGATAAGCGCGCGGCGCAGTTCTTCCAGCCCGCCTTTGCGCCAACCGCCCGCGGCCCAATAGGGCATCCCGGCTTTCATCCACGCTTGAGCGGCAGCGGCATTGACTTGTTTTAAATCTTTATAGCGCGAAGTTCCTAATACAGAAGTAAACAAATCAAAATGGTGCGCACGTGCATATTGGGCAGCTTTTTCCAGCCGCAGCAAGAAACAGGCAAAGCAACGTTTACCGCGTTCAGGTTCTTGCTCTAAGCCGGCTATGGCTTGTTCCCATTTTTGCGGTTCATAAGGCAGTTCAACAAACTGCGCCCCCAACGCTTGGCAGATACGGGCCTGTTCGTCGCGCCGTTTTTCATACTCTTGTTGCGGGAAAATATTGGGGTTATAAAATAGCACCGTCACTTGGATCTTTTGTTCTACCAAGTGTTTAATCGCCCCGCACGAACACGGTGCACAACACGATAAGACCAATAGCTTCATATATATAGTGTACTAAAAATTTTCCCACTCTCATATGTTGTTGCTCCTTAACACAGGGCTTGCAAAAAATCAGTTTCTTTGCTAAACTAAATAGCATAGTGTGGATACCTAACCCGGTAAAGCACTTCATTTTTTTATGTAAGAGGTTTATTTATGGCAGCTAAAAAAGACAATAAAGACACGCTTAGCGCAGCGGAAATTAAAGAAATCAAAAAGCACCTGTTGGAGCTGAAAGAAGACGCTGCCAAACGTCTGCAAAATACCAAAGAGATGGATATGCCCGAAATTGAAGTGGGCGATCCTATCGACGATGCCAGCAAAAGTTTAGACAAAGAGATTTTATTTGAACTTTCCAGCAATGCACACAACACTATTGAACAGATTGAAGCTGCTTTGCGCAAAATTGATAAAGGGATTTACGGCATGTGTGAATACTGCCGCAAACCCATTGGCAAAAAACGCATGAAAGCCCTGCCTTTTGCGCGCTATTGCATCAACTGCCAACATACCAACGAACACCACCGCAGTTAAAAACCTTCTGCACAAAAACTCCCCGGCTAATTGCATAGCCGGGGAGTTTTGTTGGTTATATTAAAGCTTATAATTTATTAGTGAAAGAGACGGGGGTATTGTCTTTATCTTTTGCCACGGCGGAAATTTTATACACCTCGTCCTTTACCCCAATTTTAAAGGTTCCTTTGCCGGTGGCAAGCACTTTTTGGATATCGCGCTGGAACTGCACCGGATCGCCGGACAAGAGGACCAAGCGGCGCAAGTCGTTGGTATAATATCCATAACGCAAGCGGTGGCCTTCTTCCAACAAAGCAATTTTTTGCAAAAAATCCTGCGCTTCATTTACTTTTTGCTTCTCACGCCAATTGCGGCCGCCAAAAGATTGATACAACCCGCTCACAAAACATACCAACAACACAGCCCCTATTGCGCGGATAGCCCATACCTCCCAGGCGGCCCGTTCACGCAACTGAACCACCACACTACCGCCGAAGAAATCGTGCAAAGCCCGTTTGCGATCGTCCACAAAAGCCAATACAAATCCGCCAAAAAACAAAGCCGCGCTTACGTAATAACCTATCGCACGCAAGAACGCCCGCGGGAACGAAATAGGCGCACTGCGGTCTTTTTTTACTACAGCAATACCTACTAAATTTTTACCCAACGTTACCCGCCCATTGCACGAAAAAACGGCTTCATAAAGGATAAAAATTAAATTCATCCCTACCAACATAGCTATCAATTGCCATAGTTCCAAAGAACGGCCGGCCATTTTGCAAATCAGCGTAATAATCAGTTGTAACGGTAAGAAAATAATACCGTAGTCAATTACTAGCGCTACAAAACGTTCGGTAATCGCCGCGTAAGGCAATAAAGACGGCTGCGGCGCGGTTTGCACGGCAGGAGCAGCATCATTCATAATATCAATGCGGTTTTCAGTTGTCATAAATATTTCCTTATCTCATTATAACAAGTTTTCAAAAAAGTTAAAACCCGCGGTCCATTTCTTCCAACGCGGCAATGCGCTTGGCAATAGGCGGATGCGTGGCCATCAGCCCCGTCATCCAAGAAAATAGATTTTGTTTTGCAAGAGGATTTTCAATACACATAGCGGCCATACTGGCACGTTTATCCAACGCTTCTACGCGGCTATCGGAAGAAATTTTACGCAACGCACTGGCCAGCGCAGCCGGGTTGCGCGTCATCAACGCGCCGGTGGCATCGGCCAAATACTCCCGCTGGCGCGACATCG
Source organism: Elusimicrobiaceae bacterium (assembly GCA_045593185.1). Taxonomy (GTDB): domain Bacteria; phylum Elusimicrobiota; class Elusimicrobia; order Elusimicrobiales; family Elusimicrobiaceae; genus Avelusimicrobium. The sequence goes on along the minus strand of JAZNWD010000028.1, from coordinate 61,790 downwards.
CCAACCGGATTAAAGGCGCAAATACCAGGCCGTATATCCAGCAGATAATCCCCAATGCTAAAAACAGCACACCGCCCTTGCCTTTGCGGGAAGATAACCCCACCCGGAAGCAAACCTCCCCCGCAAACGTAAAAAAAGAAATCCCCGCTACGGTAATGAGCATGAGGCGGATGTCGCGGTTTTCAACGTGGGAAAGCTCGTGCGCGATGACTCCCTCTAACTCGGCCCGTTCCAATTTTTTCACAATCCCTTTGGTAAGCGCCACAGAGGCGTGTTGCGGGTCGCGCCCGGTGGCAAAGGCGTTCAAAGACTCGTCATCCATAATATAGATGTGCGGCAAAGGCAAGCGGCGGCTCATGCACAAATTTTCTACCAAACGGTAAATTTCGGGTTGATCTTGGCGGGTAACGGGGATGGCATCGGCACTGTTAAGTAGCAGTTTATCACCGCTAAAGTACGAAAAAGCCATCCAAATACAAGCCAGCACCCAGCAGATTACAGCCACCATTACCGATAGTAACACCGCATGCAAGACAGCTACTTGATTAGCCGAAAGAACCTGCCCGTTTACCATTAGGGAGGTTCCCTCCGGGTTCATCCATCCGCTAAAAAGCAACACACACCCCAACACGATGCCGGTAAAAACAGCAAACACTACCGGAAACAAACCGACTAGTAACCAGGTACGGCGCTTGTTCTGTTCAATGTGCTGGTAGGTAGTAGCCATAATTAAAATTCTACTTTAACCGGGTTGCGGGCCGCTTTTTCATCGGCAGCTAATTCAAAAAGTTGCTCCGCTGTAAAACCAAAGTGGCCGGCAATCGTATTGGCCGGAAATTGCTGTATTTTGGTATTGTACGCAAGTACATTGCCATTGTAAAAACGGCGGGCAGCCTGGATTTTATCTTCCGTATCGCGCAGCTCCCGTTGTAATTCCAAGAAATTGGTATTGGCTTTCAAATCCGGATATGCTTCACTTAGTGCAAAAAGGGACTTTAATGCCCCGCTTAATTCCCCCTCGGCTTTAGCTACATCTTGCATAGTATGTGGCTGACTCAGCAAGGAATTGCGCGCCGCCACAATTTTTTCTAAGGTTTCGCTTTCGTGCTTGGCATATCCCTTGACCGTGGCTAACACGTTGGGGATTAAATCAAAGCGGCGTTTTAATTGCACCTCAATATCGCTCCACGCTTCCTTTACGGCATTGCGCATCCGCACTAGCGAATTATACAACCCAATCACATACAAAACGGCTACTACCAGTACAATAATTACAACGGCGGCTAGTCCCATAGTTTTCTCCTTAAATGAAACATATTACAGCTTGACAATTATATTGTAGCACATTCGCCCCGGGAAAATATGCTATAATAAAGTATAGATTTAAGCCGGGGTGCTGGAATTGGTATACAGGATAGTCTCAAAAACTATTGCCCGCACGGGCTTAAGGGTTCAAGTCCCTTCCCCGGTACCATTTGACGAGAGCCACTTTTTAGAAGGTGGCTCTCTTTTTTGCCCTTTTTCTCGTCGTAAAACCTATATTGTAAAATTAGGAAATTGCGGATATGTGCGGCAGTTGCACTGTCAGCATTTTGTCAGCATAAAGCCCCGCGCGGGTTTGTGCGGGGCTGGTGGTTTCGGGTGGTCTTACTGGCAGCCGCAGGGCCGTTTCGGGTGTTCAATGTCAAAAGTTTTTCGCATAGCGAATTCTTCTTTCTTGCCTTTGTTCCAGTTTTGGACCGGGCGCATGTAGCCCACCACGCGCGAGAAAACCTCGCACTTGGATCCGTGCACGTCTTTTAGTTCCTCTTTGATTTCTGTAATCCGTTTTTGTAGTTCTTCTTTGCTTGGCATTTAGTCCCCCTTTGGGTTTTCTTTTAGTGGGCAGGCGTCCGCCGAGTGGTGGCACGGCCTGCCGGTGCGGTTGCATAGCGTGTCGCAAAAATACCGGCTGTACTCTTTGTCCGGGCAGGTGCGGCTCATTTGCACGCCCCGTTGTCATGGCAAAGGCAGTAGTGCATTAGCAGCCCCCGCGCGTTGCGTTCGTTGACGCCATCGTCCCCGTAGTCAAACGGGATAAGGCACGCGCTAGTGTTGCTGTTTGTTAGCGATTTCGTGCAGCCGCTGGCGCACAGCATGCTCGTCCATATTAGCGACAGAATTAGTAATTTCTTTGGCACGTTTCTGCTCCTGTTCCTGCTTGCGCAGTTCTGCTTTTAGGGCTTCTAGTTGGGCGGCCTTGCTCCCTTCCTTGCGGGCAAGGTACAAGGCAACGCCCAAAACTAGCAAAAAGCCGCAGACAAAAAATGCCTGCACATACATTTATTTTTCCTCTTTCTTGGCGGGTTCTTCTTTGCCTTTACCAATAAAGGACCCGTCGGGGTTGCACAAAGAAAACACGGACAAGATTTTAATAATCTTGGCTAATGCCGCATCGTCTTTTTGCGTGGGGGTCAATTTTACAATTAGCGTGGCTAAGGCCACGGCTGCCCCGATAATTTGCAGTACTTCGTCATAATGTTCGGTAATGAATTTAATCATCAGTATTCTCCTGTTTTCATAATTTCTGCTAGTTCGTTTGCGCGCCGGCCCACTTGTTTTGCCCAGCGGCTGTCTAGCATTTCGGCAGCGGCTTTTTGGAAGTCGCCGCGTTGCGTGGCTGCCAGCATTTTTTTGAAGGTGGATAGTTTGCCTATGCCCATATTGAAGGCCATATCTACAAGCACAAACTGCCGCGCTTCGTTTAGTCCTTGCCACCACGCAAAGTGTTTAGAAACGGCTTTTACGGCGGCCTGTAAATCTTCGCGCAGGATAAATTCCGCCGCTTCTTTGCTGATGCCGTTTTCCAAATTATGCCCGTAACCTATCGTTAAATGCCCGGTGGGGCATTGGTAGGGCAGCACGCTTAAACCTTCAAAGCGTCGGGTTAATTTGGCCCATTGCTCGTTCACTTGCCACCTCCAGCTTTGTTTCAATCCGTGCGACCCGTTCTTGTAGATGGTTGTATTTATCCTGTTTTTCTTCCAAACGGGCAATGTCTTTGCGCACGGCCTTGAGTTCGCTCCATACGGCTCCGGCGGCAAAAATGACCGCCGCAAGCTCCCATATTAGATTGATGATTTCGCCGGGTGTCATACAGCCCCCGCCGCTTCCAAGTCGTCCAGCCCTTCGGGGGTTTCTGCGTACTTGATAGCGTCCAGCTCTTCTATGGTTTTGCACGCCTGCATTTTGTTGACGGTTTCACGCCAATGTGCGCGGAGTTTTTTCCATGGGGCGTACTCTTCGGCGGATAACGCGCCGTCGGCCACTTTTAGGGCCTTGTAGTCCGTAGCCGCCAGCAGGCGTTCTACGCGGTCCACTTTTAGTTCAACGGCTTGTTTTACCTCGGCGGCCTGCGCTTTGTCAAAGTAATAGTCAAAGTGCGCCACAATATCCGCCTTTTCTACGCCTAGCGGCAGCGTGGTTTCTACCACGTCCGCTGTGATGATTTCCTGCCCTTCTTCGGCTCCCGGTGTGCGCTGTACGTCTTTTACAAGCCGCACGTGAAGGACGCCGTTTGCTTCCTGTACGTCCACCCCGTCCTTGGGGTAGTTTTCGTCAATGCCTAATCTCATGCGTAGGCCCTCCGTTTTATTTGTTTGAAGTCCAGCTCGTTGCAGTACTTTTTCCAAAAGTTGTAACTACTGAACCATTTGCACCCGCCTATGCGTGAAAGCAAGCTGCGGGCGATCCCCGGCGTTGGTCTGCGTTGATAGGCGCGAATGGTCCGCATAAGGGACAGCACGTTGCGCTTGCGCATGGTGGTATAGTGTCTATAAAACCTATATCCCAGCATGTCAATGCCGCGCTCCTCTACCGGGAAAATCTGCCAATTTCCTTTTAGTTCTAGTCCTAGGGCGGCGAGGGTGGTGCGTATGCCGTCCACCAGTTGCCGCAGTTTTCGTTTGTTGGGTCCTAAAATAATAAAATCGTCCACGTAGCGCAGGTAGTGTTTAGCTTCCTTTTGCTGCCGGATGAAGCGGTCCAACGGGGCCAGTACAAGGTTTTCTAGCCAGCCGCTGGTGTAGTTGCCTAGCGGCAGGGAAGGGTGGGAATAGGCCACCTTACTTACCAGCCGCAAAAATTTTTTATCCTTTACAAAACGAGCTACGGCGTCCACGACCACTTGTGGGCGGATGTTGTCGTAGCATTTTTTTATGTCGCATTTTAGGCAGTAGCGTGTGTCGGTCCGGCTGCGTTGTAGCCAGCGTCTAATTGCGCGGTGTCCGTAGTGAATACCGCGTTTAGGTATGGAAGCTATGCAGTACGGGTCTAGGCGTTTTAACAGCTCGTCGCCTAGTAATAAAATAATGGCATGGTGCACGCATTGGTCCGGGTAGAATTTCGGCTTTTGTAGCACCCGCGCTTTGCCGCTTGGGTGGTCCACAATGTGGCAGCATTTGTACGGGGACGGCATGTAGGTTTCGTCCAGTATAAGCCGCCGTAGTTCCTGCGCTTTCGCTTCCAAATTGCCTAGCACTTTTTGTACGCTTGCGCGTTTGTGTTTGTGCCGGGCTGCCTTTAATATGGCTAGTTGGCAAAGCTCCAGCGTGACCGTTTCTTCCGTTAATAAATATCCTTTTCTTTTCATACGTGTTATAATCTTTGCGCCGTTCAATGCCTAGGCCCTACTAGGCGCACCTGTTGTGACATTATTTTTGCCAAGTGGCAAGGTCCATGCGGGCGTTTATTACTGCTTTATAACTTGCCGAGCGCGCCCCAATTCCAGTTCGCATTCGTGACCCCGTTGTTCGCATTCCAGTAGAACGGGCCGTTGTTCGCGCCGTTGTTGAGGTTCCCGCCGCTCCCGCCTTGTACCTTTACTGCTCTTTGAGCAAGGGGGATTTGCACCCCCCTACGCCCAAAAGTTCCTTTTGTGCTACCCTCCCTAATCAGGTATGTACACGCCGAGCGCGCCCCAACTCCAGTCCGCACTCGCGACCCCGTTGCTCGCAGTCCAGAAGAACGGGCCGTAGTACGCGCCGTAGCTGAGGGTCCCGCCGTAACCTATCATATAGACGGTGGTTGCCGTCGTGTTGGAGTAGATATAGTCGCCCACGGGTGCGCTGCTGGTTCCGCCCGTTTCAATCGGGCTGGACAGCCAGTCGTATTCGCCCATCTCGGCGGTCGGGTTAAACTTTTTAATATAGCCCGACGAGTTATCGTACGCGGGGCAAACTTTGGTCCAGCCGGTTTGGTTGTCGGCGGTCAGCCACGTGTTGTCGTCGTCCGGGTTATCCTTTACCCAAATATAGCCGCCGTAGCGTACAATGCCGCTGCAGGCCTTGGTTACGTTGCCGAAGAGGTTTTCAATGCCGAGGTATTTGCCCGTGCATTTGTTCTCGCTGGAGTGCATAGACGAGGCATATCCGTCAAGCCCTTGTATGTTGTCCCCGGTTCCGTTTTTAGCAAGGCCGGCATAGATTTTGCTGGTTCCCACCGTGATTTCGGGGGCCACGGCTCCGTCAAACGTAATTTTCATGTAGTTGTTTGTGGTGTCGTATTCCGTATCAATGGCGGTGATGTTGCGTACGTTAGCGGCCACGCGGCTATCTACAAAGGAAAGCGTGCGCCCGACCGCGAACATTTGCGCGTTAGAAGCCGTATAGTCAATGACGGCGGTGTTCGTACCGGCGGTATCTTCGCGCAATACAGCGTTCACGTTGGCGTCGGTGTACCCTTGGGCCACGGTGCTTTGCCAGTTTTGACTGGCGTATTTTACGCAGCCCAGTAGTTGCAGGGCCGAGAATTCCTTGGCTCCAAAAACGCGCAAACCGCGCGATACGGCCTTTGTGTAAAAGTTCGCTTCCGTGGTGTTGGTTAGCGGATAGAGCCCGGTGCGTGCCGCCATGCCGCCGGTGGCGTTTGCGTCAACGCCCCACGGGTAGCGGGTTACGCCCACCCACTCGTGGATTACGCCGTTGCGCAGGTGCATAGGCGAGGGCTTGAAACCTTCCAGCGGTATCGGGGACAGGACGATTTTCTTGGCTCCGTCGGCTGTAATGGTTTGTTTATAATAGAACACGTGGAACATGCGGACCTCGTCGTAATCTTCCGTTCCGGCGGCTCTAATGGCGGTATATTCTGCCGTTCCTTCTTTGGCGATAATTTCCGCCTTTTGGGTGGTGCTGTTGTATTTTACAAGTGCATAGTACCCTCTAAAAATGGACGTTTCCGCGAAGGTGTCCGTCCCGGCGGTGGCGTCCGTGGATTTGGTCCACGTTTTGTTGGCAGCCCCATAGGTGCGCGTGCCTGCGGCGTTCACGCCGTCAAAGTCCACGCCTAATAAGCGGCTGTCAATGTCCGTGTTTGCTTCAATGGCAGCCAGTACTCCGGCGGGGGTGACCGCTTTGTCTGTGTTGGTTCCGGCTGCCGCTTCTTCCGGGCTGGCAAGTTCTACTACACCAGCGCGTCCTTCTTTTGCTTTGTGTCCTACTGCGATTGCCATAAGTCCTCCTTATTGACTAATTGTGTACGGCTCAGTTGGAACCGTAAAGTTGGCGGTGTAGCGTTCATAGGAGTGGACGGCTATTTCGTCATATCCGCCCATGTCGCTTCCGCTTGCTACGCCGTGTATAAACGTAAAGTTGTAACCCGTAGATACGCCGGTGTAGGAATATGTGCCCAGCTTGGTCCCGTTCACAAAGAAGGACCATGTGCCGTTGCCGTGGTAGGTAGCAGCTAGGTGATACCAGCCGTCGCTGGTAGAAACGCCGCCGGTGCTTCCTTGATAGTTGGTAACGGTTCCGTCGCCGCTGTACACTTTGGCTGTGCCGGTTGTACTGCTTTCGCATTTTACCTGCAGCCGCCATATTGCGTCCGGCGTGCTGCCGGTACTAAATACAAGCTCCGCGTAACTGCCGGCGTAGTTGTTCATAGAGGGCATGGCTAGGCACTCCACCGTGAATTTGTCGGTGGCTGTGGTGGTTAGCCCACCTATGTTAAACCACGCGACGCCGTTGTTGGTGCTTGCCATAGCAGATAAGTACAGGTAGCCCCCGAAGCCGTCGCGCACTTTGTAGGTGGACGGGTAGTTGGGGAAGTTGTACTTGGTAATGCTGGCATAGCCGCCGTTGGCTTCATAGGCCGAGTCGCAATGCAGCAGGATCGCGGTTTGTGCCGCTTCCAGTACCGTGCTTGGGCCGGTGGCTTTTTCCCACGCAGTCGTGCCGTTGTAAATTACCTTCTTCACGTTGTTGCCGTTGTAGGTAATTGTTCCGCTGGTTGGCACGGTCGCGCTTCCAATTTTTAGCGTCATAAGCCCTCCTAGTTGGTGCTAATCGTCAGCGTTTCGGTGCTGCTGTCGTAACTGATTTTTACACCGCCAAGCGCGCTGCTGGTGGCTGCCGGGACGCTGGTTAAAAAGCCGGCGTCGTTTGTCAGCTGACTGGTCTTTGTCGGTATGGTGGGAAAGTCCGTAATTTGGCTTTTGGTGTGCGTATGGCTGGACGCGGCATAGTTGCCCGCCGCTTGGAATTCGTCCGCGTCATGCGTTACAATGTCCCCATATCCGGCAATGGTAGTGGCTGCGCCTGCACCTGCGGTGGCGTTGCTGCGAATGGTAGAAAGGTCACTTATGGCGTCCTGTTTAGCGGTCCACGCGGTTTTTTGCTCGGCAGTAACGTGAATGTCCCCGTTTGCCACGTGGGTGTCGTAGCCGCTGACTTTATCGGCTGTAATGCCGGAGTTAGCCGCTAAAAGCTGGGCTGCGCTTAAGGTGTCCTGTTTGGCAGCAAGGGCCGTGTAAATGGCTTTGTTCTGCGCGGGGTTTGTGCTGGTGGAAGAAATAGAGCCGTCGACATCCACGGTTCCGCCGCTTCCGCCGCCGGTGGCATTAATCGTGCCGTCGGCTTCAATGCTGATATTCGTTCCGGCAATAAGCGTCTTTTGTTTGCCGTCCAGCGCGGCTTTGATTACCTTATTTTGCACGGGGTTTGTGCTGCTGTCCGAGAGCGCACTGTCCACCGTTACACTTCCCCCGCTGCCGGTCCCTTCGGCCCACTCTACGCCGTTTGCGGTCTTCTTTAAATAATAGCCGGTTGTGCCGGAAGGCAGGGCGTCCTGTTTGCCGGCAATAGCGGTGCGGATGTCTGCGTGTGCGGTGCTGCTTTCGTTGTGTGCGGCCACTTGCCCGGTCAAGGTGCTGACCGCACTTTCTGCAGCGGCTTGTGCCGTTTCCGCGCCGGTCTGCGCAGCGACAGCTGCGTTCTTGGCGGTGACGGCGTCGTTCTTCGCGTCCACGGCTGCTTCTTTGGCAGCCACGGCTTGGTTGGCAGCACTAATGGCGGTGCTCATGCGGTTGACGGTATCTTCAAAGGCGGCTGTGGCTTGCGCGGCTTTGGTGCTGGCGGTGCTGGCATATCCTTCGCACGCGCTCACGGCAGCTTCGGTGGCGGCTGTTACGGCTGCGGCCCCTTCCGTAAAAAGGGCTTGCAGGTTGGCGATATAGGCCGCTGCGTCCACGTTGTTGCCGGTGGTGCTGGGGTTGTAGCAAATAGCGCGGTCCAGTTTTTCTTTTAGTTCCTGCAGCGTCATCACTACCTTATCCAGCGCGGCTTCTAGTTCCACCGGGCCGATTTCCTTCCCGGCTTCAAGGTCCAGCTCCTGTACAAGCGGCACGTCGCGCATAATCGTCAGCTTCTCGCCTACGGCGGGGGCGGTGTTCAAGGTTACATAGCCGCTGTAACCGCTGCTTCCGCTGTCGCTGGGGTCGTGCGTTTCCACCTCATAGTCGGTGTCTTCCGTGAGGGTTGTTTCCACTCCGGCGGTGCTCGTCAAAATCACGGTGATTTGGTTGTTTTTGTCAAACACGCCCGCCGTGTTTTGGAAGAAGTCAAACGGGATTTGAAACTTTCTGCTTGCCCCGTTGCCAGAGAAAATATGCTTTACTCTTTCATTACTTATCATGTTTGCTCCTTATTTACCGGCCCACCCTTTGATTTTGAACAGGCCTTTTTCTTTGTTGTCTTTTTCGGTTATGGCCTTTCCACCTCCAAACCACCAGTAGTAGGGCTTTCCCAAAATTGGCAGACGGCTCCAAATGTTCATTTGGCTGACGTCCTTTTTTCCTTTTATTACGCGCCCGGTGTCTTGCCATAGGTCGTTTGCGGTCCCTAGGGCCGGCGGTGCTACAGCATTAATAAGCGCGTTCATGGGGTCTTGCCGCCCGCGTTTTATCATGTAGCGGGTGACCATGGCGTTCTGCAGGATAGTGTCCAGCAGCTCGTCGGTTATATCTAGCGACCGCCCCAGTAGGAAATCTTTTAATAGGTTGGTTAGGGCTCCGTAGCCGATTAGCAGGGTAAAAAACCGCATGCTTTCTGCTATGGCCTTTGCGTACTCTTCAGGCGTTTGCGCGTTGTGGAATTGTTCCTGCGTGCGCGTGTAGAGATAGTTGGCGCGCCGCGCGGCAAAGCTCTTTAATTGGTACAGTATTTTGTACCCGCCGCCGCCTAGCGCATAGCGTTCCGGCATGTCCAGCAAGCTCATCGGCTGTACGGCTGCGAGGTCGTTGTAAAGCAGCGACTGCAGGTTGTCGTTGTTGAGGTTGCCTTCTTTTAGCGCGGTTATGACCTCTTGCGCTTCCTCTTTTGTGAACATTGTTTCCAGCTCTTTTTGCAGCTTTGCCGGGTTCTTTTTGGCCTGTTTTTGGCGCGCTTGGAAGTCGGCATTTATGTAGGTTTCTTTGCCGATACGGTCAATGGTCGTAAAACCGTTAATGCCGAGCAGTTTGCGCAGGGCTTTGTCCATAGCCCCCTCGCGTTCCTTGCGCATGTCCACGTCGTACACCTCCGCGCCGATTTGTTCCAGTTTTATCCACCCGCCGTTTTTGCGGGCGTTGGCGTAGGCGCGCAGGGTGTTTGCGTGTCCCCATTGGGCAAAAGCGAAGCCGATATCTTCCAGCTGGCTGATGGTACTTATGGGGTTTGTAATGGTCGTCAAATAACTAAACGTCTTTATCCCGCGCACCACTTGGCTGGCTTTTGCCGGTCGCACAAAGGTGGTGATGGCGTCTTTTAAGAGCTTCTCTTCCCGGTAGGATAGCCGGTAGCGTGCTTTTGCGTCCAGCACCAGCTTGCCGACCGAGTCGTCTAGGTTGTCTTCCCCAATGCCGAATACCTCTTTTATGCTTATGGCCTTTGCCATGTCGTCGGCGTAGTCCATGAGGGCTTCGTAGGAGTTTTTGTAGAATTTGCTTAAGGCCTTGGAAACATACATAATGTCGCGGTGCTTTATGTTTCCGGGCTGCGCAGCGGCGAGGTCCTTGGGTTCAAAACCTCTAAAGTACTTGTTAATGGCCATGGCTTTTTCGGCGGGTGTGCCTTGGTCCACGCCCATTATTTTGAGTACGCGGTCAATGTGGCTCCACTCCTCCGTGCCTTGTAAAAATTCAATGAAAGCGTCCGGGTTTGCCATGCGGCGGGGGTTGTATGCTTCCAGCCAGCCGATAGACAGCCCGTGGTTGACGCCCTCTTCCCATATCTTTTTGAGCCCTTCGTTCTTTTCTTCTATGAGCTGGGCGAGGTTCTTTCCGTTGAGTTTTACGTCTTTGTATTTCTCGGCGATTTCGGCTTCCGCGCGGTCGTTGCGGTTCATCTGCGCCCACGATAAAAGTTCAAAATCTGCCGGGTTTTTGGCGACGTATTTGTAAATGTAGGATATGTAGTCGCCGAAGTACTGGCGGTAGCGGCTGTTGCGCATGACGCGCTTGCGCGGCAGGTCTTCAATTTTGCGCGCCAGCTGCTTATCTACGCGGCGCAGCCGGTCGCTTATAGCCACAAATGCGTCTTTTAGGTACTCTTTCACAACGCCGTCTTTTTTGGAAAGGATAGCGTCTGCCCGTGCTTCGTCATCATCCGGGGCCTGCCACGCGCTGGTGATGTCTTTTAGGGTGGCTTTGGTCCGGGGGTTTTGTAGCAGGTGTAGCATTTGGAGCGTGCGGTTGACGTAGGCCTTTTCAATGGCAAGCATAGTGCGGCGCACAGCGGCTTCCAACGCTTCCTTGTTCTTGGCGGCGGATATGCGCTGCAGGTATGCTTCCAGCTGGTCGGCGTCCACGCGCTTTTTGATTTCGTCCACAATTTCCTTTTTTAGTTCGGTTAGTTTGTCCAGCTCGGTGTCTGCCAATTTCTCAGTGGCTTTGAGCTTTTCTTCTAACATGCGGACGTCTTCTTTATCCAGTACGCGGTAGCCCTTGCGCTCTATCTCGTTGATTTTGCGCAGGACCTCTTGGGCTCCTTCCATATTGTCGGAGACCTCTTTTATAATTTCCAGCTCTTCCTTCCAGCTCTCGCGCTGTGTAGCGGCGGCGATGTCCTCTTGGCGATAGACCTTTTTGCCGTCCAGCGCGGCCTGTATGAGGTCATAAGCGTGCTGGTCCATGGCGTCCTGCGATTCATAGGTTTCGCCGTATGCTTCGCCCATGTAGCCGGCGTCGGTTAGCCACCGGGCCGGATCGTCCCCTATGCCGTCCGGCTTGTTGGGAATGCGCGCGTTTTTGTACGCTTCCGCGTCAATGCGTCCGGCTTGCTTATAGTTGGCCCCACGGCGGCGAAGTTCGCGCAGCAGGTCCGTTTGCGGGGCTTTGGGAATGCGGCGTTTGGTTTGGCTGTAAAGGGCTTTTATGTCCGCGAGAGCCAGCCCGGTTTCGGCGCGCGGCAGGCGGCGGTTTTTAATATCTTCTACCGCTTGGCGGATTTGCCGGATTTTACCTTTGAATTTGGCGGCGTCCGGGACCTCTACGGCTTGCGGAGCCAGCACCTCATTGAAGAAGTCCTTTGCTTCTTGGCTCACGTTCTTTTCAAAAAAGCGGGTCCCGTCTATGGCTTCATAGATTTCCTGCAGCCAGTCCTTGAAACGGTCATAAACCGTGCGCATTTGCGGGGCTTCCGGCACGTCTTTGGTGCGGACGTATTCAAGGAAGGTGCGCGCGAATTTTTCCTGTTGCTGCCGGTTCCAGCGGTTGCCTTCCTTTTTGCCGAGGAAGCTCTCTATAACCTGCGTATAATGGCGGGTGGCGGCGTTGTCGTTCTCTGTGGCCAGGCGTTCAAAGTCGCGCAGGAAAACGTGCCCCAGCTCGTGCAGTAGGGTGGTTTTGTTGGCTCCTTCCAGCAGCGTGATAATCGCGCCGGTGTCCGTGAATTCGGTTTGTCCCAGCGGGTTTTCTTCGCCTTGGTAGAATTTATCTAAAATTTTGACGGCTTTGTCGTCAAAAACAACGTAGCACCGCCCGTCCCGTTGCCCTTCGTAGGTAATGCCTTTTATGCCGTATTTGTTGAGCATTTGGCTGGCGGCTTTTGGGCTTCCCAGCTCGTTGGCTAGGCGTTTATAGAATTTTTCGCCCGTCATCCATTCGGCGTCAAAAGGCCAATGCAGGCCGTTGTCAATTAGCAGGTCCATAACAACGTCTTGTATATATTCGGGTTGTTCTGCTATCGTCTTTTGTTCGTCTAACAAATATTTATCTTCCGGGATATCTACTTTGTAAAGTTTCCCTTGGTACTCCTTGACTTTCGTGACGTCCATGTTTTCTAAAAATTTAAGCATGGCGGCCTTTTCTTCTTCGCTATTGATAAACGTACCGTCAAGGTTGCCGTCGTTTATAGAGTCAATAAGCAATGCCTTTGCTTCCTGCCAAGCGTCGCGGTCTTTTTCGTCCGGCTCAATATCATCTTCAACCTGTACTGTCATATCTTGGAAGAGTTGCAGGGCTTTTTGTTCCGTGCTTCCTTTTGGGTAAAGTTTGCCGTCGTACTCCAAAACCTCGCTTGCGCGGGCTTCTCTGTACCCTTCGGCGACCTGTTTATTGCCGGCAATATAGACGCCCCAGCCGTGGGCTTGCGCGCCTTCGCCGGTTCCCAAATAGGTAAGGTCAAAGCTATCAAAATCAGCCGCTCCTCCGTGCCAGCCGGGTTGGAATAGCACCTGCGGCTCTGCGTCCGGCAGGCCGTCGCGGTCTTGGTCATAGTCCACGTTGTTGCCAAAATCAAAGGACGTGTCCTCTTCGTGCATGCGCTGGTCCTTAAATTGCACTTGGTTCTTTTCGTACCACGCGCGGGGCGTTTCGCCGGATACCTGATAGGCCAGCTGTGCGAATGCTTCGTGCACGTTCGCGGCGGCTTCGGCTTCGTCTTCCGTGTAGCCCACTTCCAGCGCGCGTTCGCGCACGTCGTCGCGGATGTCATATACCTGCTTTTGGTATTCGGGGGTAAGCTGTTTTTGCGTGCCGCGCACGGCTTCTGCGAATTCTTTGGCACTTTCCAAAATGTCCCCGTTTTTATAGGTTGCCGGGTTGTTTTCGTCGTTTAGCATTTGTTGTACGTCTTCTAAACTTTCGCGGCTGCCGGCTTTCAAAATGACGCCTGCGAGCATTTGCTGTGCGGTTTCTTTCGGTACGCCGAGGGCTTCCAGTTTGGCTTGTCCGTTTGCGAGAATGACCCCGTAGCGTTCCTGCAGGGTTAGTTCGCGCCCTTCGTTCGCGCGGACCAATTCCTGTACTTGTTCCAAAGTGGGGGGTGGTAATTTCTCGCCTTCTTGGGTGGATATGCCTTGCGCGGCTGCCGCTGTTTGCGGCAAAACGCGCCGCACGGCTGCTTCCACGCTAATGTGTGCGCCGGTGGCTCCCGCGCCGGTAAGTCCGCCTAAAAGGGCTTGATAGGCCACCTCTTCTAGGGTTTGCCGGATTTCCGCTTCCTTGCCGCCCCATTTCTGCATAATAACTTCGTTGGCGGCCCCTTGGCTGCCTTCTTGGATAGATTCCGTTAAAAAGTTTTGCACCAGCTTGGCTCCCCAGCCGCGTGCTTTTAGTCCGCGCAGGAAAAAGTCCAGCCCCACCTTTTCCAGTATGGCTTCGGCGGCTCCGGCTCCTAGGCCGATTTTCTCGGCTTTTTCCGGGCTGACGCCGTTTGCGAGGGCTTCCTCATAACTTTGCCGCCCTTGTATGGCTCCAAAAACGACGGCGGTGGCTGCCGGGGATTTGGTAATGGCTGCCGTGCCTAGGGCCATTAAAAGCGACGTGCCGCCTGCCGATAAATCGTACAGGAAGCCGTCCGTTTCCTCTTTGGCAAGCCCCGCGTGGCGCAGCCAGTTCTCGTGGCGTTCCTTCATTTCCTGCATTTGCTCCCGCGCGAAACGGTCCACGTTTTGATGCATGGCTTCCAGCTGGCGGCTTTGCGCGTTCAAATCGTTATAATATTTGGCTTTGGCGGCTTCGTATTCTTCGTCGCTTTGGTAGTTTTCGCGTTTAATGTTGACGCTGCCCCATGTGTATTTGTCGGTAAGTTTGGTCCGTTCCCAAGCGTAGCGGGTGTCGTTTATGGCCTGCACAATAGCCCCTACACCTAGGCGTCCTAGCGTCTGTACGCCCGACACGGCGGCTCCTGCGGCTCCGCGCGGTATCTGTCCCAGCGTGCTGTTTTGCTGCTCACGTACGGCGTTTTTGGCGATTTCTGCGCGGGTCTGTTCTATGGGCTTCATAGAAAAGTAGTTGTCGCGTTTTTGATTAAAGCGTTGCAGGGCGGTCAAATACTCCACTTCCGTCGGGTTGTTGGACGTGGTGTTAACGCTTATGTTGTCTTTTTCTAAATAAACGGTTCTTTCTTCCGGCAGGTTCATAGTTGGCTCCTATTTCATCCAAGCGGGGTATTTATCAATAATGCGCCCGTCTTTGTCGCGGCGTACCATGTAGGCCACGTTGTTTATTGTTTCCGGCTTGTACCCTTGCGGCTCTTTGAGCTTGGGTGCGTCCGGGTTCTTGGCGGTGCTTACGTTATGCAGCGCGCCGGTGTTGGTCAGCACGGCCCCCACCTGCTTATCGTCTATCAGGTAGCGGTTGCCGATTAGGGTGGCATAGACCACGCCCAGCTCGGCTTTGGCTTGCGCTTTGCTGGCGGTATCGGTGGCGGCGAGGTTGACGTTGCGCTGGCGCAGGGTGTTGAAGGTGTCCACGTATAGTTGCGCTGCCAGTTCGTCCGGGATTTCAGCTCCGTGCAGGTCCTTTTCCAGCTTCTCTTTTATGCGCTTTTTCATGTACTCGCTCACGGTGTCGCTGCTAAACCAGCCGGATTTGTTGGCAAGTTGCACGTCGTCCTCTTTGATTTGGGTGGCGATTTCGTGCAGCAGGTTTTTCTTCATTTCTATGGCGTTTTTGCGGTTGCCGCTGCCAAAGCCATTAACCGTGATTCCGTCGTCCACCACGTTGATTAGGTCGGTTAGTTGTTCCACGGTGGGGCGGTCGTACTCCACGCCGCCTTGCTTGGCGTGAAAGTTGCCCTTACTGTCAAGGCCCAAGCTGTTATATTTGATTTGCACGTCGGCCCAGTTGTTTTGTTTCTCGGCTCCGGCTTCGCCCTGTTCCAGCACGTCCTTCATGTAGGAATAGGCCGATTTTACCTGCTGCGCGGTCATGCCGGTGCTCTTTTCAAAGTCCGCCGGCTTCTCTAATAGTTGCTTATAGAGCAGCTCCGCTTGGCTGGGGTTATCCTGCCACAGTTGGTTAAACTTACTTAAAAAGTCGTTGATTTTCTTTTCCTTGGTGGTCCCGGCAGCTTCCTTCTGCTTGCGGATCGCCTTGTTCTTCCACTCTATTTTTTCCGCCACAGACAGGTTTTTGAATTGGTCCGGGTCGTCCATAATGCTTTTAACCTTGCCATCCTTGCCAATGCTGGCGATTTGAGCCGGGTCTTTGTCTAGCATGTAGGCCAGCTGCCCGTTGACCTTTTGGTTTTCGTACTGGGTTTTTAGTTCCTGCTTTTGGGCGGGCGTGAAGTCGTTGGTGTCTAAATAGACGGAATATTCCGCGTCAAGAGCTTTCTTTTCTTCCGGGCTGGCATAGGCGTAGTCGTAGGCCTTGCGCTCGGTGGTTTCCTGCGCGGTCTTATAGTTGAGCTTCTGCATAAGTCCTATCTTTTGGCCCGTGACGTCTGTTTGCAGGGCGGCATAGTAGTTGTTTCCCTTGGTTCCTTCCCATTTTTTAAATAGTTTGTCGCCGAGGTACTCTTTGCCGGTTGCCTGCATTTGCTGTAAGGTGTCCTTCACAATGGCGTCGTACTCTTGGGGGTTTTGGCTGGCAGCCAGTTTGTTGTTCATTTGTTTGTACTGGTTGTTGAGCTGCTCTTCCCAATTCTGCACGCGCAGGTCGTCGTACTTGGCCTGTGCTTCTACAAGCGCGCCGGTCAGCTTCATTACGTTGTCGCCGATTTGCTGGTAGGTCGCGGCAGGGTTCATCATCGGGTCAAAGTGCAGGTTTTGGCGCACGCCTTGCGGGGCGGTGCGCTGTTCTAGGGTTTGGGCTGCTGGTTTGGGTGCTTTTTGCATAAGTTCCTCCTAGCGCGTCCACGGCGCGTATTGCTGCTGGTAGTTCATAATGTTTTGGGCCTGCGGGGTGTTTAAGGACTGGGTCCCGTTGGTGGTGGCAGCTGCGGCGTTTCCGGCGTTATACATGGCATAACTGCCCATGGCTCCCACGGCGGAGTTAATGCCGGCTTGCCACACGGCGTTGCGTGCGTTGGCTTGGCTCATAGTGACGCCGTATCGGTTCATGGCTGCGCTGTTTTTATAGTTGCGCCAGCGGCTTAAACCTTGGTAGCGCAGGTTGAGTGCGTCCTGTTCTAGGTTGGACGCGCTGTCGCTAAATACGCGGTCAAAGGTACTGCCAGACAGCCCGTTCTCTGCCAGCCGTGCTTCTAGTTCGCCGAGCTGTTTGCGGTTCTGTTTGCGCAGTTGGTCCTCCGCCAGCGATGTTTCTAAAGCCACGGCGCGGGCGTTTTCGTCATCCTGCCGGGCTTGGAAGGCGTACATAGACGCGTTCTGTTTTCCTTGTTGGTGTGCGCCGTACATGTTTATAATTCCTTGCACGGCTTGTCCGATTACCATTCCCCACATAATTCGCTCCTTAATCGTTCGTAATTTCCAGCTGCGGATAAACTGCCAAAATGCGCAAGGGCAGCGGGTCCTTTTGCTTAAAAATCATTCTTGCGCCGGTGGCGTTGGGTATGTCGCGCCCCAGCACGTCGTTATGGCTTTGGCTGCCGTTCCAATTTAAGAACAGGTCCCCGCTTTTTAGCGGCACGGCTTCGTCCTGTTCTTCCGGGCGTCGCAGCTCGGCAAAGTCCATTTTGTTTTCGCGTTCGCCGTACCAAAAGCCGCCGGAGGTTAGCAGGCGCACGACCATTTTGTTTATGCGTTGGGCGCGTGCGTTGCCGGTCCCGTTGGCTCCTTCCATGTGTACGGGCAATGGTTCAAAGGTGGTTTCATAGGGTAGCCCTACGCTCACTACGCTGGCGGCCTTGGGCAGCAGCAGCGTGCCGCCTGCTCCCACGGTTATGCCTTTATAGACAACGCCGTCCGCCAAAACGTCCACGCTTTGCCCGGTTAGCCACGTTAGGCCGGTTACGCTGGCGGTGGCGGTTTGGTTGGTGATTTGTTTGCCGCAGTCCACGTAGTAGGCGTATTTTAGCCGGAAGGCCTGCTGCTGGTCTTCGGTATAGGAAGCGGGAATATCCAGCGGCAAGCCGCCCCGGAAGTATTCCACGCAGTAGGTTTCCGCGCCGTTTAGAGTGCGTTTTACAATGGCCCACAGTTCGTCTTCCTGTCCGTCTGGGCTGGGTATCACGGCCACGCTGATAAACTCGCCCTGTGTGGTGTGCTTGTGAAACGCCCTTACTTGCTGGGCGTTATTGTAGGTAAGGCCGAGCAGCGTGCCGTCCTTTACTACGCACCAAACAATGCGGTCCGGGTCGTATTGTAGGGCCCATGCTTTGAGCCCCTTTTTTAGCCACGTAGAGGACAGGAGCGATACCTCCTGCGGGTCATACGCTTGGTTGTCGTTGACGTACAATAGGTCGTAAATGCTTTTGCCTTCGCCGCCCACGTAGAGTTCGCTTCCGCCCAGCAAAATCGGGGGCAGGCAGTTGCTTCCGACGTTGGTTACTTTGTTATAGGTTATGTTTTCCGGGCCGAAGGCGTTGGACGTAGTTTGCGGGGCAATTTCGGTAATGGCTCCGCCGGTCCCTACATACAAACTTTCCATGGCGGTTAGCCATTGGATAGTGTTCATTTGTCCCAAAATCGGCAGCTTTATAGCGCAGTTGGCTTTCTGCTCGCCGAATTCTTGGTCGTCAAAATTTTCATAATCCCCGGTTTGGCTAAACAGAACGGCGGGGCCTTTGCTGGTATTCATACCTAGGCAGAGCCGTTCTTTGAAAAAGCAGCCGCAGGTAGGGTACACGCCGTCTTTACCAATAGACGAGATTTGCCATTTCTTGGTGGCGGTGCTGGTGTTTTCCGGGAATTTTTCCACAATTTCCACCGTGGCATTTTGCCCGTCCGTTACGGCGGTAATTTTGCCGGTTCCATAGCCGGGGTGCTGGTACACCCAGTTAATTTTGCCATCGCTGGCGGACCCTTCGGTGTGGGTGGGTTTTACATTTCCCATTTCGCCGGTGGTGTCGGGTTTATAGAATTTGCCGTCGCTTTTGCGTTCGTTGCGGCTGCTTATGGTGTCGCCGTTGGACCAGTAAAGCACGGTTCCTTCGTAATAAATGCGGATATACCGGCCCACCATGTCTTCGGTAAAAAAGGCCGCGCTGGTGTGCAGGGTCACGCTGCCGCTTCGCACAGTGGGGTCACTTACGGTGATTGTGGTCCCGTCGCTCACGGGGTCTTCCCACGGTCCTTTTTGCAGGGTTACTTTGCTAATAGAAAAGGCAGCGGATCCTGTGCGGCTGATTTTATAAATGGGGTAGTCCTCATGGAAAAGGTACAGCACGTCTGCGCTTTGGCAATAGGAAACGCGCGGCAGGCCGTTGTCGTCGCGCAGGTCCGCCTGTGCGTAAGGGGTGGTTAGTTGCACGGTGTTGCCGTCGTTTGTAACGGGTGCGTGGTTGCGGTAGAACCGGGCATATCCGTTCCCCAGCTCTACTAAATAGGAAATATTCCTATTTATAATAAATGGGATTAAAAGCGCGTTGCCGCCGGTTGCCACGTAAACGCTGCCCCCTCTTCGGTGTACGCCGCCGGCAATTTCCACGCTGGCGTTTTCCAGCTGCCGGCAGGAATAGGCCGCCACCTGCAGTTCGGTGCGGGCTTCAAGGTTCGGGCTGACTAGTCCGTTGTTAAATTGGTTTAGGGCTGCGTTCACTCTAATTCCCATGGGTTACTCCTCATCGTGGGCCAGTTCCCACGAACCGGGCCGAATGTCTTTTATAGCAAGCTGGATAGCGTTGCAGCGTTTGGCGGCTACAATAATGGCTTGGTACTCCTGCCACAGCACGCTTTTGCGCTGCGGGTCCTGTTTTAGCCGTTCGCACATTTCATAGGCCAGCTTGGTTGCTAGGGCTTCTACAAAATACGGGGGCCACTTTATTTGGTCCAGTTCCCGGCTGATGTAGCGTATTTGCAGGGGTGCGCCGATATTAGTGAGCAGGTTGTTTCCTTCCAGCTCATAGGCGTTTTTGTCGGCTCCGCCGCAGTTGTAAATGCCTTCTAGCCGCAGGAAATCTGCGGGTAGGGCGTATTGGAATTTGTACCCAAAGGCGGGGGCTTCCGCGAGTGCGGGCAGCTCCGCGCGTTTAATGGCAAAGGCCCACGGGTAGGTTGCCAGTTCAAAGTCGCGTACCGTGCCAAAAATGGCCCCGGCAAGGCGTGCGGCTTCTTCTTGGCTGTCAAAGGACTGTATGGTAGGCAGCCCCAGTTTGGTTAGTGCTTTATTAGCAATTTGTAAATCGGTTATATGTTGCATAGTCCCGCCTTTTTAGTTTGGGTAGAAGGGGTCTTTCGGCCCCCTCTACCGACCGCACGTACCCTAGCACGCACGGGAGGAAAAAAACGCCTAGGCCGCAAAGTCAATGGCAGCGCATTTGGCTTCTTCCAAACGGGTCGCACCGATCGCGTATTCCATGTAGATTTGGGTCGCGTTGGAAAGGTCAGCGCGTTTATCTACGGACACGATGAAGTCCTCCCATTTGCCTAAACCGACGCCGGATTTGCAGAAAATCGGGCAGCGGTAGACGTTGTTGGGGGATTCGGTGGTCCCAATGTTGGTGGCGGACAGGTTGTATCTCACAAAGTTCACGCCGGCATAAGGCGAGAGCTTTTTGCCGGTTAAAACTTTGCCGTCTTGGTAGTCGGCGGATACATAGAACCCGGCGTTTTTGAGCGCGGTTTCTACGATCGGCGGGACCACCATGTAGATTTCTTCCTGTTCAATGTCCACGTGTTGGGCTTGTAATTTGGCAATTGCCAAATCAATTTTGCCCAATACGTCGCCGGAAGCGTCCGTTTTGGCCACTAACATGTTGGTGGTATCAAAAGACGCCGTAGAAGCGGCGGCTTTTCCCACTTTGTTCGTGCCAAAATAGGCGGAGACAATGGTCGCGTCAATGTCGCGGTGGTAGGCCGAGAGCATAGATTTGACAATGCCTTCTTGCGGGTTGAGCTCCATTTTGATACTGTCAAAGGTATCAATAATGTAGGCCCCGTTTTTCATGGTCGGTTCGTACCAGCGGCGGGTGCGCGATACGTTAACCGCAGGGGTTTCTTCGTAGCGCGTAGACCGCGTATGTGTACTAAACGTGCCCAGTTGGTCGGCTGGGGATACAGTCACGCCCTTCAGCCCGCTTTTTACTGTCACACAGCTTTCCAGTTTGGAAGCGGTTTGCTGGGCGAGAAGTTGCAGGGCGTTTGCGAATTTCAAAGTAATTTGATGATTCTCAATGCCTGCGTAGTCGCTCGGTGTTAAGCTCATTTATTCTCTCCTTGGGCTAATTGCCCGGTTTATTTTTTGCCCTTCCTCGCGGGCTTTTTAGGGTCATCCCCTAAATCGTTTTTGCCGGCTTTTTTAGCCGGTTTTTCTTTGGCGGCTTTTTTAGCCGGTTGTTCGGCAGGTTTTTCCTCCGGCTCTTTGACGGGCTCGGTTTCGGTCTGTGCTTCGGTTTTGACCTCTTCCTGCTTGCCTTGGTCCACAGGTTTTTCCTCCGGCTCCTGCGGGGCGTTTTTGGCGTCTTTTGGGGCAAGGACGCCTTCGTCTATCAAATCGGCTTCTAGGTTATCCACCATGGGTTTAAGGTTGGTGTAGAGCCAGTCCTTGCGCAGGCCTGCCGGTCCGCGCCGGATAGCGATTTGAAAGAAGCGCATAAACTGTCCGCGCGTCACTCTTTCCTGTTCCGGCATATCAGTTGCCCCCTGCCATAGCGTTGGAGACCTCTTCAAACAGTTTTCTTGCTTCGGGGTCGTTTGCCATAAATTTGGCACCGAAGGCCTTATCTGCTTGGAGCTCCTTCATTTTGGCGGCTGCTTCTTCGCGGGTGTACGATTTCGCGCTGCCGGGGTTCTTGCCTGCGCCTACGCCTTTGAGGGAAGGGTCGGCAATAGAAGAACCGATTTTGTGCATAAGTTCCATAAGGGCTTTGCTGCCCAGCGCGCTTTCCAAACGGGCCAGCGTTTCTTTGTTATCCAGTCCAAATTGGCGGGCGGCTTGACGGGCGATTTCGGTGTTCTTGTTAAAATCAGCCCCCCACGCGGTTTGCAGGTCTTTCATTTGTTTGTCCTGCTCGGCGCGGTACGCTTCCAGCTTTTGGGCCACAAAGTCGTTAGACGCTTTGGCTACGGCTTCGGCTTGGGCTTTGGTAAGGCCAGCGTTAAAGGCTGCGTCGGCAAATGCTTTGCTGGCGGCGGCTCCTTCATCGTTGGCGAGTTCAATGCCGTATTTGTCCGCGCTTTCGGGTCTGCCGAGTTTGGTGTAAAACGCGGCAAGTTCTTCCGGCGTGGATTTATCGGTCGGCAAAGCCACATATCCGTCCGGCACTTGCGGTTTGGTGTCGGTCGGTTGGGGGTTTGTCGGGTTCGTCGGTTCCGTCGGATTGGTAGGTTCCGTCGGGTTGGTTGGCTCGCTTCCGCCGGTCAAGGCGTCGGCTGCCGTGTTGGTCGGTTCACTCATTGTTCTTCCTCCTGTGCTAGTGCATTTAATTTCTCGTCCGACAGGTTGGTCATGGCCAGTATGTGGTTTAGCACCTCCCGCCGTCCGATATTAATAAAAACCTTCTTTTCGTCTATGGGGCAGCCGGTCCCGCGTGCGGGGTTTGCCGGGCATACCTTGGCAAGATCCGCCAATACGATTTTGACCTCCGGCTTGGCAGGGTCAAAAACCGTTTTATAGGCGAGCCGCTTCCTAAATAGACGCTGGTATAGTGTGAGTAGTTTGTTCACGTTCTACCTCACTTGCGCGCCCGTTTTCTGCTGGGCGTCCGCTAGGTCTTTTGCTGTCTTGCCGATTACCGGCGCGGCTTGCAGCATGGCTTGCGCCTGTGCCAGTTGCGCGTCGTTCATATCGGCTGCCGCCTTTTCTTCTTCTGTATTGAAGATTTTGGCGGGGGCTCCGTACACTTTGGCGATTTCCTTCAAAATGCGCGGTGCGTTGATTAGGTTCTTAATGCTGGGGTCAAATGGCTGTAAGGCCCCGGCAAGTTCCACGGTGCGTAAAATAGCGGCTCCCGTGCCTGCGTCCTGTGCCTTGCGGATCGGGCTTTCGTAGCGTACCTGCAGGGCCACCTGTCCGCTGGCGAGTGCTTCTGCCATTTCGGGCGGCATGGGCTCTAATTGTCCGGCGCGGGTGCAGATTTCCAGCTCCTTGGCAATTACGCCGGATAATAGTTCCTGCTCTAACCGGCTTGTAGTCGGCGAGAGTAGGGTGGCGGTTTCTTGGGCGCGTTGTAAAACCTCGGTTGCCGTCATGTCGGGTCGGTTGACCAGCACTGTGAAAAGGTTTAGTTCAAATCCTTCTTTTATGGTGTTGCGGATATCTTGGAGCATTTCCAAGCTAAACGGCAGGGCGTTGGGTCCTTGCATAGGGGCGACGAGCGGTTGTCCGTTTTCATTTAGTCCGCCGGGAATAATAGCGTTGGGTACGCCTACGCGGGCCGCGTTGATTATATCGTCATTGGCAAGCAGCCACGTAGGGTCGCTGGCTCTTTGGGCGGTTTTGAGGTTGGTTCTCATCATAGCCGCCAGCGTGCGCACCTCCGGCATTAGTTGCATAACCGGCGAGTAGCCGTAGGGCTCCTGTAAGCTGGCGAATACGTCATAGCGCGGGTAGAAGAAGGGGCAGATGTTGTAGCCGCTTTCTTCCACGATTTCGCTGGTGGAAAGGCAAACGTACACGCTGGCATAGCGGCGGTGGGTGGGGTCTAGCCGCTTTGGTTGGTAGTCGTCGTTGGGATAGACGGCATGTAAAAATTCCCACTCGCTGCTTAAATCGTCGCTTATGATGATTTGCTTGGGGCAGTTCTGACCGAATTGTTGCAGGGCTTGGCGTTTGTTTAGTTTGAATTTACGGAAGAAAACGTCCACCTCGCCTTCGGCGTTCTGTTCGGTGTAGAATTCGCGCACAGGCCACGCGCGGTAGGATATGCCGTAGCCGTATTTTTCCGTTACGCTAAAAGGCCCGGCTCCATAAATGGCAATGTTTTTTAGGTTCTCATAGTGGGCGTTGGCAAAGTTGGAACCTGCGCCGTAGCGGATAGAGAAGAGCTTGTCGCATTGGCGTTCCAGCCAGTCGGCGTAGCGGTCATTGAGGTACTCGTCCGACGTTGCCAGCCCGTGCCATTTTTGGGTTTTGGGTGTGGTTAAACCGTCAATGGCGGACGCCCATTTGGGGACGGCCTGCGCCACGGTGTTGTCGGTCTTTTTGGTCCCTTTGTTAAAACCTCCGGGGCCGTATTCAACGGTAAAGTTGGCGTTCTTGGGGTCCGCTAGTTCGGCAGCGCGCTGCCACACGCGCTCGTACCCATAGCGGCGTGTTTCCATGGCGGCCAAACGTCTTTTGATGTCGTCGTATAATTTCTGCTGCCGTGTGTCCATAGTTATTCCCCTAATAGTCGTTTAGCGGCACTTTGCCGGTAGTCGCCAGCGAGCACGGTGCTTGCGCTTCCCTGCTTGAGCTGGTTGCGTTTGCGCCGTTCTTCCTGTTGGCGGCTGTCGTCCACAATGGTCGGCTTGACCTCGTTTTTAGCAGCTTCTTCTTCCAGCTGCTTCATGGCCCTTTTCTGTTCTTTGGCCTGTTGGTGGCCAGAGTACAGGGACGCTCCCACAAGGGCGGCTCCTAGTGCTAACATGCCTAAAAAGCCGCGCTTGTCGTTCAAAATGTCTTTTGCTTTGCTGAGTAGTTTTTTCATGCTCCCTCCTAAAAAATAAAGTCGGCTGACGCTGTCAGGTTATCTGCGCTTTGTGCTCTAAAATGTACCTGCTTTGCTTTCTTAAATAGCACGGTGCTCATCATAGCAGCGTCCGCGTGGTCCGGGGATTTGCCGCCTTTTTTGCGGAGTTCCTCCTTATTAAAAAGCTTCATCTGCCCGGACGAGTTAAACGAATAGGTAACTGTTGCCAGCTCCGTCAAAGTGGCCCGGTCGCTTATTTGCAGGTAGCCCTTTGCCATCAGTTCGCGCAGAGCGTCGTATGCTTCCGCGCGCTTGTTTGCATAGCGGTCCGGGTCGGAGGCAGCTGCGCCGCCCCTGAATTCATAAACTGTAAATTTTGCCACCTCTTTTAGCCGGTCAATTACGCCACCGCCTACGCCGTCGCCGTCCACGATTAGCCGGTTAAAACGGAACGAGCGGCCTGCTTCTGCTACGCGGCCCACGGTGTACATAGTGTCTTTGCCGTTCCACTCCTCGGTGGCGACCTCCTTCCATTTGAGCGGTCCTGCGTATTCCCATATTTTGAGCACGCTGCTGTCGGCTCCGTAGCGGGCAATGTCTAGGGCTGCTACGCGCTCGCCGCCGGTGTAGGGCAGGTCGTTTTTGGCTGCCATATCTATTACGCTTTGCGGGAATAGAGCGTCTTCTGCGGCTGCGGCAAAGTCGCACAGGTATTCTTGCCGGTAGGTGTTGTCGGGGGTTTGTGCCTTGATTTTGGCTAGTTCTTCCGGGGCAATAACGCCGGTGTCGTCTGCGCGGTACATGCCGGCCCACCACTCGCCGTCCGGGTCCTGTGCGTGCGCTTCTACGCCGTGGCAGTACACGTCAAAGAATTGATTTTGCCCTTTGGGGGTTCCTAAAAATACGCACCAGCCCTGCCTGCTGACTAGCATAGGGCGGATAATTTCCGTATAGACGTTGGGCTTCATGTCGCCGTATTCGTCCAGCACTACGCCGTCCGCATAGGTTCCGCGCAAGGCGTCGGGGTTATCGGCCCCGCAAACGCGTATAAAGGAGCCGTTTGGCAGCGTGACGCTGGTTTCCTGCTCATTTACGCGCAGCGCGCAAATGTGGTGCGGCTCGTTCTCGGTTCCAATGTTGACGTTCAAATAAGGCGCGGTATAGTGGCGCAGGTAGTCCCACGCCAGCATTTTGGCCTGTTTCAAAAAGGGAGCAATGTAGAAATACCGCCCGTTGGGTTTGGGGTTGGTTAGGGCCATTTTGATTAGGTGGTTTATGGCGCAGACGGTCTTTCCCATTTGGCGGTGGGTCACTAAAACGCAAAAACGGTGCGCTTCCAGCTGCGGGTGTATTTCCGTTTGTGGATAGCGCGGTGTGTAAGGAATGGTTACTTTTACCGCTTTTTGCTCTTCTTCGTGCATGGTGCTTCCCAGTTGCTCGTCAAGGACACGTTTGTTTCCACCTTCTCGGTTGGCTTTTGTCCTAGGGTGTCGCGTATGGCATTAAATGCCTTCACGTCCCCGTGTAGTGCCGCATTTATAAGGGCGGTGCTTATGGCTTCCTGCGTGTTCATTTGCTGGCCTTTTACGGTTACAATGTCGCGCTGTAAAAGCCCGCGCAGCTCGTCCGCTAGGGTTTTAAGCTGCTTTCTTTTGGCTCCGCTTGCCTTACCGCCTTTGCGCTGTATTTTCCTTTGTTCGCTCTTTGTTCGTGTGTTCAAAGGTCGCAGGTTTTGTTCATTTGCCATAATCAAATCCCGCTAAACAGCCCCTCGCGGCACAGCTTTGCGTAAATAGGGCGGTCCAGCTTAAATTTCTTTATGAGTTCTTGGGGGTCCTTGCGCTCGGTGTAGCGTTTGTAAATGGTCCCCTCTTGGTCGTGCAGGCAAATGTCAATTTTGCGCTGGCCTATGCAGCAGGCAATATCGCAAAAGACCGGCACGTTCCATTTGTTCTTCTCTATAAATCGTTTGGCTAGGTAGCGGGCGTATAGGTTTAAGGTTAGGTCTGCTTTGCTTCCGTCTTTGGTCCACGGGCTGCCGCCGCCTATCTTACAAAAACCGCCATAAAAGTCCACGGCTAGCTTGCGCCCCGTGGTTCCACAATCAGCAAGGGGTCCGTGCTTTCGATAGGTTCCTGTGCCGTTTATGGTTAGTTTCTTTTTGTAGTCCGGGCCCAGCGCGCGGCAAAGGTCATAAATGGTTTGGTTGTCTAAATCGTGTTCGTTTAGCACCGGCACGGCTATGATTACGCGCTTGATTTTGCCTTCGTCCGTAACCACCAGCGTCTTTACGTCAAGGCCGAGGTTCGGGTCTTTGGCAAGGTCGCGGCCTATCTTTTCCGCCAGCAGCTTTACTGCCGGGAAGCCGGAAGCGGTAGGCCACGCGGCTCCGAAAAAGACGCCTTGGTCGCCCCAGCCGTCAAGTCCTTTGGCAATGTCGGGGCTTTGGTGGCTGATGTAGGCATTGACTTTGAGGTCGCTGGCGCAAATGGTGTTTTCTTTGCCCCAGCGTTTTTGATAGGCAGGCGTGTAGCCGATTTGGGCCACGGCTGCTTTTGTGAACATTTCCAGCGCGCGGCGGTCAAAGCGCGCTTTGCTGGAGACCTCGCCTGCTAGGTTGACCACGTTGCCTTTGATTTGGCATTCCACCGCGTAGCGGGTGTTGGGGTCTTTTTCCATGTAGCGGTCTAAAATGTGGCTGGATATGTAATCGGCCACTTTGTCCGGGTGTCCTAGGGTGACGTACTCGGTTATTTGCATAGTTTTGCGGTTCCTCCCGTTAGTTTTTCCCAGCGGTCAATTATCACGTCGCAGTATTTGGGGTCCATTTCCACCATGCGGCATTTGCGCCCTAGTTGCTCGCAGGCAATAAGGGTGCTGCCGGATCCGCCGAACAGGTCCAGTACGGTTTCGCCCATGCGGGAGCTGTTGCGGATTTGTAGGGCCAGTAGTTTGACCGGCTTCATGGTGGGGTGTTCTTCGCTGCGGCTGGGACGATCGCAGTCAATGACGGTGGTGCTTACCTTTGCGGCGCGCATGTCTAACAAAATTTTAAGCAGTTCTTCTTTTTTTAGTTTTTTGAGGTCCACGCCCTTGTCTTCAAATACGGTGCTTTGGGTGCGGTCGTCCACAAAGAAATGCGCCGCGCCTTCTTTCCAGCCGTACAAGCAGGGCTCGTGCTTCCATTGGTAGTCCTGCCGGCCCATGACAAAAACGTTTTTATTCCATATTAGGCATTGGCGTACTTGCCAGCCCACGTTGCGGCAGGCGGTGCGGAAGTTGTAGCCCTCCGAGTCCGCGTGCCAAATGTAGAAAACGCCGCCGGCTTTTAGGTATTCGTTGGCGGCTATGAATGCGCCGGTTAAAAAGTCCAAAAACGAGCCGTCTTCCATGCGGTCGTTTTGTATGGTTAGGGCGTCTTTGGTTTTGCCGGTGTAGTCCACGTTGTAGGGTGGGTCGGTCAGCAAGAGGTCTGCTGTTTCCCCGTCCATAAGGCGGGCCACGTCCGTTTGCACGGTACTGTCGCCACAAAGCAGCCGGTGGGTTCCTAACTGCCAAATGTCGCCCGGTTTAGCGCGAGTGGGTGCTTCGCCCAGTTCCGGGGGTTCATCTTCTTGTATTTCTTCGGGTTCGGGTTCCACCGTTTGCAGTCCTTCAATGCCCAGCTCCGGGAGTTCTGCTAGGTCAAAATCGGCTGCTAGGTTGTCAACGTTCCAGCGTACGCCGTCCGAGGTGGAATTATCAAAAGCCGCCAGCTCTTTGCGCTTGCGGTCGTGGGTGTCAAGGTCCGTGCGTTGCAGGGCGATGAGGGTTTTGCCGTCGGTGGGTATAATTTTAACGGGGATGCCTTGCTCTTGCGCGGTTTTGTAGGTAGCATTTCCGGCTATGATTTCGCCGTTTTTATCCAGCAAAATAGACCGCCCGGCTCCGCAGCGTTTCATGCTCTTTCCAAGCAGAGAAAGGTTGCGGTCGTCGTGGTCCCGGTAGTTGTGCTGGTCGTACTTTACGTCTTTTTTACCCACAAAAAAAGACCTCTTAAAGCGAAATTTCGCCTTAATCGGTCTATGGTTTTAGCACAATACTACTTGTGGATACGCGTATTATAGCATAGTTGTGCTTATTTGTCAAGCATTTTTTGGGGCTTTTTTTCAAACCACCAGCGAGTGACGCCGTCTGCTCCTTGTTGCTGGCACAGGCATAGGTCAATGGGGCTTATGCATTCGGCGTTACAAACAAGGGCTGCGTGCGTCGCCACTAGGGTGTCAAACTTGGCAATCATCATTCTTGCCATTTCTGCCACTCTCTTTTTGTGGGCGATTTGTTCCTCTGCTGTGAGGTTTTTTGCCTTGAGTCCGTGTGGGACTTTATATTTTGCCGGTTCTTCGCTCATGTTGTTTTCCTCTCTTCCACTCCCACGTGTTGACGTGCGCCGGTTGTTGCCGGCGCGGTGCTATGGGTGCGGGCCTTGCGGGTCCGCCCCACAGCATAATACAAATTATCGGGCCGGTAAGTACGGTCATTTTTTTGCCCCTAATTCGTCCATAGCCACTTTTACTTTCTGCATAGATGCTTTAATTCCGTTTTGCAGATTTTGTAACTGCTCGTGCTGCTTGCGCAGTTCTTCGCGCTCTTGCAGCATTTGCGTTAAAAGCGCGGGGTCCGTGCTCACAACGAGGTCTTGTATGTACTGCGCCACGCTTTTTTGCCCGCAATGAAACGCGGTTGCTTGCGCGTCGCCCGGCGTGTATGGTACTTTTTCCCAGCCGGCAATTAGCATAATTTGCAGCATTACGCTGCGTCCTTCTTTGGTGTTTAATACTGCTTTTACATCGTCTTTGAGTATGCTCATTTTTTTGACTCCTTGATTGGTTTGTTTATTTATCCAGCAGTGCGTTTAGCACGGCTTTGGCGACGCTCCGATAAAACGCTCTTTTGCTTTCTGCTAGTTCATCAAAGCGAATATCCAAAGCAAGCACATTGTCCTTTTCAAAAATTGCTATTGCCATTTTTTCAACGGCTTCTTTTTTAGATATGCCGGACAGATATTTCTCGCGCTGGCAATGGTCGCAAGCGTCCGGCTCTATCTTTTCCCAGCCTCCGTGCGGATAGGCAGCGCAGTAGGTGCCTTCGTCTGTAATGCGGATGTTGCGGCAGCCGCCATACACCTCTAAAATCACAATGCGTTTTTCCGGCTCGTTCATTTTTCCCCCAGTCCCAGCAGGGCATTAAGGACCGCTTCCGCGCATTTGTCAAATTCTATAAATCCGACCTTCCCGTGTACCTGCTGCGATAATGATTTCAAAATCGTTTCTCTTACTAGCACGGCTGCTTCCGTGCGGTCCCAGTTCATTTCGCGCTCGTTGGGTCTGTCGCTCCAGTCGTTGTACTTGGCGCACGCCTTGGGGCAGTTTTGTACCTTTGAGCAGCGCGTGCATGGCGGCTGCTCGTATTGCTTGATAACAATGCGCATTTCTTTGTTCATTTCTCTACCTCCGCGCGGTCGTTCCAAAAGACGACGGCTTCACTGTCCGTGTTTCCAAGCGGCCCTTGCGCTCCGCAAACATAGCATTTGCAATAGCGTGGGTTCCCTTGCACAATGTGCACGTCTGATCCGGGGGCGTCGCAAAACGGGCAGCTTTCGGGCTGCACGGTTGCTTCTTCTACCGGGGAATAAGTTTGCTTGAAAATATCCGGCTTGCAGGGGTAAAATTCGCCCCTTACGCCCTTAATAATGTAGTCGCCCGGAGCGGCGTACATGTCGCCTTCTAGGGTGTTTATGTGTAGACCGCCTACGTCAAAGCGGCGGGCTGCCTGCGGAAGGAACCGGCGCATTTCATCCCAGTTCTTGCCGGTCCACCGTACGGCTTCAATGGTCACGGGTTTTTTGGTGTATTTCATAAATATTCCTCCAGTAAATCGTGCAGCCGTACCAACACCGCTATGGTGTCTAGTGTTTCGGCTTGTGCGGCTTTTAGGTCGCCGTCGTTTATGGCTTTGGCCAGCTCGCCCAGCTCTTCGGTTGCCAAGCTCACTGCGTGCTCAAAGTTGCTTGCAAAGTCGGGGTGTTTTCTTTGCGCGTGTTCTACGGCCTTAATAATTTTGTTGTTTGTTGTCGGGTTCACGTTGTACTCCTAAAACTTTGTAGAGCGGCAGCCGTTGGTTGGGGTCCTTTACGGCTGAGGCATACCCTCTGCGGGGGTAGCAATTCCACGCGCCGTACTGCCAAACGCCGGGGCGTCTATAAATCGCGCCTAGGCGGTCCAAAATCGGCATATAGTAGGCCTGCCGGTTGTCGCGCTCGGCCTTCACTTGCCGATCGTGCTCTCTAAAAAAATGCGCCATTTTTACCATGTTACGTCCTCCAAGAGGTTATTTGTAATTGCTAGAGCGTACTTTTTATACATGCCGCGCCCAAAATCTTCTTTAACGTCTTTTTTCCAATTTATACCCACATTGTTATAAAACCATAGGTATAATAAGGTGCATTCGCGGGTCCAGTTGTTCTCTTTCATAAACCCCTCTATTTGTCCGGGGTGGAATGCTTCCGCTATTTTGTCAAAGTCAATTAGTTTTTTAAGTGGTCTTTGAATAAAAGAATTATTCCACGCGTTGGCTGCTGCAATTTTGCTTTTTCTCCAAGGTCCGCGCGCATGGCATTTACAGCAAAAAAAGCTGTGTCTTTGTGTTCCCAAGTCGCTGATAACGCTCAATTGTATGTCTTCGTTTCCACATTTGCACGTGTGTAGTTCAATGTTCATATTCATTTATTTTTCCTCCTTGCCAGCTCTCTGCGGGTTTTCAAAGACCGCCAAGCGTCGCGGTATTGCCAAGGGTCCAGCTGGTCTTTTATAAATTCTTTGAGTCCGTTGTATTTAATGCCCGTTAGCAGTTCTTTGGTGTACCACAAGCGGGGATATTTGACGTCGTGCAGTTGGGGGTAGGCAAAATCTACCAGCAGCCACAAAAGGTTCATGCTTTCTCTCATAAGGCCGCCCTCCTCATGCTGGGCTTGGTAAATTGCCAGCGCATTAAAACCTGCGTCATGCGGTCTTCTATGGCTGCCAGTTCCGGGATGTTCTGCAGCCGGTCCATACATTCCGGGTTGACCGTTACGGCAAAAACCGTGCGGTGTGTGTAGAGCTGGTCAACGATTTGGAATATATTTTGCAGCCGCAGGGGGGTGTAGTTTTCCCGCCCGTAGTCGTCAAAAAGCACAAAGTCGTAGTTCGTCAGGTCTTTTAGCACCTTGGTGGCGGTGGACGCTTGGTTATAGCCGCCGCCTTCCTGCATGGCGTTTAGCGTTTTTGTCATGGTGGTAAAAAGTACCCGGTAGCCGCGATAGGCGAGCTCTTTGCAAATTACCGCGCCGAGCGTGGTCTTGCCGTTTCCGTTCGGGCCGTAGATGAACAGGCCCTTGCTTTTGCGCGGTGTGAAACCTTCCACGTAGATTTGCGCGTCTGCGGCATGCTCGCAGGTCAGGTCTTTGAGCCGGAAGGGTTCAAAAATCGCCGGCAGGTTCAGAGCTGCTATGCGGCGCAAGCGTTCCCGTTCTTTTTCGGCGGCTTCCAGCCGGGCCATTTCGCGCTCCTCGCAGTCGCATTGCGGCACGGGGATTTTGCTGGTATAGTCGCCAACGGCAAACTCTTTTAGAATGTACGGCTTTTGGCAATGGGGGCAGGTCATTTCTAAACTCATTTTTCGGGTCCTCCAAACATTCGCTCAATGATCGCGTTTCCGCGTTCTCTTGCTTCTTGCAGGGCGTTGGGGTTTCCCTGCGTGCTCGCTCCGGCTGGCTTGTAGTCCTGCAGGAAGCGGTCGTCATTGAGCCACGCTTGTGCGCCTTTGGCATAGCCCCGCGCCACCTCGTCGCTCTTTGCGTATTTCCGGGCACTATCCACCAGCTGCATGCCGGTAAGCCCTTTGTGCCGCTTCATGGCGGCGTTAAAAGCGGAGCGGGCTTTGTCTTTGGCTCCGGCCCGTTGCTTTGGGTAGACAGACCAGAAAAGGTCAAACACGGCGTCTTCCACCGTTTGCGGTTTGGCCTGCGGTACGGTTTGGAAAATGTCCCCAACGACCGTTATAGTGTCTTTTGTTTCTGCTTCTGTTTCTGCTTCTTTCTTCTTATTTAAAGAGTGGGTAGCGAGTGGGTTTGAATTATCCTTATTTTTTACGGCTTTTGCCTTTGCGTTTTGCGAGTTTCTTTCGCAAATTTTTGTATAATTTTCTAAACTTTTTGAGAAAAGTTCCTCAATTTTTTGAAAGTTTTTAGAAAAAATATCGCTTTTTTCGCAAAGATTTTTTATACTTTCGGGCCAAAAACCGTACATATTTAGATGAATAATGCCCTCCAAAATGGCGGCTTTTTCGCTCTTTTTTAGCCCAGCTGTAAAAATAAACATATCTTTCCCGTAGAATTTCAAATAGGCAGGTGTGTTCATTAGTCGGTCCCTCCCACTTTGAGGTCGTCTTCCATACTCTTGGCTTCTTTGCGGTGGTCGTTCATAAAGCCCTCTACATCGGCCCACGAAGCCCACAAGTGGTACTGGTTGCCCAAGCATTCCACCTGCTCTTGGAAGGCCCGCTGTGCGGGGCTTTGGCGGCCTTTTCCGTTTAGGTTCTTAAGCTCTACAAAGTGCACCTTTCCACCGGGCAGGCAGATGACTAGGTCCGCTACGCCTGCCAGCACGCCTTGGGCTTTTAGGTGCGCGGCTTCTTTGTAATGCCGGGACCCTCCGTTGGGTACGGCAAAAACAAAGAAACCTTGCCCTTTTAGCATGCGGACGACGTTGGTTTGAAATGCGCTTTCTTTCATAGTGGTTTGAAGTCCTTGTGTTTGTACACGGTCACCCCGTTTGGGTAGCGGGTCACATGGAATTTGCCGTCAAGCTCGGTTTTGCGGGCTTCCCGGATCGGCTCATAGTCCTCGTTGTAACCGTGTTGGCAGGCACGGCACCAGCTTTGCCGTCCGTCCTTGCTGTTCGTGCGCCGGTTAAACTGCTCTACCGGCTTTACTTTCTTACAATGGGGGCAAGTTTTCACTCTCATAATTTGCGCTCCTGTATTTCCTTAATGATTTGGTCTTGCACGTCTTGTGCTGGTTTCTCGCCCGTGTAGTGGTCTTTGAAACTGTAAGAACCGTCGTTGCGTTGTAAAACAGTTATGCGGTCATCTACCAAATAGACGGCTTTTATGCCTGCTTTTACTGCTACCAAAGCCCCAAGGAGTCCCAATGCGTTTTGCATAAGCCCTCTTCTTTGTATGTTCATTTTTTGGCCCCCTCGTTCTCTTCGCTCTGTCTGATTAGTCGCTCAAGGAGCGAGAATTGCGCTCCGGCAATAGTGGCAATGTGCATATAGTATGTTGCCATCTTTTTTTTTCCTACGTACTTTATGGCGTTTTCTAGTGCCTTCTCTTGAAAGCGCGAGGTAGTCCGTGCCCATTTTTGCAGCTCTTTGGTGGTAATCATTTTGTTTCCTCCAGCGCGTTGATTTTGTAGACCGTGATTTCGGTTTCCTGTTTGATGGCTTCGCGCTGCTCGTCCGTGAGCAGGTTGGTGTCATAGGTGGTGCGCTTTTGCTTGCGTCCCACGATTTGGTACTTTGTGCCGATGACCGCGTTTAGAATATCCTTGTCTTTGAGCGGCCCCTTAATGGCTTTGTCTAGGGCTTCAAATTCGGCTTTTAGCGGTTTTAGTTCCAGCCACCGGGCGACGTCCTGCTCCAGCTCTGCGCTTTCCAAAAAGGACGCACCTTGGTTGACCGTGGTCTTGGTACATAGGAATTCAAACGGGCAGTACTGGCAAATGTCCGGGCGGTCTATCGGGTCCGGGTATTTGCGGGCCTTGACGTAGTCCCAGCAGCGTTCTAGTTGTTTGAGTATCTGCTCGCAAAGTCCGTAGTCCAAATACACAATAAAAACCTTTATGTTCCTAAAATCGCTTATGATAAAAATGCCGGCTTCTTCCCCGTTGCCGTACAAATAGAGCTGCATTTGCTTTATGTACTTACGGTAGAAGGGGCTTTTTGCCAAGTCATCTACGCTGTTAATGCGGGCGTAGGCGTTAGGGTTCATGCTTTTTAGTTCCATAGGGACTGCGCTGCGGCCCACGAGGATTTTGCCGTCAATTTTCCCGGTGCAGATAAGCTCCCCGGTTTTGGGGTGGCGGATTTGTATCGGGTTTTGTTGGCCTATTACCTCATAGCCCAGCTCGGATAGCATGCGCACAATGCGCGCTTCCTCGCTTTTGCCGGCTTCAAATATGGCTTGCAGGCCTGCGTCTGCCAGCGGGCGTTTGTCCCAGTCCAGCAGCGAGTGGACCATTTGACGGTCGCACTCGCTAATGCCGGACGCATAAAAGTTCTTGGGCATCCAGCGGTTCTGCGCTTTTGCGGTCAAGTCCGCTGTGCGTCTAGCCGGTATTTCTGCCACCAGCTTTTCGGCTGCTAAAACTTCCGGGCTTACGCTGTTACTCATAATCGGCTGCCTCTGCCTGCGGCTCTTCAACAGTTACAATTTCCAATGTTTCCACGTTGTTTCCTCTTCCGTTGTTCTTATAGGTAACGTGCACCAGTTTGCCTTCTTTCTTGGCTTGCGCGGCGGCTTCTCCCAGTTTGGTGTCAAAAGTGGAAAGCGTGATATTATTTACGGTTATGTTGTAGAGCTTCCACGCCTTGCCGTTTTTGGTCCCGCTTTTGGCGGTTATGGTTTGCACGTTCCCTTCCACCTCTTCCGTTTCGCCGGCTTTGGTTTTGTAGTTAACCGCGCTGGCTTTCTCTTTGTGAATGCCGGCTTCGGCCAGCTCTTCCCATGTAAGGTTACGGATCCCTAAAATGCGGGTTATGCCGTTGACCTCCATGTTTGTTACGGCCTTGCGGATAATGTTCGTCACGTCAATTTCGCTCTCGGTTTTAAATTCGCCGTCTTTGCGACCGAAGAGCTTATCGCGTTGGCTGCAGGTTCCCATAACCTCTATGGTGTTGCCGCCCATGAAGAATTCGCCCTTGCAGGTGTACACGTAGTAGGTTCCCACGTCGTCTTTGTGGACCTCTTTGTTCGGGTAACCTTGGCAAATGCGCCAGCTGATACCAAATAGGCGGGCCACTTTTTCGGCTCCCGTGCTTTGCAGGTAGGGCTTGCCGTCCGTGTCCACCCAGTCCTTGGCGGTCGTTTGTTTTAAGGCCAGCAGCTTTACTTTGTTTGCGAGTTGCTGGTTGCGGTCGGCAATTTTCAAAGCGGCTTCAAGGTCGCTCTCTGTTACCACCGGGGCCGCCGGCATGATAATGGCGGGGGTGTTACTGTTGGCGTTTGGTGTTTGTTCGGTCATTTGGTTTCCTCCTGCTTGGCTTCGTGTCTTCTAACGGCTTCCGCTATAACGTCCGATAAAGCCGCGAGCCCTTTTGCTAATCGTTGTATGGGGTCGCCGGTTACAAGTTCTACGTCCACGAAGTCCAGCGAAACGCTCAGAGCTTTGTCGCTGCCGTTGACGTGAATGGCTGCCACGACCATGTTCTTAATGCGGGCTTGTATATCCGGGTTGGTCTTCAAAATTTCAAAGGCCTTGTCTAATGATTTTTGCGGTGCTTCTTCTTTCTTACAGCTCAGTTCTTCAATAATGGCTTTTGTTGTCATAGCACATACCTCTTATGTGGTTATTATCGGGGGCGGGTGTTTGGTCCGTCCCCGGTTTGTTTTTGTTTTAATCGGTCCCGGTTTGTGTTTCAATTCCGGGAGGGCTAGTCGCCGCCACTCTGCCCGGTGTGCCTATACGTCCACGCGGTCAGCGGCCTTCGCCTTACTGGGTTTTAAAGAACATAGCGGATAAGGGTGGCTATCCGTTAGCCGCCCGGTGTACGTTCAAGGGCCGGGTTCCCTTGTGGCATTTTTGTGAGTGCTCTCTCTCGTTTTCAAATCTAGCGGGCGCGCTGCATGAAGTTGTACTTGTAGTCGGAGAATACGCGCCCGACCCCTCGTCGGGGTTACATACCTAAAACCTGTACGTCAAATGCTTCACCGAAAAGCACGCCCATCGTCAGGGCCATGGCTATCCCCACCACGATAATGCTGGCGGTGTGCCATTCTTCCGGCGTTGTAAGTGTCTTCCAAAATTCAGCGATTAATCTCATACCCCCCCCCCGCGACTTTCTTCAGTTCGTCTATTGCTTTTCTTAAATCTGCCATGGCTCGTTGGCTTGCGTTCATTGCCCGTTGGCAAAATGCCGGGTCAAGTGCCATGGGAAGCGCGCCTGCTGCTTCGTTGTAAATCTTTTCTTGTTTTGAGATTTCGCGCTCGTGTTTTCTTATCTGAGCAGCTATTTGTTTTTTGAGCTGCTTGTCAGCGTTATTGTGCATCATAATTCCTCCAATTTTACGCCCATATAATTTTCAATTGCCCGGCGGGAAAATACCCATTTTTTTAGTCCTTTTAGTTTTATGGCCCCGGGAACCTTGCCTGCTTCCGCATGGTCGCGCAGGCGTCGCTCTGTTAGGCACAGAAGCTCTGCTACTTCTTTTAGTGGGAGTGTTTTTCTCGTATCTTTTTTGGTCATATTTAACCGCCGCAATTTCCTAATCTTTCCTAAACTTGCTTGATTTTGCGCAAGTTATTACTTATACTATAAGTAGGCGTACAAAAAACGCGCAGACCATTTACCCTCCCACAAGGGCGGAAGCTTGGGGCTTCCTGCTGTCTGCGCGTGTGCCGCAACCATAGAGCGGTTTGGCAATCTTGGTATGTACTACAAATAAAACGCTCTATGGCCTTGCGCTACACGCCCCTTTTTGGGGACCTTCTGTGTTGTGGGCACAGCCGGATTTTTGTACTGCCTTTGTGTATCTTACTTTCTTTCTTACTTATCTTACGTAAGTTTGAAAAGAAAGTCAAGCGTTTTTTCAAAATATTTTTTGAAAATGCGCTTTTACCGACGAGAAATAAGGTAGGTAAAATATGAATAAAAACGACTTGCTTTTGCGTTTAAATAATGGCGTTTTGCGTGGCGCGCAAGTAAGTTTGGCAAAAAAATTAGGCGTCACGGAAGCGTCTGTCAGCCGCTGGCTGGACGGTAAAGCCCGCCCTAAAGACCAGTATATTCTCGCCATGGCTCGGCTGGCTGGGTGCAGTCCTGCCGACGTAATGGCGGCATTTAATATCAAAGAAAAATCCGACGAGTTCGCTCCGTTGTCTTCTATACAAGGCGCACCGCTCACGCCAAATAATACGATTACGCTTCCTATTTTGGCGGACGTCCCGGCGGGCATGCCGGAATATAGCGAGCGCGACGTGGAGCAGTTTGTTGATTTTCCGCGCTTCCTCTTTCCGGGTGCTGACTACGTCATCCGCTGTATCGGCGACAGCTTGGAACCTAATATTCGCAAAGGCGACTATTGTGTGATCCGCAAAATGAAGGAGCCGGTGGACGGTCGTCCCATGTTTGTGCGTACCGAGAACGGCGTTTGCATGAAAATCGTTAAAAAAATAAAGGACGGCGTGCGGCTTGTTTCTTTGAATAAAAAGTATAAACCGTTCGTTCCGCGCGAGTTGGAAATCTTCGGGCTTATTATCGGCTACTGGTCGCGCGTGGACCGTGAAGCGTGGGGGTAAAAATGAAAGCCATTAAATGGATTGTTGTTGCTGTGTTTTTGCTGGTTCAAATTTGGATAGCGTGTTCGCTCCACTCTATCGCTCGCGACGGTGTGAATGTGTGGGGCCAAATTGACGCAAGTCAAAGCGGGTCTTGGTATATTAGCCGCTAGGAGGTGTGTATGAAAAAATATATTTATTTGTTTTGTGCCGCGCTGTTGTGCGGTTGCGCTTCGTTTGGTATGCTTAACAAGGACTTGACGGAATTATCCGGCAGCCGTATTGAAGAAGCGTTTAGTGCGCTTGGATACCCGGACGGCTCTTATCCTGTCGGCGACCAGCTGATTTATGTGTGGGGGACCAGTGGAACCGCTGTTATTCCCGCCACGTCGTATAGCAATGTTTATGGAAACGTTGGTATGACGCCCTATTATGGAAATATTACGACGTATCAAAACAGCGTAGTTTCGGCAAATTGTACGATAAAAATCGCCACCGAGAATGGTATGATTCGCGGTTATGATTACAATGGAAATATGCTCGGCTGCGAGCGGTATATAAACGCGCTTCATAGGTATATACGAAACAAAAGGGGGTAGTTTATGGCCCTATACAAAGACAAGCGCACCGGCATGTGGTATGTGTCCTATACGGACCCAGCCGGTCGCCGCGTGCGTAAATCGTTAGAAACAAAAAACCGCAACGTCGCCGCTATCAAAGAAGGCGAGTTTCTTACGCGCCGCAAATCTGCCGACACGGTCCGCGTGCCACTCGAGTCCTTCTTGGCTCGTTATCGTGCGTACCTTGCCGCTACGCGCAAGCCGGATACTGCGCGGCATTTTGAAGTCGGCCTTAAAAAATTGCTGGCTTTCAAACCTCGCATGGAGTTCTTGGACGAAATCACGCCAGCCGTTTTGGACGAGTGCGCTATCGCTTTGAAATCAAAAATAAAAGGTCCTCTGGCTCCGGGTCTTAACCGCGCGGTGCGTGCTATTAAAACCGCCATGCGGCAGGCCGAGTTTTGGGACCTTATCCCTCCGCAAAATTGGCGCAAGGTTTCCAAATTCAAGGAGTCCGCCGGGCGCGTTGAGTACCATACGCCGCAGGAAATAAAACAAATTCTAAAAATCTTCAATGCCGACTGGCAGCTTGTAGTGCTCTTGGGTTGCCGGGCCGGTCTGCGGCGCGGGGAAATTGCCGCACTTACATGGGCCGATGTGGATTTCAAAAATAGTCAAATCTATGTAGCCCCCAATAAAACCGAGAAGCACCGATATGTGCCTATGGCTGCGGACTTGCGCGTTGCGCTGCTGGCTGCCAAGCGTCGCGCAAAGAAAGGGTGTAAATTCGTTATAGACGTTGGGGAGTCGCGTGGGTCGCAGTATTTCCTATCGGCTTATTATTTGAAGGCCACAAAGGGCAAATTTGGCTTCAAGTGTGGGCTTCACAAATTGCGGCATACGTTCGCCAGCCATTTAGTGCAGGAAGGTGTGGACCTGTACCGGGTGTCTAAACTGCTTGGGCATTCCTCTATCAAAATGACGGAAATATACGCGCATTTGGCTCCGGCTGATTTGCGTTCTGCGGTTGCGCGTCTTCCCAAGATTTAGGGAGTGTCAGCAAATCTGTCAGCATACCGTCGGTAAAAAATACCCTTCCCCGGTAAAATATAAAAACCGCCTTTTGGGCGGTTTTTGTATTTTACGAGGAGCAGGCAAACTGCTTTGCCTGCGTAAGGGACTTGAAAAAAGAAAGGAGGCCAAGATGCCTCCCCCTTTTTCTAAGTAATATTTACTTGGCGCAGACTTTTTTGTCACTCCCCAGGCAAGAGCATTGCAAATCTTCCAGGTCTTGTTCGTGCTCTAATTCGTCCTCTAAAATTTCACGTACCAAGTGCTCAGTCACCGGGTCTTTATCTACCACCATGTGCAGTAGTTTGTCGTATACCTCAATTGCGCAGCGTTCCCCTTGGATGTTTTGTTTAAGTAACGTTAGGGCATTGGGGTCTTTGGGAGCCAAAAAACCGCACGTGCTTTCTTTGAGCCACAAATCCGGCGAGATAGCCGGCGTTCCGCCTAGCTCGATAATACGTTTGGCCAATTTTTCGGCGTGTTCTAATTCTTCGCCGGCATGTTCGGTAAGTTCGCCGGCAATGAGGGAAGCCATCTTTCCTTCGGCTACCTTGGCCCCAATCCAATATTGGTAATAGGCCAGCCACTCGTCGCAATAAGCGCTGTTGAGTTCGCTGATTAACGCGTTTACATCCAAACCCGCGCGGGTGACTAATTCTTTTGCTTTCATTCCCATAGGCAACCTCCTTATGTTATTTCCCTATTTGGGTGGACTATTACTATACTAAGGAGAATGCCTTTTCACAAGCGCCAAAATTAATTAGTTGCCCCAGATTAAAATTTCCCGCCAATGCGAAACCCGATATGGTGAGTGCCGTCGTTAAGATTTTTGGTAACGCTAACCCCCACCGGCAACGGAAACCGCCACAACCGGTAGCTAAGCGTAGCCCCAATACCGCTATGCGGTTGGTAGGAACTGCCCCCGGTAGTTACGTAAGCATGCTCAAAGAAAGGCATTAAGCTCAGTAACCCGGTCTTGTTGCGCAAGATAAAATACGTGAAGCTAACCCCCGCTGACACGCCGCCTTTGCCGCGTTGTTCGCGGTCGTAAATCCCCATACCAAAAAGCAAATCCGACGAGCGGATTAAATTGCTAAACGGAGCATCAAACGCCCGCTGGGCCTTGGCAAATACGGCTAATAAATGTCGTTTTTTGAACTCCCACAAATATGCCCCGTCCACGGAAAGTTTTTGAATGTCATAATCGCTCCCGGTCCATTTTCCTCCCGCCGTGTAGGATATCTCGGCTAATTTACCCGTGCGCACGCGCGGCAAATCTTGCAGAGCGTGATGTTTGTCGGACAAACCCACCCCCGCCAGGGCCCCCATGTTCAACCCGGGGCGGATATCATCGGCATAGTGCAACGAAAAAGACACATTGGAGTGATTTCCGCTATCTAACACTCCGTGTTTATAACGGTAATACTCATACTGTGGCGTAACGGAAAAGCTCCATGCCCTTGAAAAGGCCCTCCGGTAAGAAAATGTAAGTTGGTCCTGCTTGCCATGTACCTGGCCCAAGAAAGAGTCATTATGTTCGTCTTTATCGTCGGCCGTAGCAAATACGCCCGGGGAACTAACCCAGCCGTTTTCATAGAACCGCTGTTCAAAATTTAAGTGTGTGTATCCTACGTAAAACGAGTGATCCCCCACGCTGAGTCCCCCGTGGGTAGAAAATCCGTCCTCGCCGCCACCTACAAACAAGCCCACGGTTTCCCCCTGTTTAAAAAGATTGCCGCCAGTCAGCGAAACCCCTCCCGCCTTCTTTTTGCCGCTAATGGCAAAAATCATGGGGAACACGTAACTGCGGTCATCGGCTTTGATGTGGATATCCACTCCGTCTTTACGTTTTTCTTCTAAAAATTCCAAGGTTTTAAATACACGCAGTTTGTGTAAATCCTCTTGCGCTTTTTGATATTCTTCTTCGGTAAATTCTTCGCCCTCCTTTAAGTGGAAGCGATCAAGCAAGGTCTGCGGAGCCATACGGGTGGTTTGTACCGTAATACGGTGCACCGTTTCGGCCGCGCTAAAGGCAGGGATCATTACCAGCAAAAGTACCAGATAATTTTTCATACTCTTATTGTACTGTTTTTGTTTCTTTTTGCATCCCCAAAAATTAATTACTTATATGCTATAATAAAACCACACTATATACAGGATACAGGAGTTTTCTATGGCCAGACGCGATAAAATAAACTATTACCTAGATTTAGCCGATATTGTTTCCCAACGGGGCACGTGTTTACGCCGCCGATACGGGGCTGTGATCGTAAAGAATGATGAAGTGATTTCCACCGGGTATGTAGGCGCACCGCGCGGGCGCAAAAACTGTTGCGATTTAGGCACCTGCATCCGCCAAGAACTCAATATTCCCCGTGGGGAACGCTATGAGTTGTGCCGCAGCGTACACGCCGAAGCCAACGCTATTATCAGCGCCTCACGCGATAAAATGCTGGATGCTACCCTCTACTTATCCGGGCGCGAAGTAGCCACGAATGAATTTATTAAAAATTCCAATTCTTGCTCTATGTGTAAACGGATGATTATTAATGCGGGTATCAAAAAAGTAATCGTGCGCGACACAGCTACCGAGTTCCGCGAAATTAACGTACAGGATTGGATTGATAACGACGAATCCCTGGAAGGGGTAAAGGGTTATTAACGCCAAGTGCACCAAAAAACGTGTGCCCATAGAACGATTTTTACTATAATAAGAAGGTAATCTCACTAATAGGAGGTCTTACACTAATGTGGTATGGTATTTCATCCCTGCGGCCGTTTGAACAGTACGCACTTTTTGGCGTGCTGGCCATTGCGATAGCGGGGCTTTTGTATGCTTTATTTTTACGCCGGCAAGTAATGAACGAAGATGCCGGCACCCCCAAAATGCAGGAAGTATGGGGCGCTATTCGCGAAGGAGCAAACGCTTACCTCAAACGGCAGCTAAAAACCATTTTACCGTTAATTGGCTTATTAACGGTTTGTTTGTTCTTATCGGTCTACATTGTGCCCGTTTCGCAAGATTCCATGGAACGCTTTGCCGGGTTAGATGCCAGCACCATTAAGCTTATTGCCGCTTTCGGGCGGGCCGGTGCCTTTATTCTAGGGGCGGTGTTTTCGCTCTTAGTAGGGCAGCTGGGAATGCGTATCGCCGTGGATGCCAACGTACGTGTGGCGGCTGCTTCTAAACGCAGCTTTGGCGACGCACTGCGCATTGCCTACCGCGCCGGTACCGTCACCGGGATGCTGACTGACGGGTTAGGACTTTTTGGCGGAACGATTATTTTTATCATTTTTGGGATTGCCGCACCGGACGCCTTATTAGGGTTTGGTTTCGGCGGAACGCTACTGGCACTGTTTATGCGTGTGGGCGGCGGTATTTACACCAAAGCAGCCGACGTAGGAGCTGACCTGGTGGGCAAAGTGGAAGCCGGTATCCCGGAAGACGATCCGCGCAACCCTGCCGTCGTGGCTGACCTGGTGGGCGACAACGTAGGCGATTGTGCCGGTATGGCTGCCGATATTTTTGAATCGTACGAAGTAACTATTGTCTCGGGCTTAATTTTAGGGATTGGCCTGTGGCGCTTGACCGGGCATCACGAATGGATTGTCTATCCGCTTTTAGTGCGCGGGATTGGCGTGCTTTGTTCTATTATCGGCACGTACGCCGTCAAAGATTCCAAACGCTCTGCCGGTAACGCCATGAAAGCCATCTTTAAGGGATATTCCATTTCGGCCGCTATTTCCGTA
Source organism: Elusimicrobiaceae bacterium (assembly GCA_045593185.1). GTDB lineage: Bacteria > Elusimicrobiota > Elusimicrobia > Elusimicrobiales > Elusimicrobiaceae > Avelusimicrobium. The sequence goes on along the minus strand of JAZNWD010000028.1, from coordinate 18,645 downwards.
GCTATTTTTGGCGTATTGGCTTACTACTATATGTGTAGTGTTCCGGGCGGTTGGTGGCGGCCGTTTGCAGCCACCACGATCGGTATTATTTTGGCTATTAGCATTGACCGCTTGACCGAATATTTTACGGGAACGGAAAATAAACCGGTGCAAGAAGTCAAAAAATCCACCGCTACCGGTTCTGCCACGACTATTTTATCCGGGATTGCGGTAGGGTTTGAATCCGCGGTATGGACCACGCTGGTTATTGCGGCTTCTATTTTCTGCTCGGTGGTGATTTTTGGCACCATTGACGGACTCACCCCGGTGGAAAAATTTAACTTCATCCTTTACGGGGTAGCTATGACCGGTATCGGCATGCTGACCTTGACCGGTAACAACGTGGCTATGGACTCCTTCGGCCCGATTGCCGACAACGCCAACGGCATTGGCGAGATGGCCTGGCACGGCCAAGATGACGCCGAAACCAAAAAGGCCCGCCAGATTATGGCAGATTTGGACGGCGTAGGCAACACTACCAAAGCCATTACCAAAGGGGTAGCTATCGGATCAGCCGTCATTGCGGCCGTATCGCTGTTTGCTTCCTACATGGTGGACGTAAGCAACGTACAACATTTGCTTAACGACGCTTGGGCCGCCGCGGGCAAGAACCAAGCCATGACGTTGCTGAGCGAAGTGGGCATTGTGGTTTCCAACCCGGTGGTATTCGTCGGCATGTTAATCGGCGGGGCGCTGCCGTGGTTATTCTCGTCCTTTGCCATTAACGCCGTCAGCCGCGCTGCTGCCTTAATTGTGCAGGAAGTGCGCCGCCAATTTAAAGGAGGCGTATTGGAAGGCAAAGCCAAGCCGGATTATACCCGCGCCGTGGGCATTTCCACCATTGCCGCCCAAAAGGAACTCGTCATTTTGGCCCTGTTGGGGATTATTTCCCCGGTAGTGGTGGGGTTGACCTTTGGCGTAGAAGCCCTGGGCGGATTTTTAGCCGGGATTATCGTTTCCGGCCAGCTCTTGGCTGTGTTTATGTCCAACGCGGGGGGTGCCTGGGATAATGCCAAAAAAGTAGTGGAAGACGAACCCAGCAACATTGCCGCCAACACCGGCAAAGGGTCCGAACGCCACAAAGCCAGCGTCGTGGGCGACACGGTGGGTGATCCCTTGAAAGATACTGCGGGCCCGGCTGTAAACCCCTTGATCAAAGTGGTCAACATGGTGGCCGTAATTGTGGCGCCTATTATTGTAAACTATCACAACGAATTTACCCCCTTGGGCCAAGTGGGGTGGATTGTGGTAATTATCTTGTTGGCGGTTTTAAGTTGGGCGATTTTAACCAGCAAAAAACCCTCGCAAGATGTAACCAAATAACATTGTTTATTTACACAAAAGCACGCATTGAAAAATGCGTGCTTTTTTATTATACTATAGGTACAATTTGATCTGTTTTTGGAACCCTGCAAAGAGCAGGGAGTCGTACAAAAACGTCTAAGAGAGTCCAGAAACAGCTGTTTGAGGCAGTGGGTAATGCGGGTCGCTCTCGCACTATCTTCTGCCGAATGTATCGTATACGTTGTGTACGGTATTACGGCTGTTTAGTGACTAAGACTCTCTCTTAGACTTGGCATTAAAGGGCCGTTTTGTTGGGTTTCATAAACAGTAAATTGAAAGTTAAATAAGGAGCTGTTTATGAAAAATATACAAAGAGGATTTACCCTCATTGAATTATTAATCGTTGTACTCATCATTGGTATTTTAGCGGCGGTGGCGTTGCCACAATATAGATTTGCCGTGGACAAAACCCGCTTTATGACATATCTTTCCATCGGCCAAGACATTCGGCGTGCGCAGGAAGCTTACTACCTAGCCAACGAGGAATATACCTCTAATTTACAAGCGCTTGACGTGGATTATATGGGCAACTGCACCAGCACCAATCCAAACGGCACAAATAATCTATGGACGTGCACGAATGGTTTTTTCTTAAATAACGTCTCTGCATATGGAAAAGGAACAGGGTCTCTAGTTGTATATTTTTGCCCCGGATATAACAATTCTTATTCCGACTGTAATTCTAATTTTACTGCTTGTTGTAGGTTGTACTTTGACAATTATTCGGACGAAAGATACGCCGGAGAAATGAGGTGTGCCGGGAAATCAACCAACAACTACGGGAAAAAATTGGCCCAAGCCATGGGCCAAGTGATGTAAACAAAATGTTTCCAATTCAAAATCCCCCGGAGTTACCGGGGGATTTTTTGCGTCTAAATATTCCTACAAGTATTATTTGAGTTTGATTTTGCTCATCATGTCATACATGATGATGCTGGCCGCGGCAGAGGCATTTAAACTATCCACCCCGCCTAATTGTTTTTGCTCAATGGAAACAATTTCATCGCAATTTTCGGCAGTTTTCTCGCGGATGCCAAATCCTTCGGAGCCAATTACCAGCACGGCCGGGGAATTATACTGCACTTTGTGGATTGGTTTACCGGCCATATCGGCGCCGTAAATCCAAAATCCTTCTTCTTTGAGGTCCGTTATGGCGGCGGATAAATTGGCCACTTCCACCAAGTTGACGTTTTCAATTGCGCCGCACGCTACTTTGTACACAGCGGGTGTAATCCCCACGGTACGGCGGTTGGGCAAAATAATGGTAGAAAACCCCAAACACGCGGCACTGCGGATAATGGCGCCCAGGTTTTGCGGGTCGGTCATTTCGTCCACAGCTAGCCACAATTCATCCTTTTTACCGTCGGCCTCATAAATAGCGGTAGAAAGTTTCATCAGCTTAACGGGCTGCACTTTAGCCAAAATACCTTGGTGGTTGGCGTTGCCGGTTAAGCGGTCAAGCACTTTGTTTTCAATGCGGTCAATGCGCACATTGGCACGTTTGGCCAGGCGGATAATTTCTTCCACCGTACGGTGGCCGGCCTTACTGTCGGACACATACAGCTGCGTTACATTGCGCTTTTTGCTTTTGAGCGCTTCCATGACCGGGTGAATGCCGTAAATAATATCTTGGTTGTCTTGCATGTTTCCTCCTAGCCGATTTGGGCCGAGCCAAAGCTCATGCCTACTTCCAGCGCGGCCTTTACTTCGGCCCCGTGCGGATCTACCAATTTCAAATGAGCAATTGCGTCTGAAATTTTCACTTCAGTAATGCCAAAGTTTTTAAACGAGGCCATGTAGCCGAATTTCCCTTCCAATACCATATCCAAGGCCTTGGCACCGTAAAGCGTAGAAAGCCAGCGGTCAAACGCCGTCGGGCTGCCGCCGCGTTGGGTATGTCCCAGCACACACGCGCGCGATTCGATGCCGGTACGCTGTTCGATCATATCGCTTAATTTATAAGCAATGCCGCCCAAGCGGATAGAATCGGTACTGCCGGCTACGGTGCGGGCGATGGCTTGCTCGCCGGCTTCGTTTTTAGCACCTTCGGCCGCCACCACAATACTAAAGGGTTTACCTTTACTCTTACGGTTTAAAATGTATTTTACAATAACATCGTCGTTATATGGGATTTCCGGAATAAGTACCACATCCCCCCCGCCCGCTAAGGCTGAGCGCAGTGCAATCCACCCGGCGTAACGGCCCATAGTTTCCACAATCATCACACGGTGGTGGGATTGCGCCGTAGTGTGCAAACGGTCAATGGCCTCGGTAGCGATATGCAGGGCCGAATCAAACCCGAAAGTTTGGTCGGTAGCGTCCAAGTCATTATCAATGGTTTTGGGCACGGCCACAATGGGCATACCCAGTTCCACAAATTGCTGGGACATGTGAAGGGTCCCGTCCCCACCAATGGTAATAAGGGCATCCAGCTCGTGTTCTTTAAAATTATGCAGGGCCACGCTGGATACATCACGCGGTTTTTCGGGAGTGCCGAAGGGAGCCAACGTATATTTAAACGGGTTGGCAATGTTGCTAGTACCCAAAATGGTACCCCCCAACGTTAAAATACCGGAAACCGTCTCATTAGTAAGTTTAAAAATATCGTTGCGCACCAGGCCGTCAAATCCGTTACGTACGCCAAACACTTCAATACCATGGCCCAGCGCGTTTTTACATGCTGCGCGCACCACTGCGTTGAGCCCGGGGCAATCGCCCCCGGCAGTTAAAATTCCGATACGTTTAATGGTCATTTTTTCTCTCCCGGCTTGTAACGCCATACAACTTTGCGGTTGGCCCGATCCCGCAAGGTTTTCACGCGAAATACCACGCTGTCTATTACCCAACTGGGGGTAGAAGCCCCCGCCGTAATAAAAATTTTGGGCGACTCTACCACCAACTTTTCGTCAAGTTCATCTTCCGTTTCCACATGTTGCACGTGCGGGCACAATTCTTGGCACAGCTGCGCCAAGCGGGCAGTATTGGCACTATGTTTACCGCCTACTACAATTACAAAATCGGCGCTTTGGGCTTGTTCAATGGTTTCTTTTTGGCGGTCTTTGGTGGGTTGGCAAATCGTGTTGGAAATTTGGCATTCGTCCGCGTGTTTTTTTACCTCTTCGGCAATTTCGTAAAATACTTTTTCGGGCTGGGTGGTTTGGCTGACCACGTTTACTTTGTCAAAATGCGGCAAAGCCCGGGCTTCTTCTACCGATGAGACTACATTTACATGCCCTTTGGTATATCCCATTAGCCCAATTACTTCGGCATGTTGTGCGTCCCCTACAATCACGGTATGATAATCTTGCACGGCAAATTTGGCAATAATATTTTGGGCATGCTTTACAAGCGGACAGGTAGCATCCACCATTTCCATACCGTATTCTTCAATTTCGCGCTGAAAATCGGGCGTGATACCATGAGCGCGGATAACTAACACTCCGTTTTTATCTACCGCTTGCGCAAGCTCATCAATAGCAATAATTTGTTTGCGCTCCAGCATTTCGGTCACTTGCCGGTTGTGGATCAGCGGCCCCAAGGTATACACCGGCCGCTTACCGCTGGCTTCCAAAGCGTTTACTTGCTCTATTGCTTTTTTAACGCCCGGGCAAAACCCGGCCGACTTAGCCACAATAATTTCAGAAATTTTTTTAGTCATATACTTTATTATAGAAAATTTGCGCAATACAACTTTTATAAAATCATCATACTGTCGCCAAAAGAGTAAAAACGATACTTCTTGGCAACGGCTTGCAGGTAGGCCTCGTAAATAAAATCTTCGCCGGCAAAGGCCGAGGTCATACATAGGGGCGTAGAATCCGGGAAGTGAAAATTGGTAATCAGGCAATCAATGGCCTTGAATTGATAGCCGGGGTAAATAAACAAATCGGTCCATTTTTTACCAGCGTGAGTGATGTGGTTTTCGTCCGTGAAACTTTCCAGCGTACGCGTGGACGTTGTCCCGCACGAAAATATCCGCTTGCCCGCCGCACGTACGGCATTTAATGTGCGAGCTGTTTCCTCGCTAATTTCACCCAATTCGGCTAGCATTTTATGCTCTTGCGGCTCGCCACGCAGGGGCTTAAAGGTTCCCCACCCTACGTGCAGCGTAATGTAGCAGATGTTGACGCCCTTATCTTTTAATTTTTGCAAAAGTTGCGGTGTAAAGTGAAAGCCGGCCGTCGGAGCGGCAATGGACCCTTCGTGCTTGGCATACACCGTTTGGTAGCGCTCCTTGTCGGTTTGAATACTGGCTGAAAGGCCGCTATGCTTGCGCGCTTTTTCAATATATTGCGGCAGAGGCATCAACCCGTGTGCGTGGCAAAAGGGCAAAATATCGTCGCGGTTAAACTCTAGCAAAAATTCCCGCTCGTTGGTTGTACCCAACATCTTCCCGTGCAAACCATCCCCAAAATCCAGCATCATCCCTTCTTTATAATCGTGCGTTAAGACAGCCCACACATTGGGTTTTTGCATGGGACGCACGAGCAAAATTTCCACCTTGCCTCCCGTAGGTTTATGGGCAAAGAGTTTAGCGGGAAATACTTTTGTGTTATTAATCACCAACGCATCCCCGGGATTAAAATACTCGTGAATATCGCGGAAAATACGGTGCTCAATGGTATGAGTATCGCGGTGGAGAACCATTTGGCGCGAAGAATCACGCGGGGTAGCCGGTTGTTTGGCAATCAGCGGGTCTAAATCCAGTTTTTTAAAACGTTCAAAAGCCATATTATTTGATTTGGGAAAGCGTGCTGCCCGGATAATAATGTTTCAAAATCTGTTTGTATGTGTAATTTTGCTTGGCCATGCCGTGTGCACCGTCCTGGCACATACCAATGCCGTGCCCATAGCCGTGGCCCTCAAAATGTACTTTATTGGCCCCGGTGCTTAGCTTGGTAATTTTACAGCTGCGTAGCCCCGTGCCGGCCCGAAACGACGAGCACAATACAGTTTTGCTGCCGTTACTGGTTTTAAGCGTTAGGTTGATTGCGCGGCCGGATGCGGTTTTTTTGGCTACTTTGATGCTTTTTAATCCCCCTTTGAGCCCTTGGGCACGGGCAAATTTCTCAACGGCGGATTTGGCAAGATCCTGCTTAAAATCGTGACTTTTGGAGTGTGCATCAAACTTGCACGAAGCCCCGGAAAGCGGCTTGATATTTACAAGTTTGGGATTCCAAATTTGCACCGGGTCCGTACCGCCGCCGCAATTGCCGTGATAATACGTAAAAAAGAGCTCCCCTTTGTAAGTAAGTACTTCCCCGCGAGTTTGATCCACCGCTTGTTTGACGTTATCGTACACTTGGCCACCGCCTTTATAGACTTGGCTGCGCACATCGTTATAAAGGTCAAAGGGCTCTTCTACTTTTTTCTCAATAGATTTAAGCGTATACGTGCGTGCGGCCACGGCTTGTGCTTTGAGGGCCTCAAGCGCCCACGTATGGTGCATTTCGTACGGAAGAACCCCGTAGAGATATTGCTCCAGCGGCACATATTCCAGCAACATAAATGTCTTACCTGGCAGCACAACAAACTTGCCCGTGTATTTATTTTTATCCCATTCCAGTATGGTTCCGCCAACAGGTTCTATAATAATGGGTTGCGCGGCCACCAGCGTGCCTGCTTGCACTTGGTTATTACGATGCGTTTTGATAGACACCGTTCCGGCCGTTGAAATTTTATACTTTTTGCTTTCATCTTGCGTGTAAATGTTTACACGTCCGGAATGTTTTACATAAGCGGATTTGCCTTCTTCAAGCAACAATACACGTACAATTTTATCGGGCTTTGCAACCGCCGCCTTGGCAGGTACGGGTTTCACTGGGGTTTGGGAAACCGGTTCCTGTTCCATGAGGACTGACGGGGTCCCTAACGTTATTGGGGCTTGATAGGTTTGTACTGCGGGCTTTACGGGGGCAGATTTGCCGGGCTGAGCAGAAGGGACGGCACACCCTGCAACCCATATTCCCGCACACAACAGAAAGATCCCCCCGTTACGCATATTAAAATAACAGCTCTTGGGAAAGTTTGCGGCCCATATGTTCATAGGCCTTGCGCGTGGCCACGCGGCCGCGCGGGGTGCGGGCAATAAACCCGGCTTTGATTAAAAAGGGCTCAATAACATCCGTAAGCGTATCAACCGATTCGGAAACTGCAATTGCCAAATTATCCACCCCTACCGGGCCGCCGTTAAAACGGTCGATTAGGGCCTCTAAAATGCGTTTATCCACGCTGTCTAATCCTTCGGCATCTATATCCAAAGAGTCCATAGCCGTGGTAGCGATCGCGTGCGTAATGACACCTTGGCCTTTGACTTGGGCAAAATCGCGCGCACGGCGCAGCAAACGGTTGGCAATACGCGGGGTTCCCCGCGAACGCTTGGCAAGTTCGGTAAGTCCTTCGCGGTCGGCCTCAATATTTAACAACCGGGCCGAGCGCGCCAAGATATCGGTAATCTCGGGTACTTCATAAAACCCTAAATTAAACACAATGCCAAACCGGTCCCGCAGCGGTCCCGTAAGCAGACCCGAACGCGTAGTTGCCCCTACCAACGTAAAACGCGGCACGGCCAATTTTAACGTGGTGGATCCGGCCCCTTTGCCGGTATTGATAAAGAACGTAAAATCTTCCATGGCGGGGTAAAGCGCCTCTTCCACCGCAGGATTTAGACGGTGGATTTCGTCAATAAACAGGATATCCCCTTCAGCTAGCTCAGTGGTTAACATAGCGGCCAAATCGCCGGGGCGGGCAAGCACCGGGCCCGAAGTTACTTTGATATTAACCCCCAGTTCCCGCGCTAAAATGTTGGCTAGCGTGGTTTTACCAAGCCCGGGCGGCGCGTAAAACAAACAATGGTCCAAAGCTTCTTTGCGCGACTTGGCGGCCTTGATAAAGATGCGCAAATTTTCTTTAAGTTTCTCTTGGCCGACAAATTCATCCAGCGTGGTGGGGCGTAGTGCGGCCTCCAGCCCGGCGGATTCATCGGGCAATTGGGTTACATCTAAAATTTCGTTTTGGTTGCTCATTTGGTTAACACCCGCAGGGCCTCTTTTACAATGTTTTCCAGTTTTTCAGTTGGTTTAACGCCTTGGGCATGCAATTTCTCAAGCGCCCGGCGCGATTCCGCAGCAGAGTATCCCAACGCGCTTAAGGCCTCTACCACACCCGTCATATAAGGGGCTTGATCGGCCACTTTAATCTTTGTTTCCCCTTGGATAGACACCCCGTCCATTTTATCTTTCAACGAAGTGATTAATTTTTCAGCCGTCTTAGCGGTAAAGCCGAAAATACTGGTTAAAATTTTAGGATCGCGCGATACAATTGCTTGGTGAAAATCCGCCACCGAACGTAGCGCTTTGTTTAAATATTCCATGGCTTTTTTCGGGCCGGTATTGGGAATAGCGGTTTTAAATAAATACCACAATTCTTTATCTTCTTTGTGGGCAAAACCGTAAAGGACCGTCCCGTCGTAAGGCGAGATAGATTCGGCAACATAAAATTCCGCTTGGGCGCCTTGCACCAGTTCGGCAGCTGCCGTAGGAGGGATATTTATTTCATACCCCACCCCGCCACAAACGAGTACAACGCTATCTTCGCGGGATTCCAATACCGTTCCCTTTAAATAGGCAATCATACTCTTATTGTAACATATTCCCGCAAGGCGGAAAAACAGAATTTATTTGGGGGAGAGTTCCTCCCTCGCGGTTATACACCGCGGCGGGAGGAAACCTTTTGTTCAAAAGTTTTTTGAATTTTTTTACCTTGATACAGGGCCTGCACGTGAAGATGCGTTTCATACCGGGCCCAATGGCGGTAAACACGGAAGGTTGTTATTTCATTGGCATTATATACTTGGAAAGAGGGCTCTTTCTTGTAGCTTTCTTTAGCCCACTTGGCACAACTGGGCCACTGTTCACACAACCGGGAAGTCCGTTCGTTCGTATAATAGGGCTTTCTAGAAACTTCCGCGCGCACGACCACACGGGTAACAGCCCGCTCCAGAGGCGTGTGTGTATACACACTCCCCGTCAACAACAAAACTAAGCTAATACATCCGATCCATTTTCTCATACTCCTATTGTGGCAAAATATAACCGCAAAGGGCAGGGTCTTTGGACCTATTTTAAAAGGGAATTTGGACCTATTTGGTAATCCAATGGCTTAGAACGTAACTGGCTAAAAGCAGGAGACTGCCCAACATAAAAACCAACACCAGCCCATATACCCACCGCCCGCCGGACTGGCGCACAGAAGTGGGCGCGGCCTGTTGTAATTTGAGGGCAACTTGGGCTTGTAAGAAATCATCCGAAATCGGAGCTGCTTTGGATGCAACAGAGAGTTTTGAATTTTGTACCAATGCTTTAATAATTTGTGTTACCCGATAACGCAGGGGCTGAATTTGATCTACCGGGGCTACCCTAAATTCGTGATAGATCAGCGCGTATGGCGTAAGCTCCAAATAACATAGCGGCCCTGTTCCCAACAGATCGATAAGCGCTTGCGGCAGCGTAAAATCCGCCGGGGCAGAAAGCACATATTTATCGGCCAATCCAGGTGGTAAAGAGCCCGAGGGCACCGTCTCGCGCGGGCGGCGCGGCATTAGAATAAACGGGCAGAAATTCCCGCGGGTTAAATCAGCCGTAACTAATGTATAAAGAAGCGGCGCACTATCGGGTTTTGTCCCGAAGATTTCATCCTCACAAATACGGATAAAGGCCTCGCTATCTTTGCACGTGAGTACATGTTTAAAATGATGAACGCCTTGACGGAAAAAATAGGATGCAACCGTTTGGTCTGCGGTAAGCACATTATCCAAATGCGGGTTGTATTTTAACCCCAGTGTGTGGGCCATACGTTTAAGCCGCACGGTGCGCGTGTGCCCCATCACCGCAGCTAAAACCCCTACAATTAAAATCCCAATTCCCAAGTAACCCATACCTTATGATAGCATAAATTCGCCCAAAACTTACCCCGCTTTGAGTTTTAGACCTAACTTCTACAGCAAACAGGCCTTTAAGCAAATTGCTTAAAGGCCTGTCTTTTTGCGGTCCAAAGGATTTATTTTTGGCCGGTCCGGTCCTTGCGGTCGGTATAGTGCGTATGTAAGAGTTCGTGCGCTTTGTGGTCACCAATCTTCTCAAAAATACGCCCGTACAAGGCCATTACGTCTTTGTTATCTTGCGACTTGTAAGCCAGCGTGGCATCTTCGTCATACAAGCCTTGGGCACGCTGTTTGCGGATAGCCCACCCTTCATACTGAGGCTGGCCCGCACCCGCCACACAACCGCCGGGGCAGGACATGACTTCAATAAAGTCATAATGCGCTTTGCCGGCTTTTACATCGTCTAGGAGTTTGCGTGCATTTTTGAGCCCGCTGGTAACAGCTACGCGAACGGTATGCCCGGCAACTTCTACCGTAGCTTCTTTGAATTCTTTGCTCTCGCGCAAGACGTTGAAGGTGAGCTTGCCCAATTTAGGGTCCAGTTCGGCTGCCGCATAGCGCAGCGCCGCTTCCATGACCCCGCCGGATGCACCAAAGATGACACCCGCGCCGGTTTTCTCGCCAAACGGAGTATCATACTCTTCATCGGGCAAGTTGGCAAAATCAATGCCGGCTGCTTTAATCATGTTGGCCAAGGAAACCGTGGTTACCACATGGTCCGTATCCGGGTTTTTGTCCACGTAGAATTTATCGAGCTTGGCTTCCATTTTCTTGGCCGAGCACGGCATAACGGCAACCACTACTAAATCTTCGCGTTTGCCGCCTTTTTGTTCAAAATCTGCCTTGAGCACGGGGCCCATCATCTGCATGGGCGAGCGGGCGCTGGAAAGATTAGGGATAAAGTCCGGGGTGAATTTTTCAACGTAATTTACCCAGGCCGGGCAGCAGCTGGTTAACTGCGGCAAGCGGTCTTTTTTGGTAAAGCGTTGTAAAAATTCCGTGGCTTCTTCCACAATCGTCAAATCGGCTGCGAACGAAGTATCATACACATAATCAAACCCTAACATGCGTAGAGCAGCGGCAATTTTGCCGTCCACCGAAATGCCGGGTTTAATACCAAATACTTCGCCTAACCCCACACGCACGGCCGGAGCGATATGCACGGCCACTTTTTTATCCGGGTTGTTAATAGCTTTATAAACTTCTTCCACCTCACTTGGATTGGGCATCAAAGCACCCGTCGGGCAGACGCGGGCACACTGACCGCAGGAAACACATTCTTTGTTTTCGCACATGTCTTTGGCAAATGCGGTAGCAATGCGGGCCCGGTATCCGCGGTAAGCAAAATCAATAGCGCCAATACCTTGCACTTCGTTACAAGTACGCACGCAGTTGCCGCACAAAATACATTTGCTTTGATCGCGCACCAAGGCCGGGGCCGTGGCATCTTTTTCATTTTCGTGCTTTTTAATTTTATAGCGGATTTCCGAAATGCCTAAATCTTTGGCAAATTTTTGCAATTTGCAATTGCCCGATTTGCCGCACAGCGTGCAGTTGTGGTTGCCCGAAGCAAGCAAAAGCTCTAAGTTAATTTTGCGCAAGTGGCGGATTTCGTCGCTATGTACGCGCACTTTCATGCCGTCTTTGGGGGCCAACGTGCACGAGGTTACAATCCCCATTCCTTCCACGTCTACCAAGCACAAACGGCACGCGCCGTAAATTTCCAGTTCCGGTTGATAACAAAACGTAGGGATATTAAACTTGGCTTTGCGCACCAGTTCCAATACGTTACGTTCGCCCTCTATCGGTACTTTTTTACCTTCAATGTAAATAAAACCTTGATTTTCCATAGTCAACTCCTATGCATGCACACTAACCGCGCCAAATTTGCAGGTATTTTTGCAGTTGCCGCATTTGACGCATTTATTCGGATCAATTTGATGCGGCTTACCTACCGCACCGCTGATAGCTTGCACAGGGCAAGCGCGTTTGCACATACCGCAACCTTTGCATTTGGCCGGGTCGATTTCGTACCGGGCCAACGCTTTACATACACCGGCAGGGCAGCGTTTTTCCACGACGTGTGCCAAATATTCATCTTTAAAATGTTTGAGGGTAGAAAGCACCGGGTTGGGGGCTGTTTTACCTAAAGCGCACAGCGAAGTTTTCTGCACGGCCTTGGCTAATTCTTCCAACTTGGCCAATGTTTCCAGGGTGCCTTTGCCTTCCACAATGTCGTTAAGCATTTTGAGCATTTGGTCGGTCCCTTCGCGGCAGGGCACGCATTTCCCGCATGATTCACGCTGCGTAAATTCCAAGAAGAACCGCGCCACGTTTACCATACAGGTTTTGTCGTTCATAATCACAAGCCCGCCGGAACCCACCATGGCGCCCACGGATTTTAAGGAATCGTAATCCAACGGGACATTGAGGTGTTCCTTGGTTAAACATCCGCCCGAAGGCCCACCGATTTGCGCCGCTTTAAAAGCAGCCGGATTAACCGTCCCGTCCGAATTGGTGGTACCACCGGCCACATCGTTAATCACGTGGCCCAGCGTGGTGCCCATGGGCACTTCCACAAGCCCGGTATTGGCTACGTGGCCTGTAACGGCAAACGTTTTGGTCCCGGTGCTGGTTGGTGTACCAATTTTCTTAAAAGCATCGGCGCCCATTTCAAACACTTTGGCTACCAGGGCCAATGTTTCTACGTTGTTAATAACGGTCGGTTTACCGAAAAGACCTTTATGAGCCGGGAAAGGCGGTTTAACACGCGGCATACCGCGTTTACCTTCCACAGAGGCAATGAGTGCCGTTTCTTCACCGCACACAAAGGCACCGGCCCCTTCCATCACGTTAATTTTAAAATTCTTTCCGCTACCAAATACATTTTTACCCAAAATGCCTTTTTCTTCGGCCTGGGCAATGGCTTTGCGGATACGCTGAATGGCCAACGGATATTCCATACGTACATACACGTACCCTTCATCCGCGCCGATAGCAAAAGCGGCAATCATCATCCCTTCCAACACGGCGTTGGGGTTGCCTTCCATGACCGAGCGGTCCATAAAAGCACCCGGGTCGCCTTCGTCCGCGTTACAAATTACATATTTCTTTTCGCCTTTTTCAATGCGGGTAAATTCCCACTTCTTACCGGTGGGGAACCCGGCGCCACCGCGTCCGCGCAGGCCCGAGTCCAACATTTCTTTGCAGACTTGTTCCGGGGTCATTGTGGTGTAGATGCGTTTGGCTTGGGCATACCCGCCGTGGGCGATATATTCGTTAATATCTTCGGGGTTGATGCGTCCGCAATCGTGTAGCAAGATACGTTCTTGCTTGGCATAGAACGGGATATCGGCCACGGTTTTGGCTTTTTGGCCGGTGGCCGGATTGTGGTAGAGCAAGCGGTCAATTACTTCCCCTTTGACCATGGTTTTTTCTACGATTTCAGCCACATCTTCCGGTTTTACTTTGGTGTAGAAGATATCCCCCACACTCACCAGCGGCCCTTGCGCGCAGAACCCGCGGCAACCGCTTAAACTTAAATAATTTTCGCGGCAACCTTTGGTAATCTCTACGCAAAAATCCAATTTATGTTTTTTCATTTCGGTCTGGAAAGCATCATATACTTTCAACGAACCGCCGGCAATACAGCCGGTTCCGCCGCAGATGACGACCCGTTTGGTAATGTTTTTATAGGCCTCATTATAATCTTTGGCAATTTGTTCAATTTCTTTATTTGGCATTTGCGGCCTCCTGCTGGACAACTTCATCAATAATTTGCGCTACTTTGGCAGGGGTGATTTGCCCATGCACAGTTTCATCCATTACCATCACAGGGGCCAATCCGCACGCCCCCAAACAAGAGACACATTCCAACGTAAACATCCCGTCCGCGCTGGTATCTTGCCCTTCTTTAAGTTTCAATTTCTCGCGCACAATGTTAATCGCGGCGGCCGAACCTTTTACATGGCAAGCGGTCCCGTTGCAAACTTTAATGATATGTTTGCCTTTGGGGGTAGTAGAAAAGTGGGCAAAAAAAGTCGCCACGCCGTAAACACGGGCGGGCGAAATGTTTAGCTCGTTAGCGATAAAACGCATAATATCTTCCGGCAAAAAGCCGTAGGCATCCTGCACTTTTTGCAGGATGGGGATTAGTTTAGCGCTGTCGTTGCCATAATCTTGCAAGATTTTGGCGGCAGGCGCGAAGCGGTCTGTCATGGTGTCTCCTATAAGTTTGGCGATCAAAATAGAACGGAAATACTAAGCCAAGTATTCCTTAGATATATTATAACAAAATCTAACACGGAAAGCTAAAAAAATTGCTACTATATAAGCGTGACGATTTTAGTAATTATCCTCATGTTGGCGCTCAACGCCCTCTTGGCCGCGTACGAAATGGCCCTGGCGTCCATTTCGCGCACCAAAATTTCCGTCTTGTTTCAGGAAAATCTCTCCGGGGCCCAAGCCGCTTTATTTATGAAAGACCACCTGGAAGGTAGCCTGGCCGTGGTGCAAATTGGCATTACGTTGGTGGGGGCCATTGCGGCTGCGATGGGCGGGGCCGGAGCAGAAGGCGTGTTCAAACCGTTTTTGGCGCAACTGGGTATTACGGGCAGTGTGGCGCACGCGCTTTCCATTGCGCTGGTAGTCTTGCCACTTAGCTTTGTTACGATTGTATTTTCCGAGCTGGTTCCCAAAACTTACGCCATTAAAAATAAAGAGTGGGTAGTTCTTAAATTTTCACCCGTTATGCGCGTTGTGTATGTATTTTTGCAACCGGTGGTAAGCGTTATGGAACAGTTGGTACGCTTTTGCACGCGCAAAGCGCCCGCCAAAACCCAAGACCCCAAAACTGCCAAAAAAGCCGCTCTGACCGACTTGCGCACCGCGGCAGCGATTGCTTCTTCGTCGCGTTTATTTAGCCAAGCGGAGGAAAAAATTGTGCTAGCCAGCGCACAATTTTGCGTGCGTACCATTAAAGAAATCCAAGTTCCGCTTGAGCAAGTTTATTTCTTATGCGCCAACGATTCGATTGCCGACACTTTTTTAAAAGCGCACCTGGATATGCACACCCGCTTCCCGTTGCTTGAGGACCCACAAAATCCGCAAAGCATTGTAGGATATTTAAATTTTAAAGATATTTTTTCTTCCACCAAAACCAGCAGCGCACATACGTCTACACGCTCGATTATGCGCCCCATTATTAAGCTGGAAGACGATACCCTTATTTCTTCCGCGCTGCAACAACTGATGAAAACCAAACAACACATTTGTTTGGTAACCGATGAGGGAAAAATTACAGGCATTTTAACGCTAGAAGATATCTTTGAAGAATTGGTAGGCGAAATTGAAGACGAGTATGATTTTTCTTCCGCTTATATCCGCCCGTTTGGCGATTCGCTAGTCGTCAGTGCGGCGGCAAAAATGGCGGACGTTTTTGCCGCGCTGCAACTGCCTGCCCCGGCGGGACTCCCCCCCACTCAAACGGTTTTTCAATGGGTTGTACAAAAATTGGGGCAAGCCCCCACCAAAAACGAAAAGGTTTCCGCCGACGGGCTTTTGCTGGAAACCCGCAAATTCCGCCGACACAAACTGGTGGAAGCCCTGGTCACTAAATCTGAAAAATAAATTTTCCAATACATTTTTCTATAATATAATGTAGATACTGCACACGAATCACCGCAAACTGATAAAAAGGAGCCCGTATGAAAAATTTTGGATTTGTAAAAGTAGCCGCCGCTGTGCCCACCGTAAAGGTGGCAGACCCTGCGTTTAACGCGCAGCAAATTTTAACACAGCTTAAACAAGCTGCAAAATCAGGCGTGCGCTGTGTGGTATTCCCGCAGCTTTCTATGACGGGATACACGTGCGCGGATTTGTTCTTAAAATCCACTTTATTAAACGCCGCCGAAGAGGCCCTGGCAGATCTTTTGCAAAAAACCAAAACGCTAGACGTGGTGTTTATTGTGGGGATTCCCGTGCGCGCGGATGCCGTGCTACTCAACGCAGCAGCCGTATGTTACAAGGGACAAATTTGCGGCGTGGTACCCAAAACCTATTTGCCTAGCGGCAAAGACGAGGGCCGTTGGTTTGTGCGCGGGCTTGCATTCTCAGCCGAAGAAATAACTTTGTGCGGGCAAATTGTCCCCGTCGGGACGGACCTGCTGTTTAAAGCCGGCCCGCTATGCTTTGGCGTGGAAATTGGGGAAGATCTGTGGGCCACGTTGCCCCCCTCCAGCGAGGCCGTATTACAAGGTGCCCACGTCATTTTCAACCTCTCTGCCAGCAATGCCCTCGTTGCCAAACACGCGTATGTGCGCCAGGTAGTGGCTCAGCAATCTGCACGCGGGCTGTGTGCATATGTGTACGCTTCGTGCGGGTTTGGTGAATCCACCACCGACGGTGCTTTTGATGCCAACGCGCTTATTTTTGAAGACGGCAAAGAGCTGGCCTGTTCCAAACGGTTTGCCTTAGAACCTCAACTCGTATGTGCGGAAGTTGACGTGCAACGTCTGCAAAACGAGCGTATGGGAAACCCCGCTTTCCGCACGGATAGCGCCTTAGAAACCTCGGCCCCGTACGGTGTGATTGAAATCAATCAGCCGGAAATAGAAATTAAAAAACTTACGCGCCGGATAGACCCACTTCCGTTCGTGCCAACGGGAAAAGAACTAGACGAACACTGCGAAGAAATTTTTAATATTCAAGTAGCCGGCCTGGCCACGCGCCTGTTAGCCGCCCACGCAAAGGCGGCCGTCATCGGCATTTCGGGCGGATTGGATTCCACCTTGGCCCTGCTGGCCACCGTGCGCACGTTTGACAAATTAAAATGGCCCCGCAAGCAAATTATCGGCGTGACCATGCCGGGGTTTGGCACCACGGGCCGCACGTACAAAAACGCCCTTGCGCTGATGAAACAATTGGGCATAACCGTGCGGGAAATTTCTATTAAAAAAGCGTGTGAACAACATTTTAAAGACATCGGGCACAATAGCAAACAACACGATGCTACGTACGAAAACGCACAAGCGCGCGAACGTACCCAAATTTTAATGGACATGGCCAACCAAATCGGCGGCTTGGTAGTAGGAACGGGCGATCTTTCCGAAACGGCCCTGGGGTGGTGCACGTACAACGGGGATCACATGTCCATGTACGGCGTCAATGCGGACGTGCCCAAAACGTTGGTAAAGTCCCTAGTATTGTGGGTGGCCGCGCACGAAACGACCGATAAAAAAACGCAAAAAGTGCTTGTGGACGTGGCCAATACGCCCATCAGCCCGGAATTGTTACCCGCCGACAAAAAAGGACGTATCGCCCAAAAAACTGAAGATTTGGTGGGCCCGTACGTATTGCACGATTTCTTTTTGTACTATTTTGTGCGCTACGGGTTTGGCCCCGGCAAGATTTTCTTTTTGGCCAAGCACGCATTCGCGGGACAATTCAAAGAGCCGGAAATCAAAAAGTGGTTGACGGTTTTTGTCCGGCGATTCTTCAGCCAGCAGTTCAAGCGTTCCTGCATGCCAGACGGGCCCAAAGTAGGCAGTGTGGGGCTCTCCCCGCGCGGGGATTTAAAAATGCCCAGCGATGCCAGCGCGGCCGCGTGGCTCAACGAATTGCAGTAGCAAACAAGGTAAAACGATCAAAAAAGTCGCCAAGGAGTATTAACTCTTTGGCGATTTTTGCTGATTTTGTAACCAAATTACATGTGCACGGAAGCATACCCGGCAGAAGTAAAACTATCGCAAATAGCTTTGCCTGCATCGTTGGTATATTCGCAATTCTTCATGTGATTAGATCCGTCTTTGTTTTTGACCCAGGAAAAATAATAGTTCCAGTTATTGCGCGTGGCTTGTACGCCGTAATCAATATTACCAGTGGTTGCATAGTAGTTAAAATCTTTTCCGTTACAGGTATAATCATCCCCTGTATCGCAATCCAGGCCGCCCAGTTCAATGTCCAAACAATCGTGGCAGTTGGTGTCATCTCCTAAAAAATCCAGGGTTCCTGACTTCGGAAGTCCATGTTCCAGGACGTACCGGTCCACGGATTGCATAATGTTATTCATGAGCACCAGGGCTTCGGTTGCGCGACTTTTTTCCACTGCTTTTTGGTATTGCGGCAGCGCTACGGCGGCCAAAATACCAATGATTAACACAACTACTAATAATTCAATTAGTGTGAAACCGCCGTTATTAAACAAAGGTGTCATTCCAAACTTGATTTGGAATCTTCCACGTATGCTGTTTACAAACAACGACAAGCGTTGAAGATCCTGAATCAAGTTCAGGATGACTTTCTTTATAATGAAACGGCTTTGT
>JAZNWD010000027.1:0-18628 GCA_045593185.1 Elusimicrobiaceae bacterium | reverse complement strand
CAAGGAGGATGTATGAAAAATGCAGTACAAGGCCGTTTCATTATAAAGAAAGTCATCCTGAACTTGATTCAGGATCTTCAACGCATATTGTTAACAATAACAAGTCATCCCCGAAAGCTTCTATCGGGGATCCCCACCTCGTTTACCACGCAAAGCGGTGGAGATTCCCAATTACGGCCTTTGGGAATGACGCCCTTGTTTAGCAACTGTGCGTTTACACTCATTGAGCTATTAGTTGTTGTGTTAATCATTGGTATTTTAGCCGCCGTGGCGTTGCCGCAATACCAAAAAGTTGTGGCCAAAAGCCGGGCTGCTGAGGCCGTAATGGCTATGAGTGTATTAACCAAGGCCGCAGATCTATATGTTATGGAGAAGGGCTATCCCACTACACACGAGAGAATAGAAGAAGATCTCTCTATTGAAATTCCTGTGTCAAATCAATACAACTATAGTGTCTTTTGCGACAATAGCATATGTGGTGTTCAAATCAGTGTGGTGGGTGAAGAAGAAGAATATAAAACATACTACTTACTGGGAAATAGATCTGCTGATGAAACGGATTGGTGGAAAGGGTGTTTTTATTACACTGATACGGCATTAGCTGTATGTAATAGTTTAATTCCCAATGGATATGAAGTTCAGCCAGGAAAGAAAAAATAGGTTGTATTGTCCAAGTGTTGTAAGCTAATTTAGTTATCCCTGGGTATTATCCCGGGGAATTTTATTCCCACGATATTAAAAACTTCTTTACATTTTTCTCCGCAATTTATTACAATATCTATACATGGGCGAGTGGCGGAATGGCAGACGCGTACGGCTCAGGACCGTATGGACGAAAGTCCTTAAGGGTTCAACTCCCTTCCCGCCCATTTCTTTTTTAGGAATCTTTTATGAGAAAGTATGGCTACCAGCGTCCGAGCTCGACCCTCTATGTACGTAGACGTCGCCCCGCTCCCCGCAAAAAGCCATCTTCTTTCCCCAAAGTTTTTATTTCCCTGTTCTTAATTGTAGTAGCGTGCGGCGGTTTGTGGCTGGCCGGGCGGTATGCGTGGCGTGTGCTTTCTAACGCACAAATTGCCGATTGGCACGTCAAAACCGTTTCCGTGGACGGTATCACCGGGCCCCGCGAGCAAGAAATTTTTGCCAAAGCCGCGGTATTTCAAGATAAACCGTTTTCCGCGCAAGAGGGGCGGAAGTTGCAGGATCAATTAGCTACGGATTACCCCATGCTAACGGATATTTCCGTTTCGCGCGGGTTTCTTTCGGGGCGGTTGAGCATATCGGTTAAACAGCGCCAGCCCGTGGCGCAATTTGTATTGCCCGACGGTAGTGTGCGCTATGTGGACCGCACCAGCACCGTCTATATGGACCCGGATGCCCCGCAAGGCGCGCTTCCTGTTGAACTCAACGGCAAGGTGCCGGAAAAAGTGCCCGGCTCTTTTGTAGAGCTTGTGCAAAGCATGCTCAAACTCAAAAAAACATTACCTTTTGAAGCCATGGCGTTTGATGTAACGGAAAATACCGTTACCATGCGCATGCCGGACCAAAGCGTGATTGATTTTGGCCCGGCCGAGCACCTTAAAGAGAAAGTAGCCCGGGCGGAGCAAATTTTGGCAGTGTCCAAGAAAAAATACAGTTCGCCGGTAAAGTTGGACTTTAAATTTTTTGACCAAGGGAAAGTTTTTTTGACACAGCGCCCTCATTAAATTTTATAATAGAGAGAGACCAATTTTTAGCAGGGGATTTTTTATATGGCAAAAACGAATTTGATTGTAGGACTGGATGTGGGCAGCGGCAAATTAACCGCCGTGGCAGCTGCCCATGATGAAAATACAAATACATTGCAGGTGCTGGCCGGGCGCAGCGTAGCGTGCCGCGGGGTACGCGGGGGGATGGTAACCGATATCCGGGAAACTTCGTCGGCAGTGAGCGCATTGTTGGGCAGTTTGGAACGGGAGTGTAACCAAGGCATTGGGCAATTATTTTTAGGCATGCGCGGGGCCCATATCGATTCTTTCTTCAGCCACGGGACGTATAACATTTCCCGCCCGGATAAAGAAATTTCTCAAGAAGATATGGCCCTGGCTATTGAAAACGCCAAGGCCGTTCCGATTAAAAACGATAACGAAATTATCAGCGTGCTTACGCAGGGGTATTGCGTAGATAAACAACGCGGCATTCAAAACCCGGAAGGGATGGAAGGGTCTTTACTAGAGGTGGACGTCCAAATCGTAACGGGCGCTTCCACACATATTAACAATTTAGCCAAAGCAATTCAGCGGCCCGGCTTTCGCATTGAAGGTACGTTTTACGGGCTCATCCCGTTGGGGGATGCCGTGCTGTTGCAAGATGAGAAAGAAAACGGCGTGATGCTTATTGACTTTGGCGGCGAGACGATTTCCGTCGGGATTTATGTGGGGGGTATGTTGCGCTTTACGTGCGAAATCCCCTACGGATGCGATATTTTAACCAGTGATTTATCAAGCTATTTAAGTACCTCACGCAAGGCCGCTAAAGAGATTAAAGAAAAGTACGGCGTTATTCATCCGGCCTTTTTAAGAAGCGAGCAAAACATTTCGGTCCCGCTTTTGGACGGCAGCGATACACGCACGATTAAAAATGTAGAAATTTTGGACTGCATTCAGCCCCGTATGGAAGAGCTGTTGGAACAAGTGGAACACGCCGTAAGTTTGGGCGGCTATAAGCCCAAAAATATGCCGCTAGTAGGGGTGCTTACCGGCGGGGGTTCCGTAATGCCGGGGATGACTGCCTTGTGCCAAGATATTTTAGGGCTTAAAGAAGTACGCCGCGGCGCAGTACAGCGCGATTTGGCAACCTGCCCGGATGAATTTTTAGCGCCGCAATATTCCACGACGTTGGCATTAGCCATTTATGCCTCCGACAGCGCCGATTACGATACTTTGTACGGCGCCCCTTACCGGGAAAATCGTTCTGCGTTTGGCAAACTGGGAAAAATGTTTAAAGGAATTTTTGGATAAATTATGCACATACAAGATTTATTTATGCCGGCTGCTTCGTTCGAAACCAAAAAAGCCAAAATAAAAGTAATTGGTGTGGGCGGCGGCGGCGGAAATGCGATCAACCACATGGTGCGCAGCGGCCTCAAAGACGTGGATTTTATTGCCGTAAATACCGACGCGCAGGACCTGCGCCGCAATCAAGCCCCCTATCTAGTACAAGTAGGGGAAAAACTAACCAAAGGGCTTGGTGTCGGGGGGGACCCGGAACGCGGACGCAAAGCAGCGGAAGAATCCAAAGAAAAATTAAAACTAATTATCGGCCAGTGTGATTTGTTATTCATCACCGCCGGGATGGGCGGCGGCACCGGTACGGGGGTGGCCCCTTACCTAGCCAAGCTGGCCAAAGAGATTTATGGGGATGATTTGCTGGTAGTGGGCGTAGTTACGCGGCCATTTAACTTTGAAGGATACGTGCGCGAAAAACAAGCCGACCAAGGCATTGTGGAAATGCAAAAATATGTAGATTCCATGATTATCGTGCCCAATGAAAAACTTTTTGCCAACATTGACCCCAGCACTTCCTCACGAGATGCTTTTAAAATGGTGGATGAAGTGTTGTTGCAGGCGGTACAAGGCATTAGCGAAGTAATTACCAAACCCGGCGAAGTGAACATCGATTTTAACGATATACGCAAAGTGATGTGCCACTCCGAGAAGTCTTTAATCGGCGTGGGGGAAGCCTCGGGCCAAGGGCGTCATTTGACGGCCGTCAAACGGGCTATTTCTTCGCCTTTGCTGGAAAATGCGGATATTCGCGGTGCCAAGGGCTTTATTGTCCACTTTGCGGCGGAAGAAAATTTAACCTTGTTGGAACAAGGCGAAGTGATGAGTTTAATTCGCCAGTATGCCAGCAATGATTCCATTATTATGTTTGGTTATTCCTATGACCCCAGCTTAAACGGTAATTTTAAAGTTACCGTCATTGCTACCGGATTTAATGCCGACAAAGGCACTCCCTTCGGGGTGCGCCGGCCGTTGGAATCTGCCTCGCAGACCACGGTGCGCAGTAAACCTTTGACGGAAGATATTTTTGCAGGGTTGGAATCAAAACAACAAACTACACTGGGGGACCCGATGTTGATCCCAGCGTATTTAAGGCGTAAAAAACGGGCCTCATAATAGAGGATCAAACAAGGAGAGAAACTATGGCGGTAGGATTACAAAGTTTACTTAGAACGGTAGTAGATAATAAAGCCAGCGGGTTGCACATTCGCGGCAATTCCAACGCGTATGTGCGTTTGAATGGGCAAATGAAACCCATTGACGATAGCTTTGTCACTAACGAAGAAGCCAAAAAAATGGCCTATGCTTGTATGGGCGAGCGCGAAAAACGCATTTTTGAACAATATAGCACGGTGGATTTCTCGTTGGATGCAAAATCTTACGGGCGTTTCCGCTTTAACGTGTTCCGCCAAATGGGACGCATTTGTATGGCCGTACGTTACATTCCGCCGCAAATCCCCACCTTTGAACAGTTTCACTTGCCGGGCGATATTTTGCGCAAAATGGCAGAATCGCACCGCGGCATTATTTTGGTAACCGGTATGACCGGTTCGGGTAAAACTTCGACGTTAGCCGCCATGATTGATCACATCAACAAAACCCGCGCCAACCATATTTTGACGATTGAAGACCCAATCGAATTTTTACATCCGGACAACCGCAGCGTAGTTAGCCAACTGGAATTAGGAGTCGATACTCCTTCCTATACCAGCGCTTTGCGCGCGGCCATGCGCCAAGACCCGGACGTTATTCTCATTGGTGAGTTGCGCGACGGCGAAGTAATGAAAGCCGCTATCGCTGCGGCGGAAACCGGGCAATTGGTGCTTGGTACCATGCACACCGTAAACGTAGTGCAAACCTTGGAACGCTTGGTGGATGCTTTCCCGGCGCAACAACACGATCAGGTACGTTTGCAACTTTCGCAATTGATCCGTGGAATTGTCTGCCAACGGTTATTGCCCAGTACCAAGGGTGGCATGTACCCGGCTTTGGAAGTGTTAGTCAGCACCCCGCAAGTGCGTAAACTAATTATGGAAAACCGCCCCAGTGATTTGGTTAAACAAATGCAATTGGGCGATTTCTACGGGATGAACACGTTTGACCAATCTTTGGCCAAGCTCTACAAGCAAGGTATTATCGATATGGAAACGGCACAGTCTGCCGCTACCAGCCCGGATGCAATTATGTTGGCTATCCGCGGAGTGACCGACAGTTTACAGGTAGAAGGTGAATAATGCGCAAAAACGGACTGGTAATTTCAATCGATGGCCCTGCCGGGACGGGGAAATCTACCGTCGGTAAAGCCATTGCCCAAAAATTAGGATACGGGTTTTTAAGTACGGGGGAATTGTACCGTGCCTTGGCCTACAAAGTGTTTGAGGCCAAAATTCCGCCGCAAGACGGGGAACAGGTGCTGGCGTTGGCCAAGCGTTTGAAATTTACGTTTGTGCGCCAGCCCGATGCTGTTTTAAAAATGCATGTGGACGGCGAAGTGCTGGGGCCGAAACTCCACCTGGAAGACGTAGGCAATGTGGCCAGCCAAGTTTCCACGCATAAAGAAGCCCGCGCGGTACTCACCGAAAAAATGCGCCAGGCCGGCCAGGACGGCGGCATTGTAATGGAAGGGCGCGACATTGGCACCGTGGTATTCCCGGATGCCGAAGTGAAGTTTTATTTAAGTGCTTCCGCGCAAGAACGTGCCAAACGCCGGGTGAAACAATTGCAAGAAGCCGGCGTCAACCCGGATTACGACAAAATTTTGGCGCTTATCGAAGAACGCGATTACCGCGATTCGCACCGTGCCGCCAGCCCGTTAAAACCGGCGCAAGGGGCCGTAATTATTGACACTTCTTCCCTTACGCAGGAGCAGGTCGTAGAGAGCGCCTTGGAGAAAATTTCCCGCTATGGTTCTTAATTTGGTAAAATGTATTTCGAGGTTCTTCTTTAAAGTATTTTATGACTTTAAAGTGGAAGGACTTGAAAATATCCCTAAGACGGGTGCTCTTTTAATTGCGGGGAACCATTTGTCCAACGCGGACCCGCCGGCTATAGGTGCTTTTGCCGGGCTGGTGCGGGATTCGCGCTTTGTGGCTAAAAAAGAACTTTTTGCCCTGCCGCTGTTGGGGTGGTTTTTCCGTCATTGTAATTATATCCCGGTGGACCGCAAACGTACCATCGGCGATATGGGGGCCCTTAAAGAAGTAGTAGAGGCCCTGGAGCGGGGGGAAAGCATTGTGATGTTCCCGGAAGGAACGCGCAGCAAAACTGGCCAACCGCAAAAGCCCAAAAGCGGGATCGGATTTTTAGTATATAAGACGGGGGCCCCGGTGCTGCCCGTAAGAATACAAGGGACGTTTGGCTGGCCGTGGGTGCGCAAAATCCGCGTCAAGTTCGGCACGGTAATGCACCTGGAAAAAGACCCGGCCTTGGAGCCTAAAATGCAGTATAAACAATTTGCAAATCAAATAATGGATGCAATAAATTCAATAAATATCTAACGGAGGTTACGGCGTGCGCCTAAGGGGCGTTCGCCAAAGAAATTATGACGACAAACGAAGAAACCAATGCTACGCAAGAAACCAACGAGCAAGAAATGACGATGGACCAGTTGATTGCGCAGCAAGATTCTTTACTGGAAAAACTAAATAAACGTGAAATTGTGGAAGTAGCTGTGGTGCAAGTAAACCAAGATTATATCTTGGTGGACACCGGTGCCAAGAAGGAAGGCGCTATTGCAGTGAGCGAATTTGAAGGCAAAACATTGCCTAGCGTGGGGGACAAAGTGTCTGTAGTCCTCGTCAAACGCGGGGGGGATGAACGGCCGGCTATTTTATCCCATAAAAAAGCGTTGGAATATTTGGGCTGGGATGTATGCAAAAAGGCCTACGACGCTAAAGAACGTGTAAAAGGAACTATTGTGCAGCAGGTAAAGGGCGGTTATATGGTGGATGTGTTTGGCGTTACCGGTTTTATGCCGCTTTCCCTTTCCGAATTACATACCGCTTATAAACACTACCTGCCGGTAGGGGCCAAAATCAAAGCCGTGATTGTGGAATTTAGCAAAGAAAAACAAAAACTCATCGTTTCGCGCAAACAAGTGTTGGAAGAGGATGAAGCCGTCCGCCGCGCCGAAGTGTTGGGCACTATTAAAGAAGGCGACGTGCTGCGCGTTGTTGTTTCCAAGGCCGATACCGATAAACTGTATCTGCGTTTCCACGGGATTGAAGGTATTGTCAATGTGGAAAACGTGGCCTGGAAAGAGCCCGAAACCGCCATTGCCAACTTCCGCCGCGGGCAACGCCTTAAAGCCAAATTATTAAAATTGGATAAAGAAACCCCGCGTTTGGAATTTGGTTTAAAACAATTGTTCTTAAGCCCGGCTGACGCACTCAAACGCCGCTATCCGTACAAGAGCTCCGTTAAAGCGGTGGTGACCAAAGTGTCCGAAGAATACGGCGTAGAATGTACCATTGGTAAAAATAATACCAAGGGTTTCATCAGCCCCTTTGAAATGGGCCGCGACTTCAATGCCAAAGAGGGCGACACGATTACTGCGTTGGTAATGGGCGTCAACCCGGAAACGTTCACGCTCAACCTCTCGGTTAAGAAGTACGACCAAGCCCAAAACCGCAAGGTGGTGGCGCAATACTTAAAGCAAGCGCCTCGCCCGACGTTGGGTGAAGTGCTTTCGGAATCGTTCGGCGCCAGCGAAGAGGAAGACTCCGAAGAAGAAAGTAAATAATCTACTGTTAGATATCATGTAAACAGCCGCCCCATCCAAAAGGATGGGGCGCTTTTGTGTATTGAAAACTCCGCGAAATGTGCGGGATATTTATTTAGGACAAAAGACCTAATGCAATGTAGGTCTTATGACCCTGGTTTTGCAGCGAATATTGCACTATACTAAAGTGTAAATAGATTACACAAAGGAGAAAAGTATGATAAACAAACGCACAGCACCAGTACTTCTTGTCGGTAGTTTGCTAGTTAGCAGCTGTTTCTTTCCCCAAGAGGCATACGCCCAATTCCTTAAGAAAGTTCCTAAAGCCCGCGCTTCTGCTGTTAAGAGGATAGATATAAAGCCGAAGAAGGTGTCGTTAAAAACGTATCGCAGAAATAAAATGATGTCTGTCAAAGGAGTTACAAGATCGGCACAAATCCCTTTAACGGCAACTGCCTCGGGCCCACACATAACAACCCAAAGTGTCGCGGATGTTATTACTAAGGTAGAAACCAATGTTCCGCGTAGAGCGATAAGCACAGCCCAACATGCTTCCGCGGCGGCACTCCCCAAAATGGACGTATCCCTTGCCCAAACTCCGGCGATTGACCTGGGCACGTTACAACAGCGTGCGTTAGGTTCTGAGGAATTGGCCTTTATATTAAAAATGGATAAGGGTACACTGTTTGGGCCTAAGCAAACCTATGCCAAATTTGCCCGCATTCAAGCAACACAAGCTATCGGCGGCGAAAAAATAGAAACGGTATTGGCAGACGGTACGGTGGAAACCACTAATGTGGCCAATCCGGGAGATTGGATTGTAACAAACCCAGGCGGGGAAAAATATATTGTCCCCGGCGATAAATTTGCCAAAAAATATGAGCCGGCTTCGGAGCTGGGCGAAGGATGGTACAAACCGACCGGCGGAAATCAACAGTTTGTACAAATTAATCAGGATATGCAAGTGCTGGCCTCGTGGGGGGAAACCCAATTTATTAAAAAGGGGGGCTTCCTTAACGTAACCAACCCAACAGATATTTATGGCGTGGGTGAAGAGGAATTCCACAATACGTATAAGTTGGTAGAATAGGTAATTGCGCAATAGCTTATAAACACAGCCCCGCTTTTGCGGGGCTGTGTTGTGTAGCGAGTACGAGCAAAGGGTTACAGATTATCTTTAATGGTTTGCGCCAGGCGTTGGAGCCCTTCTTGTATTTGCTGTGGGGACGGATACGAAAAATTCAGACGTATATCGTTAAATACATTCCCGTCCGGGTAGAAATCCACCCCGGCCACGTAGGCCACTTTGTTTTCAATGGCTTTGTGAAGCAACCGGGTGGCATCCAAGTGGTCCGGCATGGTGAGCCATAAAAATAATCCGCCTTCGGGGCGCGTCCAACTTACGCCCTGGGGCATATATTCTTCCAAGGTTTTAAGCATTAGATCCCGTTTCTGGCGGTAGACGGTAATCATTTCCCGGAGGTGATTTTGCATCAGCCCGCGGTGTAAATATTCGGCCGTGGCCAATTGCAACGTGGGAGAAGTGCACAAATCCATGGCTTGCTTTAAAATAACAAATTTGCGGATGACATCCTCCGGACCGACGATAAACCCCAAGCGGAACCCCGGCACAAATATCTTGGAAAACGTAAATAACGTAATTACATTCCCTTGCCCTTTATCCAATTCATAGAACGTGCTGGGGGACGAACCCTCAAAGCGCACTTGGCGGTAAGGGGAATCTTCCAAAATAAAAGTATTGTATTTTTTTGCCAGTTCTAAAATTTGAACGCGGCGTTCTTGCGGAATGGTAGTTCCGGTGGGGTTTTGAAAATCAGGCACTAAATAAATAAATTTGCAGCGTTTGCCCTGTTTTTTGAGGAGCTCCAACTTGGCTTCAATATCTTCGGCCAGCACGCCGTTTGAATCGCTCTTGGCGCCTACAATATCGGCCCCGGCTACCTGGAAGGCCTGCAACGCTCCTAAGTAAGTGGGGCAGGCCGAAATAATGCTATCGCCCGGGTTGATAAACATACGTGCGGTCATGTCCAACGCTTGTTGTGAGGCGGATACCACCAAAATTTGTTCCGGTTTGACGAAGATGCGCTCGGTTTCTTTGAGCATACGCACCAGCTCTTGTTTAAAACTGTTTTGCCCTTCGGTAGCGCCGTACTGCAAGGCCTCCTTGGCAGATTTGTCTAAAATGGTATCAAAAATGTCTTTTACCTCTGTCGTGGGGAATAGGTTCGGATCGGGCAACCCCCCGGCGAAGGAAATAATTTGCGGATTCGCAATAATCTTTAGCAGTTCACGGATGGCCGACGCCTTGGACCGATGAACAATATTTGAAAACAACTCATTATAATCCATGCTTTACATCCCTTATTTATTTATCTAATATATTCTACTATTTTTAAGCTTAAATCTTTTGCAATAATTGAGTGCGTAAGCGCCCCCATGGAAATTACATCGGGTTTGGCTTGGCAATAGGCCTCTAAATTTTGGGCGTTCACGCCGCCGGAAACTTCCACGATAGCGCGTGCGTTAATCAGCTCTTTGCACTGTGTAATTTGCGCGGGGGTCATGTTGTCCAACATAATGATATCGGCACCGGCGTCGAGGGCTTCTTGCACTTCGGCCGGGGTGGTGGTTTCTACTTCTATTTTTGGCGTATGGCCAATGACACTTTTGATTTTAGCTACGGCCTTCGTAATGGATCCGGCGGCTGCAATGTGGTTGTCTTTAATCATTACGCTATCGGCCAAGCTGATGCGGTGATTGCGGCATCCGCCTACGCGTACCGCATATTTATCCAAGCGGCGTAGACCGGGCTGGGTTTTGCGGGTATCCACAATCATCACCCCGTATTTTTGGCCGATCTTGGCAAACGCACGCGAAGTAGTGGCAATGCCGCTTAAGCGTTGCATAAAGTTGAGGGCGGTGCGTTCTGCCTTTAAAATAGCCAACGTGCTGCCGGTTAGCTCCAGCACCACGTCGCCGGTTTTTACTTCGTCCCCGTCTTTGTGAAGAGGGGTAAACGTAATTTGCGGGTCCACCGCGTGGAAAACTTGCCGGGCAATTTCCATGCCGCACAACACAAGGTCTTCCTTGGCACGGATGACGGCGCGGGCTTGGTTTTCGGGAGTGAAAATCGTGTCGGAGGTGATATCCCCCAAGCTTAAATCTTCTTCTAAAGCAAGTTCAACAATTTTATCTAGTATCATAGGGCTAACTCAAACATTTTATTTATGGATTTTTGGGCGGCTTGGGCCAGCGCAGGTTCCACTTGAACCACTTGGTCCGGCCGCGGATCCAACAACGCTTGCAGCGTGTTGATCAGCGTATTTTTCTTCATATAACTACACGTGCCAAACGGCCACACAAATTGTTTGTCCGGGTGCTCGGCCTCCAGGCGGTTGACAAGGCCTCCCTCGGTAAGCAGGCCAAATTGCGTGTGGGATGACGCGGCTACAAAATCAGCCATGCCTTTGGTGCTGCCCACGTAATCGCATAGGGCGCACACTTCGGGGGCACATTCCGGATGCGCCAGCACCACAATGCCCGGATGTTGGGCGCGTAATTGCTCAACGTGCTCGGGGCGATATTTGTCGTGCACGCAGCACGAACCGCCGCTGGCAATGATTGTTTTGGGCGTACCCCGTTTTTTAAGTTCAATTTCAATATTTTGCGCCATGAGCATATCGGGAACAAAAATCAGTTCCGTCCCCGGCATTTTTTGTGCAATGTTAAATACATTGCCCGAAGTTACACATACATCGCACTGGGCTTTTACTTCGGCGGAGCTATTGATATAGCACATGGCCGGTATCCCGGGGTGCTTGGCGCGCAGTTTTTGGACGTCTTCCCCGGTCATGGAATCGGCCAGGGTACATCCGGCATGCCCGGCGGGGATAATCACCTGCTTTTGCGGATTGATGATTTTGGCGGTTTGCGCCATAAACCACACGCCGGCAAAAAGGATGATATCGGCCTTGGATTTTTGGGCTTGTTGCGCCAGTTGAAAAGAATCGCCCCGAAAGTCCGCCACGCCGTAGACAATATCCGGCGTAGTGTATGAGTGGGCTAAAATAACCGCATTTTTATCGTGCTTGGCTTGATTAATAGCCAGTGTATACGGGGCCGCCGCCAGGCAATCTTCCACCGTCCATTTGGCGGTTTTAGTTTTAGATACACGGGCAAGAAGCCCATAGAGTCTATGGGCTTCAGTTTGAATTTGTTGCGGTGTAAAAGGCATGCGGTTAGTATCCGCGTACGGTTGTGGTGGTAACCGAACCGTCCGGGTTGACCGTTGTTTTGGTATTAGACGAGGAGGTTGTGGACGAGCTGACCGCCCCGTTGGTATACACAGTTTTGGTAGTAGTGGTGGACGAAACCGGCACATCCGGGTTCGGGCCGTCTACGTAGTAAATATTAGTGGTGTTGGTAACCTTTTTGGCGCGGGTAGCTTCCACGCTCTTGGCAGCGCCGGACGCTTTTGCTTTGGCTTTTGCTTTGGCTGCTTTTACAGCGGCGGCATCCACCGGCGGTAAATAGGAATCTCCGCAGGCCTGCAGTTCATAATCCGGGATAGAGTCGTAGTCCTTTTCGGCGGCGAGTAAGTTGTCAAACTCTTGGTCTAAAATTTGGTATTTGGCGTCTTTGATGCTTACTTGCTTGGCATCCGTTCCATCGGTAAGAGTGTAAGCTTTGCCGTTGGCATCATAATAAACGGTAGCGCCCTCTTTTTTATTTTTAGAGCAAGCCGCCAAACCTAACGCGGCTACAACAACCAGGCATAAAATTTTTTTCATATACTCTCCTTGTATTGGGGAACGATACCCCTTACTTAATTATATATCATATTGCGGCAAAAAGGGCAAAGTTTTTTTAAAAAATCCACACTTTAATCAGGTAGAAGAATGCCGATATTGTACCCGCGGCCGGGATGGTAATAAACCAGGCCCACACAATACGCTTGGCCGTGCCCCAGCGTACGCCGGACAAACGCCGCAGCGAGCCAATCCCCACAATAGCCCCTGTAATGGTGTGTGTGGTGCTCACGGGAACTCCTAAAATAGAGGCAAAGAAAATGGAACACGCCGCACCGGATTCGGCACAAAATCCGTCAACCGGGCGAAGGCGTGTAATTTTTTGGCCCATAGTTTTTACAATACGCCAGCCGCCGGAAAGCGTCCCCAACGCAATGGCCCCTTGGCATAAAATCACCACGGAAAGCGGCACCACAAACTGTCCTTGCGAAACGGCATGCATTTCCGCGTGGGTTAAAAAGAAATCGCGCACGGGGGCAACCTCGGCCCCGGCCATACCGCCTAGGAGCAGCATGCTGATAATCCCCATGGTTTTTTGGGCGTCGTTTCCGCCGTAGCCCAACGCATAGGCGGAGGCAGAAAACAGCTGTGCTTTGCGGAAGAATCGGTCCACCTTAAAGGGCTTAAAGTGATTGGCAATATTAAAGGT
Source organism: Elusimicrobiaceae bacterium (assembly GCA_045593185.1). Classification (GTDB taxonomy): domain Bacteria; phylum Elusimicrobiota; class Elusimicrobia; order Elusimicrobiales; family Elusimicrobiaceae; genus Avelusimicrobium. The sequence goes on along the minus strand of JAZNWD010000027.1, from coordinate 5,386 downwards.
TAGCACGCCCATCAAGGTGCTGAGCAAATACCCCAAGAGGGGGGAGATGAAAATAAAAGCGACGGTTTTTAAAATACCCCCGGCTACCAACACGCCAAAGCCACCCTTTACCAACCCGGCGCCGATTAGCCCGCCGATTAACGCGTGCGACGAGCTGGAAGGTAACCCAAACCACCAGGTAATCAGGTTCCAGCCGCAAGCACCCATAAGCGCGCCAAAAATGAGTGTCGAGTCCACTACGTTAATGTCTACAATCCCGGCCCCAATGGTTTTGGCCACGCCTGTTTTGAAGATGAGAAAAGCGACAAAGTTAAAAAATGCCGCCCAGGCCACCGCAAATTTGGGGGATAATACGCGGGTGGAAATAACGGTGGAGACCGCGTTGGCAGCGTCGTGAAAACCGTTTAGGTAATCAAAAAACAACGCTAAGAGAATTAAGAAAATAATCCACATCATAAGCTTAGTTGTTCTTAACTAGAATGGATTCCACCATATTGGCTACGTGTTCGCAAAAGTCTGTTGTTAATTCAGCAATTTCGTAAAGTTCTTTTTGCTTGATAACCATAATGGGGTCTTTTTCATTGGCAAACAGGTCTGAAATGGCCTCGTCGCGCAGCACATCCCCTTCGTTTTCTAAGCGGTTGATTTCTACGCAGTGGCGCAGGGTGTCTTTCATGTGTTTGTTGCTGCGCAAGGTGGCTACGGCTTTTTGCAAAGCGCGGGTGGTTTGCTCGATCGTATGGGCTAATTTTTTGCTGTAGTCCGTAGGTTTTTCAATTTTATAGAGGTAAAAGCGGTTGGTAAGTAGGTAGATGTTATCAATAATATCGTCCAAGCGGTTGGCCAGGGCCAAAATATCTTCGCGGTCAAAAGGGGTAATAAACGTTTCGTTGAGGGTATTAATGATGGCGTGGGTCATCTCGTCGCCATAGTGTTCAAATTCATGCATTTCGCGCACGTTTTCAGGGGTAAAAGCACATTGGGTGGCTAGCTTGTTATAAAACTCGGCCGCACGCACTAAGTTTTCGGCTTGGCGGTCAAACAAATCAAAGAATTTATCCTCTTTGGGTAATAACATGTTGTTTTCTCCTGTTTCTGTCTTGCAGCTTTAAAAAAAGCCCGTTTGCATATACACAAACGGGCGGCACAAATCATTTTTTAACTTCCTGCTTGAGTGCTTCGGGCAGGTTTACGGCGGCTTTTAAAAGTGAGGGATGTTTTTTAACGTCCTCCATAAAAGCGGCATCGCGCAGTTTGTTGCGGTAATCTTTTTCTTGGAAGATATACCTAAACTTAGTATATACGTCATACGTTCCGGCCAGTAGCGCCACAATATCCTGCACGCCGACAATTTCTTCATCTGTAGGAATTACAAATACTTTCACGCGGGAATTGTCCGCCGATATACGGCATTCGGCCTTGTTTGTATTGGCCGCTTCATTGCGTTCCGGGTCAATAACGATACCAAAATTCTCTAATCCTTTCAGCACGCGCGCACGCACATCGGGGGCACGTTCGCCGATACCGGCCGTGAACACAATGCTGTCTAACCGCCCCAGTTCAAGCATATACGCCCCGATATATTTGCGGATGCGATGTGCTTGTACTTCTACGGCCAGCTTGCATAGTTCATCGCCTTCATTAATTCCTTTGCGCACGTCGCGCTGATCGGAAAAGCGATCCCCGGTTAGGGCATACATGCCGGACTTTTTATTCAAAATGGTGTACATGTCTTCGGGCTTCATGTTGAGTTTTTGCATCATGTAAAAACAAGCGGAAGGATCAATATCCCCCGAGCGCGAACCCATTACCAACCCTTCCAACGGCGTAAGCCCCATGCTGGTATCAATGCACTGGCCGTTTTTGACAGCGGTTACGCTAGCGCCGGCCCCAATGTGGCAGACAATGGTGTTAACCTCGTCCACTTCTTTGTCCATAAGCACAGCGGCGCGGCGGGACGTGTAGAGCACAGAAGACCCGTGGAACCCGTAACGGCGGATGCGATAGTCGGTATACCATTTGCGCGGCAAGGCGTACATAAAGGCCGCCGCCGGCATAGTTTGGTGAAAAGCGGTGTCCATTACGCACACGTGTGTAACGTTAGGTAGCAGTGCGCGGGCGGCTTCAATCCCCATAATGTGTGCGTAATTGTGAAGGGGGGCCAAATCGGCAATGTTTCGCAGTTCGTCTATGACACTCTGATCAACGACAACAGATTTTGCAAATTTACCGCCATGTACGATGCGGTGCCCCACGGCGCTGATTACGTTGATGTTTTCAATGACGCCGTGCTCTTTATGAGTCAATGTTTCAATAACCAAATTGATAGCATCTTTGTGGTTGGCCAGCGGGCGTTTGATTTCAACGGATAACTTGCCCGGGCGATCATGGGTAATGAAGGATCCGTCAATCCCAATGCGTTCTACGCCTCCGGCGCAGAGACTTTTTTTCTGATCCCAGTCGTATACACTATATTTAAGCGAGGAGCTCCCGCAGTTTAAAAAAAGAATAATCATATTTGCTTCCTTAGATAAAAATTAAGTTACCTCTATTTTACCAAATTTAGGGTTGTAATGTCGCGCGCAAGCGGTTGACGTGTTGTTGCATATGTTGCAGTTGCGGATTGTTGCGGTGCTGTTGCAAAAATTCTTTTTCTGTTACGCCGTCCGGTCCTTGGTAATAGACGTCCAGCCAATGTTGGGCTTCGTCCACATCGTGGCGCAAGACGGCCATGTTGGATAACATTAAATAAGTATCGGGATTGACGGGGTCCAGCGCGAGGGCTTTTAATAGGGCTTTGTGGGCCAAGGTAAAATTTTCGTGCGCCAGCTGTTGGTACAGGAACGTTTGGGTCGGTTCATTTTGGGCGGCATTTAATTGGCGCATCCCCAGCGAATAATAAAGTTGCCCAATATCCTGGTGCAAGCGGGCGTGGTTGGGGTTGTGCGCCAAAGTGTACTGGAAATCGTCCACGGCGCGGTCAAAATCGGTGCGGGCTTTGTCGGTATCTCCGCGAAGCGAAGAAAAATGCTTGGTTAAATTGAGCGTAGTGGCAAACACATTGGCGCGGTAGTGGCGATATTCGGCCGAAAAAGGATTGCGGCCGATAGCGTCGTTGAACGCCCCCAAGGAAGCATCGGCATAGCCCCGTTGCACGAGCGCCACCCCTAAACTGTAATAATGGTTGGCCGTAAAGATCCGCACAAAAAACACGTTGCACGCAACGCAGAGCAAAAGCAGCAGCGCTACACATACCCGGGTAGTTTTAAACAGCACTTTGCCGTAGATGTAGAGCAACGCGCCCGTGCATCCTATCCATAGCAGCCAGGCCACGCCCAACAAAATCCCTTCGCCCCACGTCTGCACAGCCATGTTGCGCCAAATGAAGTAAAATTCCCGCAGCGCATACCCGGCCGCCGCTACTAGCACAAGGGTCACCCCGATACGCACCAGCCCTAACAGACGGGGATATTTAGCCGTTGTTTGTGTGGGCACTTCGGCAAGCGGGGCCGAAATAAGCAGGGCAAGCAACACGCCTACAAACACAGCCGCCAGTAACCCGCTGGAGGCAAAGTGCAAGCTAATGTCCACGAACGAGTGCATGAGCAACCCGGCCAACGCGGCACTATATCCTAAAAGCAGCCAACGTGTCGGATCTTCGGGCGGGCGGACACGCAAGTGCTTAAATGTGCCCACAAACAGTACCGCCAAAAGCCACAAGCCAAGGGCCAGCCCTACAATCCCGCCGGTAGCAAGCTGTTCTAAGAGCTCGTTTTCGGCGTGTTGGGTTTCGTTGTTGTGGGCGTTTTCAATGTAGAAAATTTGCGGCCGGCGATAGGCGGGATAAACCAGTTTAAAACTGCCCGGCCCGGTACCCAAGAGGGGGGAGTCTTTTACCATTTCAAATGCAGAAAGCCACGTGTACGTGCGGAAACTGACCGATTGAAAACGTTTGGCACTGTACACGCCTGCCGCCGCCCCGGCCAGTAGCAAAACGGCCAGTGCGGTCAAATTGATTTTAAGTAAATGTTTTTTGACGTTTGCCATACAGTTAGTGTAGGTAAACGCGGCAAATACCAGCATACCACCGTAAGCCAGCCAGGCACCTTTACTTTCGGTAAATGCCAGGTCAATCAGGCCGATTGCCAACAAAACCAAGAGGGATTTTTTGCGCGTTTGAACAAATTGCGCACCGATAATAGCCGATGAAAACACAATAAACGCTCCAAAAAAGTTGGGGTTGGCGTGGGTGGAAAAAACGCGGTTGCCAAAGAACCCGTGCCAGGGCAGCAAATCCACCCCGGGCAGCCAAATGTTAGCAATTTGAAATAACCCGTATCCCAAGCAAATCCACGCGGTAGCCACGATAAATTTAGTCAGTGTGCGGATATCCTGGAGGGAAAACTCGCACGCAATCAAGGTGCTCACCCCGCCGTACATCAGCAGGCGCAAAAATTCTTCGGCGGCTTCTAATTTATAAGGAAAACATACAAATGAAAGGGTTTGCCACCCCAGGTAGATAAACAGCGGGGCTAAAAATAATACGTTTCGGCGGGTAAACGGGTTTTTGCGTTCGGTAATTTTAAGGGCAGCCCACAGCACCAAAAGCGTAGGCACACCTATTTGCATCAGGGTCAATTTGACGTGCGCGGAATCATACGTGCCGGTAAAAAAGCACACGCTCACCAGCAAAATCAGCCACCCGGTTATTTGTGGCAAGGCCTTGCGAATAAACGCAGCGCATCCGTCCGCAGGTTGCGTATTGGTGGGGGGAGTAAGCTTGTGTTTTTTACCCATACTTATATTATAGATAATTGAGCTAAGTTATGGCTATGTCCAGTTTTAAGCAAATTGTGGTAGTTCTTTTTTGATATCGGGCTGACACCCGACCTATAATAACAAAATCAGCTGTCATTCCCGAGAGTCTCTGTCGGGAATCTACGACGCATGTTGTTTTGCAAGGGACGGTCAAGGCAACAACAACCTGCGTGGAAGACCCTGAAACAAGTCCAGGGATGAAACTTTATGGGATGGATAATGAGGTATATTCCCGAATTTATTTCGGGATCTTCGACGCTTGCCGTTCCTTACGATTTACGACCTTGCGGGACAAGCTTTGGGAATGACGGATGTTTTGCCTAATTGCAAAGGCCGTTTTTTGACTGGGGGGTTGTTTTGTTTTTTTTTTTTTTGTTACACTAATTTTATGCTGGATATTAAAACACAAGGAGGAAGTATGAAAAATGCAGTACAAAGCCGTTTCATTATAAAGAAAGTCATCCTGAACTTGATTCAGGATCTTCAACGCTTGTCGTTGTTTGTAAACAGCATACGTGGAAGATTCCAAATCAAGTTTGGAATGACACCTTTGTTTAATAACGGCGGT
>JAZNWD010000026.1:0-13398 GCA_045593185.1 Elusimicrobiaceae bacterium | reverse complement strand
AAAGAAAGTCATCCTGAACTTGATTCAGGATCTTCAACGCTTGTCGTTGTTTGTAAACAGCATACGTGGAAGATTCCAAATCAAGTTTGGAATGACACCTTTGTTTAATAACGGCGGTTTTACCCTAATTGAATTATTAGTGGTTGTCTTAATCATCGGTATCTTGGCCGCAGTAGCACTGCCGCAATATCAAAAAGCGGTAAAAAAGGCGCAAGTTGTGGAAACAATTCAAATGCTTTCCACATTGGAAAAACAGGTAGATTTGGCTATATTGTCCGGTGATTTTAAAGGGAAAGGTGCTTTTTATACAAATATACCTTCCTTTTTCAACGTTGATTATTCCTTTGATAACGGAAAATTTGCCGGCGAATTCACTTGCAATCAGAATAATGTATGTGTACAAGTATGGGATGGCAGCACGACGTCTCAGATCGTTTTAGTCCACGTTGATGAAAATAAGGATAATGATTACTATGCATTAAGATCTAACCGGGATAATACTGGTTGGACTAGAGATATTATGGCCGATCACTGGGGCCTTGACAAAATGGGATTAGAACAATTTGGTTTTTAATTCTGGAGAAGCCAAGTGTTTTGTTTATAATGCCCCGTAAAGGGGCATTATTATTGTGTAATAAATATCCCCCGGCATAGCCGGGGGTTTTATTTTGTAGCCAGCGTTCAAATTTCCTACAATATATATATGCACCGCTATACGCGTAACAGTATGATTGTGGTTTCCGTGGCCAACGGCATTTTGCTTTTTGGCTACGGCCTTTCTTTACCGTTTTTTACCATTTACTTAATTACCCAGCGCCACTTGACCCCGGCAGTGGCGGGGCTGATTATTGCGCTGGCGGGATTGTCGCGCTGTGTGTCCAGCGCTATTTCCGGCGAACTGGCCGATGCCTTTGGGCGAAAGAATGTCATGATGTGGGGGCTGTTTTCCCAAATTTTAGCGATGTTTGCCCTGGGGCTTTGTATTGAACTCAACGCGCAGGCCGCGTGGGTGCTGGTTACGTACTTTTTAACTACGTTTTTGGGCGCGTTTTTCCGCCCGGCCGCCAACGCCTGGGTGACCGATAACACTACCGGGCGCAACCGTGTGGAGGCGTTTGGCATTATTCGTATTGGGCTCAATATTGGGTGGGCGTTGGGGCCGGCCGTGGGCGGATTTTTGGTGCGCTATTCTTACAGTATGGCGTTCTTTTTTACGGCTATCTTATACGGGATTACCATTTTGTATGTTTCCCGCCTGGTGCACGACCGTAAACGCGTGTTGGCCGCGGTCAAACGCAAACCGAGCTTTGTTTCTACATTAATGTCGTTAAAAGATACGCGCTTGGCCAAAATTTGTTTGTACGTGGTGATGATTACGGCGGTCAACTCGCAATTGGTGGTGGGGCTGTCGGTCCACTGCAAGCAATATTTGCACATGCCGGAATATTACATCGGTTGGTTCTTTACCATTAACGGGTTGGTGGTGGTATTTTTGCAATATTGGGCCACTAAGTTAATGTCCAAAATCCGCCTCTCTAGCGCTATGCTCATTGGATGTGTGCTTTACGCGGTGGGGTTTGGCTCCGTCGGATTTTTCGGTTCGTTTTATTTAATCGGGCTGGGCGTATTTTTGGCCGGCGTGGGCGAACTAATCGTGTCCCCCGGCGAGCAGACCCTAGTATCCAACATTGCCAGCCGCGAGACCCGCGGCCGTTACCTGGGCATGCTGATGGTGTTTTACAATTTTGGCTCGGCCGCCGGGTTTTTTATGGCGGGGGTCCTGTCCGACGCGTTGGCCCCCACGTGGCTGGCGTTGCCGTGGCTGGTGGTAGGGGCAATTGCTATCTTGGCCGGGCTTGGGTTTTTCTGCATGCGTAGCAGCTTAACGGATAAGGAAGACGGCAAACAAACTGCCCCAATCCCTATCAAAAAAGATACAATAACCTTAAGTTAACTTGTAGGTTCATGCTGAATTTATTTCAGCATCTCACCCACTTTAACAAAGCAAGGAGGAGATCCCCGATTACAGGCCTCGGGGATGACAATAAAGGCAAAACAAGGTGGAGATCCTGAGCAAAGACATCTCAGGATGACAATATTCGTAAAAGGTCTAAATAAGTATGTTGATTTTAGCTTCCAAGTCGCCACGGCGCATTGAAATTTTGAAAAGTTTAGGGAAAAAATTTGAAATTATCCCCTCGCAATGTGCGGAGCGCAGCACTAAAAAGCGTCCGTCGGCACGGGTGGTAGAACTGGCCACCCAAAAGGCGTTTGATGTAGCTAAAAAATATCCCGCCGCCACAGTAATCGGGGCGGATACACTCGTTTTTTGCAAAGGGGAAATTATCGGCAAACCCAAAAACAAAGCCGATGCCTTGCGCATTTTAAAAAAGCTAAACGGTTCTTGGCAAAGCGTGTATACCGGGGTGTGTTTGGTGTGCAAAGATACCCGCCAATTGGTGTACGGTTACGACGTAAGCCATTGCAAAGCACGCCGCCTGTCCGCCCAAGAACTGGCCCAATACGCGGGCAAACATATGGATAAAGCCGGCGCGTACGCTGTGCAAGATAACGAAGACCCGTTTATTGAGCGTATTGTGGGAAGCAAGACCAATGTGGTGGGTTTCCCCGTAGAATTTTATCAACAATTACAAAAGGAGTTTACCAAATGAATGAGCGCGATTTGATTATTATTGGGGCCGGCCCTGCCGGATGCAGTGCCGCTATTTATGCCGTGCGTGCGGGGCTTAAGCCGCTTATTTGCGGCGGCGCCGTGCCGGGCGGCCAGCTACTGCAAACCAGCGAGCTGGAAAATTACGCCGGCTTTGTAAACCCGGTGGGCGGGTTTGAACTGATGGACAATATGCACAAACAATGCAAACGTCTAGGCGTGGAATTTTCCAGCGATGAAATTGCCAAAATTGCGGGGGAACATTCTCCCTTTACGCTTACCACCGCAGGCGGCAAACAATTGCGGGCCCTCAGCGTGATTATCGCCACCGGTGCCAAAGCGCGTTGGTTGGGTTTGCCCGGCGAAGATAAATTTAAGGGGCACGGTCTCTCGGCCTGTGCCACGTGCGACGGATTTTTTATGCGCGGCAAAACAGTATGCGTGGTGGGGGGCGGAAATACTGCCTTTGAAGACGCACTGTTTTTGGCACAATTTTGCCCGCAAGTATATTTGGTTCACCGCCGCGATGCTTTCCGTGCCGACCAAGTAACCGTTGAGCAGGCACAAAAAAACCCGCATATTGAGTTTGTGCTTAACAGCGTGCCCGAGGCCCTTTTGGGGGAAAGTGCGGTGACGGGCTTGCGCGTGAAAAACGTGCAAACCGGTGCTACGCAAGACCTTGCATGCCAGGGTGTTTTTGTGGCGATCGGGGCGGACCCGCAGACGGCATTTTTGAAAGATTCTTTAGTGGCATTGTCGGACCGCGGCCTTGTATTAGTTGACGAAAAAAATCACACGACCATTGAAGGGATTTTTGCCGCCGGGGACTGCGCGGACAAATACTACCGCCAAGCAATTATTGCCGCGGGCAGCGGTGCCAAGGCCGGCATAGAAGCCGCGGCATTTGTAAATCTGCACCGGAAGTAAAAATACATATATCTTAAAAACAGGGGCTTTTTAGGGCCCCTGTTCTTATTTCACCAGCTTACTTAAATTGCGGCCGCTGGGTTGTTGGTAGGCATATAATCCAAACTCAGGCAGGACCGAGAACAAGTGGTCAAATATATCCGATTGTAAGGCCTCATACTGCGTCCACACGGTTGTATTTACAAAGCAATACACTTCCAGCGGGATTCCCTGCGCGTTGGGGGGGAGTTGGCGCACCATTAAAGTAAACCCGGGGTCGGCCTGCGTGATAAACGCGCGTGATTTTAAATATTCTTCGGCGTAGTGCCTGAAGGTCCCCAAGTTTGTTAAATGCCGGCCGTTAATAATATTTTCATGCACATTGTGTTGGGCGTTGTAATCCGTAATTTCTTTTTCTTTGCCTTCCAAATAGTCCTTTAGTAGTTCAATTTTTTTAAGGCGCGTGAGCATTTCTTGGTCCAAAAATTTCACGGTATCTACATCAATCAATATGCTGCGTTGGATGCGCCGCGCTTTGGCTTCGTACATACCACTCCAGTTTTTAAACGGTTTGGAAATTAAATCATAAGTGGGTACGCTGACAATGGTCATATCAAAGTTTTGCACGCGCACGCTGGTCAGCGAAATATCTAAAATATTTCCGTCGGCACCGGCGGATTCCACGGTAATCCAGTCGCCAATTTTAATCAGGTTATTCATCGTTAGCTGAATACTGGCGGCAAAGCCCAAAATGGGGTCTTTGAAAATGAGGGAAAACACCGCCGCTAACGCCGATAACCCGGTAATAATGTAGAGTGGTTTGCGGCCTAGCAAAAGCGAAATTAAAAAGAGCGTGGTTGCTAAAAACAGAACAATTTTAAATACTTGCACCAGCCCTTTTATGGGAACTTTGGGGTTGCGGCCGTAGAGTTTATCGAGTGCATTTAAAATCGTAAACCCTAAATAAGAAAGGCTTAACAGCACAAATAATCCGGTTACTTTTTCCATCAATGTGGTAATCCACGCAATTTGTTCGGAAATAAAAATAGGGTGGAAATCAATAGCGGCCATGGCGGCAATTACAATGCCCAGCGCGGTAAAAAAGTTTTTTTCCATCAGGGCCTTAAACCATTTTTCCGCCTTAAAAAATTTGACTAAACGCGAAAGGTAATTGTTGCAAATCCACGTAAACAGTTTAACCAATAAAAACAACAGAGCAATAAACACAAGGGCCGAGATTACCTGTGCGGTCAGTGTGTGGTAGTGCGCGGGGAAATTGGGGATTTTTTGAACATAAGACAAAATAAATTCCATAGAACGCTCCTTAAAAACTTATTATAATAAAGTGTATGAAAAAAGTGGTTTTCTTCGCAATCATTTTGTGCGCCGGGTGCTATACGCCGCTGAATAATTCGGGCGTGGCCACTACTAAACCGTGGATTGAAATCCCGGGTAAGCGGGTGGATTTTGACGGCAAACAGTATGATTCGTGCGTGCAATTTAAACTGCGCTTTTGGCCGCAAGAGGCCGCCCAGCGGCTGGATTTGCAGCAGGCGTGTGTGACAGCGTGTTGCTGGCGTAGCGAAGGGAGCGAAATTGTGTTGGATTTCAATAAAAACTTTGAGCAAGAACTCCAAGAATATGGCCGCGCGCGCAAATATTCTCCGGGTAAAGTTACGCTCAAAGTATCCCACTCCAATTTAGTCAACGTAACGCGGGCAGCTGTATCGCCGCGGGGGGCTATTAAAAACAACGGGCTTGTGAAACTTTCTTATAAGGAAGTGGAAGACCCAGAGCGTTTGGCCGAAATTGCGCGCACGCGCGAATTGGCCGAGCAAACCCGCTATCAGCCCATTGTGATGCCGACCCAAGCCCCGGGCCCCAGCCCCGTTGAAGAAGACACAACCGTAGTCGTAACCACTACCACCAAAAAAACGGTTGCCCTTTCGCCGGAACTAAATGCAGCCCGTGCCAAAGCCCTGGTGCAAAACCGTGTGGGGGCACAAATTGATACGTACTTTTATCAAATGAATAAAACTTACCGCACGCAAAATGCGCTATTTATGCTCAGTTCGCGCTTGTTTGCGGCGCAGTTGCAAGCCGATGGGAGCTACCTGGTTACTTGCCATGCCAAGGCCCGCACCGGGATTGATGAAAAACATCTTAATACGTCCGATTTTCCGTGCGGCGTATGGTACACAAATCTGCAAACACAAACCGTGCGCCCCTACGATAAAAAAGCACAGCAAATTGCCCAATAATCGGGGCGTGTATCCCCAAAAGCCCCAAAAATGCTAAAATAGTTCTGATAAATCTTATTATAGGAGACTTTTCATGAGCTGTGAAAAATGTACCCCCGAAGTACAAGCCATGTGCTGCGTTTGCAAAGGCGCCAAACATGAGCCGGCCCCGATCCCCGAAGAAGGGAAATGGGTCAAAGCCAAACAAATTACCGACATTAGCGGCCTGACGCACGGCGTGGGCTGGTGTGCCCCACAACAAGGTGCGTGCAAACTAACTTTGAATGTTAAAAAAGGTGTCATTAAAGAAGCCCTGGTGGAAACGTTGGGCTGCTCCGGCATGACGCACTCCGCTGCGATGGCTGCGGAAATTTTGCCCGGTAAAACCATTTTAGAGGCCCTAAACTCTGACCTGGTGTGCGATGCAATCAACACCGCCATGCGTGAGCTGTTCTTGCAAATTGTCTACGGTCGCACGCAAAGTGCCTTCTCCGACGACGGATTACCGATCGGCGCCGGCATGGAAGACTTGGGTAAAGGCCACCGCAGCCAAATCGGCACCATGTACGGTACCGAAGCCAAAGGCGCGCGCTATTTGGAAATGGCCGAAGGGTATGTGCTCAAAATCGGTTTGGATAAAAACAACGAAATCATTGGATACCAATTTGTAAACTTGGGCAAAATGATGGATGCTATCAAAAAAGGCGAAGATCCGAAAACCGCGTTTGAGAAAAATGTCAGCAAATACGGCCGCTTTGACGAAGCCGTCAAAGTAATTGACCCGCGCAAAGAGTAACCCAAGGAGAATTTTTATGGTAACGTTTGAAGGATACGAAAGAAGAATTGAAAAAATCAATGCCACGTTAAAAGAATATGGCATTGCCTCCTTGGAAGAAGCCAAGGAAATCTGCACCAAAAAAGGGGTAGATGTGGAAGCCATTGTAAAAGGCATCCAACCCATTGCTTTTGAAAATGCTGTTTGGGCTTACACCGTGGGTGCCGCCATTGCGTTTAAAGCCGGTGCCAAAACGGCGGCGGAAGCCGCCGAAAAAATCGGTATCGGGTTGCAAAGTTTCTGCATTCCCGGTTCCGTGGCTGATCAACGTGCCGTGGGCCTTGGCCATGGGAATTTGGGCGCTATGCTTTTGCGCGAAGAAACCAAATGCTTCTGCTTTTTGGCCGGGCACGAAAGCTTTGCCGCGGCCGAAGGCGCTATCGGCATTGCTCGCACCGCCAACAAAGTGCGCAAAGAACCGCTGCGCGTTATTTTAAACGGTTTGGGCAAAGATGCCGCATATATCATTTCCCGCATTAACGGGTTCACCTCTGTGGAAACCGCTTATGACTACAAAACCGGCAAGCTCAATATCGTGAGCGAAAAGGCCTTCTCCAACGGCGATCGCGCCAAAGTAAAATGCTATGGTGCCGACGACGTTAACGAAGGTGTAGCCATTATGCGCCACGAAGGCGTGGACGTTTCCATCACCGGTAACTCCACCAACCCTACCCGCTTCCAGCACCCGGTAGCCGGTACCTATAAGAAATGGGCCACCGAAAACGGCAAGAAATATTTCTCCGTGGCTTCCGGCGGCGGCACTGGCCGCACCTTGCACCCGGACAATATGGCCGCCGGCCCTGCCTCTTATGGGATGACCGACACCATGGGCCGCATGCATAGCGATGCCCAATTTGCGGGTTCCTCCTCCGTGCCGGCCCACGTGGAAATGATGGGCTTAATCGGGATGGGTAATAACCCGATGGTCGGTGCAACCGTGGCCGTAGCTGTGGCAGTTGCGGAAGCTAAATAGTAAGTTTAGCGGGTAATTTAAAATCCCTCAAGGAAAATTCCTTGAGGGATTTTTGTTTGTTTTAACATTTTTATTGACGGGGGAAAAACCCTTGTATGAAACACTTGCATTTTTTAATCAATTTGCTACAATGTGGGTAAGGAGAGATCCTTTACGTTGTACCCGGAGAGAGATTATGCTACTATCCAAAAAAATGTTTTTCCTATGTATCCTATGCAGTTGTCTTCCCCTTACCGTTCAAGCCCAATCCGAAATTATCAAATCCGCCGCCATCGCCAAAAAAGTTATTCAACCCCATCAACTTCCTATTTCACTTACTCCCTGGAGAGCCGCCTCGCGCAAAGCCATTCAAAAAACCGGTCGCTCTTATATGGTTCCTAATAAACAAATTGGGCGAGAAATTCTTCGTGGGGTTAATCAATCTATTATTGGTACGCCTGAGCATGTCCGTTTTAATACTATTGCGACGAATACAAAATTTTTAGGAGAATCGATTAGCCGTAACATTGCAAAAAAAATTGTGAAACCGACGGAAATTCCGCCGGTTTCTTTTTCAGGTTTCAATCAAAATTTTCCTGCCGCTTGGGCAGATTTCAGATATCGCCATCATTCTAAGGGAGGGCATTTGACCGTACTATTGGATGCCGCATTTGGCGATAAGCCCCAATTTATGGGCCATTTTGTAAAAACCTTTGATGAAGTGATTGCTTTGGCGCATAGCCCGATAGAGGTTGGATACACTTCAGTGACTGCTCTAAAACAAGCTATTGCACAAGGGAAGGAATTAAAAACCGGCTTTGTGGTCATCCGCGTGGCGGGTAATGCAAGGCGCCCCAAGGATACACTTATTTTGGATTTAGCTCACGATAATTACATATCTTTTAATTCCAGCCAAAGCCGTTTGTGGGCCGGTGTATTGCAAGAGCGCACTCCGTCCTCTTCCTTCCAGTTGTTGGATCCTACCTCAATAGACCGGCGCGCTACCCAAGGTATTATATTGCGTACGGATGGATTTAAATATCCTAAACATTTAGGGGTTTCTATTGACGGCGAACATTGGGATTATTATCCGCTTTACTCGGCTTCCGTTCGCACTGCCAAAGAGACTGAAACCGCCCTGAATATTTGGACTGCTTGGAATAAGGGCTATTACATCTTATATCAACCCGGGCAGCGGGTATTGTTTTCGCAGGGGATTGGCAAACCGTTATTCACATCTCCGTACCAAGTAGAATCCCATTCGTCCACTCGGTAAGTTTATTGACCAAAATTTTGGGCGGGTGCTGTTAAGGCATCCGCCCATTTTGCATGCAAAAAGACCTACACAAGTTGTAGGCCTTTTGACCCTTGTGAGCGTTTTAAGCCATTGGGTACAATATAAGTAAGATCGTTTACTAGAGGAGAAAATATGAAAAAAATTGTACTTTTAACGGCGCTTTTGGTGGCGGTTTCTCTATCGGCACAAGCCCAAATTAATGTGAGGGCCATCAAACGAGGGGCCGAAGCTTCCAAAGTGGTGCACCGGATGAACGAATTACGCCAAATCACCTCGCTTTCACGTAAAAAAATTGCTCGCCGCACTTGCATTGTACCCAATAAACAAGTGGGCCGGGAAGCGTTAATAGGTTCCTCCGTGGTAGGTACTGCGCAACATTTACGTTTTGAAAATGTAGTGGATAAAACCAAATTGTTAGGGGCTACTATTGGCCGTCAACTTGCTAAAAAAATAGTCCATCCGCAGGCAATGCCGCCGGCTTCGTTTGTAGGATATTCCCGCAATTTCCCGGTAGATTGGAGAAATTTTAAGCATAAATATCACTCGCAAGGGAAGCACTTATGTGTACTGTTGGAAACGGCCTACGGCAATGGCGAAAGGTTCCAGGGGGATTTTGTGCGTACATTTAATGAATTAAGAGAATTGGCCGCTCTTTCCGTGAAAGAACCTGTAAAAGCGAGCGAGGCCTTACAGCACGCCCTCATTCAATCGCGCACGCTGGGTTCCGGGTTTTTGGTTATTCGTGTAGCCGGTAATGAATTGCGTCCGCAAGATGCGTTAGTGTTGGATTTACAAAACGATAATTTTATCTCGTTTAACAAAAGTATGGGCAATGCCTGGGCGGAAGACGTGCAAGAACGCCAAGCCAATGCGCCAACGAAATAATTTGTCGGATAGACAAATACGGACGGCGGGTGTGAAGCAAGCACCGGCCGTCAATATTTTGTAAAATATATATTATCTTTATTTTAGGAAACCGTAAAACAATATGAATAATACCCGCCCAGATGTACGTAACGTGGCCATTATTGCGCACGTGGACCACGGCAAGACCACTGTGGTCGATTCTCTGCTAAAATTTGCCGGAGAGTTCAAAGTAAAAGAAGATGAAGCACAAGATACCGTTTTGGATTCTAATCCCCTTGAACGTGAACGCGGTATTACTATTTTGGCCAAATGTACTTCTATCGGGTACAAGGGGCACACGATCAATATTGTAGATACTCCCGGCCACGCCGATTTTGGCAGTGAAGTGGAACGCGTTTTAAAAATGGTGGACGGAGCAATTTTGATGGTGGACGCCGTAGAAGGCCCTATGCCGCAGACGCGTTTTGTGTTACGCAAAGCGTTGGCGTTGGGGCTTAGGCCGATTGTGGTCATTAACAAAATGGACCGCGAACATATCCGCCCCAGCGAAGTGGTGGACGAAGTTTTCAATCTATTTATGGAATTGGGCGCTACGGATGAACAGCTGGATTTTCCGATTATTTACGCCTCCGGCCGGGCCGGTTGGGCCAGTTTAAAAATGGAAGAACAAGGCAAAGACATTGCGCCCATTTTGGATACCATTTTATCACACGTTCCCGCTCCGCAGGCCGAGCCGGATGCCCCGTTGCAAATGCAAGTAACCATGTTGGATTACAACAACTTTTTAGGCCACGTAGGGATTGGACGCATTTTAGCGGGGAATATCAACAAAGGCCAAACGGTGGCACTCATCCATCCGGACGGTAGCACCACGCAAGCCAAGGCCGCTAAAATTGAACGCTTTTTAGGACTAGGCAAAGTGGAAGTGGAAAGTGCTACGGCGGGGGACATTGTGTCCATTGCCGGGTTGGAAGGCGTGGACGTGGGCGATACGATTTGCCGCCCCGATGCCCTAAAACCGTTGCCGCCGCTGACCATTGATGCGCCTACCATGTCGATGGATTTTCTCGTCAACGATAGCCCGTTTTCCGGGCGTGAAGGTAAATTTGTTACCAGCCGCCACCTTAAAAACCGCTTGGAAAAAGAAGCCCAAACCAACGTGGGTTTAAAAGTGGAACAGCTAGAAGGTGAAGGCAAATTTAAGGTATACGGCCGCGGCGAGTTGCACCTCACTATTTTAATTGAAAATATGCGCCGCGAAGGGTTTGAGCTGGCGGTATCTTCGCCGGAAGTAATTTATAAGGAAGAAAACGGTAAAATTTTGGAGCCGATGGAATCCTTGATTTTGGATATCAAGAGTGAATATCAAGGAGCCGTGTTTACCATTTTGGGCACGCGCGCTGCGCAGCTTGAAAATATGGTTACCGAGGGGGAAGACCGCTTGCGCCTGGAGTATTTAATCCCGTCGCGTGCGCTGATCGGGTTTAAAAACGAACTGCTAACCAGTACCCGCGGTACAGGGATTATGCACCACAGCTTTAAGGGCTATTACCCCAAGGCAGACCTGGCGGATTTGCGCCACAACGGGGTGCTAATTGCCAAAGAAGACGGGGAAACCACGCCTTACGCGCTGTATGCGTTGGAAAATAATGGGGAGCTCTTTTTAGGCCCCGGCGAAAAAGTATACGCCGGTCAAATTGTGGGGCAAAATTCCCGTGCCAACGACTTGGTGGTCAACCCCTGTAAAGCCAAACATTTAAGCAATATGCGCAGTAAAGCCAGCGACGAATCCTATGTGCTCACGCCGCCGCGGCAAATGAGTTTGGAACAAGCGGTGGAATATATTGCGCCGGACGAACTGGTGGAGATTACGCCCAAATCGTTGCGGCTGCGCAAAAAAATTCTCTCGCACTTGTTGCGTAAACGCACCGAGCGTGCCGAAGAGGCCGAAGAAGAAGCATAAATCCTCCTTGCTCATAAAATAAAAAACCCCCGGCCAAGGCCGGGGGTTTTGCGTGCCAATTTTACAGGTTAATTAAATCCAAATTTGCTAAATAATTTGCCCAGTATTCCTTCTTGCTTTACTTGGGCAACGCCTAATTGGTTTTGTTCGCGCGTGAGGGCGTGGTCCAACAAAGCCAGTGCACCATTATATACGGGTAATTCGGCATTACAATCGGCAATCAGATGATCAAAACTGCACAACCGGGCCTTGCGGGTAGCCAATTTATTTTTCAGCACGCGCAGAAAAACCGTGTTGGCCCCTTGCCCGCACAAAATCAAGTGGGTGGGGGGATGTTGGATGTAATTAAGCGAATGAACCAACTCTTTATGTAACGCTTGCACCATGGGGGCGCAGGCATCTTCCAAAAGCTCGTCCATCACCGGGTCTGGCTCGTACGTGCGCAACAGTTGGCGCGCGGTAGCAATATCATTTTGAAGTAAATCGGCCACTTCTTCGGCCGTTTGCTCCAAGCTGCACGGCAATTCCCAAGCATCCAAAAGCATATCTTTGTGATATAACAGGGCCGAGGTCCCGCTTTCCCCAATGTCCAACAGCAGTGCGGTGGCGGATTTTTCGGCGGCAGTTAGCACGGTTTCCCCTAATGCTAGTACCGTCGGTAACAGTAAATAATCTTCGCACCCGCAGGCGGAAAGCACGTGGTTTAAATTGGCTAAATGGCTGCCTACCCCCAGCGAAATAAATGTTTGCGCTTCCAAGCAATATCCCTGCATACCGCACGGGTCAATCACGCCGGCCTGGTCGTCAATCGTGTAGGATTGGGGGTAAATGTCCACCACTTCCAGGGATTCGGACAAATTGCTTGGCAAAGAGGCGTGGATGACTTCTTCAATATCGGATTCGTGTATGATATGATTGCGCGCGGCCGGGTTGATAAACCCCGTTCCCCGCCGGAAAGACAAAAAACTTCCGCGTACGCCCACCACTACCGACACACTCCCCTGCATATAGGGGTCCATTTCCGTCAGAACGTGGCTTAAGGCATCCCGCGCACCGGATATATCCCGCACAAACGCGCCCGATAAAGCACGGCAAGGTTGGCGCACAATATGGCGGATGCGCAGCGTGTCGGTTCGCTCGTCGAGCGAGGCCAACGCCGCTGTAATGCCTTCACCATAAAAATCAAGGGATAAGATGTCGCGGTTCATACTAAGTATGGTAGCAAATTTGGCAGTGTTTTGGCGTAAAGAAGGGAAACCTACGACGCTTGTTGTTTTGCAAGGGACGGCCCAAGCGGCGGAGATTCCCAATTACGGCTCTTGGGAATGACGGTTGTTTTTAATGTCGGGCTCACACCCGACCTACACCCCGCTTAAAATAATAAGGTCATCCCCGAAGGCTTCTATCGGGGATCCCCACCTTATTTGCCAGCCCAAGCGGCGGAGATTCCCAATTACGGCCCTCGGGGATGAACGGAAGTTTTGTCTAATTGCAAAAGGCCGTTTTTTGACTGGGGGGTTGTTTCGTTTTTTTTTTTGTTACACTAATTTTATGCTGGATATTAAAACACAAGGAGGATGTATGAAAAATGCAGTACAAGGCCGTTTCATTATAAAGAAAGTCATCCTGAACTTGATTCAGGATCTTCAACGCATATTGTTAACAAT
>JAZNWD010000025.1:0-47381 GCA_045593185.1 Elusimicrobiaceae bacterium | reverse complement strand
GCGGCCTGCTGTTTGATTTGCTCTTGCAAGGATTCAATTTCTTCAAGCAAAGATTCCGTAGGTTGATTGTGATAGTGGATTACAAGGCCCTCTAGGTGTCTTAATTCCTTTTGCAAGCGAGTGGAAAGCTCTTGGAGGGTTTTGCGGGTAACTTCTACCCTGGCTGCTTGATCGGGGCTTTGGTAGTTGATGCGTGCCGTGTTCCAAAATTGTTTTTCTTCTTGCACCCAGGTCAGCAACTTATTGACGGAATCATAAATAGTGTTCCAGGAATAAAAGGAGATTGTTGAGTGGGGTGTTTCCCAACCGGTGAGAAGTTTATATTCTTCCCATGAGACTACCCCCTCTCTGCGGGCAAAATCCAGCAAGAATGGGAAGCTACGGGGAGTGTTTTTGTTGTTTCTCAGGATGGCTTGCAACCAGTTATTCATTTTTTGCATGGCAGTTATCTGCGTTTCGCGGCTTTCTTGCAACGTATTAAACACGGCTCTTTCCACTTTGTTTGTTAAGTTTAAAGGGGCGCCCTTGGCTTGAGCCAACTGGAGGGCTTGTTGCAGGGCTTGTGCTTGGGCATGGGCTTCTTTTGCTTTGGCCAAGGTCTGCTCGTACGGAGCTAATTCTTTACTGGTGAGGCCGGCTTTTTGGGCATAGCTAAGGGCGTTTTGAGAAGAGCTAAGTGCGCTATTGAGGGAATTATTTTCCAAATAATTTTGTGCATCAGCCAAATTCTGTTGTGCATTGACTTTGGCCTCGGCTTTTGCTTTAGCTTCCGCCTCGGCTTTTGCTTTTGCTTTGGCTTCCGCTTTGGCACGGGCTTTTACTTTGGCACGGGCTTTTTTTGCTTCCGCCAAGGCCTGTTCATACGGAGCTAATGCTTCGCCGGTAAGGCCGGCTTTTTTGGCATGGCGGAGGGCTTTTTTAGCATTGTCAATTGCGCTGTCCAGGAAATTCCGTTTCAAATACTCTTGCGCCTTAACCAAATCCAGTTTTGCCTCAGCTTCCGCTTCGGCTTTCGCTTGAGCTTCTGCTATGGCTTCGGCTTTCGCTTTAGCTTCCGCTTCGGCTTTCGCTTTAGCTTGGGCCAAAGTCTGCTCGTACGGGGCTAATGCTTCGCTGGTGAGGCCGGCTTCTTTGGCATGGCTGAGGGCTTTTTCAGCATTGTCAATTGCGCTGTATAAGAAATCCTTTTCCAAATACTCTTGTGCATAAACCAAATACTGTTTTGCATTCGCTTTGGCTTTAGCTTGGGCCAAGGTCTGCTCGTACGGAGCTAATTCTTTACTGGTGAGGCCGGCTTTTTGGGCATAGCGGAGGGCTTTTTCAGCATAGTCAATTGCGTAGTTCGTGAGATCCCGTTTCAAATAGTCTTGTGCATAAATCAAATACTGTTTTGCATTCGCTTTTGCTTTTGCGCGGGCTTCCGCTTCGGCTTTAGCGCGAGCTTCTGCTTCCGCTTTAGCTTCGGCTTCGGCTTTAGCGCGAGCTTCTGCTTCCGCTTTGACGCGAACTTCCGCTTCGGCTTTGGCTTTCGCTTCGGCTTCAGCTTTTGCGCGAGCTTGTGCTTCCGCTTTGGCACGGGCTTCCGCTTCGGCTTTGGCTTTCGCTTCCGCTTTTGCAAGGGCTTCCTCAGCTTTTGCGCGAGCTTGTGCTTGGGTATGGGCTTCTTTTGCTTTGGCCAAGGTCTGCTCGTACGGAGCTAATGCTTCGCCGGTGAGGCCGGCTTCTTTGGCATGGATGAGGGCGCTTTCAGCATGATCAACTGCGCTGTAAGGGAAGTCATTTATCAAATCGTCTTGTGCATCAGCCAATTTCACTTCCGCTTTGGCTTTCGCTTCGGCTTCCGCTTTGGCACGGGCTTGGCTGGCTTTTTCAAATTCTTCTTGATAGGGTTTTAAATCTTCCCCTTTTAAGCCCCCCTCTTGCGCTTTTTGAAACGCTTTTTGGGCTTCTTTTTCCCACATTTCCGGGTTCGCTTCGCCATAAGATTGTGCACTTTCTAAAGAAGCTTTGGCTTCTTTTTTAGCATCGCGCTTTTTTAACCAATCAAAAATAAATCCAAAGCCACCGTACAAATTGCCCGGGCGGGCGGAAGATTGTGCCACGGCCGGTGGTTGCGGTGTGGACGGTTGCGCGGCGGGTTGCGGTGTGGGCGTTGGCTCCTTTGGCGCCGGCGTAGGCGTTACGGGTTGCGCGGTGTTTTTCGCCGGAGTTTGTGTTACCTTTTTTGAGGCCGGCGTGAGTTGAACCACCCCATTTTTCCCTCTGGAATTTTTAGCAGAGTTGCGGATTTGGTTGGACATATCGGCTTCAATGCGGGCTTGCACTTGCGCTTGCAGCTGGGCTTGCGTGGGGGCATGCCCTGCCACTTGCCCTGTTTGGGTACCTATGGTTTGAAAATGAATTACCTGCGGGGCCACGCGTGCGGTGGTGTGAGTTGCCGTGGAAACAGCCGCCTGCCTAGACGCATTGCGCCCGGCTTGTGCGGAACGGGTAATGTTACGTCCGGCAACGGAACGGTTGCGGCGCACGTCACCCAACTTGGTCTTACGTTCTACCCCTGACTTCTGAACTTTGGCTTTGCCTGTGTTGATTTTTCTAGGCGGCTTTACCTGTCCGCATACTGGCGATAATCCGGCGAAAATAAACATACTGCTTAGTGCAATACATAAACTTTGTTTTAAGTTGGGCATAGTATTCCTCTACCTATATAATAGACAACTTGAAATAATTTTCCCAGGGTCTTAAGGCCCAGCGCAAATTAGGCCTTTGGACCTAGATTATTCCCGTGCACGTGTGGGGCTAATTACGGGTTGCCGTGTTTATTTACTCCTTTGTGCTGGGTGGATTTGGCATCGCGCACTGCCTGCCGGGCACGGCTAATGGCTTCGTGCAAGCGCTTGCCGCGATAGAGCAAAGAGGCCCGTTGTACCACCTCGTCTAGTTGTTTGGATTGTTTGTACAACGAGCGGCTGGCGATGGCCCAATTGGAAAGGCCGGCTTTTGTTTCCGGGCCGGTGGTAAGTTTAAAGCTGTATGTGTCGTGCGCCGTAATCAAAAGGTCCAACCGGTTGGATAGCGCCAGCAACGCTTGTTCCATCAGCCGAACGCAAGCCGAAGCGTTTTTGGTGCGTTTGCGCAGGCCCTCTTGGCCTTCGCGCGCGTCAATGCGTTCAAGCGTTTTAAGTACCTCGATAGTTTGCTTATAAATTGTGCCAAACGGGGACGATACCGGGGCGGAATTTCCCCCCGGGGAACTATGGCTGATGCCGGCTAATAGGGCGTATAGCTCGTCGACATTGGATTGCAAAACTTCCAATGTGTTCGGGTCCAGCGGGCTGTCAATTTTTAAGTGTGCGGGTTCTTCAACCACGGGCTCTTCAACCACGGGCAGAGATTGTTCCTGCGGGACGCGCAATTCAAAAAAAGATTGCATGGACAGGGTGCCCATTACATTAAATACAAAACGTTTGGATGAAGTTTTTAGCAACTGTGTTTGGAATACTTTTTCATATTCGGCCAAAGTGATGGGCAAGCCGGTTTGCTCAAAATGTTGCTCGGTTTGAAGCAGCGCTTGTACAACGCGTTTCGGATGAACTTCTTTGAGTGGGGAGTGGGACAGCACGTTGTTGGCAAATAAAATATCTTGTTCCCAGGTGGGCACGTATGTATTAAGCGCTTGACGGATAGCTTGTTCTTGTGCTTTTTGCAAAGCGCGTTCCCCCAATAGCGAAGTTTTGGGAATGTTCAAGGTAACGGGGGTAAGATTTTGCGGGGCCATTTGCGCCACGCGTGTTGTGTAGGTTGCGCTTGCGCCATAGGTGGTAATAATGGGAAATTTGGGTTTGGAATGCGGGGTGCGTGTGCCGGCACGCAGGCGCACGTGTTCCGCTTTGGGGGCGGCTTTTTTCTTGGGGACACGTTTTATTTTTTGTCCGTAGACCGGCGATAGTGCGCCGCAAATCAAGAGCGCGCTTAATGCAAGAGTACTGATTTTTTGTAATTTATGTTGGTTCATAGTTTAGTTTTTTACCTCGTGATTAGCCATGCGTTCCAGCTCGGCCTGGGCTTGCGGGGTGAGCAAACCGTCAAATATTTTGCAATAGACCTGGGCTATTTTTTGGGCCGAATAAGGAATGACTGTTTCCCCGGGATAACGGGCCCCGGTAAAGGGTAGCACATTGATGTTGAGGGAAATATTAATTTCCACCGGGATTTCGTCCTGCACGTCTGCCGGGCGGTCAAAATGGATGTGCACAAAACCGTTGGAAAAGTGAGCCAAATCGCTTGCGGAGCTTAAACCCACTTCGTGCAAGCCCATACGCGGGGTGTAGCCCTCGGGCGTAAGGGAAGCGATGACGGTGCGTAAATTTTGGTTGGCTTTTTCTAAGTCGGCATCTTGCGAGAAGCGGATCCCGGTAATTTGCCCGCCGTCTTGCAGCAAAATAATATTGAGTGGGTTGTGCTCTTTTAAACGTTTCTGAATCAGCTTGTCGGTGCGGATGACCGACGGGCTATCGGCCTGCAGGCCCGTTAATTCAACAGTGAGGACAAAATTTTCCGGTTTAGGTAGCTCGCTTTGACCCGGTTCAAACGGGGCTTGATAGAGCAAGCGGTAGCGCAGGGAACCGTGATCGCCCATGAGTTGATTTAATGTTTCCAAACGATCCACCAGGGCGGTAACTTCGGGGCGAAAGGTTTGCGCCGCCCAATCTTCCCCCACTGCGTGGCTGATGGCATAAAGCACGTGTGTGGTTTTTTCATCTACCACGTTGCGCATACGGCTGTGTTGCACTTGATAGAGCCAATTTTTAAAATTTTCCCGCGGCGAAAATTCCACTATAGGTGTTTTTTTCGTTTTGACAGTGGGTTGCAGTGCGGTTGGATCGGCGTGATATTCCGCGGTAGTGGGTTTGTTTAGCCGTTTGCGGCGTTGTTTGGCGGCGGCTTTTTTAGCTTTTTCTTCTTGTGCTTTTTGTTTGTCATAGGCCTTGTTTTCACGCCGCAGTGCATCTTCGCGCAGCGAAATTTCTACCGCGTTTTGGGCTTGTTTTAACGCTTCGTTAAGCCATTCTTCTTCTACGCCGCGTTGACGATTGAGCTCGGCTAACCCTTGCAAGTTTTGCAGGCATTTGCGGGCTTTTTTGAGGCGAGAACCGTCCCGAGCGGATTTCCACGCTACCATACTTCTTAGGGCTTCATCATACATTTTGTTATAGCGTTTATCCAAATCGTGTTTGATGGCGGAAAGTTCCAAGCGTTGGGCTTGTTCCACGGCTTGTTGGGCTTGTTCGAGCAAGCGGTCCGATTCCATTTCCGCAATGGCTTTTTCTTGTACCAATTCTGCAAGTTCTTTTGCTTCTTTTAAAAATTGTTTCGCCGTAGCCGTGTCGGACATCCCCGCATAGTTGTGGGTGGTTTGCGCGTTTTTGGTGCGCGTTAATTTGGTTTGATAGGCCGCCAAGGCGGCGTTGCGCTGGGCGGGAGTTTGCTGCTCAACGCTAGGGCGGAAAGCATCTTCTTTGCGCGAAAGTTCCACCGCGTCTTTGGCATTTTGCAACGGGGGAATGGTAATGTTGAGGTCGTTCTCTCGGACGACGTCTGCAAACTTTTGAAGTTCTTCCAAATACGCCAGCGCCAGCGGAGTGCGCGAAGTCTCTTTGGGGGCATCTAGCCATTTAATATAAAGTTCGCGCAAGGTAATGCGTTTTTCTTCATACTCTTTTTGAAGTCTTTTTTTGCGCGAGAATTTAAGCTGGATATTTTCCCACATGCTGGCAAGCCCCCCCGTAAAAACGCCGGCTACGGCAATGCCTTCACCGCCGAGCCCTTTGCCAAGCAGCCAGCTCGATAACCCCACCGCGGCCAGGGCGGGCAGTTTATCTTTGTGCTGTTGCCACAACGAGGGCTTTGTAGGGGCGGGCGTGCGCGGGCCTTGCGGCTCGTCGGACGGGTCCGGCTCGTCGGACGGGTCCGGTTCGTCCGGCTCGTCTTCTACGTCTTCCATAATGTCTTGTGTAAATTCATTAAACTGGCGTTTGATGCCGGCCCATTTCAAGCGCATCAGACGGCTGATTTTGCGCCCCAAGGTAATGGGTTTGTAAATATCCACCTTGGCTTGGGCGGCCTCAATGGCTTTGATGAATTCGGGCTTGGGGGCCCAGGCCGGCCCCAGGGGGATCCCCAAAATGCTGCTTGCAATTAACATCCCGCCAATAAAGAGATTTTTTTCCAGGGGCGAAAACACTTGGTCAAGGCGTTGCCCTAATTCCTCCCAAACGGTTTTGGGGGCTGTTCCCTGGGCGGGTTCAAACGGAATGATTTGGGCCTGCCGGGTTTGCGCCGCGGGGTTGAGCGGCACCACGTTGGATGGCGCTTGCGCTGCGGGCTCTACTTGCGCTGCGGGCTCTACTTCGGCTGCGGGCTCTACTTCGGGCGCGGGTTGTGCTTGCGGTGTTTTTTTCTTTTTGAACCACTGCCAAAATGGCGGCACTAAGCTGCTATATAAGGTAAAGCCGGAGGGCGATTCTTCCACAATTTGTATCGGTTTTGCGGGTTCTATTTTGAGCGCCTGCACCTGCTTAAGCTGGTTGCGCAGCCGCCAGGCACGCATCTTACGCTCTTCTAACAAATCGGCAATTTGGTCCTGCAACAGGCCGGCTTTCCCCCGGGCGCGGACTTCTTCCAACCGGCCTTCCTGGGCGAAATTTTGCAACTTGTAAAGCAGCCCTTTGGGTGAAAAATCATAGCGCACTTGCATCCATTTATCGCCGGTCAAACGGGTCGATTGTTGCGCGCTTTCCAACAGGGGCTGTGCGGCTTGGGCGGCTTGATCGTAGGCCTGTTGTGCGGCGGAAATTTCCTGCGGGGTTTGGGCCAAATCTAATTGTTTGAGCGCGTCCAACTGGGCTTGCAGGGCGGCTTGCACTTGCTGGTAAATTTGGGCGGTTTGCAAGCTGCTTTGGCGGGCTTGCATAAAGGCCTGCGCATTGAGGGTTTGCGCTTCGGATAATTTTTCCCACTTAACCAATTTGGGCGGAACGGCAGTTTGCAGCGGGGTGCTTGTTACCGGGGAAACGGCTGAAGCCGGGCGCTGCGTGCGGCGGGCCACCCTGGAAACGCGGGCGGCGTTACGCGGGGTGCGTGCTTGACGCGGGGTACGCGCGGCGGTGGCGCGGTTCTTTTTAATTTTGGGTTTGCGCGGCACAATGCCACCGACGGGTGTGAGCAATTGTGCGGCGGTTTGCGCGTCCACCACAGGGGCGGCTTGCGCGGGATAAAATTCAAAATAAGTTTGGTTTGGGTCCGTAAGTTCCAGCGGGATGAGTGAAGGTTTTCCTTGCTTGTAACGGCGGGCGTAAAAATCGCGGATTTCTTTTTGCGCACGCGGCAGATCGTCCGTGTGGGCAAAGTGCAGCAGCGCAGGGAGTGCCTGGGCATAGGCCTCGCACAATTTGGCGGAAAGGGGCTTTTTGAGCGGACAATATTTCTGGGCTTGCTTGGGCACGCTGAGCAGGTAACCCAGCAATACATCATAGTGCGCTTGCACTTGCTCGGAGAAATACGTAACCAGGTATGTAACGTCCTGCACAAATTGCGCGGTAAGCGGCGGATTTTTAAATGCACGCTGTTCTACCGCGGCCCGCAACGCAACGCGCAGGTAGGCCTCCAACGGCATAGATCCCGACATAATCGTAGTAACCCGGGCCGATTTAATTTCTTCTTGTGTAGGGGTTTCCCCCACCGTGTCGCGCAGCGTGCGCACCACGCGCGTGAGCGGGTTCTCCTGCGCGCGGACGACAGCTCTTTCCACGGATTTTTGAAACGGAACGGATTGCCCGTAAGCGGGGATCGTGCCGCTGAGTAGCGAAGTGCTGATCACCAACGAAATGAGTTTAGAGGCCATATCTTTCATAATTACTTATATTTTAAAAATAAGCGTTTGCGCCAGCCAGGGCCTTTGGGCCCAGAACGCAGGGTTATTTGGGCCTAGGCCCAGGGGCGGGTTGCGCGGGGGTTTGCGGGGCTTCTTCCACACCCAGCATGGCTTTTAAAATGCGCTGCGAGCGGCGCTTCATTTCCGGCGACATTTCCACCTCCGGCCGCTTGACGCTGCGTTCGCGCGCAGCGTCGGACAAGCTCTGCCCGGGGCGCAATTTGTCCCAGCAACTTAGGGCCACAATTGTGCCGTCCGGGCCGTATCCCCAAAAGGGGATGAGCGTGTTGCCTTTGGCCAGTTGTTGCGCTTCAAAAGAGAGTTTGGCCGGTTCGGTTGGTGCCGCCGATATTTTGTGTTTATCTTCCAGCATCGGATGCCCCTTGCAATTCTTGTTGCGCTTTAAGCATATACTCGGGCAGGTTGCGGCATACGGCCTCATACCCGCCCGTAACCCCGCCGCGCGCCAAGCGTGTGGCACATACAGATACTGTTTGCAATGCTAGCGGAATATTTTCCTTGCAAAACTGCAGTATGTCACGTAGGCAACGGGCATTGCGTTTGAACCAAATTTCCTGCTGGACAGCGTTTAGCGGGGGTTCAAAATGCTCAAGCACTTCAGCCGCAAAACGATGCAAAGTAGTTTTGGGGGAAGAAAGAGAAGAAACTCTTTCTCCCTGCGCAGGTTCATCCTGCGCAGTAAGAGAGATATTTTTTTCTGTTTCTGTCTCTGTATCTGTTTTTGTTTCTGTCTCTGTTTCTGTTTTTGTTTCTGTTTGGCATTTGGCAGTGGCATTTGGGTTGCCGATGCTTGAAGCACCGTCTGAAACTTGTGTTTTTTGCCAACGCATGTGGGATGCTTTTTTCGCCACTTTGCGGTTCTGTTTATAATTTTGCAGGGATTCTTCTTTCCAATGATTAAGCATATCAAACAGTGTCTTTTCGCGCCCGTTTTGCGGCTGGTAAAGCGTATCGTTTTCAAAGGCCTGTTCGCAAATGCCCAGTACGGCTTCCCCAATTTGCTGCGGGGTTAAATTACGGCTGGCGGCCAATAAATCGGCCGTGTAGAGTTTAATGTACGGTATTTTCATAATGCTCCTTTTAAAGTGATTTAAGGCGCCCGGATGGGCGTTGTATTGATATTATAGCAAGTGTTGTAAATGTTGTCAAGCTAAAAAAAGACCCAATTTGGGCCTATAACGGCAAAACAAAGTGTCATTGCCGAATGTTTTGGCGGCCCGCAGGGTTCGGGGATCTTGGGCGATTGTGGTTTCGCAAGGGACGAAAGCGGCGGGGATCCTGAGCAACGACGACTCAGGATGACCTCTTCATAAATGTTGGGCTTGCTCTGCTTGCTCTGTGGAACCCTGCGTCTAATGCGCGGGCATTTTACGCCAAAAAAAGCCCCTGCACCCGAAATATGCAGGGGGTCTTTATTAGCGCCAACTAACAAGAATGTTTAAAAAACCGTTTGAGGCGTTGGGCCCAGCTGAGTTTTTGCGGAGGCAAGATTTTAAGCAACACGCAGGAAATGTTGTCTTGCCCGTCGTGCATATTCGAATCGTGTACCAGCTGTTTGCACAGCTTTACCAGCGGTGTATGCCGCCCGGCCCGCAAGAGTGCGCCGATCTGCTCTTCGGACAGGCCTTTGTAAAGTCCGTCGGAACAGAGCAGTAAAATATCGCCTTCGTGCACGGGGAATTTGAGTAAATCAAATTCAATATTCTTTTTAATGCCCATAGCGCGGGTAAGGATATTTTGAATTTTGGAATGGTCGGCCTCGGCCTTGGTTAAAAGCCCGCGGCGGATGTGTTCCATGGCCAGGGAATGATCGGTAGTGATTTGGATAATCTTGTCATTACGCAGCAAATACAAGCGCGAATCCCCCACATGCACAGCCGTGGCCAGGTTATCTTCCAACAGCACGCCTGTAAGCGTGGTGCCCATCATGCGGTACGTATCGGCCGATTGGGCGGTGGAATAAATAGCGGCGTTAGCCAAGTTGGCGGCTAACAAAATTTTGCGCTCAGGCAGAGAAAGCTTCGGTAAAAAATTATCGGGGATTTTTAGCGCCCCGGTGTTGATTTTCCGCACCGTTTCTGCCAACACGGACACGGCAATATTGCTGGCAATTTCGCCCGCGCTATGCCCGCCCATCCCGTCGGCCACTACGCCCAAACTTAAATCCGAAGAAATCAGCACATTGTCTTCATTCTTCTCGCGGATTTTACCAATATCCGTAACGGCGGCAAATTCAATATCAAAGGTCTGCATGGGTTATTCGTCCTCTTGCGACTTAAAGAAAATTCCGCTTACGCAAAACCCTACACTAAGCATCATAAGCAGCAACATTAAAAACGTGTAGGCACAGTTGGTTTGCGCGTTTTGGTTGAACCGATGCAGCGGCAACGTAAGCGCATATTCCCACAGCGCAGTATTTAAGTTGCTTTGCCCCCCCTTATAATAACGCCGCAACAGGCGCGAGAAGAGGGCAGTATTTTCTTCGTCAAAAGCATTGGGGGCCAGCAGCGCAAATTGGCTGGCTAAAAAGTCGTGCGCTTGTTGGTCTTCCATCACGGAAACTTCGTTGGATTTGTCGATATTGGCAAAGCGGCTGCGGTTGGTGGGCAGGCCGTATTCTTCTTCTTGTGAAGTGTCAATTACCGGCGCTAAGGATTTGACATCGATGTTTGCTTGCAGGGCTTGTGCGGTTTTCTGTGCGGTTTGTACCAGGCCCGATACGTTATACACCCACAAACATCCCATGGCCAACAGCAAGATAAACAGCGGCATAAACACGCTGGTGCGTTCCTCGCGGTTGAGCAAGTAATACACGGCCACCACCGTGGCAAACAGCCCGGCAAAGAACAGTAATTGAAATTGGAAAATGTGCTCTGCCGGCGGGATGGACAAGCTGGAAGCCAAATACGCCAGCGCCACTGCCAAAATTACCAACGCACCGCCCAGGGCCCCTTGCAACAGGGAGCGGTTGTACGTGGAGCACACGGCTACTGCCCCGGCAAACGCCATGACCAAGTAACACAAATAATATTGCGGGGTGAATAAAAATTCCCAAATGTGCCCCGTCTGCAGGAACGGTATCTGCGGCGTGAACAACCCCGCCATGTACGATACCAGCGCCAGCAGAAACAGTGTAACCATTGAGCGGGAATATTCTTTTACGGCCGCACTGGCAAAGATAAGCCCCAGCGTAATTACGCCCAGCAGCATATAAAGCCACTGTTGCGGCGGGAAAGTTTTGGCAAAGAACGGGTTAATCAAATTGGCAAGCAGCCCGTCGTGCTCTACAATCCCGGCCGAGCAGATACTGCCCAAGTGATAAAATACATATCCCACGCCCAGCGTAAACAAGATAAACAGCGGCAGTTTGAGCAATAAATCTTTGATGAGGTCGCCGGCCCAGCGCGCTTTTTGGCGCAACGTTTGTTCTAATGCGCCGGAAGCCGGGTTGGAATAGATCCCTTTGGTGGCTACTTCCGAGGATGTAGGCAGTGCGATAGACGACGGGTCCACCGGTTTGGCGGCGTTAGCCGTTACCGGCAGGCTGGCCGCTTTATCCACCGACGGTAAGAGTGAGGGCTTACTAGTTTGCGTGGATTTCTTTAAACTTTTTTCGGCCTGGCGTTTGCGTTGCAAATCGGTGGTGGAAAATTTTTCTTCCTGCACTAATTTGAGCGAGCTGTTATCCCCCAGGTTAATGGAAGCCCCTTTCTTAATGCGCAGTTGCTCTTCGGCCTGGGCCTTTTGGAAATAGACATAGGTTTCTTTGGCGGTTTGGAAGCGGTCCTCGGGTTTTTTGGCCATCAATTTTTGCACAGCGGTACTGAGCCACGCAGGCATCCCCGGGCGCAAGGCCGCCGGATTGGGGACGGGATCATTGATGTGTTTTTGGATGATGTCAATGGTATTTTTACCGTTGTACGGGAATTGCCCCGTAAGCACATAATACAAGCTGGCCCCGACGGAATATAAATCGGCCCGGGTATCCAAATCCCGCCCGAGGGCTTGTTCCGGCGCGATAAAATACGCCGTGCCGGCCAGTTCGGTGGTTTTGGTGGTTCCCTTGTCTTTATCTACCTTTTTGGCGATACCAAAGTCCACAATTTTGGCTTGCCCATCGGTATTAATTAAAATGTTAGAGGGTTTGATATCGCGGTGGATGATCCCTTTGGCGTGGGCGGCATCCAGCCCCAAAAGCACTTCTTCAAACATTTTGACAATGGTTTCCAGCGGCAAAGTTTTGTTACGTTTGACCAGCTGCGAGAGCGTTTGCCCTTCAATAAAACCCATGACAATAAAGTAGTAGCCCTTTTCACGCCCGACGTTATAAACCTGCACAATGTTAGGGTGTTCCAGTTCGGCAATGGCGCGGGCCTCAGTCAGGAAAAGTTCTACGGCTTTTTTATCGTTGGTAAGTGCCGGGGATAAAATTTTCACGCACACAATGCGGTCAAGCGCTTTGTGGCGGGCCTTGTACACGGCCCCCATCCCACCGACGGCAATTTTCTGCAAAATTTCACAACCGGAAATCTCTTGCCCTACTAAAGACGGCTGCTGCGATTGTTCCTGTGCCATAATAAAACACCCTTGATTTTTTGAGTTTTAACCACTACAATATATATACAGGTATCATATCATATTTTTAGGGGTTTGTAACATGGGGTTAGAGAGCAGCTTTACACTACTTAGGGACATTGGTTCTTTGCAGCTTAACGCGCAGGAAGAAGTGCGCTTTTCCATTGATGCGTACCGCGGGTATCGCTACGTGTCGGTGCGTAAATTTCTTTTGAATGAAATTTTGCCTATGCCCACGCAGCAAGGGGTCACGTTGAGCCCCGAAATGGTGCGCGTGTTGGTGCCGGCGGTGCTGGCCTTGCCGCAGGATGCTGCGCAATTAAAACTGGGCGAAGTGGGTAAATTTGCCAAACGTCCGGGTATTTGTGTGGTGGTTTCTATTGTGCAAGCAGGCACTGTGCGCGGCCTGGAACTGCGCCAATGGGAAGAAGACAAAGGGTTTACCGCCAAGGGCATTTTGTTGCCGCTTAGCCAATGGGATGTTGTACGAAAGCTGTTTGCGGACACGTTGGCCGCTATCGATGAAACCCCGGATGTGGACTTGTGAGTTACGGTTTTTCTTGGGAAATCGTTATAACAAAATCCCCGGGCGTTAACCCCGGGGATTTTAAGGATATGAATTTGCTTATGCGGGCCCGGGTTACATATCCAAAAGCTCCCGCAGGTTTTTGATGATTATTTGGTAGTTTTGCAAATTCTCTTGTGGGATGTCTGCATTTTCTAAATCTTCCAGGGTGGACTCGGCCTCGATTAACGCCCCCCGGAAATCTCTCTCTTTTACCAATTCGTTAATGTGGTCTAATTTTACGTTAGCCAATTTCAGCAGAGACATTTGCACCGGTTCGATTTTTTGAACCAGGTTTTCCAGCGCGTCGATTTCTTCGCCTTCTAATTCATTGATTTTGGCCTTTTCAAGCACGTATTGAAAATAAGTAAACGGAACCCCCGAATGGAGAGGATCGAACTCAAGGGCCAGCTGGCTGGCTTGTATTTGATCGGCCAAAGTTTGTTTGATTTGCGCTAACAACTGTTGATACGGGGACAATGCTTCGCCGGTAAGGCCGGCTTCTTTGGCAAATTGAATCCCCAATTCGGCCTCGTACCAGGCATCCGCAAGATCCCCGACGTTAAAGTCGCGTTGGGCATCTTGCAAAAAAGAGGATGCAAGCTGTAACTTTTGCTCCTTGGAAAAAGGACGTATAATTCGGGCATCTTTGGCTTGTTGCAGCACGGCTTTATAAGGGGCTAATTCGTCCCCTTTGAGGCCGGCCAGCTTGGCATCATCCCAGGCCTGCTGTGCGGCCGCAACGGCTACTTCAACATACGGCCGGCCCAGTGCGGCTTGTGCCTCTTGCAGAGCGATTTCTGCCGTCGGGCGAGCGGCCTTTTTTACTTGGGTCACGCTTAACCCGGTTTTTAACGCATAAGTAACGGGATTATTTTGCCCCAGTTTGGTAAAGTTTATGTTGCGCCCTCTGCCGCGGCGGTGCAGATCCGCAAGCGTAATTTTGCGGTTTACTTTGCGCATCAAGGCGGCGTTGCCGGCTTTTGTATTTCCCTTTTTTAACTTACGCGGTTTGGGGTTGACGGCCCACAGGGGCGATAAACCGGCCAAAATAAAGGTGCCGGTTAATGCAAGTACGCTTACTTTTTGTAATTTGTTCATAATCGTTATGTTCCCGTTGAGGGGCTTTATTGCTTACGTTGAGAACTCCCCGGAAGCAACCCCGGGGAGTTCTTTGTTGTGTAGATGCGTTTTAATATTTCTTCAAAAGTTCGAAATCAGCGTCATCCATAGCCATATCATCCCACGCGATTCCGACATTCAGTCTCTTCTTCAATTCTTCAAACCCCTGCAGCATTTCCGCTTCGGCTTCTTCCCGGTTTAAGGGGAATAGGGCCTGGCGTGCACGTGCAACTTCAAGGGCTTTTTGGAAGGGGCTGTTACCCGCAACGGAAAGGGGATAGCTGTTCGCGTCTGCCCGGGCGTAAGAGATTGCATTAGCGGCCAACGCCTCTGCCAAGTAAGGTTTGGCTTCCAGGTTTTGTACCGCCTCTTTGAGGAACAGCCATGCCAGTTTATTGTGAATTTGCAGTGCGATGGGGTCGATTTTTTGGGCAAATACCTTTTCTGACAGGCCGCCTTTATGGGCCTTTTCCCAAGCCGAAAGGATTGCATGATCTGCTGCCAACAGACGGCCTTCATATAGATTATGAAGAGCCAGCTCGGCAAATATCATAGCAGCATCAAAATCTTCTCCGTTTTCCTTTGTAACGCCGAAAGATTCCAGTTCCTTTTGAATGCTTTCTACTTTGACTTTATACGGGGTAAGCGCTTCCCCGGTCAGCCCAGCTTTTTGAGCACTGTTTAGGGCTTCTTTGGCAACGTGTTCGGCCCAAAATTTCCGCCCCATATTGGCTTGCAACTGGGCATTGGCTAAAAAATGTGCGGCTTCGGTTTTATAGGCCTGTTTTAGGGTCTCTTCAAAGGGAGCCAGGTCTAGGTTTGCCCGTTTGGCCTCTTCTAAAGCTTGTTGGGCATAAAACTCGGCTGCCACACCGTTGCTTCCAAAGGGAGAGGCGAGTGATTTGCGCGCATCAGCGAGTAAATTGTGTGCATCGTTCCGGGCGCTTATCTTTCGCGTGCGGCGCAGATCGGTCATCGTAACTTTGCGGTTTACCTTGCGCATTAAAGCGGACTGGCTGGCTTTTGTATTACCCTTTTTTAACTTACGCGGTTTAGGGTTGACTGCCCACACCGGCGATAAACCGGCGAACAGGAAGATACTGCTAAGTACAACAGTGGCGGTTTTGTGTAGTTTGTTCATAGTTTCTCCTACCTAATAAAATAGAAAATACTTTTTTACCCTCACAAGGGCCATTGGACCTATAATGGGGTGGGCCTTTGGACCTATTTTAAAACATAGCAGCTTTTGGCGCACGCAAAATCCCCGGGTGCTAACCCCGGGGATTTTTAAGAAACGGCAACTTGTAAACGCCTACGCGCCCAACATCTCTTTGGCATTTTTAAATACTTCGTCAGGCGAAATATCCTTCATGCACTTAAAATGCCCCAGCGGGCATTTCTTCCCCCCGTGCAACGCGCAGGGGCGGCAGGGCAAATCTTTCACTTCCAGCACGCGGTGGCCTTTGCCGTAAGGGAAGAAGCCCAGCTCGCGCGTGGTGGGGCCAAAGATAGCCAACGTGGGCACATCAAACGCGGTAGCAATGTGCATGGGGCCCGAGTCGTTGGTGATAAACAAACTTAAATGTTTCATCAGGGCCATTAAATCGGCCAAGCTGGTTTTGCCGCACAAGTTAGCGGCGTGGCCTTGGGCCAACTGGCAGATTTTTTCGCCCAGGTCCGCATCTTTTTTGCCGCCGCCTATAAGCACCGCTTGCACGCCCAGTTCGGTTTGCAATTTGGTGATGAGCTTTACATAATAATCCATCGGCCAGCATTTGGTGGGCCAGGCGGAACCGGCGTGAATGCCCACTAATTTTTTGCCCTCCAGGTTAAAATCTTTGAGCAGGCGTTCCACATTTTCTTCGGCCGAAGGGGTGTAGGACATAGAAAGCTTTTCCCCGCCGAATTTTTCCTTGGCAATGCCTTGCAGCAAGGACAAGTTGCGCTCTGCGTCGTGAATCATCCAGCTAAACGGAACAGTTTTGGTATAGAAGAACCACCCTTCGCTGGAAGTAAACCCGATGCGTATCGGCACGCCCGAGAGCCAAGCAATAAGCGCGCTGCGGAAACTGCGGTGCGGCACCAGCAAAATATCGATGCCGGATTTTTTAATCGCACGGGCGGTTTTCCACACGCCGGCAATTTTATTCCAACCGCGCTTGTCGTTCAAAATGACTTCGGACACTTCGGGCAACGGTTTAAAAATATCCTCGGTTTGCGGGCGGGTGATGACCACAATTTTAGTATCGGGGAAGAGTTTTTTGGTTTTTTGAATCAGCGGCGTAGTCAGTACGCTGTCGCCGATGAAAGAGGTTTGGAAAATGCCGATCTTGTTGATTTTTTGGCCGGTGGTTTCCGTATGGCGGTAGGCCCAATCGCCCAGTTTGGGCTCGGTATATTTGACGGGGATGTTCCACTGCTTTAAGGCGGCTAAGTATTTTTCAAGCGTGTGTTTCTCCAGCACCGGGGATGATTTGTGAAATTTCACAAAGATCCGCCGCGCCAAGGTGTTTTTATCGTAGCGGGCGCGGTTGGGCACGCGGCTAAAAAAGCTGATGAGCATACTTTTTAGGGTGGCGTGCAGATCAAGCAAGTGGGTATAATTCCCGGCGCGCACTTGGCGGATGCAGCCCCACAAGCTGGGTTTGGCAACTAGAATTTCGTCAATATCCGGGTGGCCGGCTAACGCTTGCGAGAAGGCCGGCTTTACCATTAAGGTAATGCGCGCGTTGGGCCAGGCGGCCTTGATGTTCTTATACACCGGCGAGGACAACACAATATCCCCCAGCGAAGATAAACGAATCACCAATATGTTAGGCGTTTGTTCGTTGTTCATAAGCAGTAATAACTCCTATTGTTTTTGCGGTAGCGCCTTGAAAGCTCAGTGCGGTTTGCCGGGCGTGAGCGTTCATGTTATCAAGCTGCTCGCGGTCTGCCAGCAGGCGCACCACCGTCTCTTTAAAATTAGTTGGGCTGACCAATACCCCCCCGCCGTGTTCCAACAGGGCTTTGGCGGTATCGGGTGTATTAAAAAAGTACTTGCCAAACAAAACGGTTTTGCCCAAGAGGGCGGGCTCTAATAAATTGTGCGCGCCTTTTTGTACGATAGATCCCCCCACAAACGTAAGCGTAGCACACGCGTAAAACGCACACAGCATTCCCATTACGTTGAGGCAAAGCACGTCGGCACTTTTATCAAACGTGTCCTGCCCGGCCAACGCGTAGTGCAGGCCGCTTTGCTTGAGCGTGTGTTCAATTTCGCTCATACGTTCCAGGTGGCGCGGGGCAAAAATCAGCTTGGTGCCGCTTTTAAGCAGCTCGGGCATGGTGCGCAGCAGCAGGGTTTCTTCTTCGGGGTGTGTGCTTCCCGCCACTAAAAGCGGGTGGCCCAGCCAGCCCAGTTTTTCCAACATTTCGTGTGCGCGGGGCAGTTGAGCGGGCTTATCGCTCAGCGCGTCATACTTGACGTTGCCCAACACGTGGATTTTATCCGCAGGGAGGCCCAGGGCCTCGTAGCGTTTGGCATCCTCTTGCGTTTGCAGCGCGGCAAATGCCAAGGGCGTAAGCACCTGTTTAAAAAGGGGTTTAATCAGCCCGTAAGCGCGGGCAGATTTTTGGCTGATACGCCCATTGATCAGGGCGGCCGGCAGGTGTGCTTGGTGGGCGGCCTGGAGCATATTGGGCCAAATTTCGCGCTCTACCACAAACATCCGATGCGGCCGGGCCACGCGGATAAAGCGAGCACAGGAAGGATAAAAATCCAACGGGGCAAGCAAGGCGCAGGAAACGTCCGGATTTTTTTGCGCGGTTTCTTTGCCCGCTTGGGTGGAAGTGGTTAGCAAAATAGGTTTTTTGTAGAGGGTTTTTAGCTCTTTAATCAGCCCGCGTACCGCGTTGACTTCCCCCACGCTGGCGCAGTGCAGCCACACGGCCTGCGGGGGCACTTGGTCCGCACCGATCAGACCAAAGCGCTCTTTGAGTTCGCTGGCTAAATGCGCTATAAGTTTGCGCCGCGCAGAAAGCAAGAACGACAGCACCACCCCCAGGGCAGCCAGCGGAAAAATCAAATTGGTCAGGCACAGCAGTACAAGTCCCATATCCTTATTATACGAAATTTTAAATTCGGCGCAGCGCAACCGGGTAAAAAGGGCTTGTTTTTTTACTGAATTTTAGCTATACTTAAAGAAGATTTTTTTAAGAGAGGGTACTTATGCGTAAAGCAGGATGGGTTTTATTGTACATGGCGTTGCTGGCTGTGCCGGCAGGCGCGGTGAATATGAGTTTTACAACGGTGTTTTCCGTACCGATGGCTTCCTTTAATATTGTGCAAACCACGTCTTCCGACCCAGTAACTTTGTGCCCTGAAAACGGGCTTAAATACGACGAGGATGGGAAGGTAACTGGTACTGATGGCTGTGACGGAATTGTCAACTTGGGGTTTAATCAGACTGACCCAAATGCTACCGGTTCCAGTAGTTTGTCTGCCGAGGGTACGGTCAACGTGTACAAACCGATTGATATTTATGGATTTCACATGAAAAACAATACTACCCTTTCCGTAGGAAGAGAAGATTCTCATACTGCGTGGCAGATGAACAGCTTAAAAATTGGTCAAGGTGCGGACGTAACGGTTAGTTCCCTAATAGCATCGTATATCAAAGCTCCTTCCAATATTGAGAAACTTAAAATCACGGCCGGTACGCTTATCGCTAAAAAAAATATATATGTTAAGACCCTGGAATTGGAAAATGACATACAAATAGGGAGTGAAGAGCAAGGAAATTATAATTTCAAGGAGTATGGCGGCCCAGCAGGCGCTACGGCAACGTGGGAACAAGTGTCCAGTCTAGGCAACAAATACTGTTTAAAAATAAAAAACGATTAGTTTTTACTTCCATTTATTTCAAAACCCCGGCGCTATAACGCCGGGGTTTGTTGTGGTTAATTGAACCGCTAGGGATGAAAGCTGTAGTTAGGGGTTTGCATCCGCCGCTTGGGCGGATTGTTCTTGCACAGGCGCTTGCGGATCTTGCTGTTCTTGCGGGGTTTGTTCTTCGGCAGCATCAGTAGATGCATCCGAGGAGTCTTTCTTTTTAAACAGGCCGCCAATCCCTTTGATGACACTGGTGGCCGTGTCCACCGTGTTTTTAACGGTGCCCACCGTTAATTTGCCGGCACCGGTAGTGGCGGAGGTGGCCCCACTGGTGGCGGACTTGAGGGCAGTGCCGTTTAAAAGCCCCCCCACTACGGAAGTAACCGTGTTGACAACGTCGAGCTTGCCTTTGGGGTTGCTCAGCGTGCCGGTAATTTTAAAAGCAACCGGGGCGGCTTGCGTAAGCAAGGTGGCGGTGGCTTTCATATTTAATTCTTCCGTATTAAAATTGACGGTTCCTTTGGCTGACAGTTCCGTCACGCTGGAGGTAAGTGCGGTTTTATCCAGGTTCATAACGCCGTCGGTAAAGGTATAGTTTCCTTCCCCTTTGGTAAAGGCAATAGAAGTGCCGGTTGTTTCGTCCTTTTCGGCAAAGAGTTTTAACCCCAGCATGTTGGACGTTTTGCGCACAACCGACACGGGCAACAGCAAAATTTTAGCCACTTTGCTTTGGTTGATAAACGTATCTAAATTGGTAATTTTACCGGGTTGCAGTTCAAAGGAAATGGTTCCGTTGGTGCCGGCTAGCGAGTCGGTCATATCGCGCAAACGCGCTTGTGCGCTAAACCCTTCCGACTGTACATACGGGATCTCCACCGCCCCGATTTGTATATCGGCCTGCAAGTTGGTGCGGGTGGTTGCGGTGGCACGCTGGGCGGAAGTATCGGCCGCGGGCGCGTTGGCATCCGTTGGCTCGGGTTGGGAATCGCCCGAACCGGGCCACGCTTTTAAGACCAGCTTATCCAAATTCAAATTGACGGTCCAATCCGTTACTTGCGGGGTGCTTGCGTACGAAAAGGACCCGGTAAACGGCTCGCCATTTAATTTGCCTGTGAGCTTTGAACCGGAAATTTTATCCAGCGAGGCCAGCGTAATCGTTCCGTTCCCTTGCGTAATGGTAAAGGGATCATACCACAAACTAACGTTTTGCAAGGTAACGCTGCCGCGGATGCCCGTACCGGAGGGACGGCTGGAAACGGTTAAGTCAGACAAGATGGTCCCCCCCGGGTGGAAATCATCCCAAGAGTCGGTCATTTCCACCAGTTCTTCCAAAATGGCTTTGAGGGAACCGGTAAACGACCACACAGGGCTTTCTTTGCCCCAGTCTACGGTACCGTGGGCCGCCAAAGAGCTGTTTTTTACCGTCAGTTTGGCTTGTGAAATTTGGGCGGAATTTTTGTCCAAATCCGCTTGGGCTTGCATGCTTAATTGCAACGGCGGCAAATTGAAGGCGGGTAAATCCGGCGCGAGGGCTTTGAGTTGTTGGCTAGACAGCCCGCTTACCGTGCCGGAAAGATTAAGCGACGGGTTTTCAAAATTGTTGATTTCCCCCTTCCACCCCACTTGCACGGCGTTGTAGCGGGCCGAGGCCTGGGTAATATGGGCATAGGCCTGCGGCAAATCCAAATTTGCCAGGAAAGTCTGCAGCGTGATTTCCACCGGCACCGTTACACGCGGCTGGCCCAGGACGGAAATGTTGGTAGTAAACGTAAGGACCGATTCAAACGGTTTAGCCAAATCAAATTGATTGATTACAATGTTGAGGTCGTTGGCGGCCATGCGCAGGCCGGTGTTCTGGTCGCGGTAGATTAAATCGCAATCGTTAAGGGTAATGCGTTGCGCGGTAACGACCAAGGGGGTTTGCTGCTGGGAGGAGGCAGAGGCCTCTTGGGGTTGCGCGGTTGGGGTTGTATCGTTGGGGAGCAGCGTGTCAAAATTGTATTTACCGTCTTTTTGCCGCACCAAATTTACTTCCAGCCCGTCGGCCTCAATGGTGGTAATTTCAATGCGTTTTTGAAACAGCGGTTTTACCGCCACATGGGCGGTTAACTTTTTGGCCTTTGCAAAAGTACCGTCGGCAAAAGAGGTGTTTTCGGACAGGGCCACATTGGTAAACTTAAAGCCAACCCAAGTAAAGGAAAGTTTATCAAATGTAACTTCGCGCTGCCAATGGGCCGATACATACTGCTGGGCCATCAGTTTCAGGCGGGCGGGCGGATAGAGCTTGTAAAGGGCAAACAGCGCTCCCGCCGCCAAAAGGACTGCCGCCACTGCGGCAAGTAAACAAAATTTTACTAATTTTTTAATCATGTTTTTTAGGTTCCTTCTCGTCAACAATTTCGGCTTCAATGATGGTTTCTTTGGGCGTTTGTTGTGCTTGGCGGAAGGCAATTAAATCTTGGTGAACCAGTAAAAGCACAAAGATGATGAAGGCGCTGTCATCAGCAAAGCCCAACAGCGGCACAATATCGGGCAGCAAGTCAATGGGCGAGAGAAAATATACCGCACACAACACTACCCAAAAAAACGTCTTCCAGGGCATTTTGTACTGCCCTTTTACCACGGCGCGTGTCATGGCAAAAAAGGTTTTAACGTCCGTTAAAAGTGTAACTGGGGTTAAATTCATACGCGGGTTCCTGTGCGGTTTTCCTCTTTATTTAGACATTTTGACAGAGCCGATATCGTCGTCCGGGTCGGAGTCGGATTTCTCTTTCGGGGCAAAGGCCTGGGCATTTTTTTCCAACTCTTGGGCCATCAAATCGTCAAATAAAATAGTGGGCATACGGTCCTCGTCGCCTTTTTGCACTTCATGTTTTTGATCGGGGGTATAAACCTGTTTTAAATGTTCGGCTATTTGCTGCTCGTCGTGTTCTTGCGTGTTGATGGAAGAAGCGGTTACTTGCAAATTGTCCAAATCAATAGAGTGGGGCGTATTTCCCGCGGGCGGATTAGCGGCGGAGCGTGTGTCCGGCGGAAGGCCGTTTTCCACATAGTTGTCCGCTTCAAACGCGCTTACGTTCACGGTGGGCAGCGGCACGCCGGCTTGTTGCGGGAAGGTGTAGAGGGCTTGGTCGCGGTTGAGGTACGTAATCAAAACAAACGCCCACGCTTGGCACGAACAGAAAAATAAAATTAGCATCCCAAGCAGCCCCAAAATAATCCAGCCCGCAAACCCCTGGCTTAAATCAAACCAGTTGGCAAAGTACAGCGGGATGAGGGCATACGACGCCAAAATAGCTACCGTAAAAATTAACCCATAGATAAAACTGGTAACCCAAATCAATACCCACATCAGGAATGTGTCAATATATCCGTTGCCGGCGGTTAAGCGCCAGCTTTCTACAATGCCTTCTATCGGCCCGGTGCGCCGGCACACAATCACCCCTTGCACAAACGTCAGGCGGATGCAAAACACAAAGAACAAAACCAAGTTCAAAATACTCCCCAATACCTGCGATTGGCGTGCCACAAAATATACCGGCACAAACACCAGCGAAAGCACCACCCCCGCCACAAAAAGTGCCCCGGCAGGTTTCAAACTATCGAGCAAAATTTCGGAAAGCAAGGTCTGTTTTTCTTGGGCGGTATCGCACAAAACGCGCACGCATAGGGCGCTAATGAAAGCCCCAAAGAGTTGTATAAACGCAAACGCCAAAATCCCTAAGCCGATTAACAACGGGATGGACGCCATACCAAGCCCCATTACTTGGGGTGCTAAACCGGGCAGCACAAAGCGGAACAAAAACAGCCCAATGCCCCCCAGCAGCAAGATTGTCCCCAACAAAATAGCCAACAAGCGCGGCAACGCACGGTTGGTGACGGAAAAACTGTAAAGCCATAAATTCGGCAGCGATTGGCGTATAAATAGGTTCATAAAAATATTCCTCTCCTTATTATAGCAAAAGGGCTTTTAAAAGGGGTAAGTTTTAATATAAAATTTCAAACAGAAAAATTGATTAGAACATTACCCTTGGCGGGCCAAGTGCTTGGCGGCGCAGTAGGCGCTGGCCCACGCCCAATGCAAATTGTATCCGCCTACTTTGCCGGTAACGTCTAACAGTTCGCCTATCACATACAAACCGGGCACTTTTTTCACTTCGAAGGTAGAGGGGCTTACTTCGCGCACGTCCACGCCGCCGCAGGTAACTTCGGCCTTGGTATAGCCCGATGTCCCCGCCGCAATAAACGTAAACCCGCTGAGCAGGCGCGCGGCAGTTTCCAACTGCAGCTTGGTAGCGTTGGCAAGTACCACATCGTTATTGCCCAACAACTGCGCCGCCATGTGCCCCGGCAAATCAATCACAGTGGAAATGGGTTTGTTTTCTTGCTTATGTGCAGCTAGCAGCGCACGTACATCCACCCCGGGTAAAAAGTTAATCGTAACGGGGGTTCCTTCTTTCCAATAAAGCGAAATATCCAACACGGCCGGGCCGCTAAACCCTTCGTGCGTAAATAAAAGGGGCCCCGTGGCACGCTGTTGCCCGGTGCGAATTTCTACCGGCGTACTGTTTCCGGCCAAGGCCTTGCACACGGCGCGCAGCGGTTTTTGTACCGTTAAGCCGCACAAAGCCGGGCGTTGCTCAACGATATTTAATTCAAATTGGCGGGCCACTTTGATGCCAAAAGAACTGCTGCCCAGTTTGGGGTAAGATAACCCCCCGCACGCCAGCACCACCCGTTGTGCCTGCACCGTGCCGGCCGACGTGCGCACCCAGAATCCGTCGTCTGTTTTTTCCAGGCCCAGGGCCTGCGTACCCAGGGAAAGATCGCTATGGGCTTGCCGGGTGCGGCGTTCCAAAAAATCAGCTATATCCCCGGCGCGCTGGGCAAACAAACACCCGTCCGGACGGGTTTCATAATCCACATCCGCCGCTTGCAGCAGCGCGGTAAAATCCTGCGGCTTAAAAGCGGCCAGGGCATTTTTGCAAAAATGTTTTTGAGGGCACACATAGTCCGCCGCCGACAAGGGGGTATGGGTAAAATTGCATTTACCGCCGCCCGAAACACGCACTTTTGCGCCGCAGCGTTGATTGTGTTCGATGATTAGCTTGGGTTTGTCAAAACTGCCCGCGCAAAACAATCCGCTGGCCCCCGCTCCGATAATAACCGTGTGATACGTTAGCATATATATAGGGTAGCAAAAAATTACGAAGAAATTTAGAAAAATATGCTATACTAAAAACAGCTTGTGAGGAAAAACAAAAAATGCTTTTGACTTTAACCGAACCTGCCGACGTACAAATGCGGTTGGATTATTTCCAAACCCGCTGCA
This sequence comes from Elusimicrobiaceae bacterium, assembly GCA_045593185.1. Lineage (GTDB taxonomy): Bacteria > Elusimicrobiota > Elusimicrobia > Elusimicrobiales > Elusimicrobiaceae > Avelusimicrobium. The sequence continues at coordinate 22,960 of JAZNWD010000025.1, read as the reverse complement.
AGGAACTGGGCCTGCGCGTTACCCGCCAGCGCCAAGAAATTTTCCGCGCGGTGGCACAATCCAACTTGCACCCCAGCGCCGAGGCCGTGTTTGCCAGCGTGCGCGAAAGTTTGCCCAACGTATCGCTTGACACGGTGTACCGCACGCTTTCTTCGCTTGAAGAAATGGGGCTGCTGATGCGGGTGGGGCTGGGCTCTAAGGCCCGTTTCGACGGAGATTTGCGCCCTCACTGCCATTTTGTGTGCACCCAGTGCGGGGAAGTGTATGATATTTTCCCCAACGAAAACGAACAAATTGCTTGCCCCATGCCGGCCCGTGAGATTGGCCAAATCAAACAAATTAACGTACAATTTAAAGGGATTTGTAAAAATTGCTGCCTGCCTAAATAGCGGGCTTTTTATAGGAGAAAATTATGGAACTGAAAGGATCTCAAACCGAAAAGAACCTGTGGACTGCCTTCGCCGGCGAATCGCAGGCGCGCAACAAATATACTTACTATGCATCCAAGGCCAAAAAAGAAGGTTTTGTGCAAATTGCCAAAATCTTTGAAGAAACCGCCAATAACGAAAAAGAACACGCCAAATTGTGGTTTAAATATCTGCACAACGGCGAAATCCCGGCTACGGCTACCAATTTGTTAGATGCGGCCGAAGGCGAAAAATACGAATGGACCGACATGTATGCTGGCTTTGCCAAAACCGCCAAAGAAGAAGGCTTTGATAAACTGGCCTACTTGTTTGAAGCCGTGGGCAAAATTGAAAAAATGCACGAAGAACGCTACCGCAAACTGCTGCATAATGTAGAGGCCCAAGAAGTATTTAAAAAAGCCGGCATTGTAATGTGGGAATGCGCCAACTGCGGCCACGTGCACATTGGCGAAAAAGCCCCCGAGGTCTGCCCCGTGTGTGCGCACCCGCAAGCATACTTTATGATCCACCCGGAAAATTACTAATTTTGCAGCGTGTATTTTTGCCGGATACAAGAACCCCAAAACAATTTGTTTTGGGGTTCGTTGTGTGTGGCGGGAAATTTGCTTAGCGTTTGGCGGATAAAATCCCCCCCGCTACCGCGCATACACTTCCAAAAAGCAGGGCCGCCTGGTAGCCGCGGATAAAAGCGTTGGGGGCGGCTTGCCCGTGGGCCAGGGCCGCGTGATTGACCCACGTGAAAATAGCTACCGAAAGCGCAATCCCCAAAATCATCCCTACGTTGCGGCACAACGCGTTGACGCTGGCCACCACGCCCAGTTTCCCCTTCGGGGCGGCGCTGACTACGGTGTTGTTATTGGGTACTTGGAAGGTGCCGCTGCCGGCCCCCATAATCAGCTGCGCTAAAATGATGTAGGAAATACTGGGCTCGCCCCCGATGAAGGCAAACATCAACGTGGAAATCAACAACAACACAAACCCGGCCGTGGTCAAAATACGGGCGGGCCATTTGGCATTTAACGTGCCGCTCACCGCGCTGGCCACGGCCAGTGTAATCGGGAAAGGCATAATGAGCAGCCCGATTTTAATGGGGTCCAAGTGCATAATATCGGTTAAATAAAACGGCAATAGTACCGAGTTGGTAAACAGGGCCGTATACCCCAGCAGCGCAACCCAGCACCCGTACAAAATAGTTTTATTTTGGAAAATGCTAATTTCCAAAAAGGGGTGCTTGGCAGTTTTTTCCCGCCGGGAAAATGCTAAAAATATCCCCAGTGACAGCGCAAAGCCTACCAAAATAAGCGGGTGCGTCCACCCTTTGTCCGCGGCGTTATTGAGGGCAAATAAAAACGCAAAGCTAGCCACCGCATACAACAAAGCGCCGGGCCAATCCATTTTGGTGCGTTTGTGGGCATTGAAGCGCGGGATGAGGTAAATCCCCCGCCATACGCCGATAATGGCAATCGGGATGCAAATCCAAAACACAGATTGCCACCCCCACGCCTGGATGAGCGCGCCGCCCACAGCGGGCCCCGCCAGCGAGCCCCCGGCTACTACCGCGCCGATAGCGCCAAACGCTTGCCCGCGTGCTTTGCCGTGAAAAATCTGCGCCACAAGCGCTTGCGAGGTAGCCATCATGGCAGAAGAGCCAACACCCTGCACGCCGCGCGCAAAAAGCATCATGGGAAGCGAGCCCGCCAACGCCCCCAACAGAGCTCCTACGCCGAATGTAATAAACCCGCCCAAGTACATCCATTTGCGGCTGTAATTGTCGCTTAATTTGCCAAATACGGGCAGCAGACACGTCAGCACCAGCAGATAAAAGCTAACTACTAATTGTATATTTTCCAGCGAGACGCCAAACTCGGCCGACATGGTGGGCAAGGCAATGTTGACAATCCCGGCCGAGAGCGTGGACATAAACGTCCCGTTGGCGGTAACGGTAAAAATCATCCATTTGCGGTTGAGGCGGAAGGTCATATTCTCTATTTTAGCATTTTTGAAAAATGCTAAAACAGAGCCGCCACCAAGGTATCTAAACGGCGTTGCAGTGCGCAGAGATCCGCCGCGCGGCCTTGCGTTTTTAGACGGTAAATGGTGCGGGTTAATTCCTCTAATTGGGTTTGTTGCAGCGGGGTCAAAGTTGGGATCGGCAACTGTTTAAGCGGGGCAGCGTAGAGCTCCAACAGTTTCCCTTTGCGCTTGCCGTTGGCAGCCAGCCAGGTTTGATACGGGGAACTGTTTAATAATCCCAGTAGCGTCCACAACGTGTAAGGAGCACGCACGGCGGAAATAAAATATACGTCGCTGCTGGCATACCACGGGCCGGGGGCATACGCCGCGGTAACGGTGGCGGCCCGGTGCGGAAGGACTAGTTTTTCCGTCTCAAAATCCATTTTGCGCCGCACGGAACCAAACCAAAAATTTCCCCGCGCCAGTTGCTTATCAATGCCGTTATTGTTTTGCTTGCGCGAGAGTAACTTATCCTTAAATTGTGTTAAGTGTGCCAGTAAGTGCGGATAGTTTTTCAGGTTTGTATCGCGGTCGTTGGGATAGAAAAAATCAATCAGCCACAAACGTGCGCTTTGATTGGGAACATAGGCAGCAATGTCCGAATTTTTGAAGAAGGGTTTTAGTTTGGCTTTTTCGCACGCTGTTAAAGGCAGTTGCTTTTTTTGGGCGTTGGTTAAGATAAATGCCTTGTCGCACCCGGTCATCAGCCCGTTGGATACGGTGGCTATTTCCCCCAGGCGGCGGGCAGCCTGGTTCATGCGGGCCAGCAACGTTTCTGCTTGCCCGGGCGGAAGGGTGCGCAAAAATAAATCGGGCCCGTAAAATAACGTATCCTGCGTTTGGGGGTACGCGTGGACCCCCACTTGGCAAGGCAGGTTTACCGCGCCGCGGGCAAATACGCTTAAGAGCGTATGTTGGCCCAACCCCGGGAAGATGCGCCGCTCCCCAAAGTCAATCAGCCGCAAGAAAGTTACGTTTTCACGCAGCGTACGGCGCAACAGTTGCGCCCCTTGCGCCGTAGAAAAATACGGCGGCGTGATAAAGCCGGCCACGGCTTGCGGCTTGAGCAAGTGCAAGGTCAAATAAAAAAAATAGTATGACAAATCACTCTTCGGGGTGGCGTAGGGTTGCCATAGGGGGTTTGCCCGCAGGGCTCTAAACAAATCGGCGTGCCCTTTCTGCCCGATATAAGGCGGATTGGCCAGCACCATATCAAACCCGGGCTTGTGCCAGTTTGCCAACTTGCTTTGCCCGTTTTGCGCGGCTAATGCGTCCGTGCAATACAAGTTTAGCGCGCAAACGCCTGCGCGTTGGTTGGCCCGTTTGGCATAAACGGCCAAAGCAGCGGGGTTAATATCGGCCGCAAAGAGTTGGCGGGTGAAAATATCACGTGCAATTTGCGTGCGCGGGGTGTGCGGTTCTTGTTCCAGGCGGCGTGAGAGTAGCAAATCCGCCGCGGCCAGCAACAGTTCCCCCTCTCCGGCGGCCGGATCCACTATCGTAAGCTGCGCCCACGTTACTTGCGGGTGTGTTTTTTCAAACGCGCAAAAAACTTCTTGCACCAGCAGTTTTGCTAAGTGAGGCGGTGTGTAAAAAGAACCGGTCTGTTTACGTGCCCGGTGCAGCGTAGTCAGTGTCATTTCCCGTTATGGATAAAAAACAGCGATTGGGCCTCCAACCCTTTGTAAATTTGTAATTGCGCATACAAGCGGAAATAGTGTGCATAAAAATCGTTCCCGGTGGGATCTTGCCTGTGCATGCGATTGAGTTGCGATTCCAAATTTTTGATAAGGGGCTGCACTTGTTTTAAACAATCTTGCGGTTGCAAGGTGCGCAAATGTTTGCCATCAGGTAATAATTCCGGATCATAAATGCTGTGTTTAAGTACAACCTCGTAGGGTAGATTAAAGGCCTCTGCCACGGCGTAGGGGCCGTAAGTCTTTTCAAAGTGCCGTTGCCAAGAATTACTGGGATAAGAAAATCCGAAAGCATCCAGCTCAAAAAGAAATTTGCCGGCCCGCTGGGCATCGGTCAATGGTTCGTTGTGCCCGGGGAGAGAGTTCCTAAAACGCATAATTAGGGAAGGGCGTTTGCTAACCGATTTGGCCAATAGTTTATTTAACTGCGCAAGATAATCCAACCGGATTTGATTGAGATAATAATTTTTAAACTGCTCCGGGGATATTTGATCCAGCGGACGGTTTAACAGCGTATTTTGATCCCCTTGTAAGGCGTTTATATTTTGCGTGACCCAACTGCGTTGTTCCCCCAAAGATGCCAGCCGCGCAAATTGTACAAAACTGTTTGTGTCAAATGCATAAGCCCGCGGTTGGGAAGGAACAACTTGTAACTGGGCAATTTGTTGGGGTGAAAATACTTGGGAAGCAAATAATTTTTGCTGTATGGGTGCATAATAATCTTCCAAACGCACAAGCATTTCTTCCAGCGTTTTTTGGTGCAGCTCAAAGGCCTTAGTGTCGATAGCATCCGGGTGTTGTTGAATTAATTGATTATAGAATGCAGCGTGTTGATTGTGCAAAAAAATAATTTTGCCCAGCGTAACTTGCGGCGCAGCTTCGGCCAGCAGAAAGTTGGCTTCTTGCCGGGAAAATATTTGTTTGAAATGGGCATTGTGATAGATATATTTGCGGGCAGTGGAAATGGGCTTGGCCGGCTGAATTGCCCGGCGGGAAAGGTTGATAAATTTAGCATGCCCCGCACGTTGGAAAGAGGTGGCTTTTACAATTTGTTTCCATTTGTCGGGGGAGAGCTTGCGCGTCCAGGCCGGGGTAATTTGCGCACACAAGGGCGCGGCGGTTAGCATACCTAACAAAATACTACTAAGCAAACATGTTAATAAACGGTTCATAGTATTTCTCATTGCACGGCAAACGGGGCCACTGCACAAGCCCGGCCGGGTTACGGGGCCGGGGTCCAGTCTGCGGGTGCGGGTACTTTAATTTGCACGTCAAAGCCGGTAATGTCCGAGAAATTATCTCCCTGATCATTTCTAAATTGTACAATACGCTGCGGAAAAGCCCCTTGGGAAACAAGGTCAAAATTGGAAAAGGGTAAAAATTCGCCGGGTTTGAGGGACAAATTATGCATCCAGGGGAATAACAGCAGATAAGAGGATATCCCGGGGAACGTGTTGAGCGTTGTGTACCCCGGCACGAACGCGGCCAAAAAGGTGTTCCCTTCTTCTTTTTTTAAGGCGGCACCCAACGAATTGGGATATGTATAATCCAAATGTGTCATTCCGGATTGGACGACAATAAGCGCTTGCGGGTGTTCCTCGCGCACCTGCCGGATCTGTTCCCGCCACCGTTGGTTGCGTAGCGTCAGGGCTTCTGTTGTTACGTCAAAGGTGGTCACAATGGCATTGTCATACTTAAAGGACGGTTGGTTTTTTAGTTGAGTAACTTCCAACCCCCTTATAAAGATTTGTAACTGTTGGGCGGTTTCAAGCAAGGGAAGATAAGAAGTCAAAAAAGGTTCAATTTCCACCACGTCATTCGGGCCGAAAACAGTTCCTTCATACAAAGCTTCCGTCATTAAGATGATCTCTCGGTTGGGGAATTGTTCGCGCAGGGCTTGAAGGGTTTGTGCCATTTGCCCAATAATGGCTTGTGAGTGGTGAAATTCGCCTAACAAGACGTAGTTAGTATCCGGTGTTATTTGTTTGACCAGGGCGGATATATCTTGACCGGCGGGTTGAGGAGCGGGGCGTACCGCCTTTTGTAGTTGCGGTAGCGCTTGTTCCATGCGTTGGCGTGCTTGGGCTAATTTTTTCTCTTGCACAGAAACCCGGCGGTTGTTGCTGGATATAATGTATTGCGCCGCTTGGGCAGGATCCGTAATAAAAGGTTTTATGTCGGGGTAAAGATCTTGGAAAAATTCGGGCGTAATGGCAGTTTGTGCAGCCGTAAGGATGTTGGTTTCGTAAAGGCCCGTATTAAAACCGAAGGTATTGACTACCGCTTCACGCGCGATTTTGGCCTGTTGCATGCTTTGCGCTGCGCGGCGTTCAAGGATTTCTTTTACCTTGGAAGGATTTTTTAGCAGGCGTTGCCGGATAGACACGCGAAAGGGTATGCGAATTTTGCCCGTAGTTACCTTTCCAAGAGTAGAAATGCCTGTTTTTTGAATGTGGGAAGGAACTCTTTTCTGCGCGTAACCAAGCGGGGTCATCAGGGCACAGATCAGGGATATCAATAGTATTTTCTTCATACTCATATCATAGCAAACGAAGGGGAATTTTACCTGGGCCCTTTGGGGTAATTCTAGAGTAATTTGGACCTATGCAAAAAAGCCCCTGTCGGTGCAGGGGCTTTTTGGAAAACGCACACTATTTAACTTTTTTGCCGGCTTCCAGTTGCAAGGTAACGGTGGTGATATCCGTTACCGCGGCGGGACCAAAGAACTGAATCGGCCCGGGGAAGACAAACTGGTCCTGTGTTGCCCACGCGCCGCGCACTTTGGACAAGTACGCAAACGGCTTTCCCTTCAGTTCCACCAGGGCTTTTTTGATAACCGGTTTCTCTTTGCCTTTGCGCCGTTCAATGTTCATCATCATGGTCAGCGGTACGCCGCCGGCTACCCAGTCTTGCGCTTTGTTGGTTAGCTTTTTGATAGAAGACAAATAGCCCGTGCATTTGTTGAGCGCCAGTACCGCGGCGTTGTAACCCAATGCATAGGTATAGTTGGCATCAAACGTGGAAGGTACCCCGCAGCGGCCTTCGTACCCAAAGAAGTGCGTAATGGCCGCAAATTTGCCCGTGTATTTGCCTTGCTTTTTAAGTTCGGCCAAGCGGGTTTTAATCATATCCACCAGCAGTTTTTCGGTTTCAATGAGCGATACTTGCACATTGCCGTGCGGATCGCGGTCCAACATCAGCTGCCCGGCGATAGCCGGCGGCAAGGATTGCATCAAGTCCGCCAGTTTTTTAGGTAGTTTGCGCAAGATAAATTCCTTCTTTTCAGCCAAGGTATTTAGTTTGGCCAGGGCGGTCTCGTTATCGGCCAGGGCGTCGTTTAACGTGCTGATGAGCTCTTTCATTTCCGGAATAAATTCAATTAGCCCTTCCGGCACTAGCACAATGCCGTAATTCTTGCCGGCTTTGGCGCGTTTGACAATCAGGTCCACCAATTGGTTGACCACTTGGCTTAACGTCATTTTTTTGGCGAGGACTTCTTCTCCAATGAGCACGGCGTTGGGATGCGTTTTAAAAGCTACTTCCAGCGTGATGTGGCTGGCGCTGCGCCCCATCAGGCGTACAAAGTGCCAGTATTTGCGCGCGGAGTTCATATCGCGCTCAATGTTGCCCACTAATTCGGCATAGATTTTGGTGGCGGTATCAAACCCGAAAGAAGTTTCAATGTGTTCATTTTTCAGGTCTCCGTCAATGGTTTTCGGCACGCCGATAACGGCAATGTCTACTTTCTTTTGTTTTAAATATTCGGCAATGACGCAGGCGTTGGTGTTGGAGTCATCCCCCCCCACTACCACCAATGCGTCAATTTTGTTTTTAAGCAGATTGTTTTTGGCAGCGGCTAATTGTTCGGGCGTTTCAATTTTGGTGCGGCCGGATTGGATTAAATCAAACCCGCCGGTGTTGCGGTAGTCTTTCATCACAGCCGGGGTGATTTCTACCAGTTTATTGTCCACAATACCGCTGGGACCGCCCAAAAAACCAAAGAGTTTATTTTTGGCGTTGGCTTTTTTGAGTCCGTCCAAAAGCCCGCCGATTACATTGTGCCCGCCCGGGGCTTGCCCGCCGGAAAGCACCACGCCTACGCGCACGGCTTTTTTGCACAGGGCTTGGTTGTTGCCTTTTACAAAGGTTACGGCCGGCAGACCGTACGTGTTAGGGAAAATTTTCTTGACGGTGGCCTGATCGGCTACGGATTTTGTTGGTTTGCCCAGTTTGGGTTTTACAAAGGCCGGGCCTTTTTTAAGAATGTTGGGTAGAACGGGCTGGAATTTAGCACGTTCGGATTGCAACTGCGAACAAGCACATTTTTTTACGGGCATGTTTTTCTCCTTAGAAATTATTTCCTATATTATATCAAAAAAGCAATTACTGAGCAGTACTCGGCAACGAAGCTAGCCATTGCGTCACAGCTTGTTCCAGCTGATCAAGCGGAATATCAGCCACGGTATCTGCGCTGTGCAAATATGACGTGTTTGGATTCACGGAAGCACAAACCGTTTTGCTGTTTTCAATAAAATATTTATCGTGGGTATAGCAGGCCAACATAGATTTTTGAAATACGTCGGTAAGGTGTACAATCCCTGTATCTACCGTAATGACCCCACAGGATTGTTTAATAAGGGCCGCTATCGTTAAAATATGGTTAGATTGACATACAACAGCCCTGTCAGAGAACGTAGCATACTGGCATTTATAATCCAATAGCACAACCGGGATGTGTGGCGTTAATAATTGTAGGATGCACTTTATTTGGGCGTTTGACATATTTTTAACAGGTTCCCCACCCACCGGATTTACAATAATAAAATTTTGGTTGGCTAATTGATGTTTGGAAAGAAAATCATTCGCTTCTTGCACGGAGGCAGCAGGCAAAAACAATTCATACGCTGTGTTTATATGAGAAGCCCCTAATTGCGTGAGGATGTTGACGTACATGCTTGTGCTGTGGGCGTTTAAGGTAGTGTTTTTAGGAGTTAAATAAATGAGTTTTTTAACCCGTAGTGCGCGAAAATATAATTCGTTTTTCCAAGAGTGAATTAATACATCGGCTATTAGAATATCATAAGGGTGGATCCACGTATACAATAGGAAACGGACTAATGCACTGAGTAAACGAAAATTGATAAGGATAGGAGTTTGCCGATTGTTTTTGTCTATTCCATATTGCATGGGAGGAAATACAATCAGTTTGTCAATGTGCGGATTGGAACGGTAAAGTGAGTCTGCCGGAGATGGAATAACTAAAGATAATTCTTCCTTTGGGAAAAGCTTTTTTAATTCACGAATAAAAAAACTGGAAATGATACTATCTCCTATTTTATTGTTCGTTCTAAAAAAGCAAATGCGTTTTTTCTTCATAAAAACTCCGTTTGAAGAGTGTGAATAAGTAAGTCGGGCGGGATATCGCGCACGGTGTCGGTTCCTTGTAAAGAGCGTGTGGTGGCTTGTTGCGAGGCCCAAAAACGGTGATTGTTTTGCGTGCCGTATTTGTCGTGCGCGTACAGTACCAGCATTTTTTTATTAAAACAATCCGCCAAGTGTACAATGCCGGTATCTACCGTAACCACACCGGCAGACTCTGCCAACAGGGCTGCCGTTTGCAAAATAGAGGTGGTAGTACATCGGATTATGTGGCCCCCAAGTGAAAAAAATTGATTTGTGTAATCTAGCAATACAACCGGTTTGCCGGCTTTTGCAAAAATATCCAACATTGTTTGAATTTGCAGCACAGAGCAATTGCGCGGATCTGCGGAACCTACCGGGTTGATAATCCAAAATTGGCTAGGCTTTAGCCCGTGCTGTTGCAAAAAAGTCTGCGCCCAGGCCGTGTCTTCATCCCGCAGTAAATTAGGATAGGAAACATCTACTGTTTTGGCGCCTAATTGACGCAATAAATTGGTATATGTGTGTGTGATGTGTTGGGTGTAATCAAATTGCGGCCACTGCGTACGGGGCAGTAAACGGCAGTACAATTTGTTACGCCAGGTGGCAAGTACGGGGTTTACAATGATATAGTCGTAATCGGTAGTATAACAATGCACCAGCATTTTTAAAAGCCCCCACAATACCGCCGGGCGCACATAACTGCCGTTGGAGGGTAACTTAGGAAGTATTTTTACTTCATCTACATAGGGGCGGTTTGTAAAGAAAACTTCGCTGGGGGCAAAAGTGGCTACGGTAATATGGGCTTGCGGGAACAATTTTTTGAGTTCCCGCAACACAAAAGAATGCACTACCGCGTCGCCTACGCGGGCATCTAGGCGGAAAAATAAAATTTTTTGAGGGGTCTTCATCTTTTACCCGGCCGCGCTTCTTGCGTATCAACGATATATCAAAAACTACCCCCATACAGAATCGAACTGTAATCCCCTGCTTAGAAGGCAGGTGCTCTATCCATTGAGCTATGGGGGCAACGCTGGTATTCTAGCAAAATTTGCGTTGGGTTGTAAATATGAGTTCTATTTCTGCTCGTCGGTAACCCCTTCGTTTTTCAATTCTTTTTCCCGTTGTTCCATTACATTGCGTGAGGGGATAATCTCACTGAGTTTTAAGTCAGGATTTGTGGGAATAGGCGAGAAACGAGAGGGTACCCCAAAGACAGGTTTCTCAAGGTAGAACTGTGGCGTGAGGAACTGGTTCACCGCACCCGGGTACGAACCAAAGATCCCTTTGCCCAGCCCGAACGTCCCTTTGGGAACGGAAGTAGGCAATAACCGCAGGGCCGGCATGGAGAGCCCAAAACACAACGCTAATGACGTAATAGGCAACCATAGCGAAGAGTGCGCGGCCTCTTTCTTGCGGATAGTGCCCTGATCAATTTGTCGGTCTGTATAAGAACCAACCATGGTAGGCACGATAGCAATCCCCAACTGTTGCATGGGGAAGCCGGTCATGGTTTTGGTAACCAAGCTTTTGTTTAGAGAGGTTAATTCCGCTCCGGTTTTACCCTTAGAGAGGAAACGGGCATAGCGGCTGCCGGTTACACTGATGTTCGAAAGCTTTTGGAAGGACTGCGTCATATTGGCGGTACCAATACCCATCAGCCCAATCCCCATCATACCCGGGGCGGTCAAACCGTTGGAGCTGTTGGCATAGAGTAAACCGGCCCCCGTGGCATTGAGTGCAAATGAAAGCCCCAACATACGGCGGTACTCATCCCCGGCCCGGGCTGTCTTGAGCAGATTGAGCGAGGGCTTTGCCAGTAAACGGGTAAACAACGGGAAGGCAATTACACTTAAGTTGGTTAACATAGCCGTATAGTTATTGCGGTTGGTTTCCGGGATAAAGCCGGGCATATCGGCCCCTTTGATTTCAGGGCGTATCATTTGGTTGCCTGCTTTACTAAAAGCCCCCGCTTCAAACCCGGTAAATGCGGTTGCGGCCAGTACCAAGGGGAGTACTTCTTTGGTGCCCAGTAAGCGGATGGTGCTCCACGTTTCCTTCCCGGTAGATTTGAGGATGGACCACGTATTGGTAGCAAAGGTTTTTGGCCAAGTCATCGGGCGGGAAAGAGAGAACTTGGAAAGCGGCATAAATCCTTCTTTCATCCCGATTCTGGGGTTTAAGCGGGAGGTAGATACCCACGTCAGCGCCCCGGCGGATAACGTCCCTAATACGGGGAACGCCAACGAGAAGTCAATATCCTTATCGATAAAGTTGGCTACAAACGGCGGTACCAATAAGGCAAAGGAACCAATGTTTTTGTAAGCCATACTCTTTAACAAGGTTCCGCCCCCGCCCATGGAGTCAATGAGCAAGTTTAAGCCCGAGCGGGACAACGCCGAAGATACCCCAATAGCAGCCCCGGATACGTACAACGGCCAAATGGGCGGCAGATTGTTATTATCCAGTTTACCGCGGAACCCTTCATAAGCCGCAAAGGCCAACCCGGCGGTAGAAACGCCCAAGGCAAATTTTAAGGTTCTAAGCGCGCCAATTTTCATAACTAAAGGCGAGAACAACGGTGCTGCTAACGAAGGCAAGTAAGGGAATGCCAACGAAATGAGGGTTTTGTCTGTTTCGTCCACGCGGTCTTTGTAGACGTTTTCCAGCGGAGCAATTAAACCCACGGAAGCAGAGCTTAAGCTTAAACCGGTGGCCCACATCAAGGGTTGGATTTTATTGACACCGCCTTGTACGGTTAAACTAAATGGCCGTTCTAGTTTGGCCGAACGGGCTAATTCCAAGAACGGTTTTAGTTGATTTTTTGGCAGACCAATGCTCATGCTGGGCAACTGGCTCAGCAATTTCCCTTCTTGGAGCCAAGAGATTTTCCCGCTTTGTTCCAAGACGGCTGAGGCATTTTTGAGCCCTAAGTACGAGTCTACCTTAAAGGTTAACGGAACGGTTTGCAAAGTTCCGTCCGCCAAGCGGATTTGGACCGGAATATCGTGGGCATAGACGTTTTGTTTGCCGCGCCACAGGGTTCTCAATTGGCTCATTGTTCCGTCTTCTCTGGCTTGGCGCCAAGCAGTCATACGGTTGCGGTAGAACGAACGGCTGAAAAGCCCACCGGGGGTATTGGACGTCAATTTGATTTGCAACGGCGTGCCGGAATAATGTTGGGCCGCTCGGATCAGATCCGGTAAATCTTCCGCGGTGAGCGAAATTTTGAATGATTGGGGCGTAATCGGGTTAGAAAGATCATTACCAAAGCCGAACATCAGCTTGCCGTCTTTCTCGGTAATAATTACGCGCTGATACCCGTTGCTGAGCCCTTTAATCCCTTTGCTTCCAAATAATTTGCGTTGTTTAAATTGGAACACAAGCGGTAGGGATTGTGGCATGGTTTGGTCTTTAAACGAGAGAATCGTTTTCCCCATCAGTTTAAAGCGTCCCGTCATGCCTTCTGCCGTTAACGTTCCTAAGCCTGTGGGAGCCTTTAAATATTTGTCATATTCCAGGGTACCCAGTAAGCGCTCCAGGAGGTTGTATTGCAATTGGTCGGTAAAGATTTTGCCTTCTTTATCAAATACAGCGGCTATATTGTCGGTTAATAAATTTTTATATTGTCGGGTTGAATGACCGGGAACTAGTCCCCATAAGCGAGCCCACCAACCGCGGTTGGCAAATTGAACGTTGGTATTTTCCAAAGCGGTATTGAGCAATCCTTGCGTATAAGAAACTTCCTGTGCGGTAGGGGCTTTGCCGAATGCACCGGTCATTACTTGTCTTAAGCCGCGTGTGTTGGTTTTAGGAAGTAGTCCCCCCTCGGCCCCGGGTAACATATTAAAAAGTTTGGGGTTTTTGAACGTGAGAATATTTTCCGGCACGGAAATGCGCAAATTTTTGACGTTGTAGAGCATATCGGCAAAATCTGCGTGGGATAAACGGAAAGACGGTTCCAGTTTGGCGATTTCACGGGTAAGGTAAGAGCGGTAAGCCGCATTTTCATTCCACGTGAAGAAGCGTTTAAACCAAGAGCGGTTTGCAAATGCTATGTTGGCATTTTCCGAAGCCGTAGCTAAGGCAGTGTTAACGGCTTCTAGTTTCTTAGGAGCCACTGCCGCTTTTGCACTTTCGCCCAAGCTGGCCACTTCGGCAGATACAAGGCCCGATTCGCCGGAGAAACGCACCCCTTGTGCAATTACGCGCCCGGGGGCTTCCACAAATCCGGCTATTTTGGGCAGTCCAACGGTTTGAGAAGTAAATAACGGCAAGTCTGGCAGTACCACAGTGCCCACACTGTTTTTGATTTTGGTGGGGATGTTAATAAATTTGCGCAATTTGGGTGCAATGTTCAATTGGCGTAGCATCATGGCACGTTGGGCAACGCTGGCCCCGGTACGGGCCATTTTGGAGGCCTTAGAGATAGCTCTAAAGATTTTCACGCCGGAAGTAGCCCATTTGGTCAAGTCTATTACACACCATACCAAGATAGCCACATCCACCCAACGCGCTACCTTACGGAAAATTTGCGTACGATCCTGGCGGGAGCGTTTGGCATTATATTCGGCCGAACCGCGCGTATAAGAAGAAATAGCGTACCCTGCATTGGGGGCTTTTCTGGAAGCCGACGCTTTATATACCTTATATAAGTTAGTATCTAAACGCAATTCGGATTCGGCATTTAAATCCCCCATGCTTTGCAAAAATAAATGCCGCGCAATAGCAGCGGCAGGACTCAAATTCATGGAAGAATAGTATTGTTTAAAGATATTATTGGAATTGGCCAATTTTTTACGTTCTTCGTTAGCACGTCGGGCATCAATATAAATATTGCCGTAATTGGTGGCTAAATAACCGGTCGGTACAGCGTGAGAAGTTAAATCGTATTGATTAGCCCCGCTTTTGCCGCTGGCCAACGCGCCGGCCAAGAAAGGGATAATACCCGTACAGCTTAAGCGGGAAACTTTCTTTAAATTGGCTTGCGTGTGAATGTAGGCACGGCATTGTTCCACCCCATAATTGCGCAACATTTTCAAGGATTCCGGGGAGCCTTCTTCGGCCAAGAGGTAGGCCAAATCTTCCCACGCGTTGCCCAAGGCGGTTTGTTCGGTAGGGTTTTCATGTAGCGGATATTGCGTATATTTGGAAATGTCCCCCAAATATTGACCGTTGGTATTTGCGGCTATATTTACATAGGTTTCTACGCTGAGTAAATCTACCCCTTCCAAAGCGCGTTCATGAACAGTGGCTGTGTGGATATACCCATTTAATGCACGGTATTGCTTCATGGACAACAAAGCACTGGCCCCGGTTAACAACGCGGGGACCGAGTAAGCAGAGCGTTCCTTAGCGTGCATAAAGGTGGTAATAGCTGCTACATCATCGAAGGAATTGCTTAACATGCTGATCCCGATAAGGGCCGCTAGCTGCAGGTTGCAAGAGGTGGATGATCCTTCCCCGCAGTCCTTCCCGTTTTTGAGTGCGGTAAGATATTGTTTATGCAACCACTCTTTTTGAGCTTTGGTGAAAAAGGATTTGCCATCCATGGTTTGCATGGGCAGCACCGTAAGGGCAATACTTTCCAGTAGCAGCGATTTTGCCTTGTAAGATTTGTCTTTGTAAAGCCACAGGTCGCTCACAGCTTTGGCGACCATCTCTTCACGTTCTTTAAGAAGCCCGGAACTATATTGCGAATCAAAAATCTGTTTTGCGTTGCGGCTGTTGGAAGATTTCCATTCGTTTAATTTTTGCAGATTTTGGTTGTGCCAGGTTTTTAATTTTCCCTGCGCTTGTTTTTTCCAATCCAGGACGGCTTTTTCCCGGTTGAGGTAGGCGGGGTCTTCTTTGGTTTGTTGGGCAATTAAATTGAGTGCGGTTGCTATATTTTCGGAGCGGCGATATTGTTTGGTAAGGTCGGCAATTTGGGAATCTAAACTTTTGTTGGGGTTGAAGGATAATTTATTTAAGGCTTTAAACACGTTGTTGGAAAAATCAGATTTATCGGTAATCTTTTTTTCATTGAGTGCGGCTTTGGCAATCTCTGTAACGAGGGGTGTGTAAATTTCTTTGCGGTAGTCGTTGGCTTGTTCCGTAATTTTAAGTTCGGTTTGAGCCACGGCATCGGCAAGGGATTGTTTCTCGCGTTTAAATTCTTCGTCTAGTTGTTTGGTGTAAGCTTCTTGAAATTGTTCAAAGTCAGATTTGGATTCTTGCCCGTTGGTGGCCGGCGTAAACATGGCAGTGATTTCATGCAAACGTTTCTGCTGGTCTTCCGTAAGGGATCCCATGGATTCACGGGCAAAACTCCGGGTAAGTTGCGGATAGGCAGCCGTCCGGGAAGAAATAGCATCGGGCACTGCTTCGTAGGAACGAGTGCGGGATTGCGAAGAAGTAGCTGGCCGGGGAAGGCGGGAAGAACGACGGCTGGGCCGGGTTTGTGCAAAACTAACAGATACGCTGTTGAGCAAAATACAAGTGGATAGAATGAGAGATATCGTCGTGTGTGCAAATGAAATATGCGTTTTCATAAATTTTCCTTTTCAGTTAGATATATAAATACATATATACTCATATACCATAATTATGACTTTAAATTTTGATTGAAACAAGGGTCTGAAGACCTAAGCCCTATCTAGGTCCTTTGGTCCCGCTGGTGGGCGCAACCGCAAAAATGCTACAATAAACTAATTATCGGCCAAGGGTTTTTATGACAAAAAATTTATCGTTTTCTTATTCCAAAATGGGCATGTACAAAGAGTGCCCGCAAAAGTATAAGTTTCGCTATGTGCACCTCATTCCCGAGTTGCCCAAATACTATTTTGCCTTTGGCTCTGCCCTGCATAGCGTGATGGAATATATTTACGATCCTGCCCGTGCCGGTTTTCCCACCTTGGCACAAGCGTTAGCGTATTTTGACAAAATTTGGAATAAAACCACGTACGAACAAAAAGGATATGCCAGTGTAGAAAAAGAATTGGCCGGCTATGCCGAGGGACGCCATGAAATAGAGTCCTATTATGCCAAACACGCGCCCACGTTTGTAAAACCCTTATCGGTAGAAATAAAAAGCACCCTGGAAGTGGACGGATTAAGCTTAATTAGCATTTTGGACCGTATGGATTATTTGGGCGATGGGAAAATTAAAATTTTAGATTACAAAACCGGCAAAACCGTCCAGCGCGAGCCGGACCAACTTTATATGTACCAAAAAGTGGCCGAAACTTCCCCCACCATTAAAGCCCTGGTACAACAGCACGATCCCGGTGTTAAAAAAGTGCGGGTGGAACAGTTGTCTTTTTATCATTTGCCCAGTTTAACCGAAATGACTTTTGAGCGCGCGTCCGATAAAGAAATTGTACAATTTTGGCGTGGCGTGTTGGATGTGGCGAACCAAATCCGCGCGGGGCATTTTGCCCCCACTCCCGGCGAGAATCAGTGCCGCTGGTGCGATTACCGCAACATTTGCCCTGTCTATACCGGTCGGGAATATACCGGGCCTTCCGGGGTGGCCGCACTACCCTATTTAAAGGAAGGGTTACCCCCCACGGCGGTGCAACCAACGCCGGCGGTAAATCCTGCCCCCGTGGTTAAAAGTGAGGCCGAAATCCTCTGTGAAAAAATAGACCGTTTGGGCGCGTTGGAAAAAGAGCAAAAAACATTGCGTCAAGAAATTATGGATCTGATGCATAAACAGCAATTTGTGCGCCACTTTGCCACGCATTATCAAGCCTGTCTTACCCCTACCCAAAAAACTACATTTACGGATAAACAAAAAGTATTGGATTTGTTGCGCAAACACCAGTTACTTAACAAAACTTTAGTGCCCACGCAAACCACCATTTTGGCTTTGTTAAAAGATCCGCAAGTTCCGCAAGAAGTTAAGGACCAATTAACCCAATTGATGTGTGTGCAGCCCGGAGAAGAATTAACCTTGGAGGAAACTGACTAATGCCCGGCAAAAAGCGTGATTGGCGGTTGTGGATTTCATTGACAGCTGTGTTGACGGCCATGCTTGCGTTTACCGTGGCACGGTTGGGGATTTATGGGGCAAACCCCACCTTGTTTGCCGATTTATCCGGGGCCGAATTGTTTTCAGCTTTTTTTAACGGACTTCGCTTTGATTTTTACATGACGGCCTTGTTATTAGGGCCGGTTATTCTACTGCTTAACTGCCCGGTAAAATCCCTGCGTTGGATTAAACTTTGGACGGTAGTGCTGCTTGTTGAACTAACGGTGCTCATTGGCTTTTTGGTGGCAGATGCGGTTTACTTTCCTAAAGTAGGCCGGCATATTGCCGAAGAAATTATTCAGGTTTCCAGTGATGTAGGATATTTGGTTTCTTATACGTTTACGGAGTTGGGTTGGCAGTTAGCCTTATTACTTACCGTGTTTGGCGTGGCTGTGTGGCAGGTTTGTCGCTGGATTGGCCGCCAAGCATGCCCGGTGCGCGGTTGGAAAAAGGATGCCCTTATTTTAATTGTGATTGGGGTGTTGATAGGATTAGGCCTGCGCGGTCACTTGGGCGGCGGGAAACCTTTAGGGGTGGCCGACGTATATAATTACGCCCAAAATGCCAACGGGGCGGCCCTTACGTTAAACGGCGCATTTACGGCCTATCAAGTGGGGCGCAAGGGAGCGCAAGAATTTACAAATACGTATCCGGCGCAACAAGCAATTGAAAACACGCAAAAAATGTGGATTGCTCCCACGGAAAAAGTACTTAATGAACAATTACCGCTGCAACGCCAAAGAACCAAACCGTTTGCTACGGATAAGCGCCCTAATGTGTTTATCGTTTTGTTGGAGGGTTGGCATCCTTATTATATAGACGGGCTTTCCCACCAAGGGTTTGGGGCAACGCCTGTTTTTGATGATATCATTAAAAAGGGAGTCAATTTTACCAACGCATACGCTGCAGGGCAGCGCAGTATTTTTGGGTTTGCCGCTGTGTTAGCTAGCGTGCCGCTGATCCCGGGGTTGCCTATGTTTGGCTATGGGTTGGAAATGAATGCGTTATCCCCCCTTCCTAAACACTTTGCCGATGCCGGCTACTATACACTTTTTGCACAAACTTCTCACCGCGATTCGTACCGCCTTTGTGCGTTGGCTTCTTATTTGGGAATGCAAGATAGTTTCGGTTGGGAAGATATTCCGCAGCGGCTTGATTACAAAGAAAAAGCCCCCTTTGGTTACGACCATGATGCCTTTGAATTTGCGGCGGACAAAATTGCCCAGCATAAAGATCAACCGTTTATGGCTATGGTGTTTACCGGCATCACGCACGAGCCGTTTGTTTCCACGTTGCCGCAATTTGATAAATATCCGTATGATAGCTGGGAACACGGGTTTTTAAATACGTTGGGATTTGCCGATTGGTCTATCGGCCAGTTGTTAGCCCGGGCCGAAAAGGACGGCTGGCTCCAAAACACGGTGTTTGTGTTTGTGGCGGATCATACTTCCGGGGGACCGGCGGAAAATACACTTAAAAATCATTTCCAAATTCCGCTAGTGATTTATGCCCCGGGCTTGCTTAAGGAACAAACCGTGACGCGGGTAGTTTCCCAGTTGGATATCGCCCCTACCTTATATGATTTGGCCGGGTTAACCCCTGCTTATACGGCGTTCGGACGCAGTATGTTTGATCCGCAAGCACCGCAAGTTGCATTAGTGGCCGAGGGAAACAACTTTGGATTAATTACCCCGCAAGGGGCAGTGCGTCACACCGGCAGTAAACTGTTGACCGTGGAACCTTATACAGATGATTTTGACAGTGCGGCAGCTGAGGAAACATTACTCTCTTTGAGCAAAGCCGCGTATACGCTTTTAAAAGAAAACCGCTGGTATGACCCAGCTTTGGATAACGATCAAAAATGACTTCACCCTTTGTTATAGCCTTGGATCAAGGAACTTCCAGTTGCCGCGCCATGGCGGTGGATCGGCAAGGCCATATCCGTGCGCAACGCAGTGTGCAGTTTTCCCCCGTGCGCCAAGCCCCGGGATTATCCCACTACCGGGCGGAAGATTTACTGGCCGCGCAAATCAGCGTATTAAATGGATTGTTGGATGAAATCGGCCCGCAACACGTGGCGGCCTTGGCTGTTTGTTCCCAACGTTCCACGGTGGTTTTGTGGGATAAAAATACAGGGCAATCGTTATCCCCCGTGCTTACGTGGGAAGACGGCCGCGCCCTGCAAGAGGCCAATCAAGCGCCTCTTTCTCAAGCGCAGGTCCACCAAGTTACCGGATTATTTAAAACGCCTTATTTTTCTGCCCCTAAAATTGCGTGGTGTTTAAAAAATTTCCCCCAGGCCGCACAAGCTGCGCAGACAAATACTTTGTGTGTGGCGCCGGTGGCTTCGTATTTCATTTGGCAGTTGACCCAAGGGCGTACCTTTGCTGTAGACCCCACGTTAGCGCAACGCACGTTGCTGTGGGATATTCAAACCGGGGATTGGAGCGAAACATTATGCCGTGCGTTTGAGGTTCCCTTATCCAGTTTGCCTGCGTTACGTTCCAGTGCGGCGGACTACGGGGCCTACCTTTATAAAGGGGTTTCAATCCCAATTTACACGTGTGTGGCCGATCAGCAAGCCGCAGCTTTTTACCACGGGCTCACTTCAGGTAAAACCAGTATCAATTATGGAACCGGGGCCTTTGTGTTGCATCACACCGGTTCTCAATTAGTTGTTTTACCGGGGATGCTTTCCTCCGTGGCGGCTACCACCGCCCCCGAGCAACGGGCTTTTTTGTTGGAAGGACCCGTATTTGCGGCAGGGAGTGTATTGCAATGGTTGCAAAGCCAAGGCATTTATGTGGATCCAACGCAACTGGACAATTTGTGTGCAGAGGCCCAACATCCTGTTTTGTTTTTGCCCGCGTTGGGCGGGTTAGGGGCGCCATACTGGGATTATAGCGTGGGCCCGGTCCCGCGGAAGATAGATGCAACACAACCCCCGCAAGATTGGGTAGCCGGCGCGCTAAAAGGGATTGCCCACCTGGTGGCCGATATTGCCGATTATTTACGTGTGAATGGGCAATCTCTCACAAGGGTAGAAGTATCGGGCGGCTTGAGCCAAAGTACTTATTTATTACAATCTCAGGCCAATTTTTTGCACGGACCGCTGTACCGGCAAAATCAGAGCGAAGCCACCGTATTGGGGACGGCGTTGCTCGCTTGGCAACGGTTGGTTAACAGCGCCCTAAACTGGAAACCGGCTGAGCAAGAAACAGTTTCCCCCTGTGTAAGTGCCCCGCAATCTCAAGCGGAACGAAAAATTTGGAAGGAATTTGTAACAAAATGCCGTGGTAAATAAGGGTTTATTTTTGCTATAATAAAACCAGGTTATGACATTAAATAATAAAGCGTATACATTAACGGAACTATTGGTAGTGGTAATTTTGACCGGGATTTTGGCCACGATGGTGCTGCCCAAATTTGCCAACGTGATAGATTCTTACCGCCTCATGGAAGCAGAAAATGTGATGCGCGTGGTGCGTAACACGCAAGAACAACGTTGCACGCTCGATAAAAAATATGCGCAAAATTTTAATCAAATCTCCGTATTGGCCGGTGCTAGCTCGTTGGCGGACGGTGTCAATTATACTACGTCTAACTTTGAGTATGCATTTGAACTTGATGCACAATCTAAACCTGTGGGAATAATGGCCACGGATTTAAAAAACAATGTTACCTTAGAAATGCCTTCTTTTTTGGACGGGCGTATTTGCTGTGATAATTGCGACGGCTTAAACAGAGATTATGAGGAATGTGCCGACCTAATGGCGCGGGAAGATTTTGACGCCGTTACGGCGGATTGCTTACCATGATAGAGTTTAATAGGGATTCTTGGTGGAACAACTGGGTGGTCGTACTGGTACTGGTAATTGTTTTTGCCGGGGTGTTGGGCGCTGCTTTTTCCCGTCGTAATGGTACGGGGCGGGCGCGGCAAGCCGAAGAATTTATGCGCATGGTGCGCGATGAACAAGAAGACCGCTGTTTTGACGGGAAACGCTACGCCAGTTCCCCCCGCTATCTAAAATCTTTTTTAAAACACGATAAACAAAGCAAACTGGTTGCGTACGATCTTTCCAGCGGGGAAGGGATTTCCGTTCATAGTGGCGTATATGGGTATACACTTAAGATGCCGTCTTACGCGGATGGACGGATTTGTTGCGATAATTGCAACAAACTAAGTCGCAAATATTCCTCGTGCCGTTCTTTGCAAAGACGGCCTGACTTTATAGAGGCAGACCCGGGTTGCCGTTCCTTTGGCGCCGTTAAAAAAACCGAGGAAGAGAATGTTGCTCCCGCTGCGGATAAAAAAGGAAGAGAGCCCGTTGCTACAAACAGGGCGGATTCACGGGAATTTGTTGAGCAGGAAGAAGATTTTTACGAAGATCAAGAGAGTGAAGATTTCTCGGACGATCAGCCGGCGCAGGCAACCGATGCATCCGCCGCAGATGCCGCCCAATCCACAGAAGAAACACAACCCCAAGATGCGTGTCAACCGCTGGAAGAAAAGGGGCCCTTTTACATGGATTCTTGTTCCAATTATCAAGCGGGAACACAAGGATCAGTTCTGTTTACGTGGAATCAAGAAACTTGTTCCTACGAGGCCGTACAAAATTGTATCTTGCCTTCGCGTTGGGAAGCGTTGCGCACGCAAACCCACCACGAAGAGGGGCTCTATCCTTCCGACGTGGATACCTTGTGCGACCGCTTATTGAAAGAACATCCGTGTGAAGATTTTGTAAAGATTGGCGAGGAATGTTATGTCTCTTCCGAAACGTGTTACACTTCCTGCACTTTAAGTGAAAAAGTGGCCGTCCCGGAAACCGCCAATATCATCCTCTATAACGTAACGGCTTCTCTCAAAGCCCGTCGTTGTGCTCCGGTTAAGAACGTAACGGTTCAAATTCCCTAAAAATTGTACTTATCCAAAGGTGCCAAAAGACCTAGATGTTGCCTAGGCCTTTAGACCCTTGCGTTCGGGTATTTTTTGGCTTATACTGGAAGTATAAGGAAGTGTTTTTGAGGAGAAACTTATGCTAAAATTTCTGTCCCTATTTTTAAGTGCAACCCTTATTTTTACCAGTGTAACCCCTTCACTAGCTGAAGTGTCCCGTTCTCATCTATCCGATCATCAAGTTTCCCTCCCTGCAGATATGGCCCAAAAAGTACAGCGCCGTGTCATTATGCAAGAATTGGTACAGTGGCAGCAACTTTTCTCTTCTAATAGAACGATTCCCAGTACACCACAAGCATGGATCGCAGCCGCGGCGCAAGCGGTAGGTTCAGCCAGTGGGGAGGACGTAATTAGTTACGCAGCGGGGAAGTTACGCCAAGCGGTGCCGGAAGGGGCGAGTTGGGAAGAGCTCAAGAAGGCGCAAGTAGAAGAAGGCGAACAAGGATATCCT
>JAZNWD010000024.1:0-2424 GCA_045593185.1 Elusimicrobiaceae bacterium | reverse complement strand
AGTGGACAGAGTTGACGAACTACGTAAAAAGTCAAAGCCAATATGTGTGTGGTGATTATACTGGTAATATTGCCAAAGCGTTGGCAAGCGAGGAGGGGTGGTATAGCTATTATGGAGAATGTGCTGTTGGAAATCCCGATGCTAACAACGCTACTGGTTTCTCTGCCCGTCCCGCTGGCATCTACGAAGTCGTCTGCTTCGACAACTACTTCGACAACTACCGCTTCTTCGGCGGCAGCGCTTACTTCTGGAGTGCTACGCAGAGCGATAACGGCAACGCCTACTTCCGCTACTTGAGCTACAACGACGCCTACGTGGATAGGTACGACACCACCAAGGACTACGGCTACTCTGTCCGTTGTGTTCGCAATTAACCCCAAAAAGATACGATTAAATTGCGTGAATGAGGGATATTTTTGTTGAATTTTTAATGAGAAAGTTGGACTGCGCTGTGTAAAAATCGATATTTTGTAAAAAACGAAAAAACTGTTAAAATAAATTATATCTTTGCCATCTCATTTTCTTGAATTTTGTTTAACGGATTTCGGCAAAATTTGCGAAGATGATTTTTGAAATGTTAAAATAGAAATCTTCATTTTGTTTATGAGAAAAACAATATTCATTATTCTCTCTGTTTTGGGAATTAGTGCTTTTATTTCGTGTAAAGAACAGAAACATCTTACTACAGACGAACTTTCGCAATCTACTACAGCCAAACCTTCACGCCCCGTTACAGATGGACCTTCGCAACCAGTAACCGATATAGATGGTAATGAGTATAAAACGGTGAAATTGGGTAACCAAGTGTGGATGGCAGAGAACTTGCGTACCACTCGTTATGCAGACGGAACCCCAATTCCGTTAGGAACTGAAGCAAGTTATGACGTAGCTTACCGTTACTATCCTGATGACAATAGTGCCAATGTTTCCGATTATGGTTGCCTCTACAATTGGCCCGCTGTAATGAATGGTTCACTTAGCAGCAGTGCCAATCCAAGTGGCGTACAAGGTATTTGTCCTGAAGGTTGGCACGTTCCGAGCGATGCAGAGTGGACAGAGTTAGAAAATTACGTAAGCAGCCAGAGCCAATATGTGTGCGGTGGAGATAAGAAGAGTATTGCCAGAGCGTTAGCGAGCGAGGAGGGATGGTTGGAATTTTGTGATGAAAAATGTGTCGTTACTAATAATCCTAGTGCGAACAATGCCACGGGCTTCTCTGCCCGTCCCGCTGGCGACTACAACGGCCCCTACTACTACTTCGGCGGCAACGCTAACTTCTGGAGTGCTACGCAGGTCGATAGCGGCTACGCCTACAACCGCAACTTGGGCTACAGCAACGCCAGCGTGTATAGGAACGACGACGCCAAGAACTCCGGCTACTCAGTTCGCTGTGTTCGCAATTAATCAAAAATGTCAAAATTATCTCCTGTCCCGCAGGGCAGGGAGATAATTTTACCGAATATAGCCAGCCCGCCCCCGCGAAAGCAAGGGTGGGCAGCAAAAAAAAGGAAAATCCCGCCTGTGGCGGGTCGGGAGGAAAAGAGGCAAACAAGGGTTGTCTCTTTTTTTTGTTATTTCACTTTTAATCTTCTCTGCCCTCAGGAGTTAGGAATTAGGAATTGAGCGTGGTGAATCGTACACTCGGGATCTCTAAACAGATGTTTTTTGTGTTCTCTTTTGAAGTTTTAGGTTTGCGTTTCGTGCGCCCATCGCAAGAGTGTGCGCAACAACGACAAATATTGCGCTCAGCGACTTGTGCGTTGGCCAGGCAAAAGGTGGCGCAGAACGAGCAGTGAATGGTGAGAGGGTTAGGCGCCCTTACAAAGCCGCTTGCGTTTATGTAAAATAACAAACAGAATTGTTTTATTACAAACATCCGAACCGTTATTTTACATATCAGGTTTGTTTAGGGCGCCTTAGCCTCTCACCAGAGCGGGCGGCCGATCTTTTGCCTTGATTTTTTGTTTCTTTTGTATCAAGACAAAAGAAAATAAGATTTTTGTTTATGCCTCGGCAAAAACAGAACGCTGTTCTGCTTTTGTATTCAGGTACGCAGAGTTAGGAGTTAGGAATTGGGAGTAAAGCATTGTTCGCAATTACATACTCGGGATATCTAAAAAATGTTTTTTGTGTTTTCTTTTGAAGTTTTAGGTTTGCGATAGCTTTCGTGCGCCAATTGCAAGAGTGTGCGCAACAACGACAAATATTGCGCTAGCGACTTGTGCGATGGTTGCGTTAGGGATTGCAGCGGTTATGAGCGCCGGATTGAAGTTTTGGAACCTTGGAGCTTAGTGTTTGGAATTTGACTTTAGGGAAAGATTGAAGCGAGGGAAAGAGGCGCGAAATTTGAGCGGAAAGCCCGACGGCGGCAGGGTAGGACAGTGGCGAGGCGGTCGCCGGAACGCCCAAATAAAAAATATAAAA
>JAZNWD010000023.1:0-14032 GCA_045593185.1 Elusimicrobiaceae bacterium | reverse complement strand
CGCTTGGGCTGGCAAATAAGGTGGGGATCCCCGATAGAAGCCTTCGGGGATGACCTTATTATTTTAAGCGGGGGGTAGGTCGGGTGTGAGCCCGACATTAAAAACAACCGTCATTCCCAAGAGCCGTAATTGGGAATCTCCACCGCTTTGGCCGTTCGTTACGAAACAACGAGATCCTGAATCAAGTTCAGGATGACGAGGGGGTGGGGCGTTTATTGTTGCCTTGCAAAACAACAAGCGTCGTAGGTTTCCCTTCTTTACGCCAAAACACTGCCAAATTTGCTACTATACTTTTATGAAACAAATCCTTAATCTATTTTTATTAGGTATGCTTCTTTGCGTGTGCGTGGCCGCAAAACCCAAACCGTACAAACCGCACACACAGCGCGGCCCGGCACAATATTTGTCTACCGATGCGTTGGCGGTAACGGACTCCTGCCCCGGGGCGGATATCATCAATCCTTTTACATGCACCAAAGAACAGCCCGCCGGGTTTACGTGTTTTGACGTCTACCGCGTGCAGGGCGATCCCGTAGACAAAGAACGCTATACGCTCTTGGACCAAACCGTAACCACGCAGCAAACCACCGCCGAACCCAAGTGCAATTTTACCGGGGATTTAACGTGCGAAAATTTCTTAAAAGACCTTAAATATAATTTGGATTTTTCGTGGTTTATTACTAATTTCCCGTCTTCGTCATTCCCGCAATGCGGGGAAACCTACACGTGCACGCGCATTGCCTGTTTTACCCCGCTGGCAGATACTTCTTACGGGGCTGCGCAAGCCAAAAAGCTCTCGTGCGTGTTCAAAAAGAACCAAATTTACTTTTTAGGCTCGCAAATAACCTGTCAAGATAAATCCGCCCCTGCTAAATAAAGCCCACGCGCTTTTGTTATAATATAGGTATATGATATTAGTCCACCTAAAAACGTTGTTTTCGTTTCGGTTTTATCACTTTTTGGCTCATTTAAAGGCCCGCTATGCGGTGGGGTTCGTGCTGTATTTATTTGCAATAAGCGTGCTAATTTTTTATTTCTTTACCGGGTCTGTGCTTAAAACACATCTGCCGGTTTTTCTTAAAAATTTCCCGCAAGTTACCTTTGAAAGAGGCGTGTTGACAGCCCCGGCGCAAGCGGTGGCGGCCCCCATTGCGGGAACGGATTTTCAAATTGTGTTTGACGCCACGGCCCAAACACCCCCCTCCGTGCAGGAGTTGATGTCCAGTCATACCTTGGCCTGGGTACATAAAAATCAAATCTATATTCCGTCCGCCAACGGTTTGCAAACGCAAACCATTCCGGCCAATGTTTCGTTTACTTCTACCCCCCAAACGCTTGAAAAATACCAAAGCACCTTGCAAACTTCATTGCGCATTACTGTCTTTGTTACTTCGCTGTTGTTAATTGCTTTTATTTTGGGGATGGATTACTGTTTGGCACTGGCGGTGGTACTTTGTTTTAATATCTTTCGCCGCGTCTTTTTACCTAAAACATTACTGCTTAAATATGCCGCTTTCTTGCTGGGCCCGCTGACCACATTGTGGATTGTGCGCTTGTGGGTCAACATTCCGCTCTTTTCCGTGGCGCAACTGATTTTGTGTGTGATTTACACGCAACAAATTTTCAATTCTATCGTCGGGAGTTCCCATGAAAATTAAACTCATCCGCTCGTTTAGCGCCGCACACCGTTTGCCCAACTATCAAGGTCCCTGTCACGATTTGCACGGCCACACGTGGAAAACCGTTTTTGTGATTGAAGGCCCCGTGCAAAAAGACGGCATGGTGGGCGACTTTAAGGTCATCAAAAAATTATTGGACGAAAACTTGCCCGACCATCAATTCTTAAATGACCTGGTGGAAAACCCCACCGCCGAAAATTTAGCGCAATACTTATTTGATAAAATCAGCGCGCAACTGGCCGCCAAAAATTTAACCTTATGTTCATTAGAGGTATGGGAGAGCGACAATGCCGCCGCTATCGTGGAGCGTTAACGAAATTTTTTATTCCATTCAGGGCGAGGGACGCCACACCGGTATGCCCGCCGTATTTTTGCGCCTTTCCGGCTGTACCATGGGGTGCGAATTTTGTGATACCAAATACGCCTTTGCGGCCGGGCAGGAAATGAACGGGCTTCAAATTTTGGTGGAACTGGCCCAGTATCCCTGCAAGACCGTTGTGATTACCGGCGGCGAACCTGCCGAGCAAGACTTGCCGGGGCTCATTTCCGTGTTAAAATCGGCCGGGCATACGGTGCACATTGAAACCAACGGCGCGCACGATTGCGACGTATCCAAAGCCGATTTTATATGTGTTTCCCCCAAAAAAACCGTAGATGAAAAAATGCTTCAAAAGGCCGACGTAATTAAACTGGTAATCGGCCAGCAAACCCCTTTAAAAGACGTGGAAAAATACTATAATTACGAAAACGATAAAACCACGCTTTATCTTCAACCCGAAAGTAATTTACAGGAGAATATTGACAAATGCCTACAACTGGTAAAAAATCATCCCACCGCACGGCTAAGCGTGCAACTGCACAAGCTGCTAAACGTAAAATAACGCAGGAACAAGCGTTGGAAAATATCCGCGAGCTACTGGCTTATATCGGCGACGATCCCGCGCGCGAAGGGCTTTTGGAAACCCCCAAACGCATTGTAAAAAGTTGGGATAAACTTTTTGGCGGTTACAAACAAAAACCGCAAGACATTTTGAAAACATTTGTGGAAGGTTCGTGCGAAGAAATGGTGGTCCTCAAAGATATTGAGTTCTATTCCACGTGCGAGCACCACCTGCAACCCTTCTTCGGCACCATTAGCATTGGGTATTTGCCCAACGGGCGCGTGTTGGGTATTTCTAAACTAGCGCGCCTGGTGGAAGTGTTTGCCCGCCGGTTGCAAATTCAGGAAAAACTGGTCGCGCAAATTGCCGACAGCTTAATGCAAACCCTCCACCCGCACGGCGTAATGGTAGTCTGCAAAGCCAAGCACATGTGCATTAGTTCGCGCGGGATTGAAAAGCACAACGCTGTGATGGTAACCAGTGCCATTCGCGGTGCGTTCAAAAAGATGGAAGTGCGCAGCGAATTTTTAGAAATGATTAAATAGGTATGTTATGACACAACTGATGGGCATTGTAAACGCGACGCCGGACTCGTTTTATGACGGAAACCCGCAAAATAATTTGCCCACCCTCTTAAAAAAATGTGCGGACTATGTGGCCGACGGTGCCGATATTTTAGACATTGGCGGTGAATCCACGCGCCCCGGCGCCACGCCGGTATCCGCGCAAGAAGAACTGGCCCGCGTGTTGCCTTTAATCCAGGCCGCGCACGCCAAGTGGCCCCAAATTCCCCTCTCGCTAGACACGGTCAAAATCCCGGTGGCCGCGCGCGGTTTGGAAAACGGCGTTACTATAATTAACGACGTGAGCGGCACGCCGGACCCGGAAATGTTTAACCTTGTCAAAAAGCACAACGCGCAAATTGTAATTATGCACAGCCGAGGCACACCGCAAACTATGCAAACGCTCACAGAGTATGCGGATCTGATTGCCGAGATTAAAGATTTCCTCGCGCAGAAAATTGCCCAGGCGCAAAGTTGCGGGCTAACCCAAGAGCAGCTGATTATCGACGTAGGTTTTGGCTTTGCCAAAACGCGCGAGCAAAATTATCAACTCTTAAAACACCTGCGCGATTTTAAAGAATTGGGGGTGCGGATGCTAGTCGGGCTCTCGCGCAAAACGTTTTTGGCGCAAAAGCGCGAACTTCCCCCCAAGCGCAAAGCGCAAACGCTGGCCGCCCACTTGGTGGCTCTGCAAAACGGGGCCGATATTTTGCGCGTGCACGATGTGCGTGATACCCGTAAAATTATGGACTTTTACGCCGAACTGGAGGGCGCGAAATGACCCAAGTATATCTTACCCAATGCGGCAGTTTCACCGCTTCACACGGGCACGACGGCACATTGGCCGAAGAGGCACATACGCATACCTTCACGTATGAAGTAACCTTTCACGGGCCGCTTAATGCCGAAGGATATTTAATTGATTTTCGCCTCTTGCAAGATTTTCTGCATCATCATATTGATGCGCCACTTAATAACGCAAATTTAAATACGCTTTTCGAAAACCCCACCACCGAGGCCCTGGCCGTGTGGATCTTTGAAACGGTGGAGCGTTTGTTCCCGCAACTGTGCAGCGTAAAAGTAGCCGAAGCACCCGACCGCTGGGTTACTTATCAAGGAGAAAAGTAATGCCGCAAGCCGTTTTAGCCCTGGGTAGCAATATGGGAACCCCCAAAGAAAATTTGGACCGTGCCGTGGCGGCTC
This sequence comes from Elusimicrobiaceae bacterium, assembly GCA_045593185.1. Lineage (GTDB taxonomy): Bacteria > Elusimicrobiota > Elusimicrobia > Elusimicrobiales > Elusimicrobiaceae > Avelusimicrobium. Next base: position 9,706 of record JAZNWD010000023.1, on the reverse strand, counting down.
TTTCGGCGGTGGGAAGCATCAAAGAAGTAGCCCCGTATATCGTGTCCAAGCCGGAGGGTTTTGCTAGTCAGGCCGATTTTGTAAACACCGTCTTAATTTTGAAAACTTCCCTGGCACCTATCGTGTTGTTACGGCAACTCAAACAACTGGAAAAAGACCTAGGCCGCACACCCACCTTCCCCAACGGGCCGCGCGTAATTGACATTGATATCCTATTCTATGACAACTTGGTTCTATTTCAAGACGATGATACTTACCCGCTATTTATCCCCCATCCGCGCCTGGCCGAGCGGGAATTTGTGCTTAAGCCGCTCTCGTACATCTTGCCGGACTTTATCCACCCTCAGCTGCGCGAGCCCATTTATATGCTTTACCGCAAACTAATGAAAAAAAAGGGTACACCTACTTGCCAGATTTTGTAAAATGTAAACAGAAGTACATTTTAAGTAAGGAGAGAATGCATGAAAAAAGTAATGACTGTTTTGGCAGCTGCTTTATTTTTAGGCGCCTGCCACTGTGCAAAATGCACCACCCAAACCGCGGGCAGATATACCAATAAACCTGCCTGCCACTGCAAACATAAAAAACCCGATTGCAGATGTGCCAAATGCAACAAACCGGCCCCCGTGGTAGCCGCTAAACCGGCCCCGGCCCCGGCCCCGGTAGCCAAACCGGCCCCCAAAGTGGAAAATGACGCCGCCGTAGCCACCGTTGCCAACGTAAAAACCAACGCTGCCGGTGCTGCTGTGTTGTCTTTCAAAGAACCTATCAACTTTGCCTACAACAGCGCGACCATGGATGCCAAATCCGTCGCTACTGTAGAAAAAACGGCTGCCATCTTGAAAAAATATCCCAATGCCAAAATCCGCGTAGCTGGTTATACGGATTCCATGGGTAACCCGGCTTATAATATGGACTTGTCCGAACGCCGCGCTCATGCCGTAGCCGAAGGCCTCGTGAAAAATGGCGTACCGGCTGCTAATGTGTCCTACATCGGTTATGGGGAAGCCAATCCTGTGGCTACCAACAAAACCGCCGAAGGCCGCTATCAAAACCGCCGTGTAGAATTAGAAGTAACCAACCAATAAAATGGTTTTACAGCAAACACCCCGCCCCTAAGGCGGGGTGTTTTTTTCGGTACGCCTTCCTGTTCAAAACTTGCTATAATAAAGAAAACCCATACTATAAGGAAGACACTATGCCAGAGATTGCACAATTACTTACCCAAACCAAAACCGACATGGCTGAACATGTCGCCCGCCTCGAGCGCGATTTAGCTACCATCCGCACCGGTCGTGCCAGTGCGGGATTATTAGAAAACGTACGTGTAGATTATTACGGCACGCCCACCCCCATTAAACAAATGGCAGTTATCAATGTATTAGACGCCAAGACGCTGGAAATTCAACCGTGGGATATGTCCTCTTTAAACGATATCGACAAAGCCCTGCAAAAAGCCGACCTGGGTGCCAGCCCGGTGAATAACGGCAAGGTCATCCGCATTACGTTGCCGTCCATGACGGAAGAACGCCGCAAACAACTGGCCAAAAGCATTTCCAAAATGAGTGAAGATTTTAAAGTGGCCGTACGCAATGCCCGGCGCGATGTGATGGAAAAACTTAAAAAAGCGCAAAAAGCGTCCGAAATTACCGAGGACGATTTAAAACGCTACGAAGGTGACGTCCAAAAAGCAACGGATACCTTTATCGCGCAAATTGATCAAGTCATCAAACACAAAGAAGACGAAATCATGAAAATTTAAATTTGGATTTCTTCTTTTTAACCCCCGCGCAAGCGGGGGTTTTATTTTTGTAAAAAACAGGTCATCCTGAACTTGATTCAGGATCTTCCACGCATGCTGCCCACGTTACTTTTTATTAGTTGCGTTACTTGCGATAAATTGCGCTATGATATACCGACGATAAAATAGGGTCTTTAGCGTGTTTTACGAGCTAAAAACCCTTATAGACGAAAGTAGCCAAGACGGGGGATCGAACCCCGGACCTGCCGCTTACGAAGCGGCTGCTCTACCAGCTGAGCTATCTTGGCAAGAAAATCAAATTCAGTACATATATTTTATCAAACTTTGACCTTTTTTTCAGCGATTTCTTACCCCGTCAGCCGTATTTTTAAAATTTCTACTGGATTTTTTTGGTTTTTATGCTATACTATTAGTAGTACTTTTGTACATTAAGGAGAACTTTATGAACCAAGGTTTTACACTCATTGAATTACTGGTAGTAGTTGTAATTATCGGCGTACTTTCCGCCATTGCGTTGCCGCAGTATCAAACCGCCGTGGAACGTTCCCGCGCTACGGAAGCGTTAACGCTTATGAACGCCGTTCAAACCTCGGCCGAGCGGTATCACGCCCAGCACGAAAACTGGCCGACAACATTCGGGCAACTGGATGTAGATATTCCGCAGAAAACTGCCTGCACAACCACTTTCCCCGCCGGCTTTGGCGGCAAAAACTTTTGCATCGGTTTTAGCGGAGCTTCAAGTACGCTTACTATCACGGCAACACGTATCAATAGCGATGGAACAGAGGCCTCACATCCCTATACATTGACAACTACTGTTACCGCTCAAAATAACGGAACATACACGGCCACCCGTTCTTGTAGTGGAACTGATGCCGACGCGACGGATGCTTGTAACGCTATATCCGGCGGGCAAGACAATTTTTAGTTGAGTTTATTGCTCTTATTTTCCCCGGCCCAAAGGCCGGGGATTTTTATGCTTAATCGCAGGGATGTTCATCGTGGCATAAGCAATAATACAATAGTAACGCCCGGGCATTTTGGTCGTTTACGCCTTCATCGGCATAATCAAACGGCACCCGGCACGCGCTAGCGTTGCTTGTTTGCAAGGTCGTGCAACCGGCGCCTAGCATCATCCACACTAAGAGCATACACGTGATGGGTAATTTGTTGTGCACGTTTCTGTTCCTCCGCTTGTTTTTTAAGTTCGGCTTTTAGCATTTCAAGCCGCTGCGCGTTGCGGCCGTTTTTGCTTGCCAGCCACACCAGCACGGATATCCCAATCCCCCCCAGCAGCAGGGCAATGCCATACAATCCGTACATTTTAGCAATCCTTTTTGCCGATAAATGATCCGTCGGCATTGCACAAAGACAGCGCAGACAAAATTTTAATAATCTTGCCCAACGCGTTATCGTCTTTTTGCGTGGGGGTTAATTTTACAACGAGCGTAGCCAGGGCTACCACCGCCCCGACAATTTGTAATACTTCGTCATAATGTTGCGTAATAAATGTCATAGATATTCTCCTGTTCTCATCATTTCGGCCAATTCTCTGGCGCGCCGCCCGACCTGCCCGGCCCAGCGGCTGTCTAACATTTCGTAAGAGGCGGCGGTATAATCCCCGCGCTTAAGGGCCTCCCACATTTTTTTGAAGGCAGCCAATTTGCCAATGCCCATGTTAAAGCACATATCCACTAGCACAAACTGACGTACTTCGCCCAACTTATACCAGCCCTCAAATTGTTGGCGGACCGCTTTTTGTGCGGCGTATACATCTTGCAGCAAGATAAACTGCGCCGCCTCTTTACTGATTCCGTTTTCCAAATTATGCCCATATCCAATGGTCCAATGCCCGGCCGGGCATTTATAGGGCATGATGTTCAGCCCTTCGTAACGCTGCGTATATTTCAACCATTTTTCAATCATGCGCAATCTCCATTTTTGCTTCAATTTTTGCTACTCGCTCTTGCAGGTGGTTGTACTTGTCTTGCTTTTCCTCAAGGCGTGCAATATCTTTACGGATGGCTTTCAATTCCCCCCACACGGCACCACAAGCAAAGATAACGGCCGCCAATTCCCAAATGAGGTTGATCATCTCGCCATTCATACTTCATCCTCTTTGATAAGCCCATACGCTTGTGCGGCGGCTTCCAGGTTGGCAAATTCATTCCAACCCACGTTTTTGCCTTGCGGGGTCCACGCTTCGTGCGCTTCCAAAATATCCCAGCGTGTCTGCTGCGCATCCATATAATTGCCTTCTTCATTTTGAACTTTCTTATATACCATAAAACCTCCTAACGGGTTACCGTCCACCCTTTATCCGTGGCAATGGCTAAATCCGTTGCCGTCAAATCACCGGCCCCGCTACATCCTGTAATGTTGCACACCTGGGAATCCGTTACCGTCGGCAAAGAGTTAAACAGGTTTACAAGGGCCGCGCGGTCTAGCTGTGTATACTTCACATCCAATTGCGGGCTAGTGCCGTCAAACGGAGCTTGGTCGGAAACAGTTATTCCTTTCAACGCCACAATTCTATCGGCATATCCTGTGAAAGTAATTTTCTTTAGCCCGGTTACTTGGCTTGCATCTATGAAAGTATTTTCAAGGGAAGTCAATCCGGCAAAAGCATCCCCCATATTCGAACTTAACTTTAAATTAGGTAATTTCTTTAAAGACGAAGCATAATTTAAAAAATAATTGGCAGCTGAAAAATAGGCATTTTCCGTGATAATTTCTTTGACGGGGCAACTTTGAAAAGTTTGGTTCCCGGACAAAGACCCATTTTTAAATACAAGTCTTTTTAAAGCCGTACCCTGGAAAGACCTATAAGCCGTAACATATCCACCCGACAAATTAAAAGCTGGTACTTCTTTAAGACTACTACCATACCGCGCAAAACCGTCTATGGAACCTGTAACAAGCAATTCCCCCGTAGCCGAAGTAACTGCCTCGCACACGTTATTTCTATAAGCAGTGCCCGTATCGGCAAGGAATTTCTCCAAATTTAGCGCATTGTTCACATTGAAATGCACCCACAGCACCCCTTGATAACTACCGGCGGCGCTGTTACCGTGTAAGGCAGTAAACGTATCCGTGCTGACCGTCGGCGTAATGCGGATAACGTGTGTTTTAAGTGCGGCCGGATATGTTACATCCCAACCCGACGTAAGTGCCAGTGTTTGCCAATCTAGCGTAGTAACACTTCCGCTGGCGGTGGTAGCTTGCTTTATCCCGTCTACAAACACATCATACGTGTTAGCGGCAGTGCTTACCGAAGCATTGATTGAAAACTTGGGGTAGGTGGTATAATCGGCACTATGCCCCACTAAAAAATACACGCTGTTCGGAACAGCACCGCTACGGATATCCACCCATTCGGCGGGCTTTTGCCAAGGGCGCGTTTCGTCCAGTTCGGCATCCAATGCTTCAATATTTTCTTGATTGGTTGCAATTTGCGCCACCGCCGTCGACGTGATCCCGCTATCCACTGCGGTTTGTTGAGCTGTGGTTAAGGCATTTTGTTTGGCATTCACGGCACTTTGCAAAGCGCTGTCCGCACTTTGACGGGCCGTTTGCTCTTGCGCAACGGTTTGTTCCAACTGGGTTTTAGTTTGTGCCACGCTATCCAACGCATTATTTAAAGCCGTTGTTTGTGAGTTGGCCAGTTCCGCCAAAAACGCAGCGGCATCCGTCCCGGTCTTCCCCGAAGAAACCGCATATTTAATACTGCGCTGGGTTTGTTCGGCCAGTTCTTGCACCTGCAAAGTAAGTTTGTCATAACCGTGTTCCAACTCAGCTGCGTCCAACGTTCCTTGCTGGGTAAGGTGGATATTTTGCGTCAACTCGCTTTGGCGCACAAGTGTGATCTTGTATCCGGATGGCAAGGGATCCAACCCACTGGCCAACGTGGGATACGTGAGCGTATTTTGCAAGGTATTTACTTCATATCCGGTGGTAATTTTTTCTTCTGTACCATCGGGTGAAGTAACATATACATACAAATTAGCGGCAGACAAAATAGGGAAGTCGTACTCCCAAGTACGGTTTTCTCCGTCGGCCTGATAAATTCGTTTACAAATTTGTGAACTGATGGTCATCTTCTTCTCCTGTTATTTAAATAAAGAGGCCAATGCATTGCCCAAGCGGCCCAGACGGCCTTTTTTATTGCCTGCCCGACGATACTGCCGCATGGCCTGTAGCAACTGTTGCCACTTGGTATCATACTCCTGCTCTTGCGCGGCGGCTGTTGTTTGCAAAGCAGTTTGTTCTTTTGCCGCTTGCAACGCAGCTTGCGTTTGCATATTACGCGCTGCTTCGTCCGCAGAGGCAGACTGCAGGGTCAATCCATGGGCCGCCCACGCGGCTTGTTGGCGGGCAAGTTCGGCCCGTGCATTTTCATACGCTTGGCGTGTTCTCTCGGCCGTCGTACGAAACAGATACGCGGTTTTTTCTTGTTGCGTCTGGCGCAGATCTTCTAATTTTTCCTGCGCTTGTTGTTCCCAGGCGCGGTACTGGTTTTTCCGAGAACGTTGTGCCTGGCTGGCAGACGACCACGCTTTCAAAAAACCCGTTCCGATTTCAATCATATAGTTATCTCCTTGTTATAATTTAAGCGGCTTTTACATCCAAACGAAGTACGCTCAGCGGGAGCGGATCGCCTTGTTCAATCACGATCCCCGAAGTAGCATCCGTTCGCCCGGCTAAAGGTACGGTTACTTGTCCGGTTTGTAAGGAAACCGGCGTATTATACGCTTCCTGTGTACGTTGTACCAACGGCGTAGGTACTCCCGTGTCAAGCCCTACTTGGCCGCCCCGGCTATTTAAAAGCCAAAGTTTCACTTCCACAATACGGTGCGGGCGCCCTTGTTGCATAACGGGTAATGTACATAGTTGGCTGGTGTAACCAAGCCCCACTTGCACTTCTTGGGCCGCAAACGGCAAGGTGATTTGTCCATTACTTACGGTTAAGTCCGGCACCACATTCCCGTCGGCCAAGGCGCAAACGGTTTGCCCGTTTAAATGCGCAAGCCCCGTTACAGCCGTTTGTGCCGTTTGAAAAGCGCGTACCACGGCGGCATCCAAAAATACACTTTTGTCTGCTTGCGCGGACAACACACGCGGGAACATCCGTTCCACAAAATACTGTGTGCCGCGTTGCACCAGCAGCCATACTTCTTCCTGCCCCGGCTGAGGAAGCAGGCATATACTACGTACAAGGCCTTGCGTTTGATGTTGTGTCCACGCGTAAATGCCTTGCTCCGGCAGATAGGTCAGCGACAAAAATTTACCGTCCTGGCATACACACCACACGAGCGGATCCCCTCCCTGCGCAAAGGCCATCTGTGTGATGGAAGTTTCTTCAAACAAATGGCGCGCACGCAACGTCAGATCATCGCTGACATAAGACGAAGAGGCATAATCGTAATAAAAATCGCGCACCACCCGGCCGCCGGTTTGCACGAATAAAATTCGCCCGCCTGCCATCACGGGGTTCACCGCACTCGCCCCGCAGGAACCCTGCGCTTCTAACTGAATATGATCCAACGCAAAAGAGCCATTACACGATAAACTCCACGCTCCCCCCGTTGTAAAAATGAGGAGCCGATTGGCCACACATACCGCTTGAACAGCGTTTAATTGCCCGCCCGATAAACGAATGGACAGTGCATCCGTGTCCAACAAAGTATCGCGCGCACGGCCGAAATCCGTCCAATTTCCCGTTTTAGAAAACCACAAGGTTTGCGGTTCTTGACGCGTAGCGGCCAACCCCAAACGATCCTGAAAACAAAATACACACGCCGGATATCCCGAGGCAGGGCCGAAAGATCCTTCCGCCCACTGTGCACTCCACGCCGAGGAACCAAACGCCCGCTCGCACGATACCACCAGCTCAGTGGCCGATACGTAACTAATCGCTTTTACGATGCCCCGCTGCACAAACGAGTCGGCACTCAGTTCGTATCCTATTTCCCCGGTAATTTGCCCTGAACGCACACGCACTTTAAATAAATTTTCCGCGTCATTTAAATTACCACTCAGATAAAAATTACTATCTCCGCTCGCACGCGAAAGGGTTTTCACCGTCTGCCAAGTTTGCCCCAAATCTTTAGAAACTTCCACATGAACGGTCCCCGTCCATGTTCCGCTGGTACGTAACGTCCAATCACTCCCGGACGAAATAGCCGCCGACACGGCTTCATACCCCAAAGTACCGCTTTGATATTGCGCATCCACCGTGTGCGTCACACAAAAAAGTGTATCTACATGTTGCGGCACAAAGTAATTTTCATTACTTTCTAAAATATATCTTCCTGCTTGGGGAACCGTCTGCGTACCGGCATTTTCCCCGCCGCTTAATGTTTGCGTGAGTGTATGAACAGGCGTAGAAGAAAAACCGCGGTGATACTCCAGCACAATGGTTTTTCCGTTCCAATTTCCCCCGGTTGAAACCGGAGAAACGATGTGAATGATTCCGCCCAAATTTTGCGCCGTAAACCCTTGCGAACCATAGGCCGTATTAAACGCTTGAACCAACGCAGCCGTATTGAGCCCAAAATCTTCGCTGGCGTAGAACCATTCTCCATTAAAGTAGGCCCATACCATACAATCGGCATAATTAACGGGCTGGAAGGAAACTTGCGCGGCTACCCCTTCGCTGGTAACCGTTGTGGTTTGCGGATACAGACGCATCTGTTTGGTTTCGTCCGTATTTTGCGGCTGAAACGGCCCGTCAATTAAAGGCACTGGCTCCAACGAAAATTGCCCCGGGGCCGTGCATATTAGTTGCATCAACGGATAATCGGCATGCGCCAAGTATAACGTACGGTGATAAGCCGCCGTGCGCAACGTCTCCAGTGCCTGCGCCGGGTAAGGGGTTTGCAACTCTAACACATTTCCGTTTCCGTCCTGCACGGGGCCGTTATCGGTATAAAAACGGAAATATTTCTCCCCGGCTTCTATCACATACATTTCGCTACTGCTTACCACAAATGGGAAAAGCTGCGCTCTTTCCCCCGTCGATTTGGCACTTCCCATATACTGCGTACCCGGACGGTTGGAAATTCCACCCTGCGGGTGCACCCACATATTTTTGGCGGTGCGCAGCCATGTATGATAAGCTGACGTATCGGTATGGGCTTGCAGAGAGGGGCTGATTTCCCCTCCAATGAAAGAAGATTGCAATGTTCGCAACATATATCAGCGCACCTCACTAAAAGCGTCTTCTTGCGGCAAAAAAGCCACCCGTTCGGACATATTCACCCGGCGGGCTTCCTCTAAATAGAGGGTGTATTTTTGTTGCAATTGTGCCGCCAGTTCTATGTCCCCGGTTAAAGCCAGCGCGCAATCACACGCTAACGCCAGCGCAAAACACTTTACAAAGGCCGGGTCGAACTGGGTTTCGTCCGTAATCCGGCGAGTATAACAGGCCACGGCATGGGGCTGAGCGGCACATAATACCCGTTGATTCAGGGTTGGATCAAAACGTTCCGTAAAAGCGAGGTTTTTCCCCGCATCTGCCGCCACATAAACGCGGCGGATGAATAATGCATCAGCCGGATACTGGTACAGATACTCCCCCCCGGCAGCAGCCGGGGGTTGCACACACACCAGGGGCTTTTCTACCGTTGCAAAGGCCCAGTTATGGGTACGCAATACCTCATCACGCACAGGTTCATAAAAGAGCTGTAACCAACGCGCGGGCTCATTATTTTGCTGTAATGAGCTGATAGGGGCTTGCCCTAAATAAGCCAAAGCCAAATTACAAATAGTTGTTTTTGAGTTCATAATTTTATGTATAATTTTTAAAAATACTTAATTTTTAAATATTTTTTATTTTAATATTTATAAGAATATTTAATATTTAATTTAAAAATATTTATTTTTTAATAATTTATTTTTTTAATATCAATTTATAAACATGCAAATTTGTATAAAAATCGCATT